>NZ_SJZB01000015.1 GCF_004337445.1 Parasulfuritortus cantonensis | reverse complement strand
GGCCGCCGTATGCCTTCGCCACGGCGGCATCAAGCACTTGGCGCATGACTGGCGTGATGTCGACGCCGGTACCGTCACCCTCGATGAAGGGGATAATGGGCCGATTCGGCACGTTCAGCGAGAAGTCGGCATTGACGGTGATCTTTTCGCCTTGGGCGGGGACCTGGATTCGAGTGGTCACGATAGCTCCTGGTAGAGACAAGAAATGAGTCGCATCATCCTGTTCAACAAGCCCTACGGCGTGCTGAGCCAGTTCACCGACGAAGACGGCCACCCGGGGTTGAAGGGGTACATCGACATACCGGGGTTCTATGCCGCCGGCCGACTGGACGCGGACAGCGAAGGCCTGCTTATTCTAACCGACGACGGTGCACTCCAGCATCGCCTGGCCCACCCGCGTTTCGGCAAGGACAAGACCTACTGGGTCCAGGTGGAAGGCGAGCCGGATGAGGCGGCGCTGGCGGCATTGCGGGCTGGCGTCGATCTGGGCGACTACCTCACGCTTCCGGCCAAGGTGCGGCCGATTCCGGCACCGGCAGGCCTGTGGCCGCGCGAGCCGCCGGTACGCTTCCGGAAGACGATTCCGACGTCCTGGCTGGAACTCACCATCCGGGAAGGCAAGAACCGCCAGGTCAGGCGCATGACCGCAAACGTCGGCCTGCCGACTTTGCGCCTGATCCGCTGGCAACTCGCCGGCTGGGACCTGGCCGGCCTGGCGCCCGGGCAGTGGCGGATGGAAGCGGTCAGCCCGCCGCGATCCGCTCGCGCCACTGGTGCGCGTGGCGGACCAGGTGGGCCTCGTCGAGGGACAGGCAGCGACCGTCCTTGACCACCATCTCGCCGGCCACCCAGACGTGACGGACCTGCTCCCGACCGGCGCAATAGACGAGCTGGGAGATGGGGTCGTAGCACGGCTGCATGGCCGCGCCTGACAGGTCGACGGCGACGATGTCGGCCTGCTTGCCCGGTACCAGGGAGCCGATTTCGCTGTCCAGGCCAAGCGCTCGGGCACCGTTCAGGGTTGCCATGGCCAGCGCGGCGGGCGCAGGCACGGCGTCGGCGCGTCCGGACACGCCCTTGGCCAGCAGGGCCGCCAGCCTGGTCTCCTCGAAGACGTCGAGGCGGTTGTTGCTGGCGGCACCATCGGTGCCGACGCCGACGTTGACGCCGGCATCGAGCAGGCGCGCCTTCGGGGCCACTCCGTTGGCCAGCTTCAGGTTGGAGGTCGGGCAGTGGGCGACGTGGCAGCCCTGTTCCGCCAGGAGGACGATTTCCTCGTTGGTCAGGTGGACGGCGTGGACAGCCACGAACTGCGGTCCGAGCAAACCCAGACCATGCAAGCGCTCGAGCGGCCGGACCTTGTGCGTTTCCAGGCTCTTGTGGATCTCGTCGTGGGTTTCGTGGACGTGCATGTGGATGGGCAGGTCCAGCTGCGCCGCGTAGGTCTGCACCTTCTCCAGGGTCTTGTCGGCACACGAGTAAGGCGCGTGGGGTGCCAGGCAGAAAGATACCAGCGGTTGGTGCCGGTAGGCGTCGCGCACCTCCATGCCCTTGAGCAGGTAGCCATCCGGATCGGCGGCCCAGGCGGAGGGGAAGTCGATCACGATGATGCCCGCGGCGACCCGCATCTTCGCTTCCAGGGCGGCCTCGATGGTGGCGTCCGGGAAGAAATACATGTCGTTGAAGCAGGTGACGCCGCCCTTGAGCATCTCCACGCAGGCCAGCCGGCTGCCATCCATGACGAAGCCGTGCGACATCCAGCGCCCTTCAGCGGGCCAGATGTGGTCGTTGAGCCAGGTCATCAGGGGCAGATCGTCGGCGAACCCGCGCAGCAGCGTCATGGCGGCGTGGGTATGGAGGTTGACCAGGCCGGGCATCAAGACATGGCCCGGCAGGCGCAGGCGCTCGCGGAACAGGTAACGGACATCCGCTTCGTGACTCGGCAGGATGTCTTGGATGCGGCCCTCGCCGACGATCACGCTGTGCTGGGCGAACACCTTGCCGGCCGGTTCCACGGGGATGACCCAGTCGGCGTCGATGCGAAGGTCTACTACAGTTTGGTTACGCATGCCGGAATGCTATTCATGTGGCCGCGTGCCGGCAAGCAGATAACAAAATGCGCCCGGATGGGCGCATTTTGTCGGCAAATCCGCCATCCGCTCGGCAGATGGCAAACCCGCTTCAGGCTCAGTGCTTGATGAAGCAGAAGGCGAACGGATTCACATATTCCGGGGCGCTGGCCTGGACGGGGGCGGGAGCCGGGGCCGGGGCGGGTTCGACCACGACGACCGGCGCCGGGGCGGGAGCCGGGGCCGGGGCGGGTTCGACCACGACGACCGGGGCGGGCTTTTGCTCTTCCTTGCAGCTGGGATCGAGCAGGGCCTTGCCCGGGCAACCGATGGTGCGGTACAGCTCGCTACCGACGGTCACGCCGGTCGGGCTGCCGACGTTGCTGGGGTCGTAGTAGGTCTCGGCTTGGGCACTGGCGGCCACAAACAGACCGGCGCAGAGCGAGCTCAGGGCAAACAGGGCGACACGCATCATTTTCTCCTTAGAAAGAAATCGAATATTCAGATATTTTAAATTACGCCCCTATTGTAATGCGATAGCCGGCCCGGTCATCGGCACAAATGGCCGTCGCGAGTGGTGTATGCATACCACAGATGGCCACGGGCAAAAAAGAGTGCGTCGGGTTGCGACGCACTCTTCGACCGCGGCACGCCCGGGGGCGTGGGGTTGGCTTACTTCTCGCTCAGACCCAGGGCGCGGACCGTCTCCACGGTGACGTAACCGTCGGCGCGCAGGCCGTTGGCACGTTGGTAGGCGGTAACGGCGTTCAGGGTCGCGCTATCCAACTGCCCGCTGGTGCCGCCGGTGTTGTAGCCGGCCGCCTGGAGTGCCTTCTGGATTTCGGCGATCTTGGCCGGCGTGGCGTTGACTTCACAGACGATCTGTTCCCAGTACTCCTGGGCCGGGCTGACCAGGACCTGCTGGTCGACGGCGGCGTATTCGGCGGGAACGGGGACCCGCTTTTCGGTCGCCGGCGTCACCATGGTCATGACCTCACGCATGTAGTCGACGGGCACCACCTTGGTCGTCGTGGTCGCCGGCGTGACCAGCTTGGTGACCTCGCGCTCGGCGTATTCGGCCGGAACCTCGACGGTGCGGGTCGTGGCCGGGTTCTTCAGGACGGTCTTCTTGATCGTCGTGTACTCGGCCGGGATATCCTCATAGCGCACGGTCGCCGGGGTCTTCAGCACCTCGTGGGTGACGGTCTGGTATTCGGCCGGCACCTCGACCAGGCAGAAGATCTCGCCGGTCTTGGCATCGACCATCTGGACATTGGTGGCCGTACCCGGCTTCCACGTCGTATAGGCGTCGCGCACCAGCTTGCGTTCCGTCACCGTCTCGTAGACCGCCGGCACCTCGATGGACTTCTTGCTGGCCGGTTTGGCCACTACACGTTCTTCGACCGTCTCGTAGACTGCCGGGACATCCTCGATCCGGGTGCTGGCTTCCTTGACCAGGACGCGTTCCTTGACCGTCTCGTAGGCGGCGGGGACGACTTCCTGGATCTCCTCGCTCTGGACGTGGACCTTCACGGCCTTGTAGACCGGCGGCAGGATTTCGATCCGCTCGCCCGCTTCCTTGACCAGTTTCTGGACCTTTTCGGTACGGTAGACGGGATCCTTGATGATCTTGGCGTAGCACTCGCCGGGCTTGGCGTTGGGCATGTCGCTGCTGGTCTTGGCCGGCGCGGGCGCCGGCGCCGGGGCCGGAGCGGGCTTCGGGGCGTCGCCCTGGCAGGCCGGATCGAGCAGGGCACGGCCCGGGCAACCGATGGTCTTGTACAGGTCCTTGCCGGTCGTGGTGCCGGTGCTGCTGGCTTCGTTGGCGGGGTTGTAGTACGGGCCGGAAACGTCGGCACTGGCCACACCGGCAGCGGCGAGGGCGATGCTCAGGGAACTGAGGACATGGATAGCTGCGCGCATCTTATTCTCCTTCTGGATGGATACGTGAATGCCGTAATGCTCGTGGCGGAATGGTTGGATTCTAGCGGCCGGGCGCTTTTTGCACTGCCGGACGAATGGCAGCGATTGTTGGTATTTGCATACCGACCGATCAGGTTTCCATTCTACAAACCTGAACTCAGGATGCCAGTGGGGTGTGGCGAAATCGTGAAATTCGCAACCTGGCCGGACGACAAAAAAGCCGCCCGTGGGCGGCTTCCTGTCGGCGTCCCGCGGCGTTTACTTGACGCGGTTGCGGTATTCGCCGGTGGCGGTGTCGATTTCGATCTTGTCACCGATTTCGACGAAGGCGGGCACCGAGATTTCCACGCCGGTGGGCTTGATGCGGGCCGGCTTCATGACCTTGCCGGAGGTGTCGCCCTTGACGGCGGGTTCGGTGTATTCCACTTCGCGCACCACGGAGGAGGGCATGTTGACCGAGATGGCCTTGCCGTCGTAGAAGACCACTTCGCATTCCATGCCGTCTTCCAGGTACTTGAGCATGTCGCCCAGGTTGTCGGCTTCGACTTCGTACTGGTTGTATTCGGCATCCATGAACACGTACATGGGGTCGGCGAAGTAGGAGTAGTGGCATTCCTTCTTGTCCAGCACCACCAGCTCGAACTTGTCGTCGGCCTTGTAGACGGTCTCGGAA
Source organism: Parasulfuritortus cantonensis (assembly GCF_004337445.1). Taxonomy (GTDB): domain Bacteria; phylum Pseudomonadota; class Gammaproteobacteria; order Burkholderiales; family Thiobacillaceae; genus Parasulfuritortus; species Parasulfuritortus cantonensis. Next base: position 6,304 of record NZ_SJZB01000015.1, on the reverse strand, counting down.
CCGGAACCGGTCAGCAGGTTCTTGAACTTCATCTTGACGACGGAGGCATTGCGGCCCGACTTGGAGAATTCGGCCTTTTGCACCACCAGCGGGTCCTTGCCCACCAAGACGACGTTGCCGACGCGGAGTTCCTGTGCGATTTTCATGATCTGCTCTGAGAAAATTGGGGTCGTAAAAAGCTGATAATTATAACTTTTTATTTGGATTTTTCATTACAGAATTTCACCAAATTGGTGGCCAGGTCGCCGACCCCGTCCAACTGGGCCTGCCAGCGGTCCAGCCTGGCCAGCCAGGCCGGGCGCCGGTGCCAGAACTCGGGCCAGGCCGGACCGGCTCCGGCCATGTCGTTCCAAGCGCTCCACAGGGCCCGCAGGGCATCCGCGTCGCCGGGGTCCAGGTCGCCGCAGAGCAGGTCGAGGAGGGCATGGATCTTCGGCCAATGGGCCTGGTCTTCCTGGCGATAGGCCTGCCAGACCAGGGGTTTGCCCGCCCACATGGCGCGGACCAGGGAATCCTCGCCGCGCACGAAATTGCAGTCGCACAGCCAGAGCAGGCGGTCGTAGTCGTCCTGGGACAGCATCGGCAACACCTGTACGGCCAGGTTGCCGCGTACCAGTTGCTCGCCGGCTGCCACGGCGGGCCGCCCGAAGAAGCCCGCCACGTCGGCCAGCGGGCGGCCCTCGGGAACCAGGCAGCGGACCCGCTCGGGGCCGTCCGCCCAGGTCTCGAACAGGCCCTGGATGGCCGTGTTTTCGTAGCTGAACAGGGAAATCCGCGATTCCTCGGCCTCCGGCACCGCCAAGCGGCGCCAGAACGCGGCCTGTGCGGCCGGGTCGGCACGCAGGTCGTCCCGTGCCGCCACCAACCAGGACTCCTTGAGCACGCCCCCGGTACCCGGCACGTAGCCGGGCAGGAAGAAATACTTGGTCAAGGGCAGGCGCGGATGGGGCGAAGCGAGGGCGTGGCAGCCCGGTACCCAGTCCTCGGCGCTCAGGTATTCGAGGTTAAGCCAGACCGGTTTGACCGGCCGTTCCGCCATCGCCGACTCGTAGGACTCGGGGAGATGGCAGGCCAAGGCCTCGACCACGACGTCGGCAGGTTCGGCAGCGGGGAACGGCGCGCGCCAATGCCGGACCGTGACGCCCTGGCAGGCCTGCTCGTCCAGGTCCGGATCGATCTCCGGGCGCAGGCACCGGAAAGCGGCCAGGTCGTCGACCCAGAGGCGGACGCGGAGGCGATGCTCCGAGGCCAATTGGCGCGCCAAGCGCCAGGTGATGCCGATGTCGCCGTAGTTGTCGACGACGGCGCAGAACAGGTCCCAGTCGTATCCGGGCCGCATGCCGTGTTCAGGGCAGGAGGATCTTGCCGTCCTTGCTGAACTGGTAGTCCCGGAACACGTGTTCCGCGCTCAGGAGTTGGAAATTGCCCTCGGCGTCCTGGCGCGAGGTGTCCTTCAGCCGATAGGCGTAATGGCCGCAGGTCCAGATGTCGAAGTTGCGCATGTGCGTGCACAGGCAGGTCTTGTCGTAGATCCTGACCTTCTTCTCGTTCGGGTGTGCCGCGACCTCGCGGTTGTAGGCGTCGATATAAGCGCAGTGGCCATTGCTGTCGAGGATGTAGCCGTAGGCCTCGCAATTCGGCCGGGTCGTGGCGCCGATCCCGGGGCTGCCCCTGAGCATGCGCATCGGGTAGCCGGTCGGCGAGATGCCGTTGACCTCGATGTCTTCCTCGTTGGCCTTGAAGTATTCCTGCTTTACCTCGTCGGGCAGCCCGCATTCGTCGGTGACGGTGAAGCGGGTGGCGACTTGGACGGCGCCCGAGCCCTGCTCCAGGAAACGGGTCGCGTCGCTACCGGTGAAGATGCCGCCGGCCGAGATGATCGGAATGTCCAGTTGCTCGGCACGCAGCCAGGCGAGAATCTCGGCGTTGATGGTGGCGAGGTCGTGCTTGTTCCAGTCGTCCAGGCCGAAACCGAGGTGGCCGCCGGCGAGCGGACCCTCGACGACGACGTAGTCGGGCAGGCGGCCGGTGCGGGCGTTCTTGCGCAGGAACAACTGCAGCGCGCGCAGGGAGGAAACGATGATGCCGATCTTGGCGTCGCGGAAGCGCGGGTGCTCCTCCATGAGGGCCAGCGAGCCCAGGTGCAGGCCGGCCGCCAGGGTGATGCCGTCGATGCCGGCGTCGAGGGCGGCGTTCAGGCGCACCTTGAGCGTCTCCTTGGGGGCGTTCATGGTCAGCTTTTCCATGCAGTTGATGAAGATCATGCCTTCACCGCGCTTGCTTTCCATGGCCTTGCCGACGTGGAGCCGGGTCGCCTCGTCGATCTCGCCCAGGTCGAATTTTATTTCTGATTTGTCTGTATTTTCAACGTTATATTTATACTTCTTTAGTTTTGCTTGACGAATTTCGTGTTGTAGCGCCGGTCTGCGACGGTGGGCAGCATGGCGTCCGAGATGTGGCCGATGCCGCCCAGGCGGGCGGCAACCAGCGCCAAGTCGGTGGTGGAGATGTCCACCCCCATGCCGCCGATCATGATCGGCACCAACTCGCGCGCACCCAGTTTCAGGCGGAAATCATCAACACACTTCGTCGTCATATCCGATTAACTCTCGCTCCGTTGTCGACGAATGAGCGTCGGCGACATGGCAAATCTTAAGAACTCGGCATCATACGGGTTTCCGGTTCGATTCGACAGCCTATTACATCCAGGTTAAGCCGGCGGGAGGGGACGCGTTCGCGCCGGTTTGGCAAACGGAATGGCCGATACTAAGAATACCGTGGTATCTTTTTATCTGTTTTGCTGATCATTCACCATGCCGCTATCCGACGTCGTCAATACCTTTGGCCAATGGCTGCTCGCCAAGCACGGCGAGCGGGTCCACAAGATCGCCTTGGACGTCGGTTTCACCTGTCCGAACCGGGACGGCAGCAAGGGGACCGGCGGCTGCACCTTCTGCAACAACGCCTCCTTCAGCCCGGGCAGCCAGAAGCGCAAGTCCCTGGCCGAGCAGATGGCCTCCGGGCGCGACGGTATCGGCCGGCGTACCGGGGCCGGCAAGTACCTGGCCTACTTCCAGGCCTACACGAATACTTACGACGAAGCCGAACGCCTGCGGGAACTGTATGACCAGGCGTTGGCCTACCCGGGCATGATCGGCCTCGCGGTCGGCACCCGGCCCGATTGCGTGGCCGACGAGGTGCTCGACCTGCTCGCCGGCTACCGGGCGCGCGGCATGGAAGTGTGGCTCGAGCTGGGCCTGCAGTCCGCCTTCGACGACAGCCTGGCACGGGTCAACCGCGGCCACGGCTTCGCGGAATATGCCGAGACCTGCACCAAGGCCCGGGCCATGGGCATCCCGATCTGCACGCACCTGATCATGGGCCTGCCGGGCGAGACCGAATGGCACTACCAGCGCACCCTGGACCGGGTGCTCGAGGTCGGCACCGACGGCCTCAAGCTGCACCCGCTGCACATCGTCCGGCACACCCTGCTGGCGCACCAGTGGCGGCACGGCGAGTACGCCCCCATGTTGATGGAAGACTATATCCGGGTCGCCGCCGACCTCATCGAGCGTACCCCCGAATCGGTCGTCTTCCACCGTGTCACCGGCACCGCCTCGGCGGACATCCTGCTCGCGCCCATGTGGTGCGAGCACAAGTGGCCGGTGCTCAACGGTATCGAAAACCTATTGAAGGAACGCGGCAGCCGCCAGGGCAGCCGAGTCGGCCGCGCCTGCACGGAACTGAAACATGTCGCCTGAACCATCATTGCTGCAACTCGTCTGTCCGGCCGGCAGCCTGCCGGCCCTGAAGGCTGCGGTCGACCAGGGCGCCGACGCCGTCTACCTGGGCCTCAAGGACAATACCAACGCGCGCAACTTCGCCGGCCTCAACTTCGACGAGAAGAGCCTGGCCGAGGGCATACGCTATGCCCAGGGGCGGGGCCGCAAGGTCCTCATGGCCCTCAACACCTTTCCCCAGCCGGCTACGCTGGAGCGCTGGCACCGGGCCGTCGACAAGGCCGCCGGCCTGGGTGTCGATGCGGTCATCCTGGCCGACCCCGGCCTCATGGCCTATGCCCGCGCGCACCATCCCCAGCTGCGACTGCACCTGTCGGTACAAGGCTCGGCGACCAACTACGAGGCGATCAACTTCTACCGCGAACGCTTCGGCATCCAGCGCGTGGTGCTGCCGCGCGTGCTCTCCCTGGCCCAGGTCGAGAACGTGATCGAGAACACCGGGGCCGAGATCGAGCTGTTCGGCTTCGGCGGCCTGTGCGTGATGGTCGAGGGCCGCTGCCTGCTCTCCTCGTATGCCTGCGGCGACTCGCCGAACACCTTCGGCGCCTGCTCGCCCGGCCATGCCGTGCGCTGGCAGCAGACCGCGCAGGGCATGGAGACGCGCCTGAACGGGATCCTGATCGACCGCTACGCGGATACCGAGAAGGCCGGTTACCCGACCCTGTGCAAGGGCCGCTTCGCGGTCGAGGGCGAGACCTACTACGCCCTCGAGGAGCCGACCAGCCTGAACAGCATGGCGATGCTGCCCGAGATGCTGCGCCTGGGGGTGGCCGCCATCAAGATCGAAGGGCGGCAGCGCAGCCCCGCCTACGTCGCCCAGGTGACCGCGGTCTGGCGTGCCGCCATCGACGCCGTCAAGCGGGCCCCGGAGGCATTTGCCGCCAAGCCGGCCTGGACCGCCCAACTCGACAAGGTATCCGAGGGCAGCATGCACACCCTCGGCGCCTACTACCGCCCGTGGAAATGAGCCCGACCGCCGCACCGACCCCCAGCACCATGAAACTCGCCCTTGGTCCGCTGCTGTACTACTGGTCCCGCGAGGACACCCTGGCCTTCTACGAGGCGGCCGCCGGCTGGCCGGTCGACATCGTCTACCTGGGCGAGACGGTCTGCTCCCGTCGCCATCTCATGCGCCTGGCCGATTGGCTGGAGGTCGCCGACCGCCTGGCCGGGGCGGGCAAGGAGGTGGTCCTCTCCTCGTTGCCCCTGGTCGAGTCGGAATCCGACCTCAAGGCCATGCGCAAGCTGGTCGGCAACGGCCGCCACCGAGTCGAGGCCAACGATTTCGGCGCCGTGCGCCTGTGCATCGAGGCCGGCGTCGGCTTCGTCGCCGGCGCCACGCTCAACGTCTACAATCCCGAGACCCTGGCCATGCTGGCCGAGGCCGGCGCCTTCCGCTGGGTGCCCCCGGTGGAGATGAACCGCGCCATGCTCGAGGCCATGCCGGTGCCCGCCGGCGTCGCCACCGAGGTATTCGCGTACGGCCGCCTGCCGTTGGCCTATTCGGCGCGCTGCTTCACGGCGCGCCGCTACAACCTGCAGAAGGACGATTGCCAGTTCAAGTGCCTGGAGCATCCCGACGGCCTCACCCTGTACACCCGCGAGGACCAGCCCTTCCTGGCCATGAACGGCATCCAGACCCAGTCGGCGCGCATCTACACCCTGGCGCACCGGGTCGGCGAGTTGGCCGACACCGGCGTCGAGGTGCTCAGGCTGTCGCCCCAGTACCGCAACATGGCCGCGGTCGTGGCCCATTACCGCGAGGCCCTGGCCGGTGCCCCGGCCGATCCGGCGGAGTTGCGCAAGTTCATGTACGCCGACCCCTGCGACGGCTATTGGCTCGGCAAGTCGGGCCAGGACTTCCTGCCCGGCCAGGCGGCCTGACCGGCGCGCCGGTTGGCAAGGCCGGCGCCGGCGTTGAATAATCGGGCCTCCGCAAAGCGCCCGCCGACCATGCTGATCCAAGCCGACCAATCCGTGCTCCTGATGATCGACCTGCAGGAGCGTCTCGCCCCGGCCATCCACGACTTCGCCGAGGTCCGGCGCCACAACCAATGGCTGCTCGGGGTTGCCCAGCGTCTGGCCGTACCGGTGGTTGCCACCGAGCAGTACCCGCGCGGCCTGGGCCACACGATCCCCGAGTTGGCGCCGGCGATTCCGCCCGAACACATCCTGGAGAAGATCCATTTCTCGGCCGTCGCCGAGGGCAACCTGGACGGCCTCGCCGCCATGGCCCGGCCGCAGGTCATCCTGACCGGCATCGAGACCCATGTCTGCGTCCTGCAGACCGCGCTCGACCTGCTCGCCGCCGGCAAGGCCGTCCATGTCGTCGCCGAGGCGGTCGGCTCGCGCCGGCCGGCCGACAAGGAGCTGGCCCTGGCGCGCCTGCGCCAGGAAGGCTGCCGGGTGGTGTCCAGGGAGATGGTCGCCTTCGAATGGCTGCACCGTGCCGGTACGGAGCAGTTCAAGGCGATCAGCCAGGAATTCCTGCGCTGAGCCGGGGC
>NZ_SJZB01000019.1 GCF_004337445.1 Parasulfuritortus cantonensis | reverse complement strand
TCCTGTGCGATTTTCATGATCTGCTCTGAGAAAATTGGGGTCGTAAAAAGCTGATAATTATAACTTTTTATTTGGATTTTTCATTACAGAATTTCACAAATTGGTGGCCAGGTCGCCGACCCGTCCAACTGGGCCTGCCAGCGGTCCAGCCTGGCCAGCCAGGCCGGGCGCCGGTGCCAAACTTCGGCCAGGCGGACCGGCTCCGGCCATGTCGTTCCAAGCGCTCCACAGGGCCGCAGGGCATCCGCGTCGCCGGGGTCCAGGTCGCCGCAGAGCAGGTCGAGGAGGCATGGATCTTCGGCCAATGGGCCTGGTCTTCCTGGCGATAGGCCTGCCAGACCAGGGGTTTGCCCGCCCACATGGCGCGGACCAGGGAATCCTCGCCGCGCACGAAATTGCAGTCGCACAGCCAGAGCAGGCAGGCGTGTAGTCGTCCTGGACAGCATCGGCAACACCTGTACGGCCAGGTTGCCGCGTACCAGTTGCTCGCCGGCTGCCACGGCGGGCCGCCGAAGAAGCCCGCCACGTCGGCCAGCGGCGGCCCTCGGGAACCAGGCAGCGGACCCGCTCGGGGCCGTCGCCCAGGTCTCGAACAGGCCCTGGATGGCCGTGTTTTCGTAGCTGAACAGGGAAATCCGCGATTCCTCGGCTCCGGCACCGCCAAGCGGCGCCAGAACGCGGCCTGTGCGGCCGGGTCGGCACGCAGGTCGTCCGTGCCGCCACCAACCAGGACTCCTTGAGCACGCCCCCGGTACCCGGCACGTAGCCGGGCAGGAAGAATACTTGTCAAGGGCAGGCGCGATGGGGCGAAGCGAGGGCGTGGCAGCCCGGTACCAGTCCTCGCGCTCAGGTATTCGAGGTTAAGCCAGACCGTTTGACCGGCGTTTCCGCCATCGGCCGACTCGTAGGACCGGGGAGATGGCAGGCCAAGCCTCGACACGACGTCGGCAGGTTCGGCCAGCGGGGGAACGGCCGCGCCAATGCGGACCGTGACGCCCTGGCAGGCCTGCTCGTCCAGGTCCGGATCGATCTCCGGGCGCAGGCACCGAAAGCGGCCAGGTCGTCGACCCAGAGGCGGACGCGGAGGCGATGCTCCGAGGCCAATTGGCGCGCCAAGCGCCAGGTGATGCCGATGTCGCCGTAGTTGTCGACGACGGCGCAGAACAGGTCCCAGTCGTATCCGGGCCGCATGCCGTGTTCAGGCAGGAGGATCTTGCCGTCCTTGCTGAACTGGTAGTCCCGGAACACGTGTTCCGCGCTCAGGAGTTGGAATTGCCCTCGGCGTCCTGGCGCGAGGTGTCCCTTCAGCCGATAGGCTAATGGGCAGGTCCAGATGTCGAAGTTGCGCATGTGCGTGCAAGGCAGGTCTTGTCGTAGATCTGACTTCTTCTCGTTCGGGTGTGCCGCGACCTCGCGGTTGTTAGGCGTCGATATAAGCGCAGTGGCCATTGCTGTCGAGGATGTAGCCGTAGGCCTCGCAATTCGGCCGGGTCGTGGCGCCGATCCCGGGGCTGCCCCTGAGCATGCGCATCGGGTAGCCGGTCGGCGAGATGCCGTTGACCTCGATGTCTTCCTCGTTGGCCTTGAAGTATTCCTGCTTTACCTCGTCGGGCAGCCCGCATTCGTCGGTGACGGTGAAGCGGGGTGGCGATTGGACGGCGCCGAGCCTGCGTCCAGGAAACGGGGTCGCGTCGCTACCGGTGAAGATGCCGCCGGCCGAGATGATCGGAATGTCCAGTTGCTCGGCACGCAGCCAGGCGAGAATCTCGGCGTTGATGGTGGCGAGGTCGTGCTTGTTCCAGTCGTCCAGCCGAAACCGAGGTGGCCGCCGGCGAGCGACCTCGACGACGACGTAGTCGGGCAGCGGCCGGTGCGGGCGTTCTTGCGCAGGAACAACTGCAGCGCGCGCAGGGGAGGAAACGATGATGCCGATCTTGGCGTCGCGGAAGCCGGTGCTCTCCATGAGGGCCAGCGAGCCCAGGTGCAGGCCGGCCGCCAGGGTGATGCCGTCCGATGCCGGCGTCGAGGGCGGCGTTCAGGCGCACCTTGAGCGCTCCTTGGGGGCCGTTCATGGTCAGCTTTTCCATGCAGTTGATGGAAGATCATGCCTTCACCGCGCTTGCTTTCCATGGCTTGCCGACTGGAGCCGGGTCGCCTCGTCGAGACTCGCCCAGGTCGAATTTTATTTCTGATTGTCTGTATTTTCAACGTTATATTATACTTCTTTAGTTTTTGCTTGACGAATTTCGTGTTGTAGCGCCTGGTCTGCGACGGTGGGCAGCATGGCGTCCGAGATTGGGCCGAATGCCGCCCAGGCGGCGGAACCAGCGCCAAGTCGGTGGTGGAGATGTCCACCCCCATGCCGCGATATGATCCGCACCAACTCGCCGCACCCAGTTTCAGGCGGAAATCATCAAACACTTCGTCGTCATATCCGATTAACTCTCGCTCCGTTGTCGACGAATGAGCGTCGGCGACTGGCAATCTTAAGAACTCGGCATCATACGGGTTTCCGGTTCGATTCGACAGCCTATTAATCAGGTTAGCGCGGGAGGGGACGCGTTCGCGCGGTTGGCAAACGGAATGGCCGATACTAGAATACGTGGTATCTTTTTATCTGTTTGCTGATCATTCACCATGCCGCTATCCGACGTCGTCAATACCTTTGGCCAATGGCTGCTCGCCAAGCACGGCGAGCGGTCCACAGATCGCCTTGGACGTCGTTTCACCTGTCCGACCGGGCGCAGCAAGGGGACCGGCGGCTGCACCTTCTGCACAACGCCTCCTTCAGCCGGGCAGCCAGAAGCGCAGTCCTGGCCGAGCAATGGCCTCCGGGCGCGACGGTATCGGCGGCGTACCGGGGCCGGAGTACCTGGCCTACTTCCAGGCCTACCGAATACTTACGACGAAGCCGAACGCCTGCGGGAACTGTATGAAGGCGTTGGCCTACCCGGGCATGATCGGCTCGCGGTCGGCACCGGCCGATTGCGTGGCCGACGAGGTGCTCGACCTGCTCGCCGCTACCGGGCGCGCGGATGGAGTGTGGCTGAGCTGGCCTGCAGTCCGCCTTCGACGAGCCTGGCACGGGTCAACCGGGCCACGGCTTCGGGAATATGCCGAAGACTGCACCAAGCCGGCCTGGGCATCCCGATCTGCACGCACCTGATCATGGGCCTGCCGGCGAGACGAATGCACCCAGCGCCCCTGGACCGGGTGCTCGAGGTGGCACCGACGGCCTCAAGCTGCACCGCTGACATCGTCCGGCACACCCTGCTGGCGCACAGTGGCGGCACGGCGAGTAGCCCATGTTGATGGAAGATATTCGGGTCGCCGCCGACCTCATCGAGCGTACCCCGAATCGGTCGTTCCACCGTGTCACCGGCACCGCCTCGGCGGACATCCTGCTCGCGCCCATGTGGTGCGGCACAAGTGGCCGGTGCTCAACGGTATCGAAAACCTATGAAGGAACGCGGCAGCGCCAGGGCAGCCGAGTCGGCCGCGCCTGCACGGAACTGAAACATGTCGCCTGAACCATCATTGCTGCAACTCGTCTGTCCGGCCGGCAGCCTGCCGGCCTGAAGGCTGCGGTCGACCAGGGCGCCGACGCCGTCTACCTGGGCCTCAAGGACAATACCAACGCGCGCAACTTCGCCGGCCTCAACTTCGACGAGAAGAGCCTGGCCGAGGCATACGCTATGCCAGGGGCGGGGCGCAAGGTCCTCATGGCCCTCAACACCTTTCCCAGCCGGCTACGCTGGAGCGCTGGCACCGGGCCGTCGACAAGGCCGCCGGCCTGGGTGTCGATGCGGTCATCCTGGCCGACCCCGGCCTCATGGCCTATGCCCGCGGGCACCATCCCCAGCTGCGACTGCACCTGTCGGTACAAGGCTCGGCGACCAACTACGAGGCGATCAACTTCTACCGCGAACGCTCGGCATCCAGCGCGTGGTGCTGCGCCGCGGTGCTCTCCCTGGCCCAGGTCGAGAACGTGATCGAGAACACCGGGGCGAGATCGAGCTGTTCGGCTTCGGCGGCCTGTGCGTGATGGTCGAGGGCCGCTGCCTGCTCTCCTCGTATGCCTGCGGCGACTCGCCGAACACCTTCGGCCTGCTCGCCCGGCCATGCGTGCGCTGGCAGCAGACCGCGCAGGGCATGGAGACGCGCCTGAACGGATCCTGATCGACCGCTACGCGGATACCGAGAAGGCCGGTTACCCGACCCTGTGAATGGGCCGCTTCGCGGTCGAGGCGAGACCTACTACGCCCTCGAGGAGCCGACCGCTGAACAGCATGGCGATGCTGCCGAGATGCTGCGCCTGGGGGTGGCCGCCATCAAGATCGAAGGGGGCAGCGCAGCCCCGCCTACGTCGCCCAGGTGACCGCGGTCTGGCGTGCCGCCATCGACGCCGTCAAGCGGGCCCCGGAGGCATTTTGCCGCCAAGCCGGCTGGACCGCCCAACTCGACAAGGTATCCGAGGGCAGCATGCACACCCTCGGCGCCTACTACCGCCGTGGAAATGAGCCCGACCGCCGCACCGACCCCCAGCACCATGAAACTCGCCCTTGGTCCGCTGCTGTACTACTGGTCCGCGAGGACACCCTGGCCTTCTACGAGGCGGCCGCCGGTGGCCGGTCGACATCGTCTACCTGGGCGAGACGGTCTGCTCCCGTCGCCATCTCATGCGCCTGGCCGATTGGCTGGAGGTCGCCGACGCCTGGCCGGGCGGGGCAAGGAGGTGGTCCTCTCCTCGTTGCCCCTGGTCGAGTCGGAATCCGACCTCAAGGCCATGCGCAAGCTGGTCGGCAACGGCGCCACCGAGTCGAGGCCAACGATTTCGGCGCCGTGCGCCTGTGCATCGAGGCCGGCGTCGGCTTCGTCGCCGGCGCCACGCTCAACGTCTACAATCCCGAGACCCTGGCCATGCTGGCCGAGGCCGGCGCCTTCCGCTGGGTGCCCCCGGTGGAGATGAACCGCGCCATGCTCGAGGCATGCCGGTGCCCGCCGGCGTCGCCACCGAGGTATTCGCGTACGGCCGCCTGCCGTTGGCCTATTCGGGCGCTGCTTCACGGCGCGCCGCTACAACCTGCAGAAGGACGATTGCCAGTTCAAGTGCCTGGAGCATCCCGACGGCCTCACCCTGTAACCCGCGAGGACCAGCCCTTCCTGCCATGAACGGCATCCAGACCCAGTCGG
>NZ_SJZB01000003.1 GCF_004337445.1 Parasulfuritortus cantonensis | reverse complement strand
CCGGATCGATCTCCGGGCGCAGGCACCGGAAAGCGGCCAGGTCGTCGACCCAGAGGCGGACGCGGAGGCGATGCTCCGAGGCCAATTGGCGCGCCAAGCGCCAGGTGATGCCGATGTCGCCGTAGTTGTCGACGACGGCGCAGAACAGGTCCCAGTCGTATCCGGGCCGCATGCCGTGTTCAGGGCAGGAGGATCTTGCCGTCCTTGCTGAACTGGTAGTCCCGGAACACGTGTTCCGCGCTCAGGAGTTGGAAATTGCCCTCGGCGTCCTGGCGCGAGGTGTCCTTCAGCCGATAGGCGTAATGGCCGCAGGTCCAGATGTCGAAGTTGCGCATGTGCGTGCACAGGCAGGTCTTGTCGTAGATCCTGACCTTCTTCTCGTTCGGGTGTGCCGCGACCTCGCGGTTGTAGGCGTCGATATAAGCGCAGTGGCCATTGCTGTCGAGGATGTAGCCGTAGGCCTCGCAATTCGGCCGGGTCGTGGCGCCGATCCCGGGGCTGCCCCTGAGCATGCGCATCGGGTAGCCGGTCGGCGAGATGCCGTTGACCTCGATGTCTTCCTCGTTGGCCTTGAAGTATTCCTGCTTTACCTCGTCGGGCAGCCCGCATTCGTCGGTGACGGTGAAGCGGGTGGCGACTTGGACGGCGCCCGAGCCCTGCTCCAGGAAACGGGTCGCGTCGCTACCGGTGAAGATGCCGCCGGCCGAGATGATCGGAATGTCCAGTTGCTCGGCACGCAGCCAGGCGAGAATCTCGGCGTTGATGGTGGCGAGGTCGTGCTTGTTCCAGTCGTCCAGGCCGAAACCGAGGTGGCCGCCGGCGAGCGGACCCTCGACGACGACGTAGTCGGGCAGGCGGCCGGTGCGGGCGTTCTTGCGCAGGAACAACTGCAGCGCGCGCAGGGAGGAAACGATGATGCCGATCTTGGCGTCGCGGAAGCGCGGGTGCTCCTCCATGAGGGCCAGCGAGCCCAGGTGCAGGCCGGCCGCCAGGGTGATGCCGTCGATGCCGGCGTCGAGGGCGGCGTTCAGGCGCACCTTGAGCGTCTCCTTGGGGGCGTTCATGGTCAGCTTTTCCATGCAGTTGATGAAGATCATGCCTTCACCGCGCTTGCTTTCCATGGCCTTGCCGACGTGGAGCCGGGTCGCCTCGTCGATCTCGCCCAGGTCGAATTTTATTTCTGATTTGTCTGTATTTTCAACGTTATATTTATACTTCTTTAGTTTTTGCTTGACGAATTTCGTGTTGTAGCGCCGGTCTGCGACGGTGGGCAGCATGGCGTCCGAGATGTGGCCGATGCCGCCCAGGCGGGCGGCAACCAGCGCCAAGTCGGTGGTGGAGATGTCCACCCCCATGCCGCCGATCATGATCGGCACCAACTCGCGCGCACCCAGTTTCAGGCGGAAATCATCAACACACTTCGTCGTCATATCCGATTAACTCTCGCTCCGTTGTCGACGAATGAGCGTCGGCGACATGGCAAATCTTAAGAACTCGGCATCATACGGGTTTCCGGTTCGATTCGACAGCCTATTACATCCAGGTTAAGCCGGCGGGAGGGGACGCGTTCGCGCCGGTTTGGCAAACGGAATGGCCGATACTAAGAATACCGTGGTATCTTTTTATCTGTTTTGCTGATCATTCACCATGCCGCTATCCGACGTCGTCAATACCTTTGGCCAATGGCTGCTCGCCAAGCACGGCGAGCGGGTCCACAAGATCGCCTTGGACGTCGGTTTCACCTGTCCGAACCGGGACGGCAGCAAGGGGACCGGCGGCTGCACCTTCTGCAACAACGCCTCCTTCAGCCCGGGCAGCCAGAAGCGCAAGTCCCTGGCCGAGCAGATGGCCTCCGGGCGCGACGGTATCGGCCGGCGTACCGGGGCCGGCAAGTACCTGGCCTACTTCCAGGCCTACACGAATACTTACGACGAAGCCGAACGCCTGCGGGAACTGTATGACCAGGCGTTGGCCTACCCGGGCATGATCGGCCTCGCGGTCGGCACCCGGCCCGATTGCGTGGCCGACGAGGTGCTCGACCTGCTCGCCGGCTACCGGGCGCGCGGCATGGAAGTGTGGCTCGAGCTGGGCCTGCAGTCCGCCTTCGACGACAGCCTGGCACGGGTCAACCGCGGCCACGGCTTCGCGGAATATGCCGAGACCTGCACCAAGGCCCGGGCCATGGGCATCCCGATCTGCACGCACCTGATCATGGGCCTGCCGGGCGAGACCGAATGGCACTACCAGCGCACCCTGGACCGGGTGCTCGAGGTCGGCACCGACGGCCTCAAGCTGCACCCGCTGCACATCGTCCGGCACACCCTGCTGGCGCACCAGTGGCGGCACGGCGAGTACGCCCCCATGTTGATGGAAGACTATATCCGGGTCGCCGCCGACCTCATCGAGCGTACCCCCGAATCGGTCGTCTTCCACCGTGTCACCGGCACCGCCTCGGCGGACATCCTGCTCGCGCCCATGTGGTGCGAGCACAAGTGGCCGGTGCTCAACGGTATCGAAAACCTATTGAAGGAACGCGGCAGCCGCCAGGGCAGCCGAGTCGGCCGCGCCTGCACGGAACTGAAACATGTCGCCTGAACCATCATTGCTGCAACTCGTCTGTCCGGCCGGCAGCCTGCCGGCCCTGAAGGCTGCGGTCGACCAGGGCGCCGACGCCGTCTACCTGGGCCTCAAGGACAATACCAACGCGCGCAACTTCGCCGGCCTCAACTTCGACGAGAAGAGCCTGGCCGAGGGCATACGCTATGCCCAGGGGCGGGGCCGCAAGGTCCTCATGGCCCTCAACACCTTTCCCCAGCCGGCTACGCTGGAGCGCTGGCACCGGGCCGTCGACAAGGCCGCCGGCCTGGGTGTCGATGCGGTCATCCTGGCCGACCCCGGCCTCATGGCCTATGCCCGCGCGCACCATCCCCAGCTGCGACTGCACCTGTCGGTACAAGGCTCGGCGACCAACTACGAGGCGATCAACTTCTACCGCGAACGCTTCGGCATCCAGCGCGTGGTGCTGCCGCGCGTGCTCTCCCTGGCCCAGGTCGAGAACGTGATCGAGAACACCGGGGCCGAGATCGAGCTGTTCGGCTTCGGCGGCCTGTGCGTGATGGTCGAGGGCCGCTGCCTGCTCTCCTCGTATGCCTGCGGCGACTCGCCGAACACCTTCGGCGCCTGCTCGCCCGGCCATGCCGTGCGCTGGCAGCAGACCGCGCAGGGCATGGAGACGCGCCTGAACGGGATCCTGATCGACCGCTACGCGGATACCGAGAAGGCCGGTTACCCGACCCTGTGCAAGGGCCGCTTCGCGGTCGAGGGCGAGACCTACTACGCCCTCGAGGAGCCGACCAGCCTGAACAGCATGGCGATGCTGCCCGAGATGCTGCGCCTGGGGGTGGCCGCCATCAAGATCGAAGGGCGGCAGCGCAGCCCCGCCTACGTCGCCCAGGTGACCGCGGTCTGGCGTGCCGCCATCGACGCCGTCAAGCGGGCCCCGGAGGCATTTGCCGCCAAGCCGGCCTGGACCGCCCAACTCGACAAGGTATCCGAGGGCAGCATGCACACCCTCGGCGCCTACTACCGCCCGTGGAAATGAGCCCGACCGCCGCACCGACCCCCAGCACCATGAAACTCGCCCTTGGTCCGCTGCTGTACTACTGGTCCCGCGAGGACACCCTGGCCTTCTACGAGGCGGCCGCCGGCTGGCCGGTCGACATCGTCTACCTGGGCGAGACGGTCTGCTCCCGTCGCCATCTCATGCGCCTGGCCGATTGGCTGGAGGTCGCCGACCGCCTGGCCGGGGCGGGCAAGGAGGTGGTCCTCTCCTCGTTGCCCCTGGTCGAGTCGGAATCCGACCTCAAGGCCATGCGCAAGCTGGTCGGCAACGGCCGCCACCGAGTCGAGGCCAACGATTTCGGCGCCGTGCGCCTGTGCATCGAGGCCGGCGTCGGCTTCGTCGCCGGCGCCACGCTCAACGTCTACAATCCCGAGACCCTGGCCATGCTGGCCGAGGCCGGCGCCTTCCGCTGGGTGCCCCCGGTGGAGATGAACCGCGCCATGCTCGAGGCCATGCCGGTGCCCGCCGGCGTCGCCACCGAGGTATTCGCGTACGGCCGCCTGCCGTTGGCCTATTCGGCGCGCTGCTTCACGGCGCGCCGCTACAACCTGCAGAAGGACGATTGCCAGTTCAAGTGCCTGGAGCATCCCGACGGCCTCACCCTGTACACCCGCGAGGACCAGCCCTTCCTGGCCATGAACGGCATCCAGACCCAGTCGGCGCGCATCTACACCCTGGCGCACCGGGTCGGCGAGTTGGCCGACACCGGCGTCGAGGTGCTCAGGCTGTCGCCCCAGTACCGCAACATGGCCGCGGTCGTGGCCCATTACCGCGAGGCCCTGGCCGGTGCCCCGGCCGATCCGGCGGAGTTGCGCAAGTTCATGTACGCCGACCCCTGCGACGGCTATTGGCTCGGCAAGTCGGGCCAGGACTTCCTGCCCGGCCAGGCGGCCTGACCGGCGCGCCGGTTGGCAAGGCCGGCGCCGGCGTTGAATAATCGGGCCTCCGCAAAGCGCCCGCCGACCATGCTGATCCAAGCCGACCAATCCGTGCTCCTGATGATCGACCTGCAGGAGCGTCTCGCCCCGGCCATCCACGACTTCGCCGAGGTCCGGCGCCACAACCAATGGCTGCTCGGGGTTGCCCAGCGTCTGGCCGTACCGGTGGTTGCCACCGAGCAGTACCCGCGCGGCCTGGGCCACACGATCCCCGAGTTGGCGCCGGCGATTCCGCCCGAACACATCCTGGAGAAGATCCATTTCTCGGCCGTCGCCGAGGGCAACCTGGACGGCCTCGCCGCCATGGCCCGGCCGCAGGTCATCCTGACCGGCATCGAGACCCATGTCTGCGTCCTGCAGACCGCGCTCGACCTGCTCGCCGCCGGCAAGGCCGTCCATGTCGTCGCCGAGGCGGTCGGCTCGCGCCGGCCGGCCGACAAGGAGCTGGCCCTGGCGCGCCTGCGCCAGGAAGGCTGCCGGGTGGTGTCCAGGGAGATGGTCGCCTTCGAATGGCTGCACCGTGCCGGTACGGAGCAGTTCAAGGCGATCAGCCAGGAATTCCTGCGCTGAGCCGGGGCGGGCTTCAGGCCCGGCCCGGCGGCCCGAAGCGGCGGGCCAGGAAGGCGTCGAGCCGGCCGGCCAGCCCGGGCTGCGCCACCTCGGCATACTCGTAGCGAGCGCGCAGGATCGGCTTGTCGAGCCGGATCAGGCGGGCCAGGTCGACCGGCGAGGCCGATACCACGAAGTCCGCCGGGACCGCGGCGAGGGTCGCGCGCAGGTCGTCCAGCTGGGCCGCCGAGTAACCCATGGCCGGCAGCACGTCGGTCAGGTGCGGATAGCGGGCATAGACGGCGGCGATCTCGGCGGCCGCCCACGGGCGCGGGTCGACGATCACCGCCCCGGCCCGCTCGGCCGCCAGGTGCGCGGCGCCCCAGGCCATGCCGCCGTGGCTGACCGTCGGGCCGTCCTCGACCACGACGACGCGCCGGCCGCGCAGCCGTTCGGGCCGCTCCAGGCTGACCGGCGAGGCGGCCGGGACGATGTCGGCGGCGGGATTGAGGCGGCGGGCGTCGGCGCACACCCGCTCGACGTCCGCGGCCGCGGCGCTGTCGGTCTTCACGACCAGGACGGTATCGGCCATGCGCAAGGTCGCCTCGCCCGGGTGGTAGGCGAGTTCGTGGCCCGGCCGCAGGGGATCGACCAGGCAGATGTGCCAGTCCGGCCGGATGAACGGGAAGTCGTTGTTGCCGCCCTCCCAGAGTATGAGGTCGTTTTCCGCCTCGGCCAGGGCCAGGATGCGGGCGTAGTCGACGCCGGCGTAGACCGTGTGGCCGAGCGCCAGGTGCGGCTCGTATTCCTCGCGTTCCTCGATCGTGCAGCGGGCCGCGCCGAGATCGTCGGGGGAACGGAAACGCTGGACCGCCTGGTCCGCCAGTTCGCCGTAGGGCATCGGGTGGCGCAGGATGCCGGCACGCAGGCCGCGCCGCTCCAGGAGGCCGGCCAGGTAGCGGCTGGTCTGCGACTTGCCGCAGCCGGTGCGCACGGCGCTCACCGCGATGACCGGCAGGCGGGAAACCAATTGCGTCCGTGCCGGCCCGAGCAGGACGAAGTCGGCGCCGGCCGCGAGGACGTGCGAGGCCAGGTGCATGACCTGCGCGTGCGGCAGGTCGCTGTAGGCAAGCACCACCTGGTCGATGCGGGCGGCGCGGATCAGGCCGTCCAGGTCCGCTTCCTCGACGATGGCGATGCCGTCCGGGTAGAGCGGGCCGGCCAGTGTCGGCGGATAGCGGCGTCCGGCGATGCCGGCGATCTGCGCCGCCGTGAAGGCGACCACCTCGCAGGCCGGGTCGTCGCGGTAGACCAGGTTGAAGTCGTGGAAGTCGCGCCCGGCTGCGCCCAGGATGACGATACGTCGTCTGGCCGCCATGGCTGGCCCCGCAGGCGCTAGTCGTCGCCGAGCACGTCGGCACCCTTGGGCGGCTTGAAGCGGAACAGCTCCGCCGCCAGCGGGGGGTTGTTCTTCATGCCGCTGAAGGTCAGGTCGGTACGCTGGCCGAAGTTGTCGCGCAGTTCCATGGCCACCAGCGTGTTGGCGCGGAAGCCGAGTCGGACGCGCTCGAAGGTGCCTTCCTTGCCCTTCGGCGTGGCTTCGAGCCAGTCGATGCCGTCCTGGCTGCCGCCGTCGCTGAGGACGAAGTACTTGTCCAGGTCGTTGCTGCCGGCCAGCAGGGCGGCCGGGCTTTCGCCGATCGAGCGGTCGAGCTTCTTGACCGTGACCTGCTCGAGGTCGGCGTCGTAGATCCAGATCTTGACGCCGTCGCCGACGATCAATTGCTCGTAGGGCTTGCGATAGACCCAGCGGAACTTGCCCGGGCGGGAGAAATACAGTTCCCCGGAAGTCTCCTGGGTCTTGCGTCCGTTGCGGTCGCGGACGACCTGGTTGAAGGTTCCGCTCAGCGTCCGGGTAGCGCCGGCGAAGTCGTGCAGGCGCTGGATGGCGTCGGCGCGCGCCGGGGCGGGCAGGGCGAAGACCAGGGCGGCGAGGGCGGCGAGGAGGGGCTTAGTCATTGTTCTGGGCGAGTACTTCGCGGTTTCCGTTGCTTTGCATGGGGGACACCAGGCCGGCCTGTTCCATGGCCTCGATGAGCCGGGCGGCGCGGTTGTAGCCGATGCGCAGGTGGCGCTGCACGGCCGAGATCGAGGCCCGGCGGGTACGCAGCACGATGGCGACGGCTTCGTCGTATAGAGGGTCGGCCTCGGCGTCGGTTCCCGCGCCGCCTTCGGTATCGGCCTCCTCGGGTTCGGCGGTGACGGCGTCGATGTAGTTCGGCGGCGCCATTTCCTTGAGCCAGGCCGTGACCCGGTGGACCTCGTCGTCGGAGACGAAGGCGCCGTGCACCCGGTTCGGCACGCCGTGGCCGGGCGGCAGGTAGAGCATGTCACCCATGCCCAGGAGGGATTCGGCGCCCTGTTGGTCCAGGATGGTGCGGGAATCGATCCGGCTCGACACCTGGAAGGCGATCCGGGTCGGGATGTTGGCCTTGATCAGGCCGGTGATCACGTCCACCGAGGGCCGCTGCGTGGCCAGGATGAGGTGGATGCCGGCAGCGCGCGCCTTCTGGGCCAGGCGGGCGATCAACTCCTCCACCTTCTTGCCGGCCACCATCATGAGGTCGGCCAGCTCGTCGATGACCACGACGATGTAGGGCAGGGGCTCCAGGCGTTCCGGGTTGTCCGGCGTGATCGAGAACGGGTTGGTGAGCGGGTTGCCGGCCTTCTCGGCCTCCTTCAGCTTCTGGTTGAAACCGACGATGTTGCGCACCCCGGTGGCCGACATCAGCTTGTAGCGCTTGTCCATCTCGGCCACGCACCAGTTGAGCGCGGTCGCCGCCAGGCGCATGTCGGTGACCACCGGCGCGAGCAGGTGCGGGATGCCCTCGTAGGTGGACAGCTCCAGCATCTTGGGGTCGACCAGGATCATGCGCACGTCCTGGGGCGAGGACTTGTAGACCAGGGACAGGATCATGGCGTTGATGGCCACCGACTTGCCCGAGCCGGTGGTGCCGGCGACCATGACGTGCGGCATCTTGGCCAGGTCGGCGACCACCGGGTTGCCGCTGATGTCCTTGCCCAGGGCCATGGTCAGCGGCGAGTGCATCTCGGCGTAGACCTTGGCGCCCAGGATCTCCGACAGGCGCACGGTCTGGCGCTGGCTGTTGGGAAGTTCCAGCGCCATGCAGGCCTTGCCCGGTATGGTTTCCACCACCCGGATGCTGACCACGGACAGGGAGCGCGCCAGATCCTTGGCCAGGTTGGTCACCTGCACGCCCTTGACCCCGGAGGCCGGCTCGATCTCGTAGCGGGTGATGACCGGACCCGGGTAGGCGGCCAGCACCTTGACCTCGACGCCGAACTCGAGGAGTTTGCGTTCGATCAGGCGCGAAGTGACCTCCAGGCCGGCCTGGTCGACCTTGGCCGCCTGGGCGGCCGCCTCGTCCAGCAGGTGCAGGGGCGGCAACTGGGCATCCGGGGTATCCCGGAACAGGAAGGCCTGGCGCTCCTGTTCGGCGCGTTTGGACTTGACGATCTCCTGCTTGGGCAACTCGATATGGATCGGCCGCTCCTTCTCGCGGCGCTGGCGCTCCCGGGCCAGCGCCTCTTCGCGTTCGCTGCGCGCCTCGAGGCCGAGCTTGCGGTCCCGGCGCGCCTGCCAGGCGTGCAGGGCGCGCAGGAACGCCCATTCCAGGCCGCCGCCCAGGATTTCCGCGATGCCGATCCACGACCAGCCGGTGAACAGGCTGAAGCCGATGCCCCAGAAGAGCAGGAGCGTGATGGTGCCGCCTTCGAAGCCGAGCGTGCCCTGGACGAGGTCGGCGATGCCGCCGCCCAGGACGCCGCCCGGGGCGAGCGGCAGGGCGGCCGCCAGGCTGTGCAGGCGCATGGCCTCGAGACCGCTGCTGGCCAGCAGCATGACCAGGAAGCCGGCCAGCGTGACGAACAGGCCATGGCGATGTTCCGAGTCCGGCTCGCCGATGCGCCGGTAGCCCCACCAGACCAGGTACAGGGCCAGGGCCACCCACCACCACGCCGAGGCACCCAGGAGGTAGAGCATCAGGTCGGCCAGCCAGGCCCCGAAGGCGCCGCCGGTGTTGGCGATGGTCTCGGCGCTGCCGGTGCTCGACCAGCCCGGGTCGGCCTTGTCGTAGCTGCCCAGGATGAGGACCAGGAACAAGGCCATGCCGACCACCAGTATCCACCAGGCTTCACGCAGCAGGCGAACCACCTTGGGGGCGAGCGGCTTGCGGTTTTTTGCGGCAGGAGGAGGGCGGCGGACGTTTCCCGACATGCTTATGAACTGGCTACCTCGTTGGCGTCGCCCAGGGCCGGTCCGCGGTCCGGGCCCGACCCGGTTCCCGCCCGCGCGGGGACGACGGAATCATCAAGCCGGGGATTCTACCCGATGCCCGGACGTTCGGCCGTCATCGTCTCGGCCAGCGCCCGGCAGCGGGCGTCGTCCGACCACGCCTCGACGGCGAGGCAGAGCTTGCGGCGCCAGTTGGGATGTTCGTCGACGGTGCCGGGCTGGTTGGCCTGCTCGGTTTGGCCGATCATGTCCTCGGCCTGGACCAGGGCCAGGCGGGCCGGCGAACGGGCCAGATGGGTGTAGATGGCGCCCGTCAGGGCCGGAGTCATGGTCGGCGATTGCTCCGGGTCTTCGGAGACGCCCTCGGGGAGCAGGCCTTCGCGGGCGAGATCGGCGAGCAGGCGGGCCCGGTCGGTGGCGCGGCCGGCCAACTGCTCCTCGCGCATGCCGGGGCGCGGGTAGAGGTCGAGCGCGCTGCGGGTGTCGATGTCGCGCCCGAGCCAGAAGCCGGCCAGGGTAGGGAGGTCGTGGGTGGAGGCCGCGACCAGCGACTGCTCCGGAAACCAGTCGGCCGGGAAGAAATGGCCGTCCTGCTGGCGCTCGAAGTAGAACAGCTTATAGCTGAGCACGCCGGCGTCGCGCAGCGCGTGGCGTACCTCGTCCGGAACCGTGCCGAGATCCTCGCCGACGATCAGGCAGCGGTTGCGCTGGCTTTCCAGATTGAGGATGCCGAGGAGTTCCTCGAACGGGTAGCTGACGTAGGCCCCGGCGTCGCCCTTCATGCCGGGCGGAATCCAGTAGAGCCGCATCAGGCCCATGACGTGGTCGACCCGCAAGGCGCCCGCATAGCGCATGTTGGCACGCAGCATGGCGATGTACGGCGCATAGCCGGCGCCGCGCAGCCGCTGGGGTATCCAGGGCGGCAGGCCCCAGTCCTGGCCGAGCGGATTGAAGTCATCGGGCGGGCAGCCGACCCGGGCATCGAGGGCGTAGAGGTCCTGGTGCACCCAGGTCTCGGCGCCGCCCTTGTCGACGCCGACGGCGAGGTCCTGGTACAGGCCGACCGCGAGGCCCAGCTCGTCACAGCGCCGGGCGGCGGCGGCCAGTTGCTGGTCCGCGAGCCATTGCAGCCACTCCTGCCATTCCACCCGTTCGGGGTGCGCGTCGGCGAAGGCGTGGACCGCCGCGCCGTCGTGGCGCCGGTAGGCCTCCGGCCAGGCCGGCCAGCCCCACACGCTGGCATCCTGAGCGTGGAAGTGTTCCTGCAGGGCGTGGTAGACGGCGAATTGCCGCAGCTCGGTGCCGCCCCGTTTCTGGAAGGCGCGAAAATCCTGCGCCCGCGCCGTATTGTGGTCGAGATGGCTGGCGCGGAAATGCCGGTATAGGGTTTCCAGGACGCCGAATTTGAGCGCCGCGACGCCGGCATAATCGACCAGGTCGGCCTCCCTGAGCGCCGCCAGGCGCGCCTGGAAGGCCGGATCGGCGACCTGCCGCTGGGCTGCGCTGCATTCGGCGTATTCCGGCAGGCCGGCGATGCCGATATGGAGGACGTTGAGAAACTGCCGGCTGGACGGACTGTAGGGGCTGCTGTGCAGCGGATTGTGCGGGAACAGCGCGTGCAGCGGGTTGAGCCCGACCATGCCGGCGCCGGCCGCCGCCGCCCAGTCGACCACGCCGGCAATGTCGGTGTAGTCGCCCAGGCCCCAATTGGCGGCACTCCGAAGGCTGTACAACTGCACGGCCAGGCCCCAATCCCGGCGCCCGGCGCCACCTTGATAGCTGCTGCGCGGACAGACGATCAGCGGAATGGAGGCGAGCGTCTTGCCCCGGCGGACCATTTCCAGACGGTGGTAGCCGGGTAACCCGACGGCGGACATTTCGACGCGCTCGCCGGCACTGCCCTCGATGACCTGCTGGTCCTCCAGGATCAGGCGCCAGGTGACCGGCTTGCCATCCGGGACCGGGAAGGAGACCGGTTCGTTTTCCCAGGTGACGAGGACCGGCGGCCAGGCGGGCGTGTCGGTGCGGAACTCCAAGGCGGCCAGGATGGCTTCGCGTGTCGCGTCGCTCGCCTCGTGACGCGTCCCCCATATGTCGTAGTAATTCGCCAGGATGCCGGCCTGGGTGCAAAGCAGGTCGAGTTCAGTTGCCATGTCTGGACACCATTTATAGTTGGCCACCATTCTATCCGGTTCGACGCCGGCTGAGTGGGATGCCCGTGCCGAGACGCGGGGCATCGCCGGCAAAGGGGTTTTCATTTCCGGTCATAAAACGTCTAATGTATAGAAGGTCTTATTCGAACCTGTAATTTTTGTTATGTCAGACGGTTAGCCTCGGCCCGCAGCGAGTGCATCTAGCACCGGATTGTGTGTGTACCCGACAACGCCAGTTCTTTTTTAACCCGCAATGGCAAAAAAATCAATGTATTGAAACATGATTTGTAATGGCTATTCGATATTGTCTACTCCTGCAAGTCATTTTATCGATAATTGACCACTAATATCCCTTAGCCATTTTCTGCCATCCTCTGTTAGGAACACCGATAGCGGAATATCGCCGAAGGATGCCTTTTCGAGGAAACGGCCTACGATAGCGTCCCAAGAGCCATCTTCCTTGGCCACCCGAATTTTCTCGGTTATGCGGTAGTCATTGACGTGTTGAGCCCAGGCCTGGTCCCGGTAGGGCCGGGTAGCCACGGCATAGCGCCAAATGGAGAGATCATCTGGTTCCTGCAACAAAGATCTGAGCTTCCGCACCAGTTCCGAACTGCTGGCGGTTACCATTCCCTAAATATACTTTTTGTAGAACTCGGCCTGGATCCTGACGAGGATGGCACAGGCTGGCGCGACCAGCGCGATTATAGTGGCGTCGATATCGCCAGGCCACCAGAGATAGGCCGCTGTGGCCACGGTCAGCAAGATTACCTGCAGGTACTTCGCGCGGTGGTAGAGGGTTGATGACTCGCGGCCTCCACCATACTTCCGTAGCCAGCGCTGCACGATGCCGTCGACCAGCGAGAGCGCATAGAGGAAGCCCGCCCAGGGCAGATATGACACCAGGATCGCGGCCCGTATGGCGACAACCTGGGAACCCACTAAGGCGCGGCTGACGGCAAAGTCCAGGGACCGGACCCCACGTCTCACAGCGCGCTCCGTTTCACCGATTTGGTCATCGTCCAAGTGCTGAATCAGGCCAGGCTTGCGATAGAACCACTCGGTGATGAAATCCGCCCAGGCCACGGCTCGATCGAGGGTTGGGCCCATGAAATCCGGCGAGACTGCCGCCCTGGCGAGTTCCCGTTTCATGATCGATTCCGGGGCCTCGAGGAGATCCTGATGGTCGGCCAGGGCCCACATGTCGATGGCCAGGCGGCCGACCACCAGGACGAAAAACGCGATCGCAAGAAAGGCAACGATCTTGAATGGGGCGGTTACCGCTTTGGTTACCCCGATGTCAATTGTGGCGCCATCGCCGGGCATTACCAGCCGCTCCCTTTGCCCATGACGGTAATGCCGGCGTCACTCGCGCGTCCGTGAGCGAGTTGAGCCGCCCGCATCTGATGGGCCATCTCCTCGATATCGGCAGGTATCCCGGATTCGTTCAGGGTGTCGGCCAAGGGAAAGCGAACCTTCCAGAGTTGCCCGCCGTTGATCAACGCAAAGGCCTGCCCCTTGGGCAACTGCACTAGGTCGGCCGGCGTCAGCATGGGCAACCGCTCGATGGTGATGCGATCCTCATTGCGGCTCTGGAACTCGGCGAAGTCGGTTGGATCGTTGGAGTCGCTGGCCATTGAGGCCACCTGCATCGAAGGCACCTCGACCTCCGGGAGCTTCTCGGTCAGGATCTCCGCGGTCTCGGTGTTCTCGACCCGTAGCATGACCCGGGTATTGAAGTTGCCGCCGATCTGCATGGCCTTGGCCGCATCGCCGACCTTCGCCTCGACGTCGTGCCAGGTCTGGGTGTAGGCGGTGACCTGGTAGCCGGCGCCACCGCCCTTGTTGACCATCGGTATGAACGCGTCGCCGACCAGTTCGTTGAACTCGTCGGCATGTAGCGCCAACCGACGCCGGCCGGGTGGCAGTTGGCCGACTCCGACGCCGAACTTGTAGATCTGGCCGGCAACGCTGGTCAGGTCGGCGAACATGGAGGTGCCGATCGCGCCGGCCACTTCATGGTCCGACAGCGAATCGAGACCGACATAGACCACGGCCCCGTGGTTGATGATGTTCATCCAGTCGATGATCGGCCTGGGATCATCCAGGGCCGTGTAGTCGGGGGAAATCAGGTCGGCTATCTTGCCCGTGGTGAGCTTCTCCAGGAGCGGGTAGAGACTAGACACCAGCTTCTCGAAGTAAGTGCGGTCGTTGGAAAGCACCGAGCGCAGGGCGTCGGCTACGGGATCGCGCAGGTCGTTGTCGCGGATGAAGCCCAGGATGGCCAGGGTGCTCGTCGACCGGCCGCTCTTCTTGGCACCCTCGGCCAGGGCCTTGGCCTGGGAGGCCTCCAGGGCGTCGACTTCCTGTTTCCAGCCAGGCCGGACTCTATCCAGCCACCAGGTGAAGTAGCGCACAGCCAGGGATTCGGTATCCACGGCATAGGCGTAGATGCTTTGGAAGTCCGGCCGTTCGCCGAGCGTAGTCATGGCCTTGGCCAGGACGTTCACGAAGCGCCAGACGAATTCCTTGAAGGCTGCGGAGTTTCCCTCGGAGGGCAGGGGGTCGGCCGTCCGGGTGGCGACCTCCGTGATGCGGGAGAATGAACCGATCGGGTTGTAGCGTGCCGAGATATGCGGGAAACCCAGGTGGAAGACGTAGAAGGGCCGGCCGGCACGGTGGGCCTCGACGTACATGCGGATCATCAGGTCGGCGTCGCCTTTCGGATCGAATGCCACCACGACGTCGCCGCGGCGAATATCCTGGGTGATGAGCACTTCCGCGAGCCTGGTCTTGCCCACCCGCGTTGTGCCCAGGACCAGGATATGGCCTACTCGTCCGGAGAGCGGCATGGAAACCTGCTCCTCGTCCGGTTCCACGCCATGTAGCGCCGGGTTGCCGCCCACGTCCGGCAGCGGCTTCCACCTGTTCCACCAGGCCTCTTGGCGGAACAGGGTGCGTAGCTGCTGGATACGGGGTCGAGGGTCGTGCTCTGCCGTCAACTCGAAGCGCCGGATCGCCTTGTACAATCGCGTCTGTTCTGCGTAACGCCGATTTTTCGGCAATTGGGCCTGATGCAGCCGCTGGGTGTGCAGGGCAGTCCAGCGAAACCCCATGCCCAGGTACAACACCTCGTTGCTCCAAGGGATCTCCGATGGCTTGAGAGAGTACCGTCTCAAGGTGCGCAGGTTGCGCTGATAGCGCAGCACGGTCCAGGCTTGGCGGCCTCGCCACAAAGCCCCCACCAGGAGCCCCAGGGAGAGGGCCATGGCCGTGGGTGCGCTGACCGGCACCCAGGGTGGTGTAGCGGCCAACATGGCCGACCCGACGAACAGGGTGCCGGCGGAATAGAGTTCGACCGGTGGCCGAAGCAGGTTATCGATGGGATAGCTCATGATGCCGAGGCCTCCGACTTGTCGACGGTCACGTTCTGGCTCCAGTAGCGTAGGCGGTCATTTGGCGGCGGCACCGGATTGACGAACCGCTCTGGATTGGTCACCAGGAAGCCGTTGAGGAGGCTGCCGCCGCTTTCCCCCCGGCGGATGACCTGGAAGCGGTGGACATTGCGGCCGCGGCCGGCAGGCTGATGCCAGCCGGCCTGAGTGAACGCCATCTGGATGCCCATGCCCAGCTTGCCCGGCGTGGCTTCAGTGTCGGGGCCGTCGCCGCCGCCGGTGGCCTGGTCGCCGTAGGCCTCGGCGAACTTCCGGAAAACCGCCGGTGAGACGAGCAGCATCATGGTCTCCTCCTTCTCGTCGCGCAGGATGACCTTCACGAAGTGGACCAGTGCCGTCGAGGTGTTGTAGGGCAGGCTGCCATCAGCCAGCCCCTGCTGGACCCAGCCCATGAAGCTCAGTGCCGCGTCCGTGGGCGCGGTGGCCTTCTTGCCGGTCTTCTTGCCTGCGGGGGAGGGTGGCGCCTTCGGGAGGGCGACATGGGGCACCACGGCGGCCGAGAGGCGCGGGGGCTCGGGGGCGGCCCGGCAACGCTCCTGCCCACGACCATGGGCTGTGCGGCGTCGAATTCATCCAGGTATTCCTCATCCCGATAATCGGCCGGGGCATCAATTCTGGGGGCTGGATTGGCGCAGGCGCCGCCTGGGTGGCTTGGCTGGTCTGGGCCAGTGGCGGCGGCTTTCTGGCCTTGGTGGTCAAGCCCTGTATGTTCGGCAGGCGCGGCGTGGGCGCCGGGGCTGGTTGCGCCAGGTTGTTGTCCGGTATCGGGGTAGCTGGGCCAGGTCCGGTTGTCGCGGCCGTCGCCGGGCCGTCCTGGGGCGTTGGCGCCGCCGGTGCCGGCGCCGGCGTGGCGGTGACTGGCGGTTCCTCGCCATTGGCCGCCTCCGGGACCGGGCTGGCTTCGGCTTGGGTGTCCGCTGCGCCGGTCGCGGCCCCAATGGCATCGCAGATGATCCGACCATCCAGGCAGGGCGGATACAGCGATGGGGCTGGGTACAGCAGCTCCAGGGGGAAGCGGAGCAGGGCACCCAGGCGGATGGCCTGGGCGCCGGCGAACTCGATCCGGGCGGACCAGATGGCCCCCTGGGTGTCCGGATTCGGCTTGCAGGCGCCGTATTCCTGCCAGGTATCGAACAGCCGATCATTCATCGTCTCGCCGGGTACGGGTTCCTCCGGATAGGCCTTCTTGAGCCAGTCCCGCACCTCATTCGCCAGGCGCGCCGCCGCGAACCAGACGTCGGCGCCGTCGCAGAACCCGGCCGCACCGGGCCGGTTCAAGGGGAGGCGGCCGCCCTCGGCCAGCATGGAGCGCAAGGCGTGCATGAGCAACTCGATCAGGGGTGTTGCCCTGGACGTGGCGAAACGCACCCGCGTCCCCGCCGCCAGGTTGCGGCGGACGCTCTCGGCCTCGGCCTCGCGCACGATCTCGGCGATCGGTCCCTGCAGGTCGCCGCCCAGGTAGCCCATCAGGCTGTCCAGCAGAGCCTGGTCGGTACTGAGCCAGATCCGGGTTTCAGTCGGCACCAATCGCTGCACCAGCTGAATGCCGATCTTCTGGTGGGCCTGGTAGTCCCGCTCGAGGGCGCGGGGAAAGTCGACCACGTAGGCCTCTGCCTTGGCATCGTTCATGGACCCCATCAGGGCTTTCCAGGTCGCTCCGCTCGGCGACGCGGCGGAAAACAGGGTGACTCGCAGGTCCGCCACCGTCTTGCCGACATCGTGGAGCAGGGCGGCGATGTAGATGCCCACCGTCCAGATGTGCTGGATGCGGCCCTGGGCCTCGATGTCGGCACCTGGGGGTAGGATACGGCCCTGGCGCAGCCGGGCGGCGTGCTGCAGGGTTTCCACGGTGTGGATCCACAGGCCGCCCGGCTGCGCATGGTGGTGCGCTTCGGAGGCCGGCAGCTGCTGGGTCATTTCGGCTACCGACCGGATCGTCGGCACCACATGGGTCCGCCACGTCGGTTCGGTGAGCCCGGACGCCAGGCGGACCTCCTCCAGCGCCGCCGTCGTCCCCGTCGCCTCGATGACCTTGTCGCCGACCAGCACGGGGAGGGCGGCGGCGGGCCAGTTTCTGGCTATCTGAAGGGGCGCGGGCGGTTCTGGCACATGGGCCGCCTCCGGGCGCCGCCGCATCCACCATGCCGCGGCCAGGCCGAACCCCAGGGCCGGCACCGCGGCGAATAGGTAGTCAGCGATCTCCATGTTGGCGTAACTGGCGCAGGAGGTGCCTGGCCGTGAGGGCCGGCGACAAGGGCCGAGTGGCGGCCGGGTAGGCGGTAATCGGTCCGGCCGCACGGAATTCAGACAGGGCCATGAGGGCCGGATCCCAGCGTTCATCCAGCATCGTGCGGTCATTGGCCCGGTGGATCCGGTAATCCAGGAAGCCCAGGCCCGCTATCGCGTGGGCGAACGCACGATCGTCCAGGACCACACCGGACCGGATGCACATCCGCAGCAGGGCCACCACTTCAGGCCGCGCCCCTTCGTTCATTCCGATAGTGAGGTCTTGCAGGCCTTCATACCTGCGGAACATCTCGCACAGGATGCTGCGCCAGTGGCCCAGGCCCGCCTGCGCCAGCAAAGCAGCGACCCTTTTGTCCGGTTCGGGGAACGTATTCATGAAAGCCAGCTTACGGCCCTCGATACCTGGAAATTCCGATAAAAATAAAACGAATTTCCACGATGTCGGGCGCGTATAATGCTGGCCCCGTTTTTCCCCTTGCCCTATGGGGTTACCTTTATCCCGTTGTTTTACCGTAGCTTTTTCTGTTTTCGCCTTTAGGCCCGAGCGCGGGAATTAAGCGATCGGGCCGCCCTTTGGTTCGGCCACTTACAATTTTATTTTTTGTCTTGCTGGCCGTTGCACACCATTTTCATACCCGTCACGTTTCTTAACGCATTGTTTATATTGCGTTATTAAACCGTGCCCGCCTGGGCGGGGCAAACATTATACAGCACCGCTAGGCTATTAATTCGTTTTATTTTTATCGGATTTATCAGTAGTCAACCGGTTAGGGTGAGCGCATTGCAAATCCAGTACTGTCAATGCGCCTAGTTTCATTTCTTCTGGTTTCGATCATGTCGATCGGACTTACCCGGTCCGCCGATGCCGAGTGCTGGGGCGACGCGGCCCGGGCCTACGGCCTCGATCCGATGGAATTAGGGGCCATCGCCTGTGTCGAGTCCTCCATGAACATCAACGCAGTCAGTCCGGTCGGTGCGCGCGGCGTCATGCAGGTGATGCCAAGCCATGCGGCTCGCTTCGGCCTGGATCCCGCCCTCCTATTCGATGCCTGCACCAACATCTACATGGGTGCGTACGTGCTCGCCGAAATGAAGGCGAAATACGGCGACACCTGGGAGGCGGTCGGCGCCTACAACGCCGCCTGCACGAAGCTGAAGGGCCATGCCTGCCGCAAGGCCCGCAGCGACTACGCCTGGGCGGTCTACCGCGCCCGCCTGAACCTGGAGCGCACCGGCAAATGCTCCGGACCCCGCGACGAGTTCCACTGATCCAGATGGAGGGAAAGCCTTGAACGACGATACACGCGTTAAGAAAGTCACTCCGGGCTTTCGTTCGATCCTGGTTTCTGAAGCAGCCTTCGACAAGCTCAAAAAGCTCCAGAGGCTCACATACGGTCATCAAAGCGACCCGAACGGGGTGCGCTTCGATCTCAAGGATGTCGTCTCAGCCGTCGTGCTGGAGGCCCTGGAGATCGAGGATCTCCCGCAACGGGCATTGGACCGCACCGCGCGGACCGTTTTCAGCTCACTCAATATTCCCAAGGAGTAAATCATGAAACTCGCCAAAGTAGTTTCCGCCCGCCTGGTCCAGGCCAAACACGCCATCGACACCAAGACCACCGCCTGGTACGTCGCCAGTGTGCTCGGCCTGGCTGCCGTGACCGGCGACGCCCTGGCCATCAGCCTCGACATGGGCAACGTCGGCGCCGCCACCGGCCTCGGCCCCATGCAGGCGGCCATCCAGCAGTTCGCCGACATGAACACCGGCCTCAAGGCCCTGGTGATCGTCATCGGCTTCCTGGTGGCCTTGATCGGTCTGGCCGCCCTGCGCAACTTCGCGCCGGTACTCGGCTACATCGGCTTGGCGATCTTCGCCGCCGTCGGCCTGACCGCCGGCTTTGCCGTTGCGGGCGCGATGCTCTGACCCATGGAAGGCAGCCGCATCCTTCGGCACCTGGACGATCCTTGGAAACTCGGGTTGTGGGAGATGGACGTGTCTATCACGTTCATCTTTTTCCTCTTCCTGGGGTTCGTGAAAGGGACCATGTGGGGACTCTTCGTCTGTGCCGCCCTGGGGTACTACGCCAGTTCCCGGATCTCCAAGCTGAAGGCCATGCGGCACACCGGCTACCTGTGGCATTTCCTGTACTGGTGGCTGCCCCAGGAACTGATGTTGCTCATACCGCGTGGCGTGATACCCCCCTCCCACTACCGTGAGTTGGCGGGCTGACCAGGAAGGAACGATGAAAAAAGACGCATACGAGGCCGACGTCCAGGTCCTGAGCACTCAGAACAAAAACCTCTGGCTGGCCGTGGCCGGCCTGATCCTCTTGCTGATCCTGGCGCTCATGCTCGTCTGGTCGAGCATGGGCTCCAGCCGGACCGTCGTGACACCGCCGAACATCGAGAAGTCGTTCTGGATCACGAACGGCACCGCGTCGGATACCTACCTGACCCAGATGGCCCAGTGGGTATCGTTCCTGTCGTTAGATGTCACGCCCGACAACGTGGCCTACAAATCCGACCTGTTGCTCAAGCTGGCGCACCCGGACTATCACGGCGCCCTGCAGCAGAAACTGCGTATCAACGCCGAAAAGATCCGCCGGGACAACGCTTCCACGTCATTCGACGTGCGCGTGGCCAAGGCGGCCCCGGATGCTTTGGCCGCCATCCTGACCGGGTATCTCAAGGTGACGATCAACGGCACTGTGGTGAAGAACGAACTTCGCCATTACCTGGCACGTTTCTCGATCGTGGGCGGCCAGGCCCAACTCATCAAGTTCAGGCGGGTAAAGATCGATGACTTCAAGGCCGTCCTGGCCGAGACGGAGACTGACGATGAAAACGAACTGGAACAATAGCCTCGCCTTCTGCCTGGCCGCGCTGGCCATGGTCCAGGCACCGGCCTGGGCATTGCAGCAATACGAGGTCAAGCCCGACGGCGCCGTGTCGGCCCGGATCGCCGTGCGGGAAACGTCGCGCATCAAGGTCGAGGGGGCGCGCATCCTGGAGGTGTTCGGCTCCATCTATTCGCCCGACAACCAGGCTGGCGAACTGATGGCTTCTCCCGATGCGGCCAGCGGCGAACTGTATGTCATCCCGTCGGCGATGGCGACGCCGGGCAAACCGATCAACATCTTCGTCAAAACCGAGAAGGGAACGGTCTACACCCTGCTGCTCACTCCCTTCGACATCCCCAGCGACACGGTCGTGTTGAAGGACCGATCGCTGCCGCTCGATACCCCGCCGGCGGCGGCTGACGCAGCACCTGATCGGATCCGCGAGATCAAGGCCATGGAATTGGCCCTACGCGCAAGGACCGTGCCCGCGGGCTACACCGCCGTCAACCTGGGACGGCCGGTCCAACTGTGGCAGGAAGCTCGCTTCGTCGAGATGAGGCGGGTCATGAACCCGTACCTGGCTGGCACCGTGTATTCGCTAACCAACATCTCTGATGCACCGATGGTGCTCGATGCACGGGAGTTCTTCGACACCGACGTGGCCGCCGTGGCGGTGGAGCGCGAGGCCCTGGAGCCGGGCGACACCACCCGGATCCATGTGATCAGGGAGCGGCGCGGTGACTAATTCTTCCGCCAAAACCCCGGGCGTCGCGCCGGCCTGGTCCGGCATGCGCGGCCTCAAGAACTCTCGCCGCGCCCAGTTGGCCATCATCCTGGTGCTGGTGATCGGGCTCTGGGGGCTCTTCGTGCTGCTGTTGTCGTCTGGCTCAAAGCCCAAGTCGGAGCAGAAGGAGGGCGTGGATCCCGGCAAGGTCGCGGTCAAGGCCATCACGGCTCCCGGTGAGGTGGTCACCGATGCCCAGCGCTGGCTGTACAAGGCCGGCGACGATATCGCTGTGCTGAAGGGGCGGGTCAGCGAGAGCGATACCCAGAACAAAGAACTGGTCGCTCGTCTACAGAAACTGGAAGAGGAATTGAAACACCAGCAGGAGGCCGGCAAGGGTGCGGCTCCCGCGCGGGCCGACTATCCGCCCGGTTCGCCGTCGAATCCCGGCCAGGCCAGGCCAGGCCCGAAATTCATCCCGCCGCCGGTGCCCGGCCAGGCCGCCACAACCGCACCCGCCACAACCGTTCCGGTCGCGGCCCCGTTGCCGCCGCGTCCCGGCATTGGTCGCATCAGCCTGGCCGCCTTCCGGGCGCCCCAGGCGCCGGCTGCCGCTCCTCAAGGTGGCCCGCAGGCCACGCCGGCGCTTCCGCCATCCGGCAAAGCGGACCAAGCTGGCAAACCCGACAAAGATTCCCAGCGTCAGGTCGGCAAGACCTTCCTGCCGATCGGTTTTGTGAAGGCTCGCCTCCTGGGCGGTATTGACGCCCCCACCAGCGGCAGCGGCCAATCCAATCCGCTGCCGGTGTTCCTGCATATCGAAGATCTCGCTTGGCTGCCCAACCACTGGCGTGCCAACGTCAAGGATTGCATGGTGACTACGGCCGCCTACGGCGACCTGTCGTCCGAGCGGGCGTATTTCCGTCTGGAGAAACTGTCCTGTGTCCGCCATGATGGCCAAGTCCTGGAGCAGAACGTGTCCGGCACGGTCTACGGCGAGGACGGCAAGGTCGGCATGCGCGGCCGGCTGGTGAGCAAACAGGGGCAGATTTTGGCCAATGCACTACTCGCAGGCGTGGTGTCGGGCATCGGCCGCGGCATCGTCTACCAGTCCTCCACCACAGGCGTCACGGCACTCGGTACCACCGTCACCGAAGCAGATCCGGGCAAGGAATTCCAGACAGGCATGGCCCAGGGCGTGAACACTGCCATGGACCGACTGGCCCAGTATTACATCTCCCTTGCCGACAAGTCCTACCCGGTAATCGAGATCGATGCCCAGCGGCAGGTCGACATCGCGTTCACGCGCGGCACGAGCCTGGATGTCCCGCTGCCGGACCAACCGGACCTGTTGTCGATGCGTCGGGGTGACCAATGATCAAGCGTCTCCTCACCGTAGTTGCCTTGGCCGCCCTGGCGGCCGTCAGCCAGGCGGCCGAGGTGCCGGCCTACTCTTCTCCGGACCAGGTGATGGCGACCCTGGCGGCTCGTTATCCCGCCACCCGGATCGATGCGGTACGCGAGAGCGGGCTTCCCGGCGTCTACGAACTGGCCATGGGTCGCAAGCTGGTCTACGTCGACGCCAGCGGCACCTACTTCCTGTTCGGCCACATCTTCGACCTGGCCGCCAACCGCGACCTGACCGAGGAACGCCTCCAGGAGTTGGCCAGGGTCGACGTGTCGGCGATCGCCGCCGACCAGCTGCTCGACGCCGGCGTCGCCCAGGGGCAGGGACGGCGCGTGGTCTACGTGTTCTCCGACCCGGCCTGTATCCACTGCCGCCAGATGGAGAAAACCCTAGCGGTGCTGCCCGACGTGGACATCCACGTCGTGGTGTTGCCCCTGCAGGAGGGTTCGATGGCCATCGCACGGGACATCTGGTGTGCGGCTGATCGTCAAGCCGCCTGGTCCGCCTGGATGTTGCGCGGCGAACAACCCAAGGCTGCGGCGCCGTCCTGCGACGCGGAGCGGGTGATGCGGCGAAACCTCGACCTGGCCAACCGCTTCGGCATCCGCGGCACTCCGGGTCTGGTATCCGCTGACGGGCGCGTCTCCATGGGGGCGATGAACGCCCGCGACCTGGCCGCCTGGCTGGCGGCCGGGCAAACCTCCAATGCCATCTCAGAGGTATCACAATGAAGCGCCATGCATCCCTTCTGCCGGTCCTGCTCCTGGTGGGCGGCTGTTCTACTCTGAGCGGCTTGTCCGGCTCCAGTGACCGGCTGTCCTGCCCGTTGAGCGAGGGCGTGACCTGCAAGCCGATGAGCCAGGTGTATGAGGAGAGCGTGCAGGGCCAGAACAAGGTTGCGGATCCGGCGTTGGAATCCCAAACGCCCGCCCCCATCGCGCCGACTCGCGCCCGCCCACACGGCTGGTTGCCTCCGCAGCGGCCGACGGCGAGCCTGTCCCCCTCCGGACCCGTCCCAACACACAGCGCATCTGGGTGGCGCCCTGGCAGGACGCCGATGGCGATCTGCACGAGGACGCCTGGATCGTCGTCCGGCTGGATGATGGCAACTGGATGATGGAGCATGTGCGCGAACGGGCTCATGCCGGGTTCTCCGCGACGCTCAAGGCGCCGCCAGCCTCCTCTTCGGCGGAGTCCCGCGAAGAAGAGCCGCCGGCTGCCGCCACGGCCGTTCCCACGCTGGTCCCCGCCCTCACTCCCGCCCGCGCCCCCGCCGCCGGTGCCGGCCTCCCCTTCGTTCCCACACGCTGAACCATGGACACGAACGCGACCCTCCCGGGCTGGCTGGATTGGCTGGCCGGCCTATTCAAGCCGAGGGCGGAAGAAGAGGACGGCGGCGATTCGCAGCAGTTTTCCACTTACTTACCGTATCGGAGTTGGGACAGCGACACCAACCTTTTCATCCTGGGCAACCAGGTCGGGTTCTGTCTCGAGTTGGCACCCCAGTCCGGATCCGATCAGTCCATGGCCGACATCCTGGAAGGATTGTTGCATGGCTGGCCGGTCGGCACCGGCCTGCAGTTCCATTTGTTCGGCACGCCGCATATACGACGCAGGCTGACGCAGTACGCCAATCTCCGGGTGTCTGATTCAGATATCAAGGAACGTTCCGACGAGGCGGGCCGGCCGGCCCGCAACAAGAACATCTACCGGACCCTGGCCCGGCGAAGATTCGAGCATTTGGCCAGGGCCGCCCACCAGTCCCTGACCCGTGGTTACTCCTACCTGCTGCGTGATTTCCGCCTGGTGTTGTCGGTCACCGTTCCGATCCGCTTCAACGACCACGCCCGCATACAGGAACTTCTGAACTCCAGAGCCGGTATGGTGACCACCTTGCGAGGGGCCGGTTTTCCAGCCCGTGAATGGGAGGCGGGCGACCTCCTGAACTGGTGCGCCGACTTCTGCAACCCGCACCGGCTGCACAGCGACCTGCCTTCATTCAACTACGACCAGGGGCGCCTGCTCAACGCCCAGATGGTCGACTTCGATACGCTGCAGACCGAACACGGCCGAGGCCTGCGGTTCACCAATACCCGCCACCCGGACCTGCCTGTCGAGATGCGTGCCTATGCGGTGAAGGGCTATCCGAAGCGGTTCTCCCTGGGGCGCATGGGTGCGCTGATCGGCGACCTGACCCAGTCCTCGTTGCAGTATCCCTGCCCCTTCCTGCTGACCATGGGGGCGTATTTCACCGATCCCTCCGGCACCAAGGCCAGCGTGGTGATGAACCAGGCCCGGGCGACGCAAAACGCCCAGTCCAAAATGGCCCCGCTCATGCCCGACCTCCAGGAAAAGAAGGAAGATTGGGACGAGGCCCTGCGGGTCGTGGACGGTGGTGGTGGCCTGGTCAAGGCCTACCACACGCTCCTACTGTTCCCGACCGAGGACCAAGCCTCGACGGCGGATAAGGCGGCCGAGTCGATCTGGCGCGACCAGGGATTCGAGTTGTGCCACATGACCTACATCCAGCGCACGATCCTGCTGGCGTCCCTGCCCATGGGATTGGACGGCGCCATGTTCAAACTGTTGACCCGCTTCAAGGTGCCATCGTCCAAGAGCTACGAGAACGTCACGGCTCTGGCGCCGATGATCGCCGAGTGGTCCGGCACCCCGACGCCGACCATGATCCTCGGTGGCCGGCGCGGCCAGCTCATCTCGCTGGACTTCTACGACAACACCTTGGGCGGCTACGGCGTCGCCATCGTCGGCGGCATCGGCTCCGGCAAATCGACCTGGCTACAGGAGATCACCTGGAGCTATCTGGGTGCTGGCGCCAAGGTCTGGCACCTGGACCTGGGCCGCAGCGCGGAACGCCTGGTCAGCAAGACCGGCGGCATGTTCCTGGACATCCGGGAGGGCTCCGGCATTAACGTAAACCCGTTCAGCCATGTCGTCAGCATCACCGACGACATGGACATGCTGCAGGCCGTCGTGGCCAAGATGGCCGCGCCCTTCGCGGACCTGGATCCGTTCCAGTACCAGGCCGTGGGCACGGTCATCAAGCGGATCTGGGACCAGAAAGGCCGGGACACCACCATCACCGACATCCGCGATTGGTTCGCCCGCGGCCGTATCAACGACGACGACCCTTTCGACGGCCGGCTGCACGACCTGGCCACCATGTTGTCGCCCTACGCCCAGGGGGGCGCCTATGCCGAGTTCTTCGACGGCCCCTCCAATATCAACTTCGACGTCAACCACCTGGTCATCGAGTTGGAGTCCCTCAAGCGGTCGGCGGCCCTGCACCGGGTGGTGATGATCGCCATGCTGTTCCGGATCACCTCCCAGATGTTCTTTACCCGAAACCGGCAGAAGCTTTTCATCATCGACGAATTGAAGCAGCAGCTGGGCACCGAAGGCGACAACACGCTGACGCGGATCATTGAGGAGACCGCGCTCAGAGCGCGTAAATACGGCGGCGCCCTGATCACCGCGACCCAGATGGTGGAGCACTACTACGCTTCCGACGCCCTGCATGCCGCCTTCGCGCAGTCGGATTTCCTCATCGTGCTGCGGCAGCGGCGGGAATCCATCGAGAAGCTCGCCCAGGAAGGCAAGCTCCACCTGGACGAGGGCCGCAAGCGCCTCCTGGCCAGCCTGCGCAAGGAGGACGGGGCCTACTCGGAGGCCTACGTCTACAGCCCGATGGGCGAGGGTGTGGTGCGTCTCATCCTCGATCCTCGCACCCTGTTGCTGTTCACCAATCGGTACGAGGACAACGCCCCCCTGGACGAACTGCAGGCTCAGGGGCATAGCCTCGACGAGGCCATCGAGATTCTGTTGCAACGACGTGGCGGGAGGGCGGCCTGATGACGGCGCGCGACTGGATGTTCATTCTGCTGGCCAACTCCGTGCTGACACTGGGCGCCGTCGGCCTCTACCACTATCTTTCCATTGATCGGCAAATCCGGATCGGCGTGGTCGACCTGGCGTCCGTGTACCGGGAAAAGGAACAGCAGTTCTCCAAGCTGGTCGCCAACGGGAACGCGACCGATGATGACCGCAAGAAGGCCGTGGCGGCCGCGCAGGATTTCGCCAAGACCCTGCCGGCCGCTCTTGCGTCGCTCTCGAACGAGTGTGGGTGCGTTGTCTTGCTTGGCAACGCAGTGGCCTCCAGGACGGCCCAGGTCCAGGACCTGACGCCGCTCCTGCGCGCCAAGGTGGGGATGTAATGCGGGCCCGGCGGATGGCGTGCCCACACCCCATTTTTACGCGGGCGCCGCGCGGGCGCATCTACGCCTTTCTTGCGTGGCTCGGCCGCGAGGCCTTGGCCCTCCTGCTCTCACCCCTGCGCTACTGGCCGGCTACTCTGATCATCGTGCCCGTCCTGGTCTGGACGGCAATGCATTACCGGTTCAACCTCAGCCCGTCGCTGCCCTGGACCGTGGCCCGCGTCGAATACGGCCGGACGCCGGCGCGGGGCGAATACATGTTGTACACGTACCGTGGCCCCATCGAAGGCCTGCCGTCGCACACCTTCTTCAAGCGGGTGGCTGGAATCCCAGGTGACACGATCCTCGTCGACGGCCGCCGGGTCTGGGTGGCCGGCCGCCTGGTCGGCGAGGCCGCCGAGCACACCCACAAGGGCGTGCGGCTGACCACGATCCGGCCCGGCACGATACCGGACGGATTCCTGTTCGCCCAAGGCGACCACCCGGCGTCGTTCGACAGCCGCTACGCCGAGAGCGGCCTCGTGCCGTTCGATGCCGTGATCGGCGTCGCCCATCCGGTGTTCTGACCATGCTGGCTTGCCTGCGCCACCTGTTGATCCTCCTGGCTCTGGCCGGCCTCACGGCCCCCTGCCAGGCCGTGGACCTCGGCCT
Organism: Parasulfuritortus cantonensis; assembly: GCF_004337445.1. GTDB lineage: Bacteria > Pseudomonadota > Gammaproteobacteria > Burkholderiales > Thiobacillaceae > Parasulfuritortus > Parasulfuritortus cantonensis. The sequence goes on along the minus strand of NZ_SJZB01000003.1, from coordinate 35,214 downwards.
CATCGGCAAGACCTACGCCATCACCGAACCCGATTTCCTGGACGAGATCCAGGCGATCGCGCGCCAGAAAGTGGAGAGCGGCGAGTGGCGGCGCATCATGCTCGATGCGCGGGAGCGCGCCCGTCAAACGCTTGAGAATCCGGTGGCCGTCGAGGGGCTCCGCACAGCCAAGGTCAACCGTATCCGGCGCTTCGATCCCAGTATCACCCTGGCGGAGGACGTCCTCGATGAGTCTGGCCGGGTACTATTCCCGGCCGGCACCACGGTCAACCCCGCCGACATCGCGCCGTTCCCCGGTGCGCTGTTGCTCATGAACGGCCGCGAGAAGGCCCAGCAGGCGGTCGCCCGCCGGTTGATCGCCCGCTGGGGCGATCGGCTCAAGATCATTCTGGTCGACGGCTCGCCGCCGCAACTCATGCGCGAATGGAAACGCCCCGTCTATTTCGACCAAGCCGGAGCGATCACGAACCGATTCGGCATTGAGAACGTCCCGGCGCTGGTCACCCAGGCCGGGCCGGCCGACCGCTTCCTGACCATTGAGGAGATCAAGCCATGAGCATGAGGCGGCACCTGGGCATCCTCGCATTGGCGGTGGCGGTTCTCGCTGGCCAGGCCATGCCGGCCACAGCCGAGGATAGCATCGTGAATGGCGGCTGCACTGGCCGTTTCCCCAATCTTGTGACGGACATCTGTTGGCGGTGCATGCTGCCGCTGTCTATCGGCAGCGCGCACATCGCCAACATCGGAGGCCAGACGGATATCGACAACCCGGGTAATCCAGTATGCATGTGCGGAGGATTTCCCCCGAAGATCGGCCTGACGCTCGGATTCTGGGAGCCCGCGCAACTCGCGGAAGTGCCGCGGGAACCCTTCTGTTTCCCGACCCTGGGGGGGCTCAGCCTGGATACGGGATCCATGCCCGGGCGCCATTCCAGGAATTCCAAGACCCCCGAGAACTACACCTCGACCGCGTTCTATCAGGCGCACCATTACACCTTCCCGGCCATGTACGTCCTGGGCGTGATGAACGATCACCCGTGCCTGGTGCAGAACTCGATCGACATCGGCTTCATCACCGAATATGACCCGACCTGGATCGACCCGAATCTTTCCGCCTGGATCAACCCGGAGGCCCTGCTGTTCGCCAACCCGGTCGCACTGGCAGCCTGCGCCGGCGACTGCGTCGCATCGACCACCAGCAAGCCCGTCTCCAGCCTGTTCTGGTGCGCGGGGTGCCAGGGGTCCCTCCATCCCATGCAGGGCTTTGTACCGCACCATACCGGCGGGGTGGCCACGTCGCTTCTGCTGGCGGAACGCCTGCAGGCCAAGATGCACAAGTTCTCCGTCGCTTGGGAATACCACGGTTCCGGAGCCTTGTGCGGTCCACATCCGAACATGGTCATGGATCGCCAGGCGTACAAGACCCAGATGGTCTACCCGGTACCGAACACGGCCAAGGTCAACGGCAAGTGCTGCCAGAACTTCGGGGAATCCTCCATCGTGTGGGGCGCCGGCAAGGAGGTTCCGGGGCGCGAGGATTTTGCCTACCTGCTGTTCCGCAAGCGGAACTGCTGCATGACCTTCTACTGATGACTTCGCCATGCGTAACGGACTCTTACTCGTCATGATTCTTCTGGCTCAGGTGGTGCAGGGCTCGTCTGCGCAGGCTGGCACCGACGCGGCGATAGTGGACTGGCAAGGCCGGATCGATGCGGCCGTCCGTGCCGCCGACGATGCCGAGGCGGGGTGGCGCCAGCGGATCGGTACCGCCGTCGGGACCTCGGGAGAGGCCGCCAGCGTCGACAATCTGCCCAAACCGGCCAGCGTGCCGGTGCAGGATGTCGGCCAGCTCGCCGAGCGTTTCCAGGGCTACCTGGACCGGCAGAGAGGCGGCGACGCGGCTCCCGGCGGCCTCTCCGTGTTCGTTTCCCTCAGCATGCCCCGCGCCAGCCTGCAGCGTTTGATTGCCGACGCCGAGGCGACCGGAGCGACCCTGGTGTTGCGCGGGATGGTGGAACGATCCATCAGCAAGACCGCTATCGCCGTACAGAAACTGATCGGCGAGAGGCGGGTGGCCTGGACCATCGACCCCGACGCCTTCCGGCGCTTCAACGTCGAAGCCGTGCCGGTCTTCGTTCTCACCCGCGCCGGCGCCCAGTCTCTGGGTTGCGGCGACGATCAATGCCTGCCGGATACCGACTATGTCCGGCTCACCGGCGACGTGAGCATTGGATATGCCTTGGATACCATCGACCGCCTGCAGCCTGATTTCCACGCCCAGGTTGAGAAAGCGAGGGCAGGGCGATGAGAAAGTGGATGGTGTCGGCACTTATCACGTGCGTTGCCGGCCCCGCATATGCCGACGCGGCGAGTGAGGCACGCACGGCGGGCCAGGCGTCGATCTCGACGATCAACGGCGGCCTGCAATCCGACCAGCAATGGACCGCTCCGGCTATCACCGCGTTACCTGGCGGTACTCTGCCACAGGCCACCGCATCCGGGGCGGAGGCGAGCAGCATAGCGATGGCGGCCCAATGTGCGACCAATCCGAGCGCGCACGTGGAATGCGAGGCCATCAATGCCGCATCGGCAAACATGCAACCCGCCTCGACATATCAGGCCGCCATGAGCGGATACACCGACGCGGACTTACTTCGTTCCGGTCAGATTTCGTTCAGCGACGAAGAAGGGCTCGGCATAGGGGCACATATAGCTGCACCACCAGTACGGAAACCACCGGCTCATACCAGATGTACGCCATCCTTCTTCAAGGACTTCAAAACACCCGGTATGACTGCTTGCCTGTCGACGACCAGGTGGCCTGCTGTCGGCAAGGCACGGTACTAACCAGAATCAGCCAGTATTCGGGAGGCATATTCGCCAACTTGGATCCGGTCATATGGCGGTGCGTCGACAACACCAATTCGTCTGGCAATTGGCTGAGTAACCGCGTGCGCTGGCTGGATCCGTCCGATTCGCGCATCCAGGTCGAGGACAATACCTCTCAGCAGACGGTTACGACCTGCGAGAGCCAACCGCAAACGACCGAGACCGGCGCCGCTTGGGACCCGGGCAACGAGGCGGATAGCGACTTGGCCGAGGTCGTGGCCTACATGGAGGCCGGGCGCGAGGCAGGCGGCTACATGGACCCGGATACTTTGGAAATTTTCAAGGGCTACAAGAGCACGTGCAAAAAGAAGCTGTTCGGGGCGGTGAACTGCTGCGCTGGCGGTAGCGGGTCAGGAAGCGCGTTCTCCAATTCCGCGATCGGAGTCATGAGCACGGCCGGCAATGCGATGGCGTCGACCTATACCTACGACGCGCTGTTTGCCTCTCAGGCTCCCGATATGGTGATTGCCGGGTTCTCCACGCTGTTCGGCTCGGGCACGAATTCGGCGCTGGCCGGCATGCTGGCTGGCGACGTCAGTGTCGAGGGTTTCCTCTCCTCATTGGTGCCCGGGCCCTGGACCATCGCCATGATGGCCTTGCAGTTCTCCGGCTTGATGGACTGCAGTCAGAACGACCAGGAGACGGCCATGCGCAAGGACGCCAAGCTGTGCGTCAGCCTGGGCTCATATTGCTCAAAGAAGGTTCTTTTCGGGCCCTGCCTGGAACGGAAGCAGTCCTACTGTTGTTTCAACTCGGTGCTGGCCAAGCTCATCAACAAACAGGGCAAGGCGCAACTCGGCCGGAGCATGGGATCCGCCAGGCGTCCGAACTGTAGTGGCTTCACGCCAGCCGAGTTGCAGCAACTCGATCTCTCGGCCATGGACCTGACCGAGTTCATGGAGCAGGTCATGCCGGAGACCGACACCCCAGGGGCCACCTCCTGCTATTTCCACGGAGACACCTCATGTCCGGCCGTACATTGATGATTGCCGCGACCGCGATGGCCATGCTTGGCTTGCCGTCGCTGGTTCAAGCCCGCGAGAGCGTCACGTCGATCAAGCCGCTCCTCATCGAGGCCCTGCAGGCGGGCAAAGCCGCGGGAACCCTTGTCGGCCGCGATGCCCTGGCCCTCTCCGGGCAATTCGGTACAGCGGCCCCTATTCTGGTCGACGTGGAACGGATCGGCACCCACACGGAAGCCGGCTGTGGACGCCTGCGCGTCGTCACGCGCCAGGCCGGCGTGGTCGAGCGGGACGCGCAAGGCAAGGCCGGGCCGGCAACCGACCAGTCTTTCGCCTGGCAGGTCAACTATTGCCGCAGTGGCCGCTTCCCGATCGGGGAGAGCGGGGAGGGGGTCGATGAATAAGGTCATTGCTCTGCTTTTCTGGGCGGCCACAGCCCTTCTGGGCGGGCTGGGCGCCTCGCAAGCCATGTCGGCCACCCCGATGCCTGCTGCAGTCGATGCACAGGCCACAGAGGCGCCTAAACCGTTCCTTAAGGAACGCGAGACGGGCTGGTTCTGGTACAAGGATCCGCAGCCTGAGCCAGCTCCCAGTAAGAAATCTGACTCCAGGCTAGATAGCCATACTTCCGAGGCCGCGGCGGCCAAGCCCCCCGAGGTCCGGATGTACGAGAAATTCAAGGCCGACATGGTAGAGGCGCGCATCGTGGCCATGTTCAACCCCACCCAGGCCAACGTGGAGCGTTATGTCCAGTACCGGACCGCCTTGGTGCGCCTGGCGGACCAGTTCGCCGAGGCTGGCCAGCGGGTGGTGTGGGCTAACCCGCAATACGATTTCACCCAGGAACGGCCGGTCAACGTGGTCGGCCTGGAGGCCTACAAGCAGGAGCAGGCGAAACTTCAGCGGGAAACCCTGGAGCGCCTGGCCAAGGGGCATGTCCTGTATTTCTTCTTCCGATCGGACTGTCCGCATTGCCACGCCTTCGCCCCGGTCCTGCTCGGCTTTTCGCGGGCCACCGGGATCCAGGTTTTCCCGGTTTCCCTCGACGGTGGCGGCCTGCCCGAATTCCCGCGGCCGCACCGCGATCGGGGCCAGGCCGACGCCCTGGGCGTCACCCAGGTGCCGGCCCTGTACCTGGCCAACCCCTCCACCAGGGATGTCGTCGCCGTCGGCTTCGGTACGCTGTCCGAAACAGAATTGATCGACCGCCTGGTGGCGATCGCCAACCCCAGCGCCAGCCAGTACGTCGATGCGGCCACCCCCGTCCGTTCATTGGAAGGATTCGAACCATGACCATGAAGAATATCCATTGGAAGCCCCTGGCGCTGGCGATTGCGCTGCTGTCGGTTCCCTCCCTGTCGTCCGGCGAGTCCCTCCAGGCGCAGGCTGAAACCATGTTCAACGGCATGACGAACACCACGGCGCCCCAGGCCTTCAAGGGGCAGACCATGAACACCTACACCATGGGCTCGATGTTCACCCGGGTGCCTAACAAGACCTACCAGCTGCTGTCGGTCCAGGCACCCTACATCAGGGCCGGAAACTCCTGTGGCGGGATCGACGCCTTCGGCGGTTCCTTCAGCCACATCTCCTCCGAGCAGTTCAAGAACATGCTGAAGAACATCACGTCGGCCATACCGGGCGTGCTGTTCCAACTGGCCATCAAGTCCGTCGAGCCCCTGCTCGGGGATACCATGCAATGGTTCAAGTCCATCGAGAATATCGTCAACCGGGCGTCCATCTCGAGCTGCGAGGGGGCCAAGATGGCCCTCAATGAGGCCAATCAGCTGCTTGGCTTTTCTACCGCAAAAACGTGCGAATCGATCGCCACCACCCTGGGCATATCCAGCGACGCGGCGGACGCCCGTGAGAAGTGTGCGAGTTCCTCCGACGTCGACAGCGTCCTGGACGCCGGCGCCGACAACGACCAGACCAAGGCTCTGGTCCCCTTCTTCGGCAACATTGTCTGGCATGCCCTCAAGCGGATGGAGCACCTGGACGACGAGGACCGGGAACTCATCATGTCCATTACTGGCACGACGATCTACTCTCGGGCAACGGACGGCAAGGAGGATCCGAGGCCGATCGAGGCTACCGACCTCAATGTCGCCGCCCTGCTGCGTGGCGACGCGGAAGTGGATGCCGACGGCAATTCCACCATCAAGATGCTGAGTTGCGGCGGCGATACGGACGATTGCCTGAATCCCGTGGTGGTCAACCAGCCGTTCCGCCCCCTCACCGAGAGAGTGCGCGCCCTGATGGCCTCCCTGGCCGACAAGATCGCCTCTCGTGGTACGCCGACCGTCGCCGAGGTCAACTTCGTCAACAACGTGCCGGCGCCGGTTTACCGGATGCTGGCAATCGCCGGCAGTACACGGGACAACGACGTTGTCTCACAGGCCATCCGTGAGCAGTACAACGACTACGTGGCGGTGGAGTACGCCTACGCCTTGCTCTACCGCGCAGCCCATGAGGCCCTGACGGTGGGCCTGCATGGCTCGCAGTACAAGCCCAGTCAATTCGAACAACTGCAAATACATGCCGGCCGGGCACAATCGTTCTTGACGGGCCTGAACAGCGAGCGGCAGACCGCCGCGGCCAAAGCCCAGGCGGCCGTGAGCATCATCACCCATGTGGCCCAGCTGGAGCGCGATCTGCGCGCAGCGATGCCCCAGCAGGTCCTCGACCTGCTGGCCTACTCCGCCTTCGACCGCTGAGGATTTGGGGGAAACAACGGTGTCCGGCTACACCATCTACAGCTACGGCAACGTCGACACCCTGGCCACCCTGTTCAACGGCATGGCGGCCTTGATGGGGGCGGACGGCTACACCGGCGCGATCGCCATGGTGTTGATCCTGGGCTTCCTGGGCGCGCTTTTCGCCATGGCCTTCATGAAGCACATGTACGGCGTCAACTGGCTGATCGCCGTGTTCCTGATCAACGGTGTTCTCCTGGTGCCCAAGAGTACGATCCAGATCGTCGACCGGATGGCCGGCCAGGCACCGGTGGTCATCGACAACGTGCCGACCGGCATCGCCGCGCTGGCCTCGCTGGTATCGAGCATCGGCTCGACCCTGACGGAACTGTTCGAGACGGCGGCCCAAACCCTGCCAGTCGTGTTGGGCACGAACGCGACTGCCGCTTTGCCGGCCGATCTGACCTACGAGAAGACCGGGATGATGTTCGGGGCCACCCTCATCAAGGAGGCCACCACGCTCCGTTTCTCGAATCCGAACTTCAACGCCGACGTGGTCAACTTCGTCGCCAACTGCACCATCTACGACATCTCCCAAGGGTTCATCGATGCCGAAGATTTCGTCAACAAGTCGACGGATCTCTGGGCAATCATGGCCGACACCAACCCGGCCCGCTTCACCACCGTCCATGCGGCCGACGGCAGCGTCGACAGCTACCCCTGCACCCAGGCCTACACCATGCTCGACAACAGCATGACGAACCAGGTGGGACGGGCGATCCTCAACCTGGCCGTGCGCACCAGTCCGGCGCTCAAGGGCAAGATCGCCGGCAGTGTCGACCCGACCATGGAGAATGAGGCGCGTACCGCCCTGGAGGGCCAGCTGTCCGCCGCCTATACCCGCGCCCTGATCGGTGGTGGGGTAGCCGACACTGCCCAGATCGTGAGGCAGAACGGCCTGATCAACGCCGTCCGGGGCGCCGGCCTCCTGTTCAGCCAGCGGACCAATGACCCATCCGCCCTGATGCTCGGCCTGGCCCAGGCCCAGACCACGGCGGCTATGAACGCCCAGAAGATCGTCGGCGGCAAGATCGCCGAGGCGGCCCTGCCGATGCTGCATAACGCTATCCAGGCCGTGGTCTATTATTCGTTCCCGCTGGTGGTGCTGGTCGCCTTGATCCTGGGCGGGATGGGCGCCTTGCGCACCCTGAAGATGTACGCCTTGTCCCTGGTCTGGCTGGCCATGTGGCCGCCGCTTTATGCGGTGGTCAACTACCTCCACTCCACGGCGGCCGCCAAGGAGATTGCCTTGGCGGGCTATTATGACGGCGTCCAGGGCCTGACCATCGCCACGGCGCCGACCATCTACAACACCACGGTGTCCGAGCTGGCCATCACCAGTTGGCTGCTGGTGTCGGTGCCGTTGATCGCCAGCGCCATCGTTTTCGGGATGAACCAGGTGGCCAATGCCGCCATCGGCTTCATGTCGGCAACTGGAACATCCGCCAGCTTCGGGTCGAGGGGGGCAGGGGACTACTCCGGCAACGTGAGCATGGATCAGGTGAGTCTGGCGCCGAACCGCTCCGATGCGTTCATGAATCAATACACCAATGCCCTGGGGACCAGCACAACGGACCTGCAGACCGGGGACTTCCGGTACGCCGCCAACCTGGGGCGTGGGGCTGCGTCGCTCGGCAATACCATCGAGATCAGCAGCCGCCTGTCCACCGCATCGGCCAATGCCGAACGGATGGCTACCCAGGAATCCGAGGCGGCACAACAGACCCATGCGGCTACCCTGTCGACCATCCTCAGCGAAACCCACAAATGGGGGAGCGACAAGACCTACGGGGATGCCTGGCGGCATGGCGACAATGCCAGCCTGGCCACGAAGATCGACCGGATGAACAAGATCAGCGATCAGATCAAGAGCGATCTTGGGATTACGGATTCTGAGACAGCGGCCAGGGTTCTTGAGGCTTCCATCAAACTCCAGGGTAGCTTCGGTACTCCTGGGGCGCTTTCAGCCGTAACCGGCCTGGCGGCCTCGATCAATGCATCGGCGGGGGCCACCGGCAGGCAGGTGAGCACCGAGGAAGTGCAAGCCACCCTGGCGAAGGCGCACATGTCCGCGCGCGAGGCGGGCATTACCGACACCCACACTCTGGCCGACGAGTTCGTGAAGAGCCAGGAGTTCCAGAAGCGGCTGCACAGCGGCGACGATGGCGCCCGCCAGATCCAGGCGGCCCATCAAGATACCTTGACCCATACCCAGGCGGCCCAGAAGTCCCATGAGCAGGCCAGCGAGTACCGCCAGAGCGCCGAAAAGGTCATGGCCATGGCGGCGCGGGGCGAGATCAACTGGATTCCTGAGTTCCACAACTATGTCCGCCGGCATGCCCTCAATGCGCCGGGCGAGTATGGCATCCGGGACATGGGGGAACTGACAGGGGACAAGGCCACCTACTGGATGGCCAAATTCTTCGCCGAAGGGGAGATGGGGCGCGCCCTGGATGGCTCGCCTGTGTGGATGGAGCGGGCAGGATTGCCGCCGAACCGGCAGCCCATGACTCCGGAGGCGAATGCTGGTCTCGGTGGTGCTTATGCGGCGCTCGGCGTTCCTGCGATTGACGGCACTCCGGTGACCGCAGGAACCGTCGCTACGCAACATGAGAAAGATAAGGGATTAGTGCCAGAAGTGCCCGGATGGCAGGATCCGAAAACCAAGGGGGCGCCGTTAGTCGGGCAGGTCGAAGCCGCGAAAGGGGAGGCCGAACAAGAGGAGGCGCGTACCAGAGCCGAGGTCGGGGCAACACAGCAGGCCGACAGGCAGGCCTACAAAGACAGATCGGGTAGTACCTCTTATTGGAACAACCACCTCGGCGACAAGGACCCCCTAACAGGGCAACCAACAGACAAGAATGCCGTCGCGCGGGCGAAAGATGGCGCCAGCACAGGCGGCGCCAGCGGGAAATGGTGATGGGATCAGGCGTCGTGGTGATTCACGTTACAAACCAAGTAGCTGTATTCGGGATCAAGGGTGAAGTCTCCACCTACCGCGACCTTGTCGTCATCCGCCATTGTAGCGGCCATAGCGACGTGCTCGGGCCGAACGCGATCAGCATACCTTCTGTTGATGCCATAGATCACCAGTGCCCAGAGTGCGACCAGCGTGATTCCGATTGCAGTCAGCATGTCCAATACCTCGTTTTCTTTTTCTTCAGCGGTTCCAGTGTAGGTCTGCAGCAGAGCGCAGGCAACGCGGATCGATTGAATCGTATCATCGCGCACCCTATTATGCACATGTGCATGACATGTGCATACCTAAATGGAGTTCGCAATGACTACAGCAACAGCAAGGATTCCCGTCCTGGTGAGCCCTCAGGAAAAGACCCGGATCGCACAATTGGCCAAGGCTTCAGGCATCTCCATGGGAGAGTTCCTGCGCCGGGCGGCCATCTCCTTCCAGCCCTCGGAGGACGAGGCATTGCTGGTGGGGTTGATCGACCAAATGGAGAAGTCGACTGCCGAGGCCGGTGCGGCAATAGACGATGCGCTGGCGTTCGTCGAGGCCTCGAACGCCCGCATCGAGCGGATCGAAGCCGAGGCGGTCCGGGGGGCTCGATGATGGGTATTGGCGACAAGATGTGGGACGCCATCGCCACGGTCATCAAGATGAATGACAAGGTGGAGCGCATGGCGATAGCCATGAAGACTCAGCAGGAAAAGATCGAGGATCTGACCGGACGCGTGATCCGCCTGGAAACGGCCCTAGAAATCGCCCTTGCTCAGCAAGGCATTCGTGCGAAAGCCGGCACCAAAGTCAGCAAGCTTGAAGACAAGGAAAAGGCGTGACTATGAAATCCTGCTCGCCGGTGTTGGGTTGGCTGCCGTGAGGCTTGGCCGAGCGTCCCCCGCCATCGCTGCCGAGCCGCGGCGGCGAGCAACGAGCTTTTCCCGAAGTTCGGACAACTACTGGCTCGCCGTTGCGCTTTTCCAGTCCTCGGGTGTGGTGCGGGGGTTGTCGCTATCTTCGGCTGGTGCTTCGGGCGCTGCCGCCAACGCGTTGGCGATGACGTCGGGGCGGAAGATTGGCTTTATCTGGCGAACCGCCTCCAGCAGCTCTTCGCCCAAGTTGCGGCCCGCCTCTTTCTCTGCTAAGTCCTTGTCTGTCAGCATGAACGACCCCTTTGATGGCAACGCATCAATAGCCGATTTCCTTCTGATGACGCACGGCCACGACGGTGTTCCCATCGTACCGATACAGAGCCAGGTATCCGGAATCGCCGAAGTCGATGGGCCACTCGCGGTACTCCGGTTCCATGCCCTCGGCGGGCCGGCCGATGCCAGGCTGTCCCGCTACATTCCTGATGCTTCTACGGATGGCATTGATCGCTCGCCTGGCGGCATCAGGGTTCTTGCTTGCCAGGAAACGATAGAGCCGCTGCACATCCAGAAGAGCCGCCGGCGACCATATCAAACGTGGCAATCCGGCACCTCTGCATCCTCACCCGCTTCCAATTTGGCAAGCCATGCATCGGCCTCTTCAAACGTGACATGCAGCCCCGTCGCCTGGTATTCCTCCCAGGCTCGTATGGCATCCTGTCGGAACGCCTCGCGCTTCTCCTCCCGATCGACGTACTGCTGGATGGCCTCGCGCAGCAGCCAGTGCGGCGTGCGCTGGCGTGCCTCTGCCAGGCGTTTGACGCGCTCGCGCACATCCGGATCGAGCTTGACCGCTATAGGCCGTACACCCGTGTCTGACATTGTGCTTCCCCAATGGAGTATCATGAGGTATTACTTTAGCATACCTCGCATGCTTCGGCTGTTGCGGGGCTGGCACGCGATCCCACGCGGGGGACTCTTCGTCTCACCCCTCCTTGAAAGGATGCCGTCATGCTGAAACACCTCCTCGTCATTACCCTGTTCAGTCTTCTGGCCAGTGCCGGTGCTACGGCAGCGGATACAGCCTCGGACGCCTCCCGACTTCTCCCTCCCGTCCCGCAAAAAGCCATCAAGAAGGGGGGTATTGTTCCGGAATGTCTCTTCATGACCTGGGTTGCACACCCAAGATTCCGAACGCAACATCGGTGGACAAAATCTATGAACAGGGCTGGCGCGTCGTAAGCCATGTCATCGATTCATACGGCTACTACCGACTCGTCATCGAAGAGCAATGAAACCTCTTCGCCCGCTTGCCCCGCTCCTGGTGGCCACGCTCGCCGGCTGCCAGCTTTCGCCCACTACCCCTGGGGATGTGCGAACACCGCTGCCCGTTCGCGCGGCCGATCCGGGAATCGGTCAGGCCATCGACCCCGATACTGGCCAGGTCTATTACGTCGTCTGTGACCCATGCTTGAAGCCGACTCCCAAGACCCGGGCGCTCCCATCTTCGTTCGTTCCGGCGCGGCCAGTGGTCGCGCCGGCGCCGGCGGTTCCTGTCGACGCGGTTCCACCAGTTCCTGATCCTGTCCCGATCGTACCCGGCACGCCGGCTGCTGTGCCCGTTCCCGTCCAGCCTCCCGCTGCCGAGCCGGAACGAACGACAAAATCGGAGCCCGTAGTTCAGCCGGCGCCAGCGGCCGCACCGGCACCGGCGCCCATCGTGCATTGCGTTCCCTTTGCGTTCGGCCGCGCTACCTTCGGGCCCATCGGGATGAAGGCCCTCACGGCTTTAGTACCGGAGGCCAAGGCTGCAGAAGGCATTCATATCCGTGCCTACACCTCCAGGAGCCCCGGCGGCCGGAACAGCCAGGATGCCAACGAGACACTGGCTGCCGCGCGGGCCGAGGCAATCCGGCAGCATCTTATACAGGCGGGGATTGCTCCCTCGAGAATATCCACCAGCCACTGTACGGATTGTTTCATCGAGCCCAACGATACCGTCGCCGGACAGCAAGCAAATCGGCAAGCCGTGGTACTCCTCAGCGCAACGCACGACGTCCAGCCTCCGGCCGAGATCGACCGAAAACGGCATTCCGCTTGCCGTAGATAGGACCGGTAGATAGGAAAGGGCGATGCAAGGGATTGAACAGCCTGGCCAGGGCCGCTTCTGACGCGCCCTCGGCCGTGGCGGCAGGACAACATGAGGTCATAAAACCAACCACTAGGAGATGAGAAATGCAAAAAGCCGTATTGATGGCTGTTGCGCTTGCCAGCCTGTTACTGGCCGGCTGCGCATCGAGCTACAAACCCAACGTCTACCAGGGAGGCCAGGCCCAGCAGGCAATGAAGGTCAAACTCGCCACTGTGGTCGAGGTCCGCGAGGTCGAGATCGCCGCGCAGAACACCGGCACGGGTGCAACCGCCGGCGCGGCGGTGGGGGGCGTCGTCGGCGCCTATTCAGGTAGCCGGGGCGGAATTGTGTCCAGTATTGCCGGCGCCCTGGTCGGCGGGCTTGTCGGCAATGTTGTCGAGAAAGGCGTCAACGCAAAGAAGGGCGTTGAGATCACCTATCGGCTCGAGGGGTCAAACGAAGTCATGGCCCTCGTCCAGGAGCAGGACGAGGCCGACCCCATTCGAGTGGGCGATCGAATCAAGATCGTGGAAGGCGCAACCACCAGAGCGACAAAGCTGGCGGCCGATGCGGCGCTGTGACGCGCGCCGCTCTGGGCCGTGAGGGGAGGAGGGCCAAGTGCACGGGCTAGATATTCGGATGAGGTATGCCAAGGCCAGGATCGCCGTGAATGTTCTTGGCGCCGACCCGATGGACGAGCTTTGGGATAGTGTCATGGAAGCCGAAACCCTCGGACACCATGACTACCAGGCTGGACTGGGGCGAGACGACGTGCCGGCCATGTTCAAGGATGAGCGGGAGCTACGGGAGGCCTGGGAAGGAGGATGGGACGAACAAGACCAGATGGAAAGGATCAAGGAGTGCCCGTACTGCAATGATCCATCTTTCGTGTTCTGCCCCGTTCATGGCTAGACCGGATATTAATGGCCTTGCAACGTGACATGTCACGCGCTATGCTGCATCAACAGTGATTTTGTAGATGGGGCGATCATGGGTGGAGCGGCAACGGCAAAACAACGGCAGGCGGCTCTGAGAGCGCGGCGGCGTGATGAGGGTCTTAACTACATCCACCTCTGGATGAACCAAGACCAGGAGCGTGCTATCCGTGCCTTCCTGGACGATCCGGCTGCCAATCCGTTACATGTCACCCCCGAGCACAGCGTTGACGATGAGGTGACTCGCCTTCATTTCGACCTGGTGCAGAAGCAGAACGATCTACAGCAGCGCCTTCATGAGTTGACCCTGAAGGAAAACCGGTTGGAAGCCCAGCGCCAGGCTCAGGACGCTTTCGAAGCGGACCTGGCCAGGCGTGAAGAAAGGACTGAAGACACCTACCAGACGTACAAGTCCTGGCTGGGTGATTTGGATAAGCGCCGGGACACCATCGAGGAGCGGGAACGGGAACTCAACGTCCAGGAGAAGGATTTGAAGGTCGCTGGCGCCAGGCTCAAGCGGGACGGCGATGCCAAGAAGGTATCGGACAAGGCGCGCACTGAGGCCTTGATACAGCGGTTCACGACCGAACGAGACTACCGCCAGGCCGGCGAGGCCTACAAGCCCATTGTGGACGATTGGAAGATCGAGCAGCGCGTTCAGGAGTTGGCCAAGCTGACGGCGCGCACGAAGACTGTACGCACGTCCATGGCCACGCTGGCGCGGGAATTCAAGGAAACCCTTGGCGACAGGGAAACCGACGACCTCATGGATGCGGATGAGGTTCTATTCCGCATCGGCAACGCCGCTGGTGTTGCCCTGAAACGGGCGCGGGCACTGGAAGTCAAGCTCAAGGAAGCGGAGAAACAGCGCCACCAGACGGCCCACAAGGCGGCTACGGCGTACTTGCAGCCGCTTGATGACGCCGGGCAGACCATGGTTCTGTGCATTCTCTACAACTCGAATTATGAACTGGGCAAGTTCCTGGGGGCCGATCCCGCCTATTACAAGAGCATGTCGGAACGCTTGGCCGAAGTGAAGAAGCAGACCCACGACTACGTGCGCAACAAGATCAAGGATTACCTCAAGCAGGGTTGGACTCTCGAAAAGGGCCTGGCCCACCTCGATTCCGAGATCAGCCAGGCCATGCCGACGGAGCAGGAGGCCTATGGCCCTCGGGTCGAGCGGGCGATCGCAGCCGTCGTCGCCGAACGCCTGACCAAGGCGAACGCGCAATAGGGCGGGGGAGGGCGCCATCGAGGAGTTCACCCTTCCCCCTCCGGTCGCGCCCGCCAAACGCCCCTTCGCCACGCACGTGGCCTCCGATGGCTTGCGCGTCGGCCTCGCCATCCCCTTCTTCCCCCTGGCGAAGGCCTGGGCCAGAAGCTGGGGCGGCGCCTGGTCCTTCGGCGCCAGAATGTGGGTGTTCTCGAATGACGATTTCAAGAGCCGGGTGTTACCCGGCGTCGGCGAGGCCCTGGCCACACAGCCTACCTTCCAGGCCGAAGGCCTGCGCGACCTGGCCGTCGACGCCTGGCGCAATGCCGATCGGGAGTTGTTCGTCAGCCGGCTGGACGCCCAGCTGATCCCCCTGGAGGCCGGTGGCCACCTGTTCCAGTCCGCCTATGACAGCTTGGTCATCCGGGCGCTCAAGCGCCTGGGGGCTGTCTTTCACGGGCCGGCGAAGGCCTGGGAGATCCAGGCGCCCATTGACCAGGCCCTGGCCACCCTGGACGAGGTCGCCGGCTTGGCCGAGCACCTCATCTACCGCCACGACCAGCACGTCACCCTGGAGGATATGACGGCGCCGGCGGGCCTCGACGTCGGGATCGCAGTCACCGGCGCGGTGCCGGCGCCAGGGGTAGGACGCCTGCAGGGGATCGAGACCGGCAGCGGCTTCATCACCACGGTCGTTGACGAGCTGGCCCGCCTGCAGGTGGACGAGGCCCTCCTGGTCAGGTCGGCCGAACAGTTCGGCTTGTACGATTTCCAGGTCGACGGAGTCCGTCATCTCCTGGGCGCCACGTCCGCCCTCCTGGGGGACGACATGGGGCTGGGCAAGAGCCGCCAGGCGGTGGTGGCCGCCCACCTGGCCGCCGGCGAGGGCAGGGTACTGATCGTCTGCCCGGCCAGCCTGCGAATCAACTGGGAACGCGAGATCCTCGCCGTCCTGCCCGGCCAACTGGTCGCCCAGGTGGGCGAGGCCTCGCCCATGGACATGACGGCCGCCCGCTGGCACGTCTGCACCTATGAGCGCCTCGGGCGCCTGGTGCGCGACAACACCTGGCGTTATGTCGTCATGGTCGTCGACGAGGCGCACTACCTCAAGGAGCACGACGTCAACCGCACCCGCAACGCCTTCCTGATGTCGCAGCGCATCGAGCGTCGCTTCCTCCTGACCGGCACCCCGGTGCTCAATCGGGAAGGGGAAATACACACTCTCCTGCGGATCTCCGGCCACCCGGTGGGGCTACTCCCCTTGCCGGACTTCTCCCGCCTCTACACGGGCTCCCAGGAGGCCCGTAGGCGCCTCGGCGAGCAGGTGGCTTCCTGGATGCTGAGGCGCAAGAAGGACGTGCTCAAGAACCTGCCTGGCAAGACCTACGAAGTGGTGTATTGCGAGCCGCCCCACGGCATGGAACGCTACCGCCGCATCCTGGCGGATCCCACCATGCCGGCGCTACCGAAGATCACGGCGCTGAGGCAGTGCCTGGAATCCCTCAAGATCGACTACATCCTTGAGCGGATCCGGAATCTGGACCAGGACGACAAGGTATTGGTCTTCTGTGAATACGTGGCCACCGTCGACGAGCTGGTGGCCACCCTGACGGCCGAGGGGATCGGTTGCGTCTCGCTCACCGGCAGCGACAGCACCGGCAAGCGCCAGGCGGCCGTCGATCGCTTCCAGGGGGAGGCCGTGGCCAGGGTCTTCATTGGCACTTCCGGCGCCGCCGGCGTCGGCATCACCCTCACGGCCGCCAACGTGGTCATGTTCGCCGGCCTGCCCTGGACGCCGGCACTGAAACGCCAGGCCGAGGACCGCGCCTGGCGCAATGGCCAGAAGCGGCCGGTGACCGTCATCATCCCGCTGGTACCGAAGACCATCGACGAGGATCTCTACCGGCTCTTGGAGGCGAAGACCGGCATCGAAAACGAATTGATCGATGCCAGCCAGGATGAGCGGGCGATGATGAACGCGGTGATGCGCAGCGCTTCAGCGCCCGCTGCCATCAGTTGAGTGAGATGGTTGCCCCGGTGGCCTTGGCCAAGGTGGCCAGCTTGTCCAGGGGCTTTCTCGCCTCGAAGTGGGCCACCGCCGCCGCGAGCAGGTTGCGCTGCCGGGTGGCCGGGTCCTCCGTGGCCAGGTGGCCGTTATAGAGTTCGGTGGCCAGGTCGAAATCCCGATCCTCCGGGCACAGCTTATCCAGGAAGGTCCCCAGGGTCGGATCGGCTGACGCCTCGCCAAGTCGGCCGTCCCGGATTAGCAAGAGCAGCGCCTTCGCCGTCGGATCGTTCTCGGCCACCGCCGCCCGGGCCACCGCCACCTGCAGACGGATGGCGCGCAGTAGGGGGCGTCTCAGAAAACGGAAAAAATCGTACGCTAAGCGTGCGATGAGGCCGGCACCCAGCGGTAGAGCGTTGGAATGGACACGCCGAGGTTCTTAGCCACGTCCTTGGGCGGAACTCCGCTGGCCAACAGCTTCTTGGCCGACTCGATCTTGCTGTCGGTCATCTTCGGCTTGCGGCCGCCCTTGCGACCGAGCTGCCTGGCGACTTCCAGCCCGGCGCGGGTGCGCTCAACAGTCAGCTCGCGCTCCATTTCGGCCAAGCTCGCCATGACGTGGAAGAAGAACCGCCCGGACGGCGTACCGGTGTCGATTGAGTCGGTGAGACTCTTGAACTGGACGCCTTGCTTGTGCAGCTCACCGACCAGATCAACCAGTTGCTTGACCGACCGGCCCAGCCGGTCGAGCTTCCAGACGACCAGGGTGTCGCCATCGCGCAGCATTTCGAGCGTCTTGGCCAAGCCGGGCCGGTCTGCGCGTGTACCGCTTACCTTATCCTCAAAAACCTTCTTGCATCCGGCCTTGGTCAAGGCTTCGCGCTGCAATTCAAGGTTCTGGTCCTGCGTCGAGACCCGCGCATAGCCGATCAACATGGCTTGTCTCGCACCCGGTCAATGCGTTCCTGCATCGCCTGCATGACTTCTTCGTGGGTGTAGGTCTTGGCGTTGGGGTCGTCGGCTTCCCGCAGAGCTTCCTCAACCTCGCGGGTCATCCACTCCTGAATGGCTTCGCTGGACCGATGCGCTTCCGATGAGGCAGTCCCATCGTAGCCTGCGGGGAATTCCACCTCCTCGGCGATCCTTGCCCAGGCGCTGGCCAGCGTCTCGGTGCTGGACATGCTCATGAAAGCTACTTCAACGGCAAATCAGACACGGCATCGCGCAACTGTTCGGCTCGCCTGTTATTGAGTTCCGAAACGCAAGCCAGACGCCCTATCTCATGAGCATTGCCGGCACCGCCTCCACTCAGCGAAGCCAAGAATTCGCATTGGACATCACGGTATTTGGCAAACTCCTTATTTGATGCGGCCAGATTGGCCTTGGCTTGGCTAACGTACTTGCTATCTTCATCCCATTTTGAGAGAGTGCCAGCCACCTTTTTCTCGGCTTGCCGTAATGCTTTTTGACTGTTCTCGGCTTTTGTTGCTAGACAGTCGCGCATTCCTGCTTGAGAGAATGCACTGCATTCCTCGCGCAAGGCACGCTCGCCAAGAACGGGGGCAATTGAGGCCGCAAGTGCTGATACTGGTAAAGAAACCACTAAGCAAAATCCGATCAGGTTCATTGTGCACATAGAGCAGCCTTCCCTTTGCGTATCAACGACAATGCGTAATCGAGTTTCTTGGCGTAGTTGGGATCGCGGCCTCCGTTGTAACGCTGGGCGATCAATGTCGTAGATATGTGTCGCCAGCTTGTGATGACTCGTTGAACAGACGCTTTCTGGCACTTCAAGTGCTGACCAGGACGCAACGCATTGGCGGCCGGATTCAATTTCTTCATCACCTCGATGGTGCTACCTTGCGCCTTGGCAATTTTGTCAAGGCTGTCGCCGGGTTTAACAATGACCTCATAGACCTTGGTGTCAGTACTCAGCACGCTGCGATACTCGTAATTGGCCATTTTCATTAGCAGGTAGCCGATGCCAGCACGAATGTTATAGGCTGGAATGCTGCGTACCGAACTGACTGTCAAACGTCCTTTCCAAATGGGAGGCAGAATCAAGTCGCCGCCTTCGTTTCCAGATAGAAGCGATGTCATCCCAGGATCACCAGACACGCCAATTTGCATTGGTTTGCTCGTCCACTCTGGCCTATTTGCCCCCGTCTCGACCCAAACCATGGCTTTGATAAGCTGCCAATCGAGTGGCACGTACCCTGCTGTACCTAAGAGATGGCGGTTGTACTCACTGACGGCCATCTGGATTTCGCAATCCCAGGCATTCCATTTGGCATCGCCCACCGCCTTGTTGATGCCCTCCTGCCATTTCTCGAAGCCTGTTTTCGGGGGTGTTTGAACCGCCATATCAGTCCTTCCTGGTTGAGTTGTTTATGTAATCGGCATCCTGGCGCACGGCAGACAGTTGCATGAGTAACTCGGGATGTCGAAGTAGCCGTGGGCGATACGGTTGCGCATACCGCGCATATTGCGCCACGGCACTTTGGCATGCGCCTGCGTGAACTCAACGTAGCCGTCCATCACCTTCGTGACGGCCTCGCCGATGATGATGAGGCTCATGATGACGGCCTGCTGGGTGCGCTTGTCCGCCAGGAAGTCGTCCTTGGCCAGCCCTTCCACGAAGCTGCGTGCATCGGTCGCGGCCTGCTGGATGTGGTCAAGGTAATCGGGCAGTCGGTGGTTCTCGCTCATACCGGCTGCGCCTCCGCTAGCACTTTGGCCCGGAACTTCGGCGGCAGGTCGCCGGGGGTCAGCAAATCGACATCGACGCCGAGCAGCGATTTCAGTTCCTCTTCCAGATCGCCCAAGTCCAATAACGTGGCACCCGGCAGCGCATCGACCAGTAGATCAATGTCGCTACCGTCTTGGTCGGTGCCGTGCAGCACCGAGCCGAAGACACGTGGGTTTGCCGTGCGGAAGCGGCTTACCGCTTCACGCACTGCACTTCGCTTCATGTCAAGCACAACGGACGGTCGCATGGGTATGCTCTCTTATCGAAACTCGTTGAGATGATATTGAATCAAGAATAGCATTTCAAGAATCATTTTCGAGAATCGCAATGCCTTGATTTCCCGTGCCGCGCCGGTTGCCTTGGCGGGCTTGTCACAAACCTACGTTTTCAAGAAGAAGGAAACCGCATGCCCCGCCGTTCGATCCTCTCCGCCGCCGAGCGCAACAGCCTCTTGGTGTTGCCCGACACCCAAGACGAACTCATCCGGCACTACACGTTCAGCGAACCCGATCTGTCACTGATCCGGCAGCGGCGCGGCGAAGCCAACCGCCTGGGTGTCGCGGTGCAGTTGTGCTTGCTGCGCTTCCCCGGTCAGGGGCTGCTGCCCGACGCTGCCGTGCCGATGCTCCTGCTGCAATGGATCGGACGGCAACTGCGGCTCGACCCGGCATGTTGGCCGCAGTATGCCGAGCGGGTGGAAACCCGGCGCGAACACCTCCTCGAACTGCGGGCGTACCTGGGCATGGAGCCATTTGGGCTGGCGCACTATCGGCAGGCTGTCCATGCCGCGGCCGAGCTGGCCTTGCAGACCGACAAGGGCATCGTGCTGGCCAGCAGCATCCTCAACTCCCTGCGGCATCGGCACATCATCTTGCCGACGCTGGACGTTGTCGAGCGCGTCTGTGCCGAGGCGATCACTCGCGCCAACCGCCGCATTTACGACGCCTTGGCCGAACCGCTGTCGGATACGCAGCGGCGACGCCTCGATGATCTGCTCAAGCGCCGGGACAACGGCAAAGCGACCTGGCTGGCCTGGCTGCGTCAGTCACCGGTCAAGCCGAACTCGCGGCACATGCTGGAGCACATCGAACGCCTCAAGGCGTGGCAGGCACTCGACCTGCCTTCCGGCATCGAGCGGCTGGTGCACCAGAACCGCCTGCTCAAGATCGCCCGCGAGGGTGGCCAGATGACGCCCGCCGACCTGGCCAAGTTCGAGCCGCAGCGGCGCTACGCGACCCTGGTGTCGCTCGCCATCGAGGGCATGGCCACCGTCACCGACGAAATCATCGACTTGCACGACCGCATTCTGGGCAAACTGTTCAACGCCGCCAAGAACAAGCATCAGCAGCAGTTCCAGGCGTCCGGCAAGGCGATCAACGCCAAGGTGCGGCTGTTCGGGCACATCGGCCAGGCGCTGATCGAGGCCAAGCAGGCGGGCCGCGATCCATTCGCCGCCATCGAGGCCGTCATGTCCTGGGACGCCTTCGCCGAGAGCGTCACCGAAGCGCAGAAGCTCGCGCAGCCCGAGGACTTCGATTTCCTGCACCGTATCGGCGAGAGCTACGCCACGCTGCGCCGCTACGCGCCGGAATTCCTCGCCGTGCTCAAGCTGCGGGCCGCGCCCGCCGCCAAGGACGTGCTCGACGCCATCGAGGTGCTGGGCGGCATGAACAGCGACAACGCCCGCAAGGTGCCCGCCGACGCGCCGACCGACTTCATCAAGCCGCGCTGGCAGAAACTGGTGATGACCGACACCGGCATCGACCGGCGCTACTACGAGCTGTGCGCGCTCTCCGAACTCAAGAACTCGCTGCGCTCGGGCGACATCTGGGTGCAGGGTTCGCGCCAGTTCAAGAGGTCAGCTCACGAAACGGAAAAAATCGTACGCTAAGCCTCGCCAGGCATTCGTAGCGGCCTGAACTTGCCTTGGCCGACCTGCTTGTTCTGCCGCCAGATGTTGTCGCCGGTTAGGTTGATGTGCTCCCAGCCAAGCGGCGAAAGATGCGGTAACAGCCGCTCGTCAATCTCCTTGCCCGAGTCGCGCAGCGCCTGGACCGCCCGTTCCAAGTAAACCGTGTTCCACAGGATGATCGCCGCCACCACCAGGTTGAGGCCGCTGGCGCGGTAGCGCTGGTTCTCGAAACTACGGTCGCGGATTTCACCGAGGCGATTGAGGAATACAGCGCGTGCCAGGGCGTTCTTGGCTTCTCCCTTGTTCAAGCCGATCTGCACGCAGCGGCGTAGTTCGACGTTCTGCATCCAGTCGAGCGCAAACAGCGTGCGCTCGATACGCCCCAGTTCACGCAGGGCCACCGCCAGGCCATTCTGGCGCGGGTAGCTGCCGAGCTTCCTGAGCATCAGGGATGCCGTCACCGTGCCCTGTTTGATAGTGCATCCAACTGCGGGCGCTGCGTGTCCTTGCCCGAGGCCTTGTCGGTGAACACTTTGTCCACCTGGATATGTTCGAGCTGCCGTTCCGGGTTCTGGTCGAAGCTACTGACGCGGACGTAACCGATGCGATGCCCTTGCAAAATGCCTCCTGAGCCGAAAGTGTCAGGCAGAAATCTATGGCCTTGCGCGGCACTCGTCAAGAAATTGCAAACAAGGCCCTATTCTGACGTTTCCAAACGGCTCATCCTGACATCCGGTTAGGGTATAGCTCAATTCCACAAGAGCAAAGGTGCGGGCTGATGCCAAGCGTTATTGGGTTACCCCACATCCTGCTGGTTAACCAAGGCAATGGTGTGGTAGCCCTACGGTAATACTTCATTTACGTAGGCTAAAAGATTTCCCGCTTGATCCGTGATTTCGTGAGACCGCCCAAAGAAACTGGGACAACATTCTCTGTAGGGGCTAATGGCTTCAACTTGGAAAACCTGTGGCAGGGTAAAGTATCTGCGGCGAAGGAATGCAGGACGAATCCCTGCAGCAAATAGGATACTTCCAAAAGGAACATCTGATTCAATCAGATAGCGCTTCATTGCCGGTGGGAATGCCTTCAATACGATAGAAATGTGCGCGATCACGTGACAGCGCCGGTTCGCATCCAGAAGTAAGATGGTGCGAGTCAGTAGCCGGCCGCTACATTGTTGCCAGAGCCGTTCAATATGTAACGTGCAGCCCCGGCTCTTTTCCAAATAGCCTGTCATGTAACCCTCATGCATCAATGCTTCCCTGCTGCAGGTACAGATATCTCCTGGCTGAATCCGAGTCGCGCTACTCCAATCCTCGTTGACATAAGGCGCATCCAACAACAAGGGGGTACCAAGCGGTGGGGAAGAGAACACTGAATGAGCTTTGTTCACGGTGGTCGTCTGTGCATTGTTACAAGCTAATTGCCAGATGCGACTGGCACACCGATACGATGTCACCTCGAATACCGCGTCGGTGTAACTGACGTGCGGCAGCGATGGCTGCACCAGAAGAAGTTCCCACAGGTTCCCCAGTGGCCTGAAGCGTTTGTTGCGCCGTTCTCAATGCCGTTTCTGAATCCACTAGGAGAATGTCGGCAACCCATTCGCGTTGGAATAATTTGGTTGGAATCGGAGGGGCGAGACCAGGTATGCCATGCGGTTGCCAAGGTTTGCCCGAAAGGACTGGTGCTTCGGCCGGCTCAACAACGTAAACTGGGATCCGTTTATCCTTGGTAGCCAAGGCGATACCCATTGCCGATGCTGCACTCCCAGCGCCAACCGTAATGGCAGAAATGTTCTCATTTTGCCGCATCAATTCTTCCCCTACGATGCGGTAGCGCTGAATCAATGTGACGTCCGAGAGCTGATCGACGATGAATGTGTCTGGTAACTCTGCGTATTTTGAAGAATAGATTCCAGGTGACCGTGTGGGTGACACTGGATATCGGCACCGAGCTGGCTTGCATAATTGATAACCGATTGTTTTGCAGATTCGGGCATTAACAGTACCGCCTCGCAACCGAGGCGACGCGCGGCCCAAGCGACACTGATGCCCGCTGTCCCAGATGTCAAAATCACCACTCTGAGTTTTGTGGTATTCCCTCGCTTTTCCGCGTATTCGAAAATGGCAGGAGGTAGAGCCCGGTGTTTAATTGACAGGGATGGATTGAGATACTCTAGCTTCAACTGCAGCCCTGGCATTACAACATTCGCATCAAGAAGTGGCGTCATTGTTATGACCTCACAGGTACGCTTCGACATGCTGCGGCAAGTCCACCAGTCGGGGAACTTTTACGCCATTGCCACTTGCCATCTTTTCAGCTTTTATTTTTCGAATGAGATCGATGGGGACCGAACGAACGTGAGGGCTGACGGCCAAACGCC
Source organism: Parasulfuritortus cantonensis (assembly GCF_004337445.1). GTDB lineage: Bacteria > Pseudomonadota > Gammaproteobacteria > Burkholderiales > Thiobacillaceae > Parasulfuritortus > Parasulfuritortus cantonensis. Next base: position 11,448 of record NZ_SJZB01000003.1, on the reverse strand, counting down.
GCAACATGGCTGCACTCACGTGCTCGTTCAGGTTGGCTGACGTGTCGTATCCGATCCACACTTCGGCATTGTGACCAAGCACTGGGTCGGGGTACCTGACCACTAATGCATCGCTAACCTCCGGGAACTCACCAAGCACATCAAAAATCAGATCGGGGAAGACAGTCTGGCCTTGAATCTTCAGTTGATGGTCAATTCGGCCAATAATGGCACCCATCCTGGGCGTAGATCGTCCACAAGCGCATGGACGGTAATCCATCCAGCTCGCAATATCACCCGTGGCATACCTTACCGCCAGGAAGCCTCGCGGCATACTCAAAGAAGTGACGACGACCTCGCCGGGTTGTCCCGGCGGGACCGGCATACCACTATCAGGGTCAATCAGCTCGACATAGACTGCATCGTCGTTGATGTGAAATCCGGCATGACTTAGACACTCATGCCCAATGGATCCGACTTCACTGCAACCATACTCATTCAACGTCTCCTTTAGACCCCACAAATCCTTGACCCGTTGTGCCACAGGTGTCAGTTGGTTATCGGCATCGAAAGAGCCGCACGCACCGAAGTATGCGTAATCGGGAAGACATTCTGGATCGGGGAAATTGTGCCCCTGTTCCTCGGCCAGATTGAGCATTACGACGGGGTTGCCGACAACAAAGGCGGGCTGATGGTAATGGACGACATCGAATATGCGGCGTACCCGCTGAGGTGAGCATCTAAACGGCCCCAATCCCACCTTTTTTGCTGCTTGCAGAACCAGGGGGCCGAGGGTGAACATGTCGTTGTTGCTCAACAGGTGCAAGAGACGATCACCAGGTCTGGCTCCCAGTTCGGTCAGCACACGTGAAACGCAGTCGACCCAAACCAATTCCTGCAACCGATGAACCGGTAAATCCACCGGTCGCCCGGTCGTTCCGGATGAACTGACAACATCGGTGAAGTCCCCATACTCCATCAACTCACCCCAGTGCTGCGAAAGATCGCGTTTTCGAATCACGGGGATGCGATAGTATTCACCATTCCGCACAAGTTCATGAATCTGTTTAAGGTCCTTGCCCCAATGAATCGGGTAGAATGGCCGGCGCCAAGCTTGCTCAATTACGGCCATGATGCGTTTCACAGGCGCGGAAAATGCAACTACCTCCATCTTTTTCTCCTTGTCTATAACTTACGCCAACTACGTTATTTCTGGGTGCGGTACGCCCTTATAAACGGCTGTTGATATAACGATTCCATGCGTGTTTCAGTGGCCTAGGGATTAACCCGAGCCATGTATTAAAGTGAATTCCTAGCAAATTATTGTTTCCGGCTTGTGCATCGGTGGCGGCTCGGAGATTGGGAAAGACTTCATCGCCAGCGGTAAGCGCATCGGGATTGGCTTGAGCAAAAGCGTCACTGTTCCCATCCCAGTAACAGGTCGCACTTTCGGTGAGACCAAAACCGGCTGGCAAGCCGGTACGTGTAAGTTGGTCCTTCTGCCGTTTGAAACCATCGGGATTAAACAAATAGCTATCCGTATTGAGCCAGCGGTTTGATACCCTTACTTGGGTAACTGCATGAAATAGCGTATGCGGAAGGACGAGGTAAATGGGAGTGGGTACCGCATAGCGAAGAATTCGCTTGTCAATGTATACAAACCGTAGCCGTGCCGTTATTCCCGCCTCTTCCAGCAAGGCACGAAAGAGGTCCGCTTGGGCATTGCAGTGACCGCGACCTAACCGCAGGGTTTGTTCTGGTGCGATGGATTCGAATTGCGAAGTGAAGCCAAATAGGATGTTGTCGCGCACAAAGTCGTGCAGAACAACGCAACATTCCCGTTCATTCGCCGGTGGATGGACACTCAATAAATGCCGCACGGTACTTTGAAGAAGATTCTCGCTCATAGATACGGGCTAGTGTTGTCCGAGCTTGTGCTCATGCTATCGCTGGCAGAAATGCCGGGCCAATGGCACTGCATTATTGGCAAAATAATTGCCGAACCTCCGAACATGGCTTTGTTTTCCCTGTGGCTCTTATGACGGCATCAGCCTGAAGTCCTAGGATTTTGCGGGGAGAGTTAAAACCCGTCCGGCCGCACTCATCGTGACTTATTCCGATGAAGGGAAGCAAGAGTCAGGCCTACAATTTCGCTTGTACTTAAAGATGACGCTAACCGATTGTTAGTCCTCAATATGCGTCCACATTCATAGAGATTAATGGTAGCGACAACACCCCCTGTTACCGCTGATCTGCCATATATGGCTGTCATTAATGGCATAATCGTCATAATTGTCGTGCTGTGTTGGCGCATGGCACGCTTCCTGACTAGCATTGAACGTGACAGGGAATGATATGAGAGTGCCCACCGACACTCGATATGAGTATATGGAGAAGGTGAGACTCAAAAGTTCACAAATTGCAAATTATTGCTACTAGGAATTGTCCCGTGAGACTTAGCGTACGATTTATTCCGTTTCGTGAGCTGACCCCTTCAAGGACTTCGAGGACTACCTGGTGCCGCCCGAGACGTTCGCCAGCCTCAAGCAGACCAGCGAATTGCCGCTGGCCGTGGCCACCGATTGCGACCAGTACCTGCACGACCGGCTGACGCTGCTGGAAACGCAGCTCGCCACCGTCAACCGCATGGCGCTGGCCAACGAGCTACCGGACGCCATCATCACCGAGTCGGGCCTGAAGATCACGCCGCTCGATGCGGCGGTGCCTGACACCGCGCAGGCCCTGATCGACCAGACGGCGATGATCCTGCCGCACATCAAGATCACCGAACTGCTGTTGGAAGTCGATGAGTGGACGGGCTTCACCCGGCACTTTGCGCACCTGAAATCCGGCGACCTAGCCAAAGACAAGAACCTGCTGCTGACCACGATCCTGGCCGACGCGATCAACCTGGGCCTGACCAAGATGGCCGAGTCCTGCCCCGGCACGACCTACGCCAAGCTGGCCTGGCTGCAAGCCTGGCACATTCGCGACGAAACCTACTCCACGGCGCTGGCCGAGCTGGTCAACGCCCAGTTCCGGCATCCCTTCGCCAAGCATTGGGGCGATGGCAGCACGTCATCGTCGGACGGCCAGAACTTCCGCACCGGCAGCAAGGCTGAGAGCACCGGCCACATCAATCCGAAATACGGCAGCAGCCCAGGGCGGACGTTCTACACCCACATCTCCGACCAGTACGCGCCGTTTCACACCAAGGTCGTGAACGTCGGCGTGCGCGATTCGACATACGTGCTCGACGGCCTGCTGTACCACGAATCCGACCTGCGCATCGAGGAGCACTACACCGACACGGCGGGCTTCACCGATCACGTCTTCGCCCTGATGCACCTCTTGGGCTTCCGCTTCGCGCCGCGCATCCGCGACCTGGGCGACACCAAGCTCTATATCCCGAAGGGTGATGCCGCCTACGAGGCGTTGAAGCCGATGATCGGCGGCACGCTCAACATCAAGCACGTTCGTGCCCATTGGGGTGAAATCCTGCGGCTAGCCACCTCGATCAAGCAGGGCACGGTGACCGCCTCCCTGATGCTCAGGAAGCTCGGCAGTTACCCGCGCCAGAACGGTCTGGCCGTGGCGCTGCGCGAGCTGGGCCGCATCGAGCGCACGCTGTTCATCCTGGATTGGCTGCAAAGCGTCGAGCTGCGCCGCCGCGTACATGCCGGGCTGAACAAGGGCGAAGCGCGCAACGCACTGGCCAGGGCGGTGTTCTTCAACCGGCTGGGCGAAATCCGCGACCGTGGTTTCGAGCAGCAACGCTACCGTGCCAGCGGCCTCAACCTGGTGACGGCGGCCATCGTGCTGTGGAACACGGTCTACCTGGAACGGGCTGCGAACGCCTTGCGTGGCCACGGCCAGTCCGTCGATGACGCCCTGTTGCAATACCTGTCGCCGCTGGGCTGGGAGCACATCAACCTGACCGGCGATTATCTCTGGCGCAGCAGCGCCAAGACCGGCGCGGGCAAGTTCAGGCCGTTACGGCCGCTGCAACCGGCTTAGCGTACGATTTTTTCCGTTTTCTGAGACGACCCCATACTTCATCTGGCCGGATCAATAATTGTTCTTTCCGCCGACGCTACAGCTGATCGAAGGCCCAAAAATCGTTGGATTCGTGCCGAAAGCCTCTTTGGGGTTTACTTGACTGAACCGAAAAAACGGCGTAGTCCACATTGCAACAGATCATCCACATAAGTGAACACCACGGGCACCACCACCAGGCTGAGGACCGTGGAGGTCAGCAGGCCGCCGATGACGACGATAGCCATCGGCTGGCGGAAGCTGGGCTCGGCCCCCAGGCCCAAGGCATTGGGCAGCATGCCGGCGCCCATCGCGACGGTGGTCATGACGATGGGGCGGGCCCGCTTGTGGCAGGCGTCGAGCACCGCCTCCAGCCGGCTCATGCCGCGCTTGCTGCGCGCGACGATGGCGTACTCCACCAACAGGATCGAGTTCTTGGTCACGATGCCCATCAGCATCAGCACGCCGATCACCACCGGCATCGTGAACGCCTGCTGGGTGATGAACAGCGCGAACAGGGCGCCGCCCAGCGCAAGCGGCAACGCGCACAGGATGGTCGCCGGCTGCATGAAGTCGTGAAACAGCAGCACCAGCACGGCATAGATGCAGAACACGCCGATCGCCATCGCCAGCCCGAAGCTCTGGAACAGCTCGGCCATGCGTTGCAACTCGCCCTGCTCGACGCGGTGCACGCCGGCCGGCAGGGCGTTCAGCGCGGACAACGTCATCGCCTCGCGCTCCACCTCGCCGATGGCGCGCCCGTTCAGTTCGACGGTGAGCGTGACGTTGCGCGAACGGTCGATGCGGTCGATCTGCGACGGGCCGCTGCCGAGCGAGACGTCGGCCACCGAGCCCAGGCTCACCGTGCCGTTGCTGCCCGCCACCCGCAGGGAGGCGACCGCGTCGAGACTATCGCGCACCGACGGGTCCATGCGCACACGGATCGGAATCTGGCGTTGCGGCAGGTTCAGCTTGGGCAGCGCAGTCGAGTAGTCGCCATAGGTGGCTAGGCGCACGGCGTCTGCCAGCGACTCGGAGGTGACGCCCAGCGCCGCCGCGCGGGCATAGTCGGGCCGCACCTGGATTTCGGGCCGCTGCAGCGCCGCGCTCGAGGTCACGTTGCCGATACCTTTCAGCGTGCGCAGCTGGCTCTCCAACTGCGCCGCGGCGGTGGAGAGCGCCTGCGGATCGTCGCTGGCCAGCGTCAGCTCCATCGATTCGCCGCTGTTGCCGCCGCCGACCTTGACGCGCACACCGGGCAGCGTGCGCAGCGACTCGCGCATCTTCGCCTCCACACCCGACTGCTTGAGCGCGCGTTCGCCACGCGGCACCAGGTCCACCGTCAGCGTGGCGCTGGTGACATCGGCGGTCGATGAGCTGTCCATGCCCCCGCCACTGCTTGCCGTGCCGGCCGAGACGAACACGCTGCTCACCTCGGGCAGACGCTTCAGCAGTTCCGAGGCACGCCGGCTCATGGCAGCCGTCTCGTCCAGCGTGCTCCCGGGTGGCAGGGTCAGGGTGATCGAAGTCTGCGCCTTGTCCTGCGCCGGCATGAAGCCGGTGGCGATGAACGGCACCGTGGCCAGCGCAAGCATGAAAAAGATCGTGGCGCCCAGGATCGCCTTGCGGCGATGGGTCAGCGCCATGCGTACCAGGCCAAGGTAGCGCGTCGTCGTCGGGCCGTCGGTCGAGACCTCGTGATGCTCAGCCGTGAGCGGTTTCATCAGGTAGGCCGCCAACATCGGCGTCAGCAGGCGCGCGACCAGCAGCGAGGCGAGCACCGCCACCGAGGCCGTGACGCCGAACTGGCGGAAGAATTTGCCGGGAATGCCGCCCATGAAGGCGGTGGGCAGGAACACCGCGACCAGCGTGAAGGTGGTTGCGATCACCGCCAGGCCGATCTCGTCGGCGGCTTCCATGGCCGCCTGGTACGGCTTCTTGCCCATGTTCAGGTGGCGCTCGATGTTCTCGATCTCGACGATCGCGTCGTCGACCAGGATGCCGATCACCAGCGACAGCGACAGCAGCGTCACCGTGTTCAGCGAGTAGCCCGCCAGCGCCATGTAGCCGAAGGCCGGGATGATGGACAGCGGCAGCGCGGTGGCCGAAATCAACGTCGCGCGCCAGTCGCGCAGGAACCACCAAACGACGACGATGGCGAGCAGCGCGCCCTCCAGCAGCAGGTGCATCGAACCTTCGTAATTCTCCTCGATGGGCGTGACCGTATTGCTCGCCTCGGCGATACGCACCTCGGGATGCGTCTGTCCGAAGCGCACGACCGCGGCGCGCACGTCGTCGGCGACACGGGTGTCGGAGTAGCCGCGCGAGCGCGTGACCTGGAAGCCGATCACCGGCTTGCCGTCGCGGTAGGCGAGCGAAGAGCGGTCGGCATGGCTGTCACTGATGCGGGCGATCTGGTCCAGCCGCACGTAACGGCCGTCGCTCAACGGCATCGTGATCGCGCCGACCTCGGCCGGCGAGCCGACGGTGGCGAGCGTGCGGCTGGATTGGCGCTGGCCGCCGATATCGCCCCGGCCGCCCGAGGCCTCGGTCTGCACGGCCTTCAGCTGGGTGGAAACGTCCGACGGCGTGACGCCCAGGCCAGCCATCAGTTTCGGGTCGAGGTCCACGTGCACCTCGCGGTCGATGCCGCCGACGCGCTCGACCTTGGATACGCCCTTGACGGCGAGCAGCGCCTTCGTCACCTCGTTGTCGACGAACCAGGACAGATCCTGCTCGTCGAGCTGCTGCGATTCGACGGTGTAGGTGAGCAGGGCCGAGCTTGCCGAAGTAAGCTTGGATACCGTCGGGTTGCTCATGCTCGACGGCAGTTCGGCGCGCGCGCCGTCCACGGCGTTGCGCACCTCGGACAGCGCCACCTCGCTGTCCTTGTCGATCTCGAAGCTGACACTGATGCTCACCGAGCCGTCGGTGATGGTCGTCGTGACGTGGTCGAGCTTGGACAGCGAAGCAAGCTTGTCCTCGATCTTGCGCGCGACCTGGGTCTCCAACTGTTCCGGCGCAGCCCCCTCCAACGTGGCCGAGATCTTGATCGTCGGCAGGTCCATGTCGGGGAAATCCTGGATCTGCAGCGATTTGAAGCCGATCAGCCCCATCACCGTGAGCAGGATGAACACCAGTACGGCAGGTACCGGCTTCTTGATCGACCAGGCGGAAACGTTCATCGTCGGTTCACTTCGTTCCGTTTGCCGCGCCGGCCGCGGTCTTCGCGTCCGCGACCGCGACGTGCACGCCCTCGGACAGGAATGCGCCGCCGCTGGCGACGATGCGGGTCTGGGCGTCGATGCCGCTGACGATCTCGACACGATCGCCGCGGTGGCGGCCGGTGACCACCGGTCGGCTGTTCACCGTGCTGTCGTTGTTGATCAGGTAGACGTAGGCGCGACCGTCGCGCTGCACCACCGCGCTGGATGGCAGCGTCAACGCCGGTTTTTCGTCGAGTTCAATGCTGCCCTCGGCAAACATGCCCGGGCGGCCGGGACCGCCGACCGGCAGGCTGACGTAGAGCGTGGCACGCCCGGTGCTGGTCGACAGCGTCGGCCCGACCAGCCTGACCTCGCCCCGCTCCGTCTGGCCGGTGGGCAGCGTGATGCGTGCCGGGCGGCCTGGCCGCAGGCCGGTCAGCTGGTGTGCGTCCAGCTCGGGCCGCCATTCGACCCGATCCTGGCGCACCAGCCGGAACAGTTCGGCACCGGCACTCACCACGTTGCCGAGCACTCCGCTCTTCGACGAAACCACGCCGTCGTCGGCCGCGAGAACCCGTGTCTGCACGAGCTTGAGCCGGGTGCTGTCGAGATCGGCCTGCGCCGAATCGAGCGAAGCCTGCGAGGTCTCGACGCCGATGCGGTACTCCTCGATCTTCTGTGCCGACAGCGCGCCGCTGTCCTCCGCCTGGCGCGCGCGCTTCAGGTTGGACTGCGCCTGTTCGAGATTGGCGCGTGCCAGCGCTACAGCGGCCACCTGTTTATTCTGGTCGACCAGCAAGCTCTGATCGGACAAACGGGCCAGCAGTTGACCGCGCTTGACCTTGGCGCCCACATCCACTTTCAGTTCGACCAGCGCGAGGCCGCCAGTCTCGGGCGCGACGATCACTTCCTGCCAAGCGGCGAGCGGCCCGCTGGCCTGCACCGTCTGCGGCCAGTCCTGCGTCTGCGGCGTCGCGGCCTCGACGGTCAACGCGCTGGCTTGCGACTCCGCGCTCGCCGTTGCGCCGGTTTTGGGCTTCGAACAGGCAGTCGGGCCGCCCAGCAGCAGGGCCGCCAGAGTAACGGCGGTGAGGAAGTTGCGGTTCAAGACGAGCCTCCTTGCACGGTGTCGTGGGTTGCCGACGGCGGTGCGGTCGCGATGCCCGGCTGCCAGCCGCCGCCGAGCGCCTTGTAGAGCGCGATCCAGTACTGCACGCGGCTCTGTTGCAGCGCGAGCAGGGTGATTTCGGCCGACAGTGCTGATCGGCGGGCCTCCTCCAAGGTCAGCAGACTGACGTTGCCGGCACGCCAGTTGGCTTCGACCGAATTGAAGTAACGCCGGTATTCCTGGGCCGCGAGGGCCGCGTCGTCGGCGCGCCGCGCCGTGCTGTCCAGATTGACCAGCGCCTGCTCGACCTCCTTGACCACGGAGCGCACGCCCGCACGCCAGCTGGCGTGCGCCGACACATAGCTTGCCTCCGCGCTGCGCACCGCGGCGCGGCGCTGGCCGCCGTCGAAGAGCGGGATGGACAGCGATGGGCCGAACGACCAGGTCGTGATCGACGATGACCCGCCGGTGGCCGACAGGCCGACCGAACCGGACAGCGACAGGCTGGGATAGAGGTCGGCCTGCGCCGCGCCGATCTCGGCACTGGCGGCGGCCAGTTCGCGCTCGAGAGAGGCGAGATCGGGCCGTTGGCGCAATACCTCGGCCGGCACCGCCCGCACCTCCAGCGCACGCGGCTGCGGCACATGCGGCCCGCCCTGCGCCAACTGTCCGCGCAAGGCCGATTCTTCGGCGCCGGTCAGCGCGACCAGCGATTTGACCAGCAGCTCGCACTGCGCCTGTTGCGATACCAGCGTCGAACGCGTGCTCGCCACGCTGGCGCGCGCCAGCATGGCGTCGGACGGTGCGTTGAAGCCGGCCGCGACGGCGGCGGCCGTGCTCTTCTCGGTCTGCGTCAGCGACGCCAATTCACGCGCGTAGGCATCGGCCAACAGCCCGCAGGCGCGGTACTGCACGTAGGTGTCGGCCACCTCGGCGGCCAGCGTGACGCGGGCGTTGTGCCAATCGTCGATGCGGGCGTCGATGCGCGCCCGGGCGGCTTCGACATTGCGCCGCACCTTGCCGAACAGGTCGATCTCCCATGACGCGTCGAGCCCACCGCTACGCGTGGTGGTGCTCGTCGTCTGCGCCGAGGACTGTTCGCGGGAGCGTGTGACCGCGCCGCTGCCAGTCAAGGACGGCAGACCGGCGGCCTCGTTGCTCGTCAGCGTTGCGCGCGCTTTCTCGATGCTGGCCCAGGCCTGGGTCAGGCTGGGGCTGTCGGCTTCGGCCTGCTCGATCAGCCCGCTCAGCACCGGATCGTCGAACTGCCGCCACCAATCCTCCATCGCCGCGACACGGCCGCCGTGCGGCAGGGTGGCGTGCCAAGTCGCGGCGACCGCCGGGCCGGGTTCGCGATAGACCGGGCCGACCGCGCAACCTGCCAGCGCAAGGCCAAGGATGAGCCCTCCGGCGAACCGGGTGGCATGAGAGTGGGAACGGAGTCGAAGGATGGGCATGGTTTTGCTCGCTTGCCACGCATCCTAGGCGCAGCTTCGGTTGGCTGCTGTTTGGAAAGGTTAGGAAGCGTAAAGATTGGTATGACAATCGCCATGCCGCCTTCTGGCGGGCAATAATCCCGATGGAACAGGACACTTGCATGCCGAGGATTGGGACTCGGATGCACCTCGGATTCCACCATATACGATCATGACCAAGGTCTTGCTGGTCGACGACGACGCCGACCTTACCGCGATGCTCTCGCAATACTTGATGCGGGAAGGTTTTGACGTGCACACCGTGCTGGACGGCGAGGCCGGTGTGGCCGAGGCAAGCTCGGGTGCCTACAACATCGTCGTTCTCGACATCATGATGCCGCGCCTGTCCGGTATCGAGGCATTGCGCCGCATCCGCGCCGCAAACGATGTTCCCGTCCTGATGCTCACCGCACGGGGCGACAACATTGATCGCATCGTCGGACTCGACATGGGCGCCGACGACTATGTGCCCAAGCCCTGTACGCCAGGCGAACTCGTGGCCCGGCTGCGCGCGATTCTCCGCCGCACGGAGGCGCGCGAACCGGTCGGCGAGGCGAGCAGTGCCCCGGTGTTGCAGGCCGGCTGGCTGGCCATGTGGCCAGGAAGCCGGCGCGCGACCTGGCGAGGCCAGCCGCTGGAACTGACGGGAACCGAGTTCAACCTGCTGGAAGTGCTTGCCCGCCATGCCGGGCAACTCGTGAGCAAACAGGAGATCTCGATGCAGGCATTCGGTCAGCCGTTGGCACGTTTCGACCGGCGCATCGACGTGCACATCAGCAGCATTCGCCAGAAACTCGGCGCCCTGCCCGACGGGCGGTCCTGGATCGAGAGCGTTCGCGGCCAGGGCTATCAGCTGCTGAAGGAATGACCTTGCTGCGCTCCAGCCGGCTGTTCAGAAAACTGCTCATCGCGCTGTGGGCCAGCATGCTGCTGTCGATGGTGCTGACCTTCAGCTATCTGCGCTTCACCGGCCACCCGCCGCCGCCGGACGATTTGGCGCAGTTCGGCGGCGTCCCCCTGGCGCCCCTAGTGTTCGCCGCGTTCGCAATCCTGGTCACGGGCCTCGCTCTGGTGTGGTACCTGTCTCGGCCGCTGCGGCATCTGAAGTGGGCGCTGGACCGGGTGGCCGAGGGCCGGTTCGACACCCGCGTGCAGCCGCTGATGGGCAGCCAGCGGGACGAAATCGTCGACCTTGCCCAGGATTTCGACCGTATGGCGGCGCAATTGCAGCTGCTGACGGAATCGCGCGAATTGTTCCTGCATGACGTTTCGCACGAGTTGCGCTCACCCGTCACCCGCATGCAGGCCGCCATTGGCCTGTTGCGCCAGAATCCCGAGCAAACGCCGGCCATGGTCGACCGCCTCGAAATCGAGTGCGAGCGACTCGATGCCTTGGTCGAAGAACTGCTCACCCTGTATCGCCTGGAAGCAGGGCGCTCCGACGAGGGACGTGAACGGGTCGACATCGTCGAACTGCTCCACGCCATCGCCGAGGACGCCGACTTCGAGGCGCGCGCCGCTTCGCGTTTCGTGGTGATCGACGCGCCGGACAAATTCATCGCCGAGGTCGACGGCGAACTGATCTATCGCGCGTTCGAGAATGTGATCCGTAATGCGGTCAAATTCACGGCGTCCGGCACGACGG
>NZ_SJZB01000001.1 GCF_004337445.1 Parasulfuritortus cantonensis | reverse complement strand
TCGAACTGGTCGTCGACGGCCGGCGCGCCCGCAAGAGCGCCTGCCAGCGCGAACCGGGCACCTGGGTGCTGCGCTGAGCCGGCGCCGGTCGGCCGGCACCGTCCCGCCATGAGCGCTGCCGCGCCGGCCTTCGAGCCCGGCCCCGTCCTCGCCAGCCTGCCCAACCTGCCCGGCGTCTACCGGATGCTGGGCGAGGCGGGCGAGGTGCTCTACGTCGGCAAGGCGCGCAACTTGAAGAAGCGGGTCTCCAGCTACTTCCAGAAGTCCGACCAGTCGCCGCGCATCCGCCTGATGGTGCAGCAGATACGCGACATCCAGATCACCGCGACGCGTTCGGAATCCGAGGCCCTGCTGCTCGAGAACAACCTGATCAAGGGCCTCAACCCCAAGTACAACATCCTGTTCCGGGACGACAAGTCCTACCCCTGGCTGTTGCTGACCGGCCACGACTATCCCCGCCTGGCCTATTTCCGCGGCACGCCGGACAAGCGCGACCGCGCCTTCGGGCCGTTCCCGAACGCCTACGCCGTGCGCGAGAGCCTGCACATCCTGCAGAAGGTGTTCCGCCTGCGCACCTGCGAGGACAGCGTCTTCGCGAACCGCTCGCGGCCCTGCCTGCTGCACCAGATCAAGCGTTGCAGCGCGCCCTGCGTGGGCCTGGCGTCGGCCGCCGGATACGCCCGCGACGTTGAGCACGCGACCCTGTTCCTGACCGGCAAGGACGACGAGCTGATGGCCGACCTGATGGCCAAGATGGAGGCCGCCGCCGCCGAGCTGCGGTTCGAACAGGCGGCGCTCTACCGCGACCAGGTCCAGGCCTTGGCCCGGGTACGCGAGAAGCAGTTCGTCGAGAGCCGCGGCAGCCGCGACGCCGACGTCGTCGGCCTGGCCCTCAAGGCCGGCCGGGCCTGCGTCTACCTGATGATGGTGCGGGCCGGACGCAACCTGGGCGGCAAGGCCTTCTTCCCGAGCAATGCCGAGGAGGCGGAGCCGGGCCAGGTCCTCGAAGCCTTCCTGTCCCAGCACTACGCCGGCCGCGCGGCACCGGCCCTGGTGGTGACCGGCACCGAGGTCGATGGCATGGCGGAATGCCTGTCCGAAGAGGCCGGCTACAAGGTCCAGGTGGCCGACAACCCGATCGGCGAGCGGCGCAACTGGCTGCGCATGGCCGAACACAATGCCGAGCTGGCCCTGATCGCCCGCGAGGGCCGGCGCGCCGACCAGGAGCAGCGCCTGGCCGCCCTCAACGAGGCACTCGGCGAGACCGATATCCAGCGCATCGAGTGTTTCGACGTCAGCCACACCATGGGCGAGGCGACCGTCGTGTCCTGCGTGGTCTACGACCAGGGCGGCATGCGTGCGGCCGAGTATCGCCGCTTCAACATCGACACCCCGACCCCGGGCGACGACTACTACGCCATGCGCGAGGCCCTGGGCCGGCGTTACGCCCGCCTGGCCGAGGGCGAGGGCAAGTTGCCCGACCTGCTCCTGATCGACGGCGGCCGCGGCCAGCTCAACGTCGCCCTCGACGTGCTCGGCGAACTGGGCATCGACCGCGTCGCCCTGCTCGGCGTCGCCAAGGGCGAGGAGCGCAAGCCCGGCCTGGAGCAGCTCATCCTGCCGGACGAGAAGGAGCCCCTGCGCCTGCCCGCCGACCATCCGGCCCTGCACCTGATCCAGGAGGTGCGCGACGAGGCGCACCGCTTCGCGATCACGGGCCATCGCGCCAAGCGGGCCAAGAAACGCACCGCCTCGAGCCTGGAAGAGATCTCGGGCATCGGCCCGAAGCGGCGCCAGCGCCTGTTGCAGACCTTCGGCGGCCTGCGCGGCGTGCAGTCGGCCGGGATCGAGGAACTGGCCCAGGTCGAGGGGATCAGCCGGGAACTGGCGGAAAAGTTGTATCGGGCATTACACTGACGCCATCCTTCGTAGATCCCGCGCATGTTCTCCAACCTGCCCAACTCACTGACCTGGCTGCGCATCCTGCTGATCCCGCTTTTCGTCGCGGTGTTCTACCTGCCTGACGGCTGGCTGCCCGGGCACCTGATCAACCTCATCGCGACCGGGCTGTTCGCGCTCGCCTCGGTGACCGACTGGCTGGACGGCTACCTGGCGCGCCGGCTCAACCAGACCTCGGCCTTCGGCGCCTTCCTGGACCCCGTCGCCGACAAGCTGATGGTGGCCGCGGCCCTGATCGTCCTGGTCGACCTCGACCGGGCCGGCATCGCCGCCTCGCTGATCATCGTCGGCCGCGAGATCGCCATCTCGGCCTTGCGCGAGTGGATGGCCAAGGAGGGCAAGTCGGGCAGCGTGGCCGTCTCCTTCATCGGCAAGCTGAAGACCACCGCCCAGATGATCTCCCTGCTGCTCCTGCTTTTCCACGACCCGCTGCTCGGCCTGGACTGCCAATGGCTGGGCCGCTGGCTGCTCGACATCGCCGCCTTCCTGACCCTGTGGTCCATGTCGCACTATCTGCTCATGGCCTGGCGGGCCATGAAGGACCAACCCGCCTGACCGCCATGACCAGCCGCCCGATCGCCGCCCGCCCCGTCGCCGACGTCCCGCCCGTTATCGAGGAGTCCCTGTCGGACGCCGAACGGGCCGACCTCAAGGCGCGCATCTGGCAGCGGATGCGCGAACAGGACGCCATCCTGCTCGCCCACTACTACACGGCCGCGGACCTCCAGAACCTCGCCGTTGAGACCGGCGGCTGCGTCGCCGACTCGCTCGAGATGGCCCGCTTCGGCCACGCCGCCTCGGCCAAGACCCTGCTGGTCGCCGGCGTCCGCTTCATGGGCGAGACGGCCAAGATACTGAACCCCGAAAAACGCGTCCTGATGCCGGACCTGCGTGCCGAATGCTCGCTCGACCTGTCCTGCCCGGCCGACGATTTCGCCGCCTTCTGCGACCAGCATCCGGACCGCACCGTGGTGGTGTACGCCAACACCTCCGCCGCGGTGAAGGCACGCGCCGACTGGATGGTGACGTCGAGCATCGCCGTGCCGGTGGTGCGCCACCTGGCCGAGCGGGGCGAGAAGATACTCTGGGCGCCCGACCGTTACCTGGGTGACTACGTGCAGCGCACCACGGGTGCCGACATGGTGCTCTGGCAGGGGTCCTGCGTGGTACACGAACGTTTCAAGGCCGACGGCATCCGGGAACTCAAGCGGGAACATCCGGAAGCCGCCGTGCTGGTGCATCCGGAGTCGCCCGCGGAGGTGATCGCCCTGGCCGACGTGGTCGGCTCCACCACGCAACTGATCAACGCCGTGCGCGACCTGGCCAATCCGACCTGCATCGTCGCCACGGACAACGGCATCTTCCACCGGATGCACGAGGTCGCGCCCGGCAAGCTCCTGCTCGAGGCCCCGACCGGCGGGCGCGGCGCCACCTGCGTGTCCTGCGCGCATTGCCCGTGGATGGCGATGAACGGCCTGCGCAACCTGCTCGACGTCCTGGAGAGCGGCACCAACGAGATCCATGTCGACCCGGCCATCGGCGCCCGGGCCGTCCGTTCCATCTCGCGCATGCTCGACTTCGCGGCTGGCCGCCAGGTCGACGTGCGCGGCCAAAGCGGCGACTGACCGCTGTACGAATATTTCGGCCGTCCTTGGTTGCTTATTACCAGGCGGGGCGGCCGGGCACCGTACTAACATGTGCGGGCCGCACCGACCGTGACGAGAGAGGAGCCGCAGACATGAGCATCATCCAGGAATTCAAACAATTCGCCGTGCGCGGCAACGTGATCGACATGGCGGTCGGTGTCATCATCGGCGGCGCGTTCGGCAAGATCGTCAGCTCCCTGGTCCAGGACGTGGTCATGCCGCCGATCGGCTACATCCTCGGTGGCGTCAACTTCAAGAGTCTATACTTCGACCTCAGCGGCGGCAGCTACGAGACCCTGGAGGCGGCGGAAAAAGCCGGCGCGCCGATCATCAAGTACGGCACCTTCCTGAACACCCTGATCGATTTCGCCATCATCGCCTTCGTCATCTTCATGGCGGTGAAGGCCATCAATCGTCTCAAGCATGACGAACCGGCCGCCCCCGCGGAACCGCCGCCGACGCCGACGCCGACGCCGACGCCGGAAGACATAACCCTGTTGCGGGAAATCCGCGACGCCCTGAAAAAGTGACTACTGATTGGAGATCGCTATGCACCTGCCCTTGTACACCGCTTTGACCGCTGCCCTGCTTGCCGCCGGCATGACCGGCGCCCAGGCCGCCGGCCCTTACTATGATCCGAGCAATGCCGCCAGCCCGACCAAGTACACCACGGACTACGAGCTGTACCGCACCATCGGCTGCCCGGGCAAGCAACTGCTGGACGCCGCCTGCAAGATCATGACCCCCGCTGCCGCCCCGGCCCCGGCTGCGCCCGCTCCGGTCGCCGCCGCCCCGGCCGCTCCGGTCGACAGCGACAAGGATGGCGTCACCGACGACAAGGACCAGTGCCCGAACACCCCGGCCGGCCGCAAGGTCGACGCCAAGGGCTGTGAACTCGACAGCGACGGCGACGGCGTCGTCGACGGCCTCGACAAGTGCCCCGACACCCCGGCCGGCCGCAAGGTCGATACCCGCGGCTGTGAGCTCGACAGCGACGGCGACGGCGTCGTCGACGGCCTCGACCAGTGCCCGAACACCCCGGCCGGCCGCAAGGTCGATGCCAAGGGCTGCGAACTCGACAGCGACGGCGACGGCGTCGTCGACGGCCTCGACCAGTGCCCGAACACCCCGGCCGGCGACAAGGTCGACAACAAGGGTTGCACCCTGCTCAACACCATCGTGCTGAAGGGCGTCAACTTCGACAACGACTCCGCCAAGCTGCGTACCGACGCCTTCCCGATCCTGGACGACGCCGTGACGACCATGAAGCGCTACCCGACCATGAAGGTGGAAGTGGCCGGCCACACCGACAGCAACAGCAGCGATGCCTACAACCTGAAGCTGTCCGACCGCCGGGCCAAGGCCGTGATGGATTACTTCGTCAGCCACGGCGTCGATGCCGCCAACCTGACCTCCAAGGGCTATGGCGAGAGCGAGCCGATCGCCGACAACAAGACGGCTGCCGGTCGTGCCGAAAACCGTCGCGTGGAACTGCGCATCCAGTAATCCTCACGGACGCGCCACAAGCAAAAGGCCGCACCCTCGGGTGCGGCCTTTTTGCTTGGCCCGTCGCTCAGCCGAACTTGGGCAGGTGCTCCAGTGCGGCGTGGATGGCCTCTTCCGGATACACGTAATCCTCCAGTTCGCCGGCGAAGTACTTGTCGTACGAGGCCATGTCGAAATGGCCGTGGCCGGACAGGTTGAAGAACAGCGTCTTCGGCTCGCCGGTCGCCTTGCAGCGCAGCGCTTCGTCGATGCAGGCGCGGATGGCGTGGCAGGATTCCGGCGCCGCGATGATGCCCTCGGCCTGGGCGAACTGCACCCCGGCCTCGAAGGTGGCCAGCTGCGGAACCGCGATGGCCTCGATCAGGCCGTCATGCAGCAGATGCGAAACCAGGGTCGAATCGCCGTGGTAACGCAGGCCCCCGGCATGGATGCCGGGCGGCATGAAGTCGTGGCCGAGCGTGTACATGAGCATCAGCGGGGTGTAGCCGGAGGCATCGCCGTAGTCGTAGGTGAACACGCCCTTGGTCAAGGTCGGGCAGGAGGTCGGCTCGACGGCAACCAGGCGGATATTCTGCGCCCGCTTCTCGCCGGCCGCCTTGTCGGCGAAGAACGGGAATGCGGCGCCGGCGAAATTGGAACCGCCACCGCAAGCGGCGAACACCATGTCGGGGTAGTCGCCGACCTTCTCGAACTGCTTCTTGGCCTCCTGGCCGATGATGGTCTGGTGCAGGCAGACGTGGTTGAGCACCGAGCCCAGGGCGTAGTTGGTATCGGGACGCGAGGCCGCTTCCTCGACCGCCTCCGAGATGGCGACGCCCAGGCTGCCGGGCGAATTCGGGTCCTGGGCCAGGACGTTGCGGCCGGCCTGGGTCATGTCGGTCGGACTGGCATACACCTCGGCGCCCCAGGTATGCATCATGGAACGGCGGAAGGGCTTCTGGTCGTAGCTGACCTTGACCATGTAGACGCGGACGTCCAAGCCGAACATCTTCCCGGCCAGGGCCATCGAGGATCCCCACTGGCCGGCGCCGGTCTCGGTGGCGATGCGCTTGATGCCCGCCTCCTTGTTGTAATAGGCCTGCGGGATGGCGGTATTGGGCTTGTGCGAACCCGCCGGCGACACCCCCTCGTGCTTGTAGTAGATCTTGGCCGGCGTCCCCAGCATGCGCTCCAGGCGGTGGGCTCGGAACAGCGGACTCGGCCGCCACATGCGATAGGCCTCGCGCACCGGTTCGGGAATCGGAATCCAGCGCTCGCCCGACATTTCCTGTTCGAGCAGGGACATCGGGAAGATGGCCAACAGCTTGTCCGGGCCCACCGGCTGGCCATCCGGCCCGAGCGGCGGCGCCGGCTTGTTGGGCATGTCCGCGACCACGTTGTACCAATGGGTGGGGATGTCGCGCTCTTCCAGCAGGATCTTGGTATCGGGCATAGAATTCTCCTTGACAGTGAATGTCCCGGACCGGCCCTCCCCCGGGTCGGCGCGCGGGCGCAAGCGACATGCTAACGCCGTAACCGGGGCGCCGTCAGCCACGGCTATACTGTTATTTTTAGCGACGCCCCCTGCCATGCCCGCGGACCTCACCGAACACACCCTGGACTCCACCACCGTCTACCAGGGGCGTCTGCTGCACGCCAAGCTCGACCGCGTCCGCCTGCCCGACGGCAGCGAATCAACCCGGGAATACCTGGTGCACCCCGGTGCGGCCGTGATCCTGCCGATCTTCGACAACGGCGACATCCTGCTCGAGCGCCAGCACCGCTACCCGCTACGGCGCGACTTCCTGGAACTGCCGGCCGGCAAATTCGACCCGGGCGAGACGGAGTTGGCCTGCGCCCAGCGCGAGTTGCTCGAGGAGACCGGCTACGTCGCCGAGACCTGGCGCTACATCAACACCCAATATCCCTGCATCGGCTACTCGGACGAGCGCCTGGTGTTCTTCCTGGCGCGCACCCTGCGCCACGAGGGCGACAAGCTCGACCACGACGAATTTCTGGAAATACTGCGCGTGCCTTTCGTGGCCGCCCTCGAAATGGTGAGGGACGGCCGCATCAACGAGGGCAAGACAGTCATGGGCCTGCTCTGGTGGGCCAATTTTGGTGATCGATAAGGAGTGACAATGAGCCAGAAATGGATCTACGCCTTCTCGGAAGGCGACGGGAAAAACAAGAAATTACTCGGCGGCAAGGGCGCCAACCTGTGCGAGATGACCCAGATCGGCCTGAACGTGCCGCCCGGTTTCGTGATCACCACGGAGGCCTGCCTGGCCTGCCTGGAAGATCCCGAGCGGCGGCTGCCCGACGGTGTCCTGGACCAGGTGCGCCTGCACATGGCCGCAGTCGAGGAAAAGACCGGCAAGACCTTTGGCGGCCGCGCCAATCCGCTCCTGGTTTCGGTGCGCTCCGGCTCGGCCATGTCCATGCCGGGCATGATGGATACCATCCTGAACCTGGGTCTCAACCAGGACACCCTGCAGGGCCTGATCGCACAGACCGGCAACGAGCGCTTCGGCTACGACGCCTACCGGCGCTTCATCCAGTTGTTCGGCAAGGTGGCCCTGGGCGTGCCGGACGAGGAGTTCGATGCCGAATTCGACGCCGTCAAGGCCGACGCCGGGGTCAAGCATGACGTGGGCCTGTCCGCCGCGCACCTGGCCGACATCGCCGACCGCTTCCTCAAGGTGGTCGAACGGGTCACCGGCAAGCCGTTCCCGGCCGATCCCTACGAGCAGCTCACCATCGCCATCAAGGCGGTGTTCAACTCCTGGCTGGGCAAGCGCGCCGTGGACTACCGGCGCGAGTTCAAGATCACCTCGGAGATGGCCAACGGCACGGCGGTCAACGTCGTCGCCATGGTGTTCGGCAACATGGGCGACGACTCCGCCACCGGCGTCGGCTTCACCCGCGACCCCGGCACCGGCGAGAACGTCATGTTCGGCGAGTATCTGGTCAACGCCCAGGGCGAGGACGTCGTGGCCGGCATCCGCACGCCCAAGCCGGTGGCCGAGATGGAACGCGAGATGCCCGAGCTGTACCGCCAGCTGGTCGAGCTGCGCAACCGCCTCGAAGCCCACTACAGGGAAGTCCAGGACTACGAATACACGATCGAGAAGGGCGTCCTCTACTGCCTGCAGACCCGCAACGGCAAGATGAACGCCACCGCGCTGGTGCGCACCTCGGTGGAAATGGTCCAGGAAGGCCTGATCGACAAGCGCCAGGGGCTGTTGCGCATCCAGCCCGAGATGCTCGAGCAGTTGCTGTTCCCGCGCCTGGACCCCAAGGCCGGCGGCAAGCCCGTGGCACGCGGCCTACCCGCCTCGCCGGGCGCGGCCTCCGGTATCGCCGTGTTCGACGCCGACCGGGCCGAGAAGATGGGTCGGGCCGGCGAGAAGGTGATCCTGGTGCGTGAAGAGACCAAGCCGGAAGACATCCACGGCTTCTTCGCCTCCCAAGGCATCCTGACCAGCCGGGGCGGCAAGACCTCGCACGCCGCCGTGGTCGCGCGCGGCATGGGCAAGCCCTGCGTGGCCGGCGCCGAGGGCATCCATGTCGACGTCCACACCCGCCAGGCCGTGGTTGGCGACCAGGTGTTCGGCGAGGGCGCCGTCATCACCATCGACGGTACCACGGGCCACGTCTACGTCGGCGAGGTGGCGATGATCGAGGCCGATTTCTCGGACGAGCTTGCCACGCTCCTGTCCTGGGCCGACGAGACCGCCATGCTGAAGGTGATGGCCAACGCCGACACGCCACGCGACGCCGAGCGGGCGCTGAAGTTTGGCGCCATGGGTATCGGCCTGTGCCGTACGGAACGGATGTTCAACGCGGTCGAACGGCTGCCCATCGTCGTCGAGATGATTGTCGCCGAGACGCCGGCCGATCGCCAGGCCGCGCTCAACAAGCTGTTGCCCATCCAGCGCGAGGACTTCGTCGGCATCTTCAAGGTGATGTCGCCGCGGCCGGTGACCGTGCGCCTGCTCGACCCGCCGATCCACGAATTCCTGCCCTCCGAGAACCAGTTGGTCGAGGAACTCGACCGCCTGCGCCATCTGCGCGACACCGTGCTCGGGATGCAGGTCCTGCACGACGCCGTCGACTTCATGTACCGGACCCGCGACACCCATCCGGAAGTGCCGCTGCAGGCCGACCCCGCCCTGGTCGATGAAGCGATCCAGAAAAAGGAGGCCATGCTCAAGAAGGTGCGCGCCCTGTTCGAGGTCAACCCGATGCTCGGCCACCGCGGCGTGCGCCTGGGCCTGACCTATCCCGAGATCTATTCGATGCAGATTCGCGGCATCCTGGAAGCTGCGGCGGAGTGCCAGAAGGCGGGCATCGAGGTGCATCCGGAAATCATGGTGCCGCAGGTGTGCACGGCCCAGGAACTCAAGAAGGTGAAGTCATGGGTCGAGGCCATCCAGGCCGACGTCGAGAAGACAAGCGGCGTCACGCTCTCCTTCAAGTTCGGCTCAATGCTGGAGGTGGTGCGTGCCTGCATGCGGGCAGAGAACCTGGCGGAGGAGGCCGAGTTCTTCTCGTTCGGTACCAACGACCTCACCCAGGCCACCTTCTCCTTCTCGCGCGAAGACGCCGAGAACAAGTTCCTTCCCATGTATAACCAGAGCCACATCCTGCAGGACAACCCGTTCGAGGTCCTGGACGAGAAGGGGGTCGGCCGGCTTATGGAACTGGCCGTGAACTGGGGTCGGGTAGCCCGACCAGGCATGAAGATCGGCATCTGCGGCGAGCACGGCGGCCATCCGCAATCAATCCGCTTCTGCCACCGGGTGGGGCTGTCCTATGTATCCTGCTCCGGACCGCGGGTGCCGATCGCCCGCCTCGCCGCCGCGCAGGCGGCGCTCACGGCGACGGAGGCAGGCGGACAGGCGCTCTGACTTAACGATACGCGTACCAGGGCGGACGGAAATCGTTCCGCTCCTGGGCGTCGTGCTTTTCCCGCCAGATGTTGCGGCTGGCGTCTTCCAGCTCATTCATCAGGCGCTGGCGCTCTTTCGGCGCGAGCCGGGCATCCGCCATGTATTTGGATTGCATGCGCTCGATGTTCCTCTGCTCGGCCAGCAAACGCGCGGCCTCCTTCTGGGTCAACTCGCCGCTCCGGATGCCCTGCTCGATCCGGGCCCGTTGCTGGGCCTGCATCTGGTCAACGTAGCGCATGGTCCTGGCATCGTTGTAGCGGTAGTCGAAACGTTCGTTCGCCTGGTAGGCGGGCGCACGGCCGGGGTTGCCGTAGTAGCCGTAGCCGCCATCCGCAACGGCGCTGCCGGCGACGAAGGTGGCGCTCAGCAGGGTGCTGGCGATGAGGGTCTTGACGAGATTGCTGGCTTTCATGACTTGCTCCTTTGGGCTCATGCCACGCTGCGAATTCACCGTGGTTGATGCCACTTTAAGAGCCGCCGGTTAGCCAGCGGTTGCCACCGGGTTGCAAACTGTAAGCGTTTGTTACCGCCCCGACGCGGCCGTCAATCCAGCCAGCGCAACAGGTAAAAGAGATAGAAACCTTCGGAGGATCGCGACGGACCGCTGGCAATCGCCGCATGGTAGCCGTCATCCGGGCGGGCAGCCGCACGGGCCGAGTGCTCATCCGGATAGGTGGTCACGCAATTGTCCGGGAATCGCTTGCGGTTGCGCCCACCCGGCGCGTAGACGACGACCGGGCCGGTGCGCACGATGCCGCCGCCGTCCACGCCGACCAGGTCGGTGATGGCTTCGGCCATCAATGGTCCTTGCGACCAGCCGGGCTCAGGAACTGCATGACCTCCGCCGTCGGCGGCTCGTCGACGAAACGCGGCCGTTCGTTGCGGGACAGACCGAGCGCCTCGGCCAGTTCGGCCTCGCGGGTGGAGATCAGACCCAGACACATGCGGATGTTCTCCACCGTGGCCTCCGTCAGCGGGCTCGGCTGACCGTCGCGCGGCGCGCAATCGCGCACGATCGAGGTCAGGGTCTTGCGCATTGCGCGCATGATTTGCTGCTCTTTGGAAAGTTCTTGTTGGTCCACGACACTACTCCTCTCGAAAACGATTCGAGATTGTAAACGGTTGTCGTAAGGCGCGGCCCAAATAAAAAAGCCCACCGTGGGGTGGGCTTTTTGGGATAGGAGTCTGGCGATGACCTACTTTCACACCTGTAGAGGCACTATCATCGGCGCTGGAGCGTTTCACGGTCCTGTTCGGGAAGGGAAGGGGTGGTACCACTCCGCTATGTTCGCCAGACATAACTGTTAGCCCGGGTGTTCTTGAACACCCGGACGATGTTCTTGTCTGTAACTGATCGAGAAGAAGAAGTTCCTGGGCAGATTGCTGCCTTGAATGTATTCAAGGTTATAGGGTCAAGCCGTACGGGCAATTAGTATTGGTTAGCTTAACGCGTTACCGCGCTTCCACACCCAACCTATCAACGTTGTAGTCTTCAACGACCCTTCAAGGGGATCAAGTCCCCGGGAGATCTCATCTTCAGGCGAGTTTCACGCTTAGATGCTTTCAGCGTTTATCTCTTCCGCATTTAGCTACCCGGCGATACCACTGGCGTGATAACCGGTACACCAGAGATGCGTCCACTCCGGTCCTCTCGTACTAGGAGCAGCCCCCGTCAAATCTCCAACGCCCACGGCAGATAGGGACCAAACTGTCTCACGACGTTTTGAACCCAGCTCACGTACCTCTTTAAATGGCGAACAGCCATACCCTTGGGACCGGCTACAGCCCCAGGATGAGATGAGCCGACATCGAGGTGCCAAACTCCGCCGTCGATGTGAACTCTTGGGCGGAATCAGCCTGTTATCCCCAGAGTACCTTTTATCCGTTGAGCGATGGCCCTTCCATACAGAACCACCGGATCACTTAGACCTGCTTTCGCACCTGCTCGACCTGTCTGTCTCGCAGTCAAGCTCGCTTATGCCTATGCACTATCAACACGATTTCCGACCGTGTCTAGCGAACCTTCGTGCTCCTCCGTTACGCTTTGGGAGGAGACCGCCCCAGTCAAACTGCCTACCATGCACGGTCCCCGATCCCGATTAGGGACCTAGGTTAGAACCTCAACGACACCAGGGTGGTATTTCAAGGTTGGCTCCACGATGACTGGCGTCACCGCTTCACAGCCTCCCACCTATCCTACACAAGTCCCGTCAAAGTCCAATGCAAAGCTACAGTAAAGGTTCATGGGGTCTTTCCGTCTAGCCGCGGGGAGATTGCATCTTCACAAACACTTCAATTTCGCTGAGTCTCTGGAGGAGACAGTGTGGCCATCGTTACGCCATTCGTGCGGGTCGGAACTTACCCGACAAGGAATTTCGCTACCTTAGGACCGTTATAGTTACGGCCGCCGTTTACCGGGGCTTCGATCAAGAGCTTGCACCCCATCACTTAACCTTCCGGCACCGGGCAGGCGTCACACCCTATACGTCCACTTTCGTGTTTGCAGAGTGCTGTGTTTTTGTTAAACAGTCGCAGCCACCATTTCACTGCAACCCCATCGTGCTTCAAGCGCGAGGCTCTACACACTACCGGGGCACACCTTATCCCGAAGTTACGGTGTCAATTTGCCGAGTTCCTTCTCCAGAGTTCTCTCAAGCGCCTTAGGATTCTCACCCTGCCCACCTGTGTCGGTTTGCGGTACGGTCTTCGTTAATCTGAAGCTTAGAGGCTTTTCTTGGAAGCTTAGGATCAACCACTTCGGTCTCAAAGAGACCTCGTCATCACGCCTCAGTTAAGCCCCCCGGATTTGCCTAAGGGGCACACCTACACGCTTAAACCGGGACATCCAACACCCGGCTGGCCTACCTTTCTCCGTCCCCCCATCGCAATTAACGAAGGTACAGGAATATTGACCTGTTTCCCATCAGCTACGCATCTCTGCCTCGCCTTAGGGGCCGACTCACCCTGCGCCGATGAACGTTGCGCAGGAAACCTTGGGCTTCCGGCGAACGGGCTTTTCACCCGTTTTATCGCTACTCATGTCAGCATTCGCACTTCCGATACCTCCAGCATCCCTCACAGGACACCTTCGCAGGCCTACGGAACGCTCCTCTACCACGTGTACAAAGTACACATCCCAAGCTTCGGTTCTAGACTTAGCCCCGTTACATCTTCCGCGCAAGAAGACTCGACCAGTGAGCTATTACGCTTTCTTTGAAGGGTGGCTGCTTCTAAGCCAACTTCCTGGCTGTCTATGCCTTCTCACTTCGTTTACCACTTAGTCTAGATTTGGGACCTTAGCTGTGGGTCTGGGTTGTTTCCCTCTTGACACCGGACGTTAGCACCCGATGTCTGTCTGCCGCATATCACTCTACGGTATTCGGAGTTTGCTATCGCGGGGTAGATCTAGACGACCCCCCCAACGATTACAGTGCTCTACCCCCGTAGGTGTCCGTGCGACGCACTACCTAAATAGTTTTCGAGGAGAACCAGCTATCTCCGGATTTGTTTAGCCTTTCACCCCTATCCACAGCTCATCCCCTAGTTTTGCAACACTAGTGGGTTCGGTCCTCCAGTGCGTGTTACCGCACCTTCAACCTGGCCATGGATAGATCATCCGGTTTCGGGTCTACGCCCAGCTACTGAACGCCCTGTTCAGACTCGCTTTCGCTGCGCCTCCCCTATTCGGTTAAGCTCGCAACTGAACGTAAGTCGCTGACCCATTATACAAAAGGTACGCAGTCACCCCTTGCGAGGCTCCCACTGTTTGTATGCATGCGGTTTCAGGATCTATTTCACTCCCCTCCCGGGGTTCTTTTCGCCTTTCCCTCACGGTACTGGTTCACTATCGGTCGACAACGAGTATTTAGCCTTGGAGGATGGTCCCCCCATGTTCAGACAGGATTCCACGTGCCCCGCCCTACTTTTCGCATACTTAGACCCGCCATCTCGTTTTCGCGTACGGGGCTATCACCCACTATCGCCGGACTTTCCAGACCGTTCCGCTAACAAGATGGTTTAGATATGCAGGCTCGTCCCATTTCGCTCGCCACTACTTTGGGAATCTCGGTTGATTTCTTTTCCTCTGGCTACTTAGATGTTTCAGTTCACCAGGTTCGCTTCCGCTGACCTATGTATTCAGTCAGGGATGACCCAAAAGGGCCGGGTTTCCCCATTCGGATATCTCGGGATCAAAGCTTCGTTGCCAGCTCCCCCGAGCTTTTCGCAGGCTTGCACGTCCTTCATCGCCTGTTGTCGCCAAGGCATCCACCACATGCACTTAGTCACTTGACCCTATAACCTTGAACCCTCTTCCGAGGTTCCAACATTACAGGTTGTGTTTGTCTCGCTACGCTCGACTAAAAGCGTAACTCGACGCAATCTAACCCAGGTTTGATTCATATCTCATCAATATGAGTCAAACTTCTTCTTCCAAATTGTTAAAGATCAGCCTCTGCTCAATTGAACAGATCCAAGCAATCACGCAATCACTTGGATCTGCAAACTGATGGTGGAGGATGACGGGATCGAACCGACGACCCCCTGCTTGCAAAGCAGGTGCTCTCCCAGCTGAGCTAATCCCCCGCTTAAACTGGTGGGCCTGGCTGGATTTGAACCAGCGACCCCACGCTTATCAAGCGTGTGCTCTAACCAACTGAGCTACAAGCCCTCGGTCTGATAAAACAGCCTCTAGAAGTGTGAGCACTAAGTCAAAGCGCGCTCTAGAAAGGAGGTGATCCAGCCGCACCTTCCGATACGGCTACCTTGTTACGACTTCACCCCAGTCATGGATCACTCCGTGGTAAGCGCCCTCCTTACGGTTAGGCTACCTACTTCTGGAGCAACCTACTCCCATGGTGTGACGGGCGGTGTGTACAAGGCCCGGGAACGTATTCACCGCAGTATGCTGACCTGCGATTACTAGCGATTCCGACTTCACGTAGTCGAGTTGCAGACTACGATCCGGACTACGATCGGTTTTCTGGGATTGGCTCCCCCTCGCGGGTTGGCAACCCTCTGTACCGACCATTGTATGACGTGTGAAGCCCTACCCATAAGGGCCATGAGGACTTGACGTCATCCCCACCTTCCTCCGGTTTGTCACCGGCAGTCCCATTAGAGTGCCCTTTCGTAGCAACTAATGGCAAGGGTTGCGCTCGTTGCGGGACTTAACCCAACATCTCACGACACGAGCTGACGACAGCCATGCAGCACCTGTGTCCAGGTTCCCTTTCGGGCACCAAGCCATCTCTGGCAAGTTCCTGGCATGTCAAGGGTAGGTAAGGTTCTTCGCGTTGCATCGAATTAATCCACATCATCCACCGCTTGTGCGGGCCCCCGTCAATTCCTTTGAGTTTCAACCTTGCGGCCGTACTCCCCAGGCGGTCAACTTCACGCGTTAGCTTCGCTACTAAGTACTCTCGCACCCAACAGCTAGTTGACATCGTTTAGGGCGTGGACTACCAGGGTATCTAATCCTGTTTGCTCCCCACGCTTTCGTGCATGAGCGTCAGTGTCATCCCAGGGGGCTGCCTTCGCCATCGGTGTTCCTCCACATCTCTACGCATTTCACTGCTACACGTGGAATTCCACCCCCCTCTGACGCACTCTAGACATCCAGTTTCAAATGCAATTCCCAGGTTAAGCCCGGGGATTTCACATCTGACTTAAATATCCGCCTGCGCACGCTTTACGCCCAGTAATTCCGATTAACGCTCGCACCCTACGTATTACCGCGGCTGCTGGCACGTAGTTAGCCGGTGCTTCTTCTTACGGTACCGTCATCCACCTCAGGTATTAACCAAGGCGATTTCTTTCCGTCCGAAAGCAGTTTACAACCCGAAGGCCTTCTTCCTGCACGCGGAATGGCTGGATCAGGCTTGCGCCCATTGTCCAAAATTCCCCACTGCTGCCTCCCGTAGGAGTCTGGGCCGTGTCTCAGTCCCAGTGTGGCGGATCATCCTCTCAGACCCGCTACAGATCGTCGCCTTGGTAGGCCTTTACCCCACCAACTAGCTAATCTGACATCGGCCGCTCCAATCGCGTGAGGTCCGAAGATCCCCCACTTTCACCCTCAGGTCGTATGCGGTATTAGCTAATCTTTCGACTAGTTGTCCCCCACGACTGGGCACGTTCCGATGCATTACTCACCCGTTCGCCGCTCTCAACCCCCGAAAGGGTCTACCGCTCGACTTGCATGTGTAAAGCATTCCGCCAGCGTTCAATCTGAGCCAGGATCAAACTCTTCAGTTCAATCTTGCTACTCATTACCTACAGTTTCGTAGGCCACTCAATATCTCTCAGAATTAACTTAGAAATATGAGCATTCAGTCTACCTTTTAGCCTTCAGCCACCGCCTAAGCAGCAGCCTATGCCTCAACTCAATGCCCACACCTCTTAAAGGCTGTTCTAACTTTTTAAAGATCAGTTCGCTTTCGCGTGTCGCTACATCAACTAGCGAGAAGCGGAATTATTCGCGATTCAGTTCGCTTCGTCAACCCCCTCAGCTATTTTTTTGCTTCGGGTGACTGCCCATCGGGCCGCTTACCAAACCACAACTACCTCTTCGTTTCCTCGCTGCCGCCTTGTCTGCAGCAGCGAAGAGGGGCGCATTCTACCGAGCCGTTACCGGACGTCAACAGTTTTTTTACGATCTCGTTACGAACGCGGCACACCCCTTAGACAATCAAACACTTGCCTCAGGCGACGTGGACGCGGGCGAACTTTCGTTTGCCGACCTGGGCCACCACGGTGCTGCCCTTGGCCACGAGAAGCGCCTTGTCGGCCACCTTTTCGCCGTCCAGGCGCACGCCGCCGCCGTCGATCTGGCGCATCGCCTCGGAGGTACTGGCCACCAGGCCCGCCTGCTTGAGCAGTTGGGTCACCGGCAAGCCCGCCTGCCCGCCGTCGAGCGTCACCTCGGCAATGTCGTCGGGGATCGCGCCCTGCCGGAAGCGGGCCTCGAAGTCGGCCAGCGCCTTCTCCGCCGCGGCACGGTCATGGAAGCGGGTGATGATCTCCTGGGCCAGCGTCACCTTGATGTCGCGCGGATTGCGCCCCTCGGCCACGTCCCGCCGCCATTGCGCCATCGTGGCCAGCGACTCGAAGGAGAGCAATTCGATATAGCGCCACATGAGGTCGTCGGAGACCGACATCAGCTTGCCGAACATCTCGTTCGGCGGCTCGGCGATGCCGATGTAGTTGCCGAGCGACTTGGACATCTTCTGGACCCCGTCCAGCCCCTCCAGGATGGGCATGGTGAGCACCACCTGGGGCTCCTGGCCGTAATGCTTCTGCAACTCGCGACCGACCAGCAGGTTGAACTTCTGGTCGGTACCGCCCAGTTCGACGTCGGCCTTCATGGCGACGGAGTCGTAACCCTGGATGAGCGGGTACAGGAATTCGTGAATGGCGATCGGCTGGCCGCCGCTGTAGCGCTTGGCGAAGTCGTCCCGTTCGAGCATGCGGGCCACCGTGTGCTTGGCGGCGAGCTGGATGAGGTCGGCGGCGTTCATCTCGCCCATCCAGCTGGAGTTGAACATCACCAGCGTCTTTTCCGGGTCCAGTATCTTGTAGATCTGCTGCTCGTAGGTCTTGGCGTTCTCGATGACGTCGTCGCGCGAGAGCGGCTTGCGGGTGACGTTCTTGCCGGTCGGATCGCCGATCATGCCGGTGAAATCGCCGATCAGGAACATCACCTCGTGGCCCAGTTCCTGGAACTGGCGCAACTTGTTGATCAGCACGGTGTGGCCGAGATGGAGATCGGGCGCGGTGGGATCGAACCCGGCTTTGACGCGCAGCGGCTTGCCTCGCTTGAGCTTGGTGACCAGTTCGGCCTCGAGGAGGAGCTCCTCACAGCCGCGCTTGATGACGGCCAGGCTCTCGGCCACGGCCCCGGTGTCGTTGGTATTGGCTTGCATCAGGTCTTCTTGGTCTTCTTCAGTTGCTTGGTCTGTTCCATGTAGGCGCGCACGAATTCGCGCCCGAACAGTTTGTCGAAATGGTCCTCGGCTTCGCTTTCGATGTCCTTGTAGAACTCCGTATAGGTGTCCCACAGCTTCGCCTTGTAGAGCGCCGGCACCACGGAATCGAGTGCGCCGGCCTTCTTGATACGGGGCTCCAGGGCCTTGGGGTCGAAACGTTTCAGAACGCCCTGCAGCCCGGCCCGCATGCCGGCCATGACCGCCAGTTCATGCGCACGCATATCGTTGAATGCATCCGCCATGGCACGGGCCGGCGGCAGGAAGGCGGCATTGGGCGCACCGTAGGCGAGCAGGTAGTTGAGGGCCTCCTCGACCGTCTCGGTATGCTTGAGCGGATTGTTCTCGCGCGAGGCGATCATGGTGCGATCCTCGGCACGCAATTCCTTCTTCACCTCGGCACGCAGCAGCAGCAGGGTATGCACGCCCTCGACGGCGATGCGGAACATGCGGCCCAGTTCCAGCATGAAGGCTTCGGCGTCGTCCGGCGCCACCTTCAGGCCCGGCATGTTCAGGCCTTCGGCCAACTTGGCGAGCAGACGGTCGCCACCGGCCCCGACCGGCGCTGACGGTGCCGGCGCTGACGGTGCCGGCGCGGCCGGCGTCGGCGACGGCGACGGCGACGGCACGGCAACCTCGTCGACCGGCCAGTCGACCGGAGCGGCCGCGGCTGGGGGAGGCGGCGGTGGAGGCGCCGGCCTGGCCGGCGCCTCCACGCCCAACAGGTTGTCCAGGACCGAGAACAGGTCGTCGGCCGGCGCGCCGGCCGCCGCGGGTGGCGCCGCCGGAGCCGCTTGCGGAGCCCCGGACAGGGAACCCAACAGGTCGTCGAACATGGCGTCATCCAGCCGCCCCGGCGGCGCCGCCGGCGTAGCGGGTGCAGGCGGCGCCGTGCGCGCGCCGCCCTGGCGGCCTGGCGCGTTGAATGGCAGGTTGATGTCGTGGACGTGGTCGACGTGGCCGGCCATGCCACCGGAGCCAGGCAGGGTCGAATCCGACAGCGAGCTCGACGGGCTAGAAAGTGCCGAGTCGACATCGAGCCCCGTACCCAGGAAGCGGTCCACAGCATTCTCGTCCAGGCTCGCCGGCCGGCTGGGCGCGGGCCGGGAGGGGGCGGACGGCTTGGCGGTGCCGGATTGCAGGATGCCGAGCAGGGAATCGCCCTCGGGTACCGACGCGGCCTGCACCATGTCGGCGAGGTCGCTGCCCGCGGGCTCCGCGCCGATTCCGCCCCATACCGTGCTGGGACCGTCGTCCGGCTCATCCTCGCGGTAGAACGGATCCTGCTTGAGCGTATCCTCGCCGGGCGCCCCCCGGGGCTGAACCATGCCGTCGAACATGGCGAAGGGATCCGTGCTCCCGAAGCCACCCTGGGCAGCCGGTTCGCCATCGCTCACCTCGGCCACGAAGCCGTAGTCCCCAAGGGTCAGGACATCCCCTGCCGACAGTTCGGTCATCTGGTTGAAGCCGATGGGCGAGCCGTTGACCAGTACCGGATTGACCTTCGACAACACCTTCAAATAGAAATGGCCGTCCTGTTGGCGAATCTCGGCATGGACACGGGAGATGTAACGGTTCGGGTCCGGGAGGATCAGCGTGCAGCCCGGATTGCGGCCGATGCTCCCGCCGGCGGTACCGAAGGCGGATGACACGAGCGAGACGCCGGGCGGCGCACTGGTGGCGCGTAATATGAGCTGCATGAAAGACTGGCTGGTAAGCGAAAAATTAATTATGCAGCCCGCATCCCGGCACGTCGAGCCGGGCGCGGCGCGCGGCCGGGCTGTTGGAACAGGCGCCGCCGGCGTCTAGAATGACCAACGGCGGGTACCTCCACGGCTCCCGCCCTGGCCACGGCCAAGACTGACCAATCCATCGAGCAGGGGGTCCCATGTCCCAACAGGTATGCAACACCGCCGTACTCAAATGCACCTTCGGCCTGGGGCCCAGCATGCTGACAGTCTTGCCGACCAACAGGACGCTGACCAGCAACCAGCCGGCGGCCAACATCATGGATCACATCCCGATGACCAACATCGCGCCGTTCCCGCTTTGCAACTGTCCGGGCAACCCGGCGGTCGCGGCCGCCACCGCAGCCGCGCTCGGCACCCCGACGCCGGCAGCCTGCACGCCGGCCACGGCGGCACCCTGGATACCGGGCCAGACCACGGTACTGATCGCCAACCAGCCGGCGCTCGACACCAATTCCAAGCTGGTCTGCAGCTTCGGCGGCATGATCGAGGTCGTGGTGCCCGGGCAGTTCACCCACATGATCCCCTGACCCGCAGTCAGCCGGCCAGCACCCCGGGCAGGCCCCGCGCCGGGTCGGCCAGCGACTGCCAGCGCAGCAGCCGCGCATAATTGCGGCCCCGGAAACTGATCAGCGGCATCACGCCGCGCGCCAGGATGGCTTCGGCGGCCGAGTCGCTGAGGTAGAACTCGGCACAGGCCTGCTGGCGCGGCTCGCCATCCGCATCGCGCACCACATGACTGGGCAGGTCGGTGACGTTGAGGCGCGCCGAGACGTCCATGCCCGCCCCCTCCTCGCCCCACCCCTGGCCGACCAGCCAGGCCAGGGCATAGGCCGGATTGCCCCACAGATAACCGGCATGACCGGAACCGTCGGCCAGTTCCTCGAAGGCGAACGCTTCGACCGCTTCGCCCCCGGCCCCGTAGGGCAGGCGGACCAGCACCCGCGGCAGGGCGAGCCCGAGCCATCCGGCCGCCGGGCTGCGGCGCAGCGCCTGCCAGGCGGCCAGGGCCGGTGCGCTAGCCGGCTGCCATTGTGCGGCAGGCGCCAGGTCAGCGAGGTCGGCGACACCCAGGACGCGCGCATCGGCGCCGCCCAGCAGCGGCGCACCGACCCGGCCTGCCAAGGTGCCCAACGCCGCCAGCAGGGCGACGTCGGTGACCTCGGGACCGAAGCCGAAGTCGGCCACCAGCAGGGACCAGCGCGCCCCCTCGTCGAGCGCGGCGCCGGCGCCGCCGAGCAGCCGGGCCATGGCCGTTCCGGACAGGTCGCCGGCGGGGACCGCCAGGTCGGCGGCCAGTTCGGCCCGGCGAAGGTCCAGCACCGCCAGCCGCACGGCATTGTCGGTGTCCAGCTCGGTCGCCAGTTTCCAGACCCCCCGCCAAGCCGCCTCGAGACGCTGGAAATCGGGGTGGTGCAGGATGGCGCGCATGCGCCCGGCGATCAGCCGGTCCAGGTGCGCGTAGGCCTCGTCCCGACCGAGGGGCGCATCGGGCACGACATGGTCGGCGACCGCCTCGCGTACCAGCCGGTCCACCAACCCGGGGCTGGCCGGCTGGGCCGGTTCGGGGGCCCGGCCGAGCAGGCGGGTGAGCATGTCGCTGTCGCTCTCGGCCGGTATCCCGGCCGTTGCCGGCACCGCTCCGGCGGCGAGGCCGAGCGCCGCGGCGGCCCGGGCGAAGCTGGCCGGGTCGCCGAGCTCCTCGCGCAGGCCACGCAGGTCGGCGAAGGCGGCGGAATGTCGGAACAGGTTGTCGGGGTGGAAGTCATCCAGGCTGGCGAAGGTCAGTTCGACGCGGCGCGCCCCCCCGTCCGGATCGGCCACGGCCAGGGACAGCGCGGGGGCGAAGCGGGCCAGCACCCGCTCGGCATTGTCGACGTCGATCGACACCGGGGTGCGCGCCGCGAGGGACAACTCACGTTCGCGGTTGCCGGCCAGGTCGGCCAGGACCAGGATGCTCAGCCGCTCGTCGCCGGCGTCGGCCTCAGGCGCTTCTCCGGTACCGAATTGGAATGCGAAATCCAGACGTCCGCCAGTCATGTTGCCTCCAATGTCTTGCTGCCGGGCGCACCCGTCCTCAGGGATAGGTGAACCCGGCCGGGTTCGAAGTCAGGAACGCCAGCCCCTTCTCGTCGGGCAGGGTGTTGACCACGTCGTAACGGATCCGGTAGCGCTTGCCGGTGGTGGGAAAGGCATATTCCTTGTCGAACGGGTAGATGGTCCGCAACTCGGCACCGGGCTGCACGACGACGTAGTCGTCCGGGAATTCGGGGGCATCCCGCTTGCCCGACATTCCGATGAAAGGCACCTCCGCACCGTTCTCGTCGACCACCTCGAACAGCGCCCGGCCAGCCGGGACGTCCTCGCCCGAAAGACTGCGCTCGAGCGCGAAGGGGAGCTTGCCGGGGTTGCTGAAGCGGAGTTGGGCGTAGAGCCCGGTACCGTGCCTGACCACTTCCAGGGTGACGCTGAGGGTGTTCGGTTCCATAGTCTCGACTCGCTCGGTTGCGGCGCAGGCGGCCAGGGCGACCGCGGCCAGGGCCGCTGCGCACAGCCGCCATGGCCAGGGCCTAACTGCCACAGGCACCCTCGCAGAAGTATTCGAAATTGTCGGCGTTGGTCAGGGCCTTGTCCGGGGCGCTCTTGGCCAGGGCCTTGCTGCCGGCCGTGCCGTAGACGTGGTCCTTGGTGGCGCCGACCGAATTGAAGTGCGACATCTCGTGGCACAGCACGCCGGCCTTGGAATCGGCGCCGGTGGCCGGCGCCGACCAGAAGGCCTTGTCCACGTAGACCTTCTTGTCGTCGTTCGGATAGACGTAGGCGAAACGGTTGTCCTTGGGTGGGTCGCCGGGCGCAACGTTGTCGGCCGTATAGCCCTTGTTCAGTTCCAACATCTTGTCGACCCGGTCCTTGACCTTGTCGCGTGCGGCGTCCGAATCGCTCCCGAAGCAATCCTTGAACTTCTTCTTGTCCGCCTCGTTCCAGCGCTCCAGTTCCGCCTTGCGCGCCTCGAGCATGGTCTTCTGGTCCTTGAGTGCCTGCTCGATGGCCGCCTTCTGCGTTGCGTCCCAACCCGACTGCTTGGGGCATGAGGTGACCGGGTTGCCGGGCGCTCCGTCGCCCATTCAGCGCCCTCCCGACGGCTTGCCCGCCAGGCGGCGGGCGAACGCCTGCATGCGCGCGAGCAGGTCCGCCACCGGTAGCTCCGCCGCCGCCGGGCCGGCCAGGGCCGCCTGGAACACCGGGCTGGCGGTGGCACCCCAGCCGAACAGGTAGTCGAACTCGATCGTCAGGACGATGCGGTCCTTGGCCCGGATGCCCGCCTGCAGGCCGGCGGCGATGGTCCCCTGCATGAAGGCCTGCACGGCGGGGTAGCCGGCCGCCTGGTGTTTCTCCGGATACAGCCTGGCGAGCGTTTCCGCCAACTGGTCGGACGACTCGACCGGGCGGACGACCAGTTCGTCCACGCCCGCCGCGGCAAAGCGGCCGAGCGCCGCGGCGAGGCGTTCGCCACCGGGGCCGGCCACCTTGGCCAGGTAATCCTGGGCTCGGTCGCCCAATTCCTGCAGCCGCTTGCCGCCTTCGCCGGCGGCCTCGGGGAAGCGTCCGGCCCAGGGCAGCAGGGGATCGTCGTCGAAGGCAACGCCCAAGCGCACCATCAGGTCGAGCCAGAGCATGATCTCCGGCTCGGCGAGGTAGCCGCGCCGTTCGGCCCGGAGGCCCGCCAGGTCGGCGAGCGCGACCAGGCCCGGCTCGCCCAGCGCCGCGGCATACGCGGGAAAGAGCTGGCGCACCCGATCGACCTCCCGGCGCTTGAAGGTCGCCCGCATGGCCTGGGCGATGGCCTCGTACATGGCACTGTCGATATGTAGCACGATGTCGGCTCCGTCCGGTCAGCCGGCCGCGGGCACGACGACCTTGCCGGCCGCCAGGGCGCCTTCTTCGAGCCGGTAACTCAACAGCTCGGTAGCGCTTTCGCTCTCCGCCAGGTAGAGGTCGACCGGACCGAACATCTCGGCGAGCTGGTGCTCGCGGCAGGTGGGCAGGAAGATGCGCAGCACCCGGGGATCGTAATAGCGGAAGAACAGGTAGCGCTTGCCGGCCTCGTCGTAGACCCGGACCAGCGAGCGGAAATGGTAGCGGACCGACTGGAAGTCGAGCGGGCTGAGGGCGAAGATGCCCCAGTGCTGGCCCCAACCGGCTTCCAGCAGCCAGTCGGTGAAGGGGGCGTCCGGCTCGAGCTGTACCAGGTAGGGCGCCACCTCGAGCATGTCCGGGGTCAGGGTCCCGGGCAACAGGCATTCGAAATGGGCCGGCGCCTGCTCGCCGTGCAGCTGCACGAGCAGGGCGGGGATGGCCGCGCCGTCCAGGATGGCGTAGACGTTCGCCCCTTCCGGCAGGAACAGTTCCCGTTTCATGAAGTCGCTGTGACGTGCCATTTAGAGCCCCGCGCAGACTTCGCAGAACGGCGTGCCGCTGGCCGAAGCGTCCTTGAATGCCGCCGCCTGGGACGAGTATTTGACCGCCTGCGGTGGCACGCGCTCCGGCAACTCGGACTGCTTGTCGCTGTAGATGTCCTCGAGCTCGCGCGGCGGGTCCGGCGCCTTGGGCGTGGCCCCGGCGCCGCTGCCCGCGCTGCCGCCGCTGTTGATCTTGACCATCGGCCCCGAGATGTCGACACCGCTCGGACCGATGTTGACGAAGCTGCCGCCCACCTTCAACGACATGGAGGTCCCCGCCTCGATCACCAGGGTGGTGCCGGCCTTCAGGTGGATGGCCTGCCCGGCCTTGAGGTTGTAACCCTGGCCGACCTCGTGCTGATGGTTCTGGTCGACCTTCAGCGACAGTTCGCCGGTGACCTCGGAGTTGAAGTCCCCCTTGCTCTTGTCGTGGCGGTCGCCGCCGGTTTCCTCGAAACGCTTCTGGTCGATCTTGAGGTGGTATTCGTTCTTGGTCCACTCGACGCGGTCGTTCTTGACCAGGGTGAGATAGTCCTTCTCGGCCTGGATGAAGATGTGTTCGTCGCCCTTCTTGTCCTCGAAGCGCAGTTCGTTGTAGTTCTCCGCCGTGCCATCCGGCGAACTGCGACTGACCAGGGTGGTGACGGTGTTGCGGTCCGGCAAGGCATACGGCGGCGGCTGGTCGGCGTTGTAGACCCGGCCGGTGATGATCGGCTGGTCCGGGTCGCCTTCCAGGAATCCGACGATCACCTCCTGGCCGATGCGCGGCAGGGCCAAGCCCCCCCAGGCCTTGCCCGCCCAGACCTGCGATACCCGTATCCAGCACGAGCTGTCCTCGTCGGACTTGCCATAGCGGTCCCAATGGAACTGGACCTTCACCCGGGCGTACTCGTCGGTGTGTATCTCGTCGCCGTCCGGGCCGACCACGATAGCCGTCTGCGGCCCCTGGACGATGGGCTTGGGGGTCATGCGCTCGGGCCGGAAACTGACCTCGCCCTTCGGCATGGCGTTGAAACTGCAGCGGAAGTCCAGCGGGCTGCCGCCCGAGGAGGTGGTCGCATCCACCGCCTGGAAGTTGCTCGACGTGACCAGGTATTCCCGGTTCTGGGCACCGACGGGATGTTCCTCCAAGGTGAACAGCGCCCCGACGTCGAGCCCGTGGAAGCGGGTGGCGCCGCGGCAGATCTCGTACTGGCACTGCAACTCGTGGATGCGCACCTGGGCATAGTGCTCGCCGTCCGACCCCTCCACGTATTCGCCCGGATAATCGAACATCTCGAATCCGGACATGTCGTGCTCGCGCGTGACGTCCTTGGCCTTGCCGAGGTCGGCACGCGGTTTCGTGAAGTCGAAATCGTCGACGGCATAGCGGCCGGGCTGGATCGCCACGGTGCTGTCCCAACGGGTGATGTAGTAGTCGCCCGACACCCCCTCGACCGGGGTGGCGTTGTAGACCAGCGCCTTGCCGAGCCGGTTGGCCTCATGGCTGCCGAGGTCGTCCACCAGAACCATGACGTGTTTGCCGTCCTCGTGCTTGAAGTAGTAGTAGATGCCCTCCTGTTCCATCAGACGGCTGATGAAGTTGAAGTCGCTCTCCCGATACTGCACGCAGTATTCCCAGGGCGCGTAGCTGCCGTTCAGGTTGACCTCGTAGCTGGATATCTCCGCATACGGCGTGCGGTCCATCACCTGCTTGATGATGGCCGGCACATCCATGTTCTGGAAGATCTGGCAGGTCGACGAGCGGCTCAGGAACCAGGCCCAGGGCCGCACCGTCATGGCGTAGGAGTAGCCCTCCTCGGCGTCGTACCCGGTCGTCGACAGCTGGCCGAACAGGGCGAAGCGGGTGACGTAGCCGTTGATGAAACGCGCCGTCGAGCCCTCCGGGGCGATCTTCAACGTGACGTTCTTGCCCAGGATGTCCTTGGCGGTGATGTTGCCGTTCTTGCTGATCAGATCGACCTGATACTCGCTCAGACGGCCCAGTTCCTCCCGGCCACTCACGCCGCGGACGGTGAAGCCGTCCGTTAGGGGCGTGGCAATCTCGAGCATATGGGGCATATTCGACTCCTCAGTCCTGACCACCCGGTGCGACGGCCGGTTCTTCTGCGCGCAGTATAGCCCGCCCGGCCGCGCTCGACCCGGCCGCCGTCACCGTCCTGCCCACATTCGACCCGACCGCCACGCCTTCGCTCCCCGCTCAGGAATAGCTGTAGCTGAACTCGCCGTCGGCGACGCTGATGTGGACCTTCTCGATCGGCTTGCCCTCCATCATGTGCTCCAAGAAGTGCCGGCTGATGGCCGGCAGCACGGTGTTGGTCAGGATCGCGTCGATCATGCGGCCGCCGCTCTCCAGCTCGGTGCAGCGGGCGGTGATCAGCTTCACCACCTCGTCGTCGTAGGTGAACGGGATCTTGTGGTGTTCCTTGATCCGCTTGGCGATGCGGCCCAGCTGCAGGCGGGCGATCATGCCGATCATCTCGTCGTTGAGCGGATAGTAGGGGATCACCACCAGGCGGCCCAGGAGGGCGGGCGGGAAGACCTTGAGCAAGGGCTCGCGCAGGGCCTTGGCGATGGCCTCCGGTTCCGGGATCAGGTCCGGGTCCTTGCACAGGTTCATGATCAGGTCGGTGCCGGCGTTGGTGGTGAGCAGGATCAGGGTGTTCTTGAAGTCGATCACCCGGCCCTCGCCGTCCTCCATCCAGCCCTTGTCGAAGACCTGGAAGAAGATCTCGTGCACGTCCGGGTGGGCCTTCTCGACCTCGTCGAGCAGGACCACGGAATACGGCCGCCTACGCACCGCCTCCGTGAGCACGCCGCCTTCGCCATAGCCGACGTATCCCGGGGGCGCACCCTTCAGGGTCGAGACGGTGTGGGCCTCCTGATATTCGCTCATGTTGATGGTGATGACGTTCTGCTCGCCGCCGTAGAGGGCCTCGGCCAAGGCCAGGGCGGTCTCGGTCTTGCCAACGCCGGAGGTGCCGGCGAGCATGAACACGCCGATCGGCTTGTTCGGGTTGTCGAGGCCGGCACGCGAGGTCTGGATCCGGCGCGAGATCATCTCCAGGGCGTGGTCCTGGCCGATGATGCGCTGGCCGATCAGCTTGGGCAGGTTGAGGATGGTCTCGACCTCGTTCTTGGCCATGCGGCCGACCGGGATGCCGGTCCAGTCCGCCACCACGCTGGCCACCGCCTGGTAGTCGACGGTGGGCAGGATGAGCGGGTGCTCGCCCTGCAGCTCGGCGAGCTGGGTCTGCAGTTCCTTGAGCCGGGCCAGCAGGGCCTGGCGTTCCTCGTCCGACAGCTTGGGCGCCTGGGCGGCCTGGGCGGCGGCATCGGCGGCGTTCTCCAGCTGGCTGCCGGTGCCCTCGACCGCCTCGGCGGCGCCGCGCAGCTTGGCCCGGGTGTCGAGCAACTCGTCGACCAGGGCCTTTTCCTCGTTCCAGCGCTTCTCCAGGGCGGCCAAGCGCTCGTGTTCCTCGTGCAGCTGCTGGGTCACCATCTCCTCGCGGCCGCTGACGTCGACGCCGATGCTCTTCTCGCGGGCGATGATGCGCTGCTCGGTATCCAGGGCGTCGATGCGCTTGCGGCTGTCGTCCACCTCGGCCGGCACCGCGTGCAGGCTGACCGCGACCCGGGCGCAGGCGGTGTCGAGCAGGCTGACCGACTTGTCCGGCAGCTGGCGGGCCGGGATGTAGCGGTGCGACAGCTTGACCGAGGCCTCCAGGGCCTCGTCCAGGATCTGCACCTTGTGGTGCTTTTCCATGGTGCTGGCGACCCCGCGCATCATCAGGATGCCCTTGTGCTCGGACGGCTCGTTGACCTGGACGACCTGGAAGCGCCGGGTCAGGGCCGGGTCCTTCTCGAAGTACTTCTTGTACTCGGCCCAGGTGGTCGCCGCGACGGTACGCAGGGTGCCGCGCGCCAGGGCCGGCTTGAGCAGGTTGGCGGCATCGCCGGTGCCGGCGGCGCCGCCGGCACCGACCAGGGTGTGGGCCTCGTCCATGAACAGGATGATCGGCTTGGGCGAGGCCTGCACCTCCTCGATCACCGAGCGCAGGCGCTGCTCGAACTCGCCTTTCATGCTCGCCCCGGCCTGCAGGAGGCCGATGTCGAGGGCGAGCAGCTCGCAGTCCTTCAATTGCGGCGGCACGTCGCCGCGCGCGATGCGGGCGGCGAAGCCCTCCACCACCGCGGTCTTGCCGACGCCGGCCTCGCCGGTCAGGATCGGGTTGTTCTGGCGCCGGCGCATCAGGATGTCGACGATCTGGCGAATCTCCTCGTCGCGCCCGACGATGGGGTCGAGCTTGCCGGTGCGGGCCTGCTCGGTCATGTTGACGGTGAACTTCTTCAGGGCCTCCTGCTTGCCCATGGCGGCCGGGGCGATGGCGCTGCTGGCCTCGCCCGGCGCGGCGCCGCCGCCGACTTGGGAGCCGTCCTGGGCGGCCAGGACATCCTCCGGCGAGCCGGACAGGATGGTGCCGAAGCCTTCGGTGAGATCGTCCGGCTTGATCTTCTTGAACTCGCCCGAGATCGCCAGCAGGGCATTGCGCAGGGTCGGCGTCTTCATGCCGGCAACCAGCAGGTGGCCGGTGCGCACGGCGCCCTCGCGGAACATCAGGGTGCCGAACACCCAGCCGCGCTCCACCGACTCCTCGATCAGGGGCGAGAAGTCGGAGATCGCGGTGGCGCCGCGCGGCAGGGCATCCAGCGCCGAGGTCATGTCGGTAACGAGGCGGCCGGCGTCGAGGCCGAAATGTTTGACGATGCGGTGCAGGTCGCTGTCCTGGGTCTGGAATATCTGGTGCAGCCAGTGCACCAGTTCGACGTAGGGGTTGCCGCGCAGCTTGCAGAACACCGTGGCGCCCTCGATGGCCTTGTAGGCCAGGGGATTCAACTTGCCGAACAGGGAAACGCGACTGATCTCACTCATAGCGACACCTTATTGTTGATTGATCGATCGTCGGCCCGGAAACCCCGGACCAGGTTGTTGCCAGGACATCCGCGGCGGACCGCCGTCACCGGCCCGCCAGCTTGCTGGCGCCGATGCAGACGTTGCCGTCGAGCACCGCCAGCCCGAGCCGGTCGCCGACTGCGACGGCCGGCAAATCGTGCGCCGGGTAACGCAGGTGCACCCGGACCGACGGCTGCCCGGACGGCACGCCGAGCAGTTCGCCTTCCAGAATCATCGGGTTCGGGAAGCCGTCCGCCATGGACGGGGAATTGCGTATCCCGAACAGGCCGCCGCCGTCGGCCTTCACCTTGTCGACGCGGACCTCCAGCGTCTGGCTGGGCTGGCGCCCGGCGGGCCACTCCCAGCGCAACTCCAGTACCTTCTCCGAACAACCGAACATAAGCGCCACCCCGCAGGTCATGAGTATCGCGGCCACGTAGCGGGCGAAGCCGTATCCGAACCGGTCACGAAGTCGGATAGACATAGCACGTGAACCCCGCACCCGCACGTTGGAAATCCAGATAGCCGGCGTATGAAGTCGCCTTCGCACCCAGCACGTTGGCCAGTTGGTTGTAGAAATTGTCCGGGGTATCCAGGCCGGGGATGCCCTCGCTGACGATGCCCGCCTCGATGAATGCCTCGGCGGCATGGCTCGAGCAGTTGTGGCCGAGCAGGTAGAAGTCGCCCGGCTGGGCGCGCCGGTCCTGCCAGTACTTCGTAAACGCCTTGGCCTGCTCGGCGGTCACCGTCACCAACAGCAACGTCGACACCGCCTCCACTTCGCGCGCCTTGTCGGCACTCACGTACTGCGGCCGCCGGCGCTCGAAATCCTCGTAATAGAACACCGTGCCCTTCATGTTCATGCCCGAGATGTTCGAACTGGCCGACGGCCCGGGCCTGGAGGACTGGCTGCTGCTGCCCGAGGAGGAGCCGCTGCTGCCGCTGCTGCCACTCCGGTCCCAACCGCTCGACCAGTCGCCACCGTCGCCGAAGAAACCGACCGGGGCACCGTTCGGGAGCACGCAGTCGGCGTGCTGCTGGAGCACGCCCGGGGCATGGCCGATGCCGGTCTTGCCGCGCACGACCAGCCCGACGTGAAGGCCGTCGAAGCGGATTTCGAGTTGCCGGTTGCAGCGCTCCACGGCAACCGGCCCCGGCGTGGACCAGGCCTTGCTGAACAGCGAGCCCTCGTGGTTGATCACGGTGTTGAACACGTTGCAGGTCACACCGGGCACGCTGCTACCGGCCATGGCCACCTCCGGCGTCCCGGCGGCGGCCGCGGGAGCGCGCCGCGCCGAAGCCGAGCGCGGCGGCGAAACCCTGGTCGACAGTCATTCTGCGCAATCCCCTCATGTCACTCCTCCGGCGTCGCCCCCGGGGGCCGGCCCGGGCCGGCTCAGGTCCGGTCGACGCTCAAACCACCGCATAGCCACATGTCATCCGCATCGCGCCCCGCGCGCCGCTCGCCCAGCCAGGCCAGCCAGCCGAGGCCGCCACCGACGCCCAGTTGGAGCCTGGGGACCTCGTCTTTCTTCAGCACCAGATTCAGATCCCAGTCGAACTCGTAGCCGACATAGTTGCGTATCCAGTCGGCCAGGCGCCGCAGGCTGGTCTGCCCGGGCAGGAAACGCTGGTAATCGGCCAGGGTCAGCGGCCCCAGCACGATGAGAAACTTGCTCTGGACGTCCCAGACCCGTTCGCCGGCCACCGCCGTGACGCCCAGGCGGGCATTCGGGTCGCCCCGGCTCAGGCTGGTACGGGTTTCGCGCGGCAGTTCCAGCCAGTGGCCGCGGCATTGCTCGATGCGCACCGGGACCCGGAAGTAGCTGGCCAGCATGACCTCCAGGGAACCGGCGTTGCGAACCTGGCGCGCGAACAGGCCGGTGAAGGCGATCTTGGCGTAGTCGGGCACGCTGTCGCGGCCGCGCAGGCTCTCCATGCCGAGGCCGCCGAAGGCCCCCAGGTAGTGGCCGAAGGCGTCGTCGGCGGGGCGGTCCAGGCTCACCGTCGGCTGCGACCGGGCCCAGGCCCGGTAGAACAGCGACAACAGGCGATGGTGGAATACGTCCAGGAAGCGCACCAGGGTGGGGTCGCCCTGGTTGCGTTGGCGGTCGCGGGCGAACTCGGTCAGGTGCAGCGGCAGCGGACCGTTGGGACCGAGCAGCCCCAGGAAGCTGACCAGCAGGCGGGCCGGGTGGCCATCGTGGGCCGGCTCCAGGGCACGCAGGGTGGAAGGGGCGAAGGCCAGGGAGGGTTCCTGGGCAAACCGGACGAGATCGTCCTTGAGGCGCTTGCTGGTGCCGATGCGCGGCTTGGCCGGATCGGCCAGTTCGATCCGGCGCATGGCCTGGAAGAAACCGAACGCGTACGGGTTCTCGGCCAGGTGGCCGAGCAGGTCTACAGCACCTGACGCTGTCCGAGTCTCGCCGGCCATCGCTTGATCTCTCCGCGGCTGACTGAATTCAGCACGGTCTGGGTGAACGAATTGAGTGACGCGTGCCGGGCAAAGAATCGTTCCAGCACGGCCCCGAGCAGGAAGATGCCGCTGCCCTCGAAGGGGCGTTCCTCAAAGGTGAGCTGGATCTCGACGCCGCGCCCGAAGGCGATCGGCCCGGCCGCCGACGGCATGCGCGCGACGATCTGCCGGGCGGCCACCGACTGTACGCCTTCGAGCTGCTTGTGCAGCGGCGAATGGATGTCCAGGCCGTACAGGCCGAGCATTTCGCGCAAGGCGGCGGCACCCTCGCGCGGCCCGGCGTCGATCA
Organism: Parasulfuritortus cantonensis; assembly: GCF_004337445.1. Classification (GTDB taxonomy): domain Bacteria; phylum Pseudomonadota; class Gammaproteobacteria; order Burkholderiales; family Thiobacillaceae; genus Parasulfuritortus; species Parasulfuritortus cantonensis. The sequence continues at coordinate 96,833 of NZ_SJZB01000001.1, read as the reverse complement.
GGGACAGGTAGTTGAGCGACAGGTGGCTGATCAGGCGCCAGGGCGTCTCGCCCTCCAGCACCGGCGCGACCGGCCGGGAAGGCCCTTGATGCAGCGGATACCGCTCACCGGGGCGGCGACTTCGAGGGAAAAGTCGTTGTTGTTGCCCAAGGACAGGAACAACGGCAGGTCGCGGTTGGAGCACAGGGTGTTGATCGACAGCTGGCTGAGATCGGAGGCGTAGGGCGCCTGGGCAGGGTCGACCAGGGACAGGAACACCTCGGTGCCGATGTAGCTCGAGCGGGCACCCTTGAGCTTCTGCCCCGAGGACAGCATGCGCGGCGTCCGGCGCAGGGTGTAATAGGCGCCGTATTGCGTGGTCACCTGATCGTGGATGGCGTAGAACGGCTCGAACTCCTGCTGGCTATCGCCGCCCGAGCCGTATCCGGTCACCTCGCTGACCTCGTATATCTCGTAATCCATCGGCCGCATGCGCTCGGGGACGACCTGGTACTCGTGGCTGGTCTCGCTGAGGTGGATGCGGTCGGCACGCTTGGCGAACAGGTTCACCGCCGGCACGGCATTGAGCATGAAGTTGGTGACGTCGACGGCCTTCTCCAGGGCCGCATCCGGCTTGTTCAGCAGCAGCACGATCTCCAGGCTGTCGCCGTCGCAGTCCGCCACCGCCTGGCGCAGGCCGGCCAGGTCGATGAACAGGTAGCGGGACGGGAAGGCGCTGTATTCCTTGAGCAGGCGATAACCGCCGAAGGCGCGCGGCGACTGCGGCAGCAGCGCCTCCTCGTCGGAGAAACCGACCGGCTGCACCGCCTCCGGCCCGAGCAGGCGGTACCAGCGACCGTTGGCCGGACGCACCAGCACGGCGACGGTGTAGGCGCACATGTGCTCGTACAGCTTGTGCGCCGTCCCCTCCTCGCCGGAAAGGTGCACGGTCAGGCGATCCAGCGCGGTCTGCCGGAAGGCCAGGCCGGCCGTGCTCTTCAACGTCAGGGTGAGCGCGGCGCGGGCCGATTTCGGCAGGTCCGGGCCGCTCCCCGAGATGGCCGGCAGATAACCCTGGTAATGCGCCTCGGCGAGTTGCACGGGCCACATGGTGAGATCGTGGGCGGTGCGGAATACGCAGGCCGTGCTCTCGCCCGGCTGCAGGCGCGAACGCAGGACGGTCTGGCGCGGCAGGGCGACGCCCTGGGCCAGGGCCGGCTCGTTGAGGTCGACCTGGAACTGGACGATGGCCATCGCCGGCGTCGGCGCCTGGTAGCCCGGGTACACCATCTCCAGCAGATTCTGGGTGAAGACCGGAAACTCGGAGTCGATCTTCAGCTGGATGCGCCCGGTCAGATAGGCGAAACCCTCGAGCAGGCGCTCGACGTAGGGATCCGGGCATTCCTTGGCGTCGGCGTCCAAACCCAGGCGGGCGGCGATCTTGGGGAATTCGCGCGCGAACTCCGCCGCCCCCTCCCGGATGTGCAGGAGCTCCTGGTTGTAGTAGTCGAGCAGACGCGGATCCATGCCTACTCCCGCTTCGCCTCGACGACCCGCGATTCGCCGCTTTCCATGTCCAGCTCGGTACGCAGCAGCAGATCGATGGGATACGGCTGGGCCCACATCTGGGCCTCGATCCGGAACGAGATCACGTTGTGGCGGGCGAAGCCCTCGTCGTTGGCCTGAGCGCGCACGCGCACCGTGTCGGCCAGCAGGCGGGGTTCGAAGTCGATGATGCTGCGCCGCAGCATCTGTTCGACCTCGCGCAGGTTGAGCGCCGCCGCCGGGCGCCCGGACAGGGCCGGGATACCGTAGTTGACCACCGAGCGACGGACCTGCGGGTAGTCCTCCAGGGCCGCGTCATCGTACTGGGTCGCGTTGAACAGCCAGTTGAGGTCGCGCAGGACACTTTCGCGCAGGCGGGCGGTGGAGAACGACCGGGCATCGCGCGCCTCGCTGCGCTTGTCCGGCTCATTGTCGATCAGGCGGTCGAGCAGGGAGGGATTGAGTCGCTCCTTGGCGACCGGCTCGGCCATCTCAGCTGCCCAGGGTGACCCGGCGGACATCCAGGAGCGGGTAATCGGCCGCATCCGTCGTCCACATCCGCTGGCCGAGGCCGATGAAGGTGTCCGGGGTGATCTCCCGCCACTCGGTCCGCCGAGCCAGCTTCAGGGCATCGTCCTCGGCCCGCTCGGAACCCGGGTAGCGCGCCGGCAGCAGGGCCACGTTCTCGCCGCCATTGGCGAAGGTCAGCGTGGCCGGCAGCCAGACCAGATCGCGCAAATCCTCGGGCGGGTCGATCTCGATGCGACTGAGACGCTCGAACGGAATCCAGTAATACTTGCCGTCCAGGATCGCCTCGAGCACCGGGCCGAGGCGCATGTCGGCATCGGCCAGCCAGGCGAAGGCCTGGCCATCGACGTCGCCGGCGCTCTGCGGCGCCGCTTCGAAGGCCTGGCCGCGCAGGCCGGCCGCCTCGGCATGATGGCCTTCCGCGTCCAGGCGGACGGCCTGGATCAGCAAGGCGACCCATTCGACCGGGTCGCCCAGGAGCAACGGCAGGCGAGTGCCGGCGAAGACCTCCTGGCGCAGCGCTTCGCACTGCAGGGCCGCCCGATAGGTCTGCACCATGGCCAGGGTTTCCTTGTCCAGCTCGGCCAGCGTGGCCAGCTGGGTGGCCGCCTTCTCCCACTGCCCGAGCAGGCTGTAGATCTGGAACAGGAGAATGCGGTGACTGATCCGGGCGGGCTCCGCCCGGACGGCCGCCTGGACGGCGGCGAGCGCCGACGCCAGATTGCCTTCCTTGAGGGAGCGCTCGATTGTATCGGCCTGCATGGCTTGCCATCCTTCGCGTCAAAAGGCGGACACACCCCGACCGCCCGGGCCGGCCAGGCCGATCCGGGCGGTTGGGCCCTGCACGATCAGAGCGAGCGTCAGGCGCCCTTGTTGGTGATCAGGTCGTAGCTGGCCTTGATGTCGCCACCCAGGCTGCCGTCCTTCTTCTGCGGCTTGTAGATCATCTCGATCTTCGAGAACGCGAACGAAACGCTCTCCATCGGCGTATCGCCGGAAGCGGAAACGCTGTACGACGTGACCATGCATTCCGTGAACGTGATCTTGAAGTACTCCTGCTGTTCCTTACCGGCCTTGCGCCCGACCAGGATGATCGAGTCGATGTGGTCGCCGATCGCGCAGGTCTTCATCAGGTTGACCGAACTCTTGTCCACCACCTTGGAGACCGTGAAATCCTGCATCTGCACGCGGCCCGCACCGGCACCGCCGGTGGCGCTGCCGATCGTGGCCGAGTTGGACTCGCCCCAGGACCACGACATCAACTCGATCTCATTGGCGTGCTTCGAGTCGGTGGATTCACCATCGATACCAGCAATTTTCAGGAAGTAGTCAACATCTGCCATCACATTCTCCTTTCAGGATTACTTGCTCATACCGCGGCCGGACTGGCCGGCCGCGGCACCTCTCTGGACCAATTCTGCGTCCGTGTCAGCTGCCGCCCTTGAGGGAAGGCAGCTTGGAGACCAGACGCAAGGACACGGTAAGCCCCTCCAACTGGTAATGCGGCTTGAGGTAGAACCTGGAGGTGTAGTAACCCGGGTTACCTTCCACCTCCTCCACCACCACCTCCGCGGAAGCCAGCGGCTTCTCGGCCTTGACCTCCTCGGAAGAGTGCTCGGGATCACCGTCGACATAGTTGGTGATCCAGTCGTTCAGCCAGCGTTGCATCTCGGTCCGGCTCTTGAACGAGCCCAGCTTGTCACGCACCATGCACTTCAGGTAATGGGCGAAGCGGCAGGTGGCGAACAGGTAGGGCAGGCGCGCCGCCAGGTTGGCGTTGGCGGAGGCGTCCGGATCGTCGTACTCGGTCGGCTTCTGCAGCGACTGGGCGCCGATGAAGGCGGCGAAATCGCTGTTCTTGCGGTGCACCAAGGGCATGAAGCCGTTCTTGGCCAGTTCGGCCTCGCGCCGGTCGCTGATGGCGATCTCGGTCGGGCACTTCATGTCGACACCGCCGTCGTCGGTCGGGAAGGTGTGCACCGGCAGGTTGGGCACCGCACCGCCGGATTCGACGCCGCGGATGCGCGAGCACCAGCCGTATTCCTTGAACGAGCGGTTGATGTTGACGGCCATGGCGTAGGCGGCGTTGGCCCAGGTGTACTTGCCGTGGTCGGCCCCCTCGGTGTCTTCCTCGAAGCTGAACTTCTCGACCGGATTGGTCTTGGCACCGTACGGCAGCCGGGCCAGGAAGCGCGGCATCGCCAGGCCGATGTACTTGGCGTCGTCGGACTCGCGCAGGGAACGCCAGGCCGCGTATTCGGCGGTCTGGAAGATCTTCGTCAGATCACGCGGGTTGGCCAGTTCCTGCCAGCTATCCATCTGCATCACGGTCGGGCTCGCGGCTGAGATGAAGGGGGCGTGCGCGGCGGCGGCCACCTTGGCCATCTCACCCAGCAACTCGACGTCCTGCGGACCCTGGTCGAAATAATAGTCGCCCACCAGGCAGCCGTACGGCTCGCCGCCGAACTGGCCGAATTCCTCTTCGTACAGCTTCTTGAAGATCGGGCTCTGGTCCCAGTTCGTACCCTTGTAGCGCTTGAGGGTCTTGTGCAGATCGGTCTTCGAGATGTTGAGCACGCGGATCTTCAACTGCTCGTCGGTCTCGGTGTTGTTGACCAGGTAGTTCAGGCCGCGCCAGGCGCTCTCGAGCTTCTGGAAGTCGTCATGGTGGATGATCTTGTTGATCTGCTCGGTGAGCTTCTGGTCGATCGCGGCGATGATCGCCTCGATCGTCTTGACGGCGTCGTCGGACACCAGGGCGGTATCGGCCAGGGCCTGAGAGGCCAGGGTGCGCACCGCCGACTCGACGGCCGACTTGGCCTGGTCGGTCTTGGGCTTGAATTCCTTCTGCAGGAGGGCGGAGAAGGCGTCCAGTTCAGCCTCTACGGCACCGGCTTGCTGCAATGTTTCTTGTTGTTCGTTCGCCATTATGGAATCTCCTGAATGCGACGTATCGGGTGCTTATTCCTGATCGGCGGGCTTGGCCGCGGACGCCAGGGAATTGAGCAAGGCAGGATCCTTGAGCACCTTGGCAAGCAGTTCTTCCGCACCCGTCTTGCCGTCCATGTAGGTCATCAGGTTGGAAAGCTGGGTGCGCGCCTCCAGCAGCTTGTTGAGGGCATCGACCTTCTTGGCCACGGCGTCGGGCGAGAAGTCGTCCATGCTCTCGAAGGTGATGTCGACGTTGAGGTTGCCCTCGCCGGTCAGGGTGTTGGGCACCTGGAAGGCGACGCGCGGCTTCATGGACTTCAGGCGTTCGTCGAAGTTGTCGACGTCGATGCTGAGGTACTTGCGGTCGGCCACCGCGGGCAGCGGTTCCTCGGGCTTGCCGGACAGGTCCGCCATCACGCCCATGACGAAGGGCAACTGCACCTTCTTCTGGGCACCGTAGAGTTCAACGTCGTATTCGATCTGGACACGGGGTGCGCGGTTGCGCGCGATGAATTTCTGACTGCTGCCTGCCATTTCCTCTACTCCTTATCAGGAAGTTGGTGTTGTTCCGACAAACGCCTCAATCCTCGTTCTCTTCGAATCGTATGCCACCGATCAGTTCGATGCGCTCGCGCGATTCCGGCATGAGTTCGCGCACGATGTCGACAAAATCCATCTCCAGCAGCTTGACCGCCCGGTCCAGCAGCATGGGCGCCGGGCTGCTCGGCTCCGCCCGCTTCAGGAAGTCCGACACCTGACGCAGCACGCGCACGGCATCGGCACGGCTGGCGAGACCGCCCACGGACTGGCCGCCCCCTGCTGCCGGGGCCCCGGCAGCGCCCGCCGCCTCGTCGCCGGCCGCCGCGTCTGCGCCCGCACCGCCGCCCGACAGCTCGGCGTAGAAATTGCGCAGTTGTTTGAGCTGGCGCACCAGGTCGCCGAAATCGGGCGACGTGCCGGCCTCGTTGCTGAAGGTGGACTCGATGTCGTTGAGCGCCTCGATGGCGGCGTCGACCGCCGCCGCCCGCGTCGCATTCTCGTCCGCGTCGCCGTCCTGCCAGGCTCCGGCGAGCAGGGCAGGACTCGCTGCCGTCTCGCCTTCGCGGGCATCCAGCCGGCCCTGGGCGATGTCCAGATCGCGCATGTTGAAGCGGCCGATGCCCGGCGCCTCGACGATGGGCGTGCTGCGGAAGAAAGGCATGAAGCGTTCGGGGTCGACGAGCATCGCCAGGGCGTTCAGGCGCTCGATGGGATCGTTGTCCTCGTCCTCGATCAGGTTGGGAAAGAAGTTGGGCCAGAACTGGCTCACCATGCCGCCGATCAGGTTCAGGCCGGTCGCCAGGCCGGCCATGCCCTCCAGGCGCATCAGGGCGAGCGTCAGGATGAAGGCGACGCGCACGTCGTGCGTGCGCCCGGACAATTCCAGCGCCAGGTCGCGCACCTGGCGCCAATCGGGCTCCTCGGCCCCCGAGGTCTCGCCGGACACCGGATCGTAGACGCCCGGCTTGCCCTGCGCCAGCCGGTCCAGTTCCTGGAATGCGGCATCGTATTCCAGATTTTCCCCGGACGGACTGTCCTCGCCAATCGGCTGCAGTAGGCTCTCGATATCCAGTGCCATGCCACTCCCCCGCTTTACCGTAACCCGCACCCAACGCCACCGAATGAACCGGACTGCGCGCGCACTGGCCTCGTGAATGCTGGTACGTGCCGCGCTGCAGGATTCCTAGGGGTCATACGGCTAGGACTGGATTGTTGTTGTTGAAGAATCTATACCATAGCACATATTATTTCCGCACCACCCACCAGCCCAGCCGGTCCGGCGCAACAGGCCGGTAACGGAATCTGACAAAAATGAACGAAGTGCGTGAGGCATGTAGATGAGTCAGCAAAATCGTGTGGTCTGGTCAGAAGGTTTATTTCTCCGGCCCCAGCATTTCCAACAGGCGGAGCGCTTCCTCGAGTACTGGATAGAGAGCCGGATCGGCGCCGGCTTCGCCTACGGCTATGGCTTCAGCAGCCTGGAGCTCGACCCCGAACTGCTCAAGCTCGGCAAGCTCGGCATCCGCTCGGCGCGCGGCATCATGCCGGACGGCACGCCGTTCGCCATCCCCGACGAATGCCCGGCCCCGCCGCCGCTCGAGGTACCCACGGACTGCAAGGACACGGTGGCCCTGCTGGCCCTGCCGCTGCGCCGCTCCGGCATGCCGGAGCTGAGCCTGGGCGACGCGGCCGGGCTGCCTCGCTACCGCGGGGTCGACGCCCTGGTCAGCGACAACGTCGCCGGCATACCCGGCGAAGCCGACATGAAGGTCGGCCAATTGGCCTTCAAGCTGGTGCTGGCCAACAGCTCGACCGAGGCCTACACCACCATGTCGGTGGCCAAGATCAGCGAGCGGCGCAGCAGCAACGTGGTGGTGCTGACCGAGAACCACATCCCGCCCTGCCTGGATTGCCGTGCCAGCGAGACCCTGCACGACTACCTGCGCGATATCGCCAGCCTGATCAACCACCGCGCCAACGGCCTCGCCGGGCGCCTCGGCCAGCCCGGCCAGCAGGGCGTCGCCGAGATCGTCGATTTCCTGATGCTGCAGGTGGCGAACCGCTTCGACCCGATCTTCCGGCACCTGCAGGAACGCGAGCCGCTGCATCCCGAGAGCCTTTACATGGTCTGCCTGGGCCTGGCCGGCGAGCTCGCCACCTTCACCCATGCCAACCGGCGTCCGGCCGACCTGCCGGCCTACCGGCACGACGCCCTGCTGGAAACCTACCTGCCCCTGATCAACGACCTGCGCGACTCGCTGACGGCAGTGATGGACCAGAACGCACTCTCCATCGAGCTGCAGGACCGCGGCCGCGGCCTGTACACGGCAAGCATCCCGGACCTCGACCTGCTGCGCAGCGCCTCCTTCATCCTGGCCGTGAACGCCCAGGTGGCCGGCGAACTGTTGCGCCACGACTTCCCCACCCAGGTCAAGGTCGGCCCGGCCGAGAAGATCCGCGACCTGGTGATGTCGCACCTGCCGGGCATCGTCCTGCAGCCGCTGCCCGTGGCGCCGCGGCAGCTGCCCTACCACGCCGGCTTCACCTACTTCGAGCTGGACCGCGGCAGCGAATTCTGGAAGACCCTGGAAGCGAACCGCCTGCTGGCCCTGCACATCGCCGGCGACTTCCCCGGCCTGCAGATGGAACTCTGGGGCATCCGCAGCTGAGCACCCGAGCATCAAGCTCCCAATAAGGACCCGTCATGAGCGAACCGACCCTACCCGACTTGCCGGACATGCCCGACTCCGACGCGACCATCATGATCCCGCGCCCCGGCGGCAAGCGCGCGCCGGCGGCCGAGCCGGCCCAGCCCGCGGCCCCGGCCCGGCGGGTCCGCGAGGCCGCCTACGAGGAGCCGGCGGTGCCGGCCGCCGCCGGCGGCGTCAACCCGCTGCTCGCCGCGGCCAACCCGGTCCTCACCCTGATCCCGCAGATCCGCGCCACCCTCGCCCACCCCGATCCCAAGGGCCTGCGCGACTACCTCCTGCACGCCATCTCGGAGTTCGAACAACACGCCCGCCAGGCCGGCGTCGCGCCCGAGAAGATCGTCGTCGCCCGCTACGCCATGTGCACCGTGGTCGACGAGACGGTGGCCTCGACGCCGTGGGGCGGCACCTCGCTGTGGGCGCGCGAGAGCCTGCTGGTGACCCTGCACAAGGAAACCTGGGGCGGCGAGAAATTCTTCCAGCTCCTGCACAAGATGCTCGAGGATCCGCAGCGCAACCTGGACCTCATCGAGCTGATGTACGCCTGCCTGGCGCTCGGCTTCGAAGGCCGTTTCCGGGTACTCGACAACGGCAAGGCCCAGCTCAACGAGTTGCGCAACCGCGTCTACCAGACCATCCGCCAGCAACGCGGCGAATACGAACGCGACCTGGCCGCGCACTGGCGCGGCGTGGCACGCAAGCCCAAGGCCCTGATCCGGCAGATCCCGCCCTGGGTGATCTTCTCGGCCATCGCCTTCGTCCTGTTCGCCGTCTTCCTCACCCTGGTCATCCTGCTCAACCAGTCCTCCGACCCGGTGTTCTCCAACCTGGCCGGGATCAAGGCGAACACCGGCAACCTGCAGCGCGCCGCCGCGCCCATCGCCAAGCCGCGCCTGCGCACCCAGTTGAGCAACGAGATCGCCCAGGGCCTCCTGGACGTCCAGGAAGATGCCCAGATGAGCCGGGTCATCATCCATGGCGACAACCTGTTCGAGCCCGGCAGCGCCGATCTCAACCCCGCCCTGGTGCCGGTGATCCAGCGCATCGCCGCGGCCCTCAACGAGGTGCCCGGCGCCGTCGTGGTGACCGGCCACACGGACGACGTGCCGATCCGTTCCCTGCGCTTCCCGTCCAACTACCACCTGTCGCTGGAGCGTGCCAACTCGGTGCTCGCCATGCTCGCCAAGACCCTGCGCGACCCGAGCCGGATGCGTGCCGAGGGCATGGCCGACGCGCAACCGCTGGCGCCCAACGACAGCCCCGCCAACCGGGCCCGCAACCGGCGCGTCGAGATCCTGCTGAGGGTGGCGGGATGAGCCGGTCTGCCATCGTCCACGCCCGCCCGGTCAGCCGTCCGCCGCTGATCACACCCAACCGCTGAGCGAACCGCAAGGGACAGCCGCCATGAAGGAAAAATTGCGCAACGTGTTCACCAACCACTGGGTGCTCGCCGGCCTCGGCCTGCTGCTGCTCAGCCTGGTCATCTGGTTCGTCGGCCCGGCCTTCGCCTTCTACAACCACCGGCCGCTCGGCTCGGCCACCAGCCGGATCGTCCTCATCCTGCTGGTCATCCTGATCTGGGCCGCCTACGAGGGCTGGAAGGTCTACCGCGACTGGCGCGCCAACAAGCAGATGCTGGCGGCCCTCGCCGAGGGCGAAAGCCAGGACCAGAACCTGTCCGCGCGCGAGGTCGCCGACCTCAAGCAGCGTTTCGAGCAGGCCGTGTCCACGCTCAAGAAGGCCCGCTTCGAAAACAAGGCCGGCGGCGGCCGGAGCTACCTCTACCAACTGCCCTGGTACGTGTTCATCGGTGCCCCGGGCTCCGGCAAGACCACCGCCCTGATCAACTCGGGCCTGCGCTTCCCGCTCGCCGACAAGTTCGGCAAGGACGCCATCAAGGGCGTCGGCGGCACCCGCAACTGCGACTGGTGGTTCACCGACGAAGCGGTCCTCCTCGACACCGCCGGCCGCTACACCACCCAGAGCAGCAACCAGACTGTCGACAGCCGTGCCTGGCAAGGCTTCCTGAAGCTGATCCGCAAGTTCCGGCCGCGCCAGCCCCTGAACGGCGCCATCATCACCCTGAGCATCTCCGACCTGCTCACCCAGAACGCCGCCGAGCGCCAGGAATACGGCCGCGCCGTGCACCAGCGCATCCAGGAACTGTACGGCGAGCTCGGCTGCCGCTTCCCCATCTACATCATGGTCACCAAGTGCGACCTCCTGGCCGGCTTCATGGAGTTCTACGGCGACCTCGGCCGCGAGGACCGCGCCCAGGTCTGGGGTACCACCTTCGAATACCGGGCCGAGGGCGGCGGCACCTCGCCCTGGCCCAGTTCGACAAGGAATTCGACAGCCTCTCGGAACGCCTGTACAGCCGCCTGTTCGCGCTCATCGAAGCCGAGCGCGATCCCCAGCGGCGCGCCCTCATGTACGCCTTCCCGCAGCAGTTCGGCAACCTCAAGCCGCTCATCGACAACTTCCTGCAGGAGGTGTTCGGCAACTCGGCCTTCGAGGAACAGGGCATGCTGCGCGGCGTCTACTTCACCAGCGGCACCCAGGAAGGCAGCCCGATCGACCGCGTGCTGGGCACCCTGTCGCGCGCCTTCGGCATCGAGCGCGAGGTCCTGCCGCCGGCCGCCAGTTCCGGCAAGAGCTATTTCATCACCCGCTTCCTGCGCGAGGTCGCCTTCTCGGAATCCGACCTGACCGGCCAGAGCGAACGCATCGAGCGGCGCAACAAACGCATCATGCTGGCCTCCTACGGGGTCGCCGGCCTGCTCGCCGTGCTGCTCATCGCCGGCTGGATGGTGAGCTATTTCCGCAACCAGACCCTGGTCGGCGAGATCAACGCCAGCGCCGCCGAGATCAAGAAGCAGGCCGCCCAGATGCCGCCCGCCATGCAAGGCAGCCTGGTCGACATCCTGCCGGTGCTGAACGCCGTGCGCGACCTCCCGGCCGGATATGGCCAGCGCGATCGGAGTGTGCCCCTGACCCTGGGCCTCGGCCTGTACCAGGGCGACAAGCTCGGCGCCCAGGCCAGCGCAGTCTACTTCCAGCTCCTGCGCGACGCCCTGTTGCCGCGCATCGCCCTGCGCCTGGAAGAGCAGATCCGCGCCGCCGACAACCCGGACATCCGCTACGAGGCCCTGAAGACCTACCTCATGCTGTACGACAGCGGCCACCTGGACGTCGATGCCGCCGAGGCCTGGATCAAGGCCGACTGGCAGCGCACCCTGGCGCGCGACGTGAGCGAGGCCGACCGTGCCAACCTGGCCTACCACCTGCACGTCGCCCTGATCCAGCGGCCCATCGAGATGGTCCTGCCGCTCGACCACAACCTGGTCGAGTCGGCCCGCCAGGCACTCGCCGCCTCGCCCCTGGCCCAGCGCGCCTACTCGCGCCTGAAGCTGATCGGTGGCGGCGCCGAGGCGCCCGACTTCCGGGTCAGCGACGCCGCCGGGCCGTCCGCCCCCTGGTCTTCACGCGCGCCAGCGGCAAGCCGCTCACCGAAGGCGTGTCCGGACTGTTCACGGTCAAGGGCTACAAGAGCGCCTTCCCCAGCGCGGCCGACACCATCGTCAAGCAGTTGGCCGAAGAGGAGGCCTGGGTGTTCGGGCCGCAGTACGCGGGGGCCAGCGGCCGCAATCCGGACGCCATCAAGGGCGAAGTCCTGCGCCTGTACCTGGCCGACTACATCCGCGTCTGGGACGACATGCTGGGCGACCTGCGCCTGGTGCCGGGCAACAGCCTGACCCAGAGCATCCAGACCATCTCCCTGCTCTCGGCCGGCGATTCGCCGCTCAAGCTGCTGGTCGTCGCCGTGGCCAAGGAGACCACCCTGGCGCCGCCGCCGAGCGCCGGCCAGGCCGCCGCCCAGGCGGCCGGCGGCCAGATGATGAACCGGATGCGCCAGACGGTGGACCGCATCCTGGGGGCCGATACCTCCGGCGTGGTCGCGGCGATCCCGGTCGACGCCCATCCGGAAGCGATCGTCGACCGCCACTTCGACCAGTTGCGTGCCCTGGTGGCGGGTGCCCAGGGGGCGCCGATGCCGATCGACGCCACCCTCGGCCTGCTCAAGGAGTACGAGGTGCAGTTGCGCGCCACCGAGGAAGCCATCAAGCGCGGCGCGCCGCCGCCCACCGACACCATGATGCTGGCCCGCATCAAGAGCGAGGCCGACCGCCTGCCGCCGCCGGCGCGCAACCTGCTCGACAGCCTGATCAACCGGACCACCGGCCAGGCCGCCTCATTCGCCCAGGAGGGCCTGAAGAAAGCCATGTCGGGCGGCGTCGGACAATTCTGCAAGCAGGCCGTGACCGGGCGCTACCCGTTCGTGCGCAACAGCAGCCAGGACGTCGCCCTGGGCGACTTCGCGCGCCTGTTCGGCCCGGGCGGCACCCTCGACCAGTTTTTTCGCACCAACCTGCAAACCCTGGTCGACGCCAGCGGGCCGATCTGGAAACCGATCAGCCTGGCCGAAGGCGTGAGCAGCGTACCCGCCGCCACGGTCACCCAGTTCCAGCGGGCCAGCGTGATCCGCGACGCCTTCTTTCCGGGCGGCAGCCCGAATCCGAGCGCTACCGCCGACCTCTACCTGGTCAAGCTCGAAGATGGCCTCAACGAGGTCACCCTGGTCAACGAAGGCCAGACGGTCAGCTTTCGCAACGGCAAGGGCATGGCGACCCGCCTGGTCTGGCCGAGCCTCAACCCCGGCAACCAGGTGCGCATGACCGCCTCGCCCGGCGGCACCGCCCTGAGCGCGGACGGCCCCTGGGCCTTGTTCCGGCTGCTCGACATGGCCAAGGTCGAGGGCGGCAGCCCGGACCGCTACCGGCTCACCTTCAGCTTCGACGGCCGCCGGGCCACTTTCGAGCTGCGCGCCGCCAGCGTGCGCAACCCGTTCCGGCTCCGCGAACTGGGCCAGTTCGCGTGCCCGGCCTGAGACCGCCGGTCATGGCGACGGCACGGACGCGGGGACTCGGCTGATGGCATTGCAGCCGGGCTTCGTCGGCAAGATACCCAGCCAGGGCGACTTCATCTCGCGCCGCCTGCCCTACGACTTCATCGACTGCTGGGACAACTGGCTCCAGGACGGCGTCGGCACCGCCCGCAGCGTCCTTGGCGAGCGCTGGCTGCAGACCTACCTGGTGGGGCCGGTCTGGCGTTTCCTGGTCGGCCCGGGCGCTTGCGGCGGGCACGGCTGGCTCGGCCTCTGGTTCCCCAGCGTCGACCGGGTCGGGCGCCATTTCCCCCTGACCGTGGCGGTACCGGTGCCGGCCCGGCAGTGGCAGCCCGCCCTGCTGTTCAGCCAGGAGGACTGGCTGGGCCGGGTCGAGGATACCGCCCTGCGGGCGCTCGATCCGCGCATCAGCCTGGACCAGCTCGACCAGGCCCTGGCCGGCCTGCCCCTCGAACTGCCCGATGCCGCCGTCGTCTCGGGCGGCACGCTGCCCGCGCGCGGCGTCTATCTGCTGCCCGAGACGGCCACGCAATCCGCCCTGGTGCGCTACGCCGCCACCCTGCCCAGTGCCGCCAAGGCGCCGGTGTCGTACTGGCACACCTGGGGCACCGACACGGTGCCGGCCTGCTACGTCGTCGCCGACCGCCTGCCCGACGCCGCCCAGTTCCCGGCTTATCTTTCCGGCGAATGGGCGCAATATGGCCTGCAACCTGATACCCTAGTGCCTCCTGGCCCGGAGGCATATTGACCGACGTTCCGGCCGGGCTTTCCTGACCGCCCGCTAAGCCTGTGAGTACACCCGAGCAACTCGGCAAATACAAGATCGTCCGCGTCATCGGCAAGGGCGCGATGGGCATCGTCTATGAGGGCTTCGATCCGGTCATCGAACGCACGGTGGCGATCAAGACCATCCGCATGGACGAGCTGGACGAGTCCGAGGCCGAGGAGCATTCGCGCCGCTTCAAGGTCGAGGCCAAGGCGGCCGGCAAGCTCAACCATCCGAACATCGTCGGCATCTACGACTACGGCGAAGAGCAGAACCTCGCCTACATCGTGATGGAATACGTGCAGGGCAAGGAACTCAAGTCCCTGCTGGATTCCGGCCAGCGCTTCCCGATCAAGCAGGTCGTCCACATCATGACGCAGCTGCTCGAAGCGCTCGGCTACTCGCACGCCCGCGGCGTCATCCACCGGGACATCAAGCCGGCCAACCTGTTCGTCACCGAGGACGGCGTGGTCAAGCTGGGCGACTTCGGCATCGCCCGCATCGACAGCACCCACAAGACCCACGCCGGCACGGTGCTGGGCACGCCCAGCTACATGTCGCCCGAGCAGATCAAGGGCGAATCGGTCGACAACCGCTCCGACCTGTATTCCTCCGGCGTCATCCTGTACCAGTTCCTGACCGGCGCGAAGCCGTTCACCGGCAGCATGGTCGCGGTCATGCACAAGGTCCTGACCGAGGACCCGGCCAAGCCGTCGTCGGTCAACCCGCAGGTGACGGCGCAGATGGAACGGGTGGTCGCCAAGGCGATGGCGAAGGAGCCCAACGACCGCTTTGCCAACGCCCGCGAGTTCGTCGAGGCCCTGCGCGCCGCCGCCGGGCCCGAACCGGCCGACGACGACGCCGAGGCGACCCGCATCATCAACGTGAGCGCCTTCCGGGCCGCCACCGCCGCAGCCGACATGACCGGGCGGACCAACGCGGCCGAGGCCACCAGCCAGACGGCACGGACGGCCAACCTGGCCGACAACGAGATCGAAATCGAGTTCTGGCGCAGCATCAAGGACAGTACCGACGCCGACGACTTCGAGGTCTACCTGAAGAAGTATCCCCAGGGCCACTACGCCGAGCTGGCGCAGCTCAAGCTGCACAAGCTGCGCCGGGCCGACACCACCCTGGGCCCCGGCGCCGAGGAGACCGCCAGCGGACGCAGCGGCAGCAACACCATCGAGGACATCCGGCGCAAGGCGGAAGAAGCCCGGCGCAAGGCCGAGGAAGAGATGCGCCGCGCCGAGGAGGAACTGCAGCGTGCCGAGGCCGCCCAGTTCAAGGCCGAAGAGGAAGCGCGGCAAAAGGCCGAGAATGCCCACGGTGAAACCGCGGCGCTCGCCGAAGCGGCGCCCAGCCTCGCGAGCCGCGTTGCCGAGGTGCTCGCCGGCAATACCGTCAAGGAAGCGCGCGACGACATCCGGAGCCAGGCCGAGACCCTGCAGAAACAGGCCGGCGACCTGCAGGCCCGCCTGCAGGACCTGCTCAGGACGCCGGAACTGCTGCCCGCCGAGACCCTGCAGCAAGTCAACAACGACCGCGACCTGTGCGGCACGGCGGCGAGCACGGCCTGGGAGGCCTTGCAGCAGTTCGAGATCGCCTACACCAAGCGGCTCGACGAACTGCAGCGCAACGTCGACACCATCACCCGGCACGGCCACCAGGCGGCCCAGGCCCTGCAGGAAGCCGAGCGAATTGCGAATGCGGCGCGGAAGCAGGGCATGACCGCGCAGGCGGTGGCCGAAGTCAAGAGCGCGACGGACCGCCTCCGGGCCATCACCGGCGATGCCCGCAAGCATATCGAACTGGTCATGCCGGACCAGGACCTGCTGCAACCCGACGTGCTGAAGACGGTGCAGACGGCCGAGGTCGCCTACGCGCGGGCCGAGGCGAAGGCGGATGAAACGCTTGCCTCGGCGGAAACGGCGTTACGGGAAGCCGAACAGGAAGCCAAACGCAAAGCCGAGGAGGAGGCACGCCAGAAGGCCGAGGCGGAAGCCAAGCGCAAAGCCGAGGAGGAGGCACGCCAGAAGGCCGAGGCGGAAGCCAAGCGCAAGGCCGAGGAAGAGGCACGCCAGAAGGCCGAGGCGGAAGCCAAGCGCAAGGCCGAGGAAGAGGCACGCCAGAAGGCCGAGGCGGAAGCCAAGCGCAAGGCCGAGGAAGAGGCACGCCAGAAGGCCGAGGCGGAAGCCAAGCGCAAGGCCGACGAAGAGGCACGCCAGAAGGCCGAGGCGGAAGCCAAGCGCAAGGCCGAGGACGAAGCACGCCAGAAGGCCGAGGCGGAAGCCAAGCGCAGGGCCGACGAAGAGGCACACCAGAAGGCCGAGGCGGAAGCCAAGCACAAGGCCGAGGACGAAGCGCGTCAGAAAACCGAGGCGGACGCCAAGCGCAAGGCCGACGAAGAGGCACGCCAGAAGGCCGAAGCGGAAGCCAAGCGCAAGGCCGAGGAAGAGGCGCACCGGAAGGCCGAGGCGGAAGCCAAGCGCAAGGCCGAGGAAGAGGCGCACCGGAAGGCCGAGGCGGAAGCCAAGCGCAAGGCCGAGGAAGAGGCGCACCGGAAGGCCGAGGCGGAAGCCAAGCGCAAGGCCGAGGAAGAGGCGCGCCGGAAGGCCGAGGCGGAAGCCAGACGCAAGGCCGAGGAGTCGGCAGCGGATGAGACGCTGGTGGCGCCTGCGGGACGGAAGTTGCCCGAAGCGGACGCCGAAGCGACCATCATGGTCTCTTCGCCGACGAGCCGTCCGCAGGAAGCACCGGCCCGGCCGTCGCCTGAGCGCCCCGCGCCGGCGGCGGAGAAGAAGGGGCTGCCCATCGTGCCGATCGCCATCGGCGGCGTGCTGGTGGCCGGTGCCCTCGGCTGGTTCCTGACCCGCGGCCCGGCGACACCGGAGCCGGCGCCGACGCCGGCGCCACCCGCGACCGCACAGGCCCCGAGCGAACCCGCGCCGCCACCGCCCAGTGCTGAGACGCGCGCCGCCACCCAACAGACCCAGGCCGCGCAACAGGCCGCCGACGCCGCGCGCCAGCAGGCCGAAGAACAACAGCGCAAGCTCGTCGAGGCGCAGAAGGCGGCCGAGGAAGCCAAGCGGAAGATCGAAGAGGCCAAGCGGGCCGGCGATGCCAAGGCCGCCGAGGAGGCCCAGCGCAAGGCCGCGGAAGAAGCGCGCAAGGCCGAGGCCCAGCGCAAGGCCGCGGAAGAAGCGGAAGCCCAGCGCAAGGCGGCCGAAGCGGAGGCCCAGCGCAAGGCCGCGGAAGAGGCGCGCCTGAAGGCGGAGGCCGAAGCGAAGCGCAAGGCGGCCGAGGCGGAAGCCCAGCGCAAGGCCGCGGCCGACGCCGAGGCGAAACGCAAGGCGGCCGAGGCCGACGCCCAACGCAAGGCCGCGGAAGCCGAGGCCCAGCGCAAGGCGGCCGAAGCGGAAGCGCAGCGTAAGGCGGCGGCCGATGCCGAGGCCCAGCGCAAGGCGGCCGAGAGCAAACCCGCCACACCCAGCGCCAGCCCGGGCGATCTGTTCCAGCAGGCCCAGGCGTCCGAGGCGGGCGGTCGTTTTGCCGAGGCGGTCCGGTTCTACAAACAGGCCGCCAACGCCGGCTACGGACCGGCTTCCAAGCGTCTGGGCGAGATCTACCTCAAGGGTGCAAAAGGCGTATCGAGGGATTATGCTGAATCGGTGCGTTGGTACGACAAGGCCCGTCAACAGGGCATGGACATACCCAACTGAGATGGAGGATGAGCAATGAGGCTTCGACACACGGCCATCTGCCTGGGGCTCGCTGCCCTGCCGTTCGCCGGCTGCGGCGGTTCCCACGAGGAAGCCAAGCAGGCGGCCCAGGCACCCGCTGAGCCGCCTGCGCCGGTCACCGCGCCCGCACCCGAGGTCGTGCCGCCACCCGCCCCGCCGGTCGCGCCGCCGACCGCTCAGGAACCGATGGTCCGGCCACCCGGCGCGGATCCGGCCAAGCTCGCCGGACATGCGAAGGCATTGGCCGACCTGGGTTATGTGCAGGAGGCCGAAAAGTTGTACGGCCATAGCTGCGACTGGGGCTACCAACCTGCCTGTGCGGCCCTCAAGACGCTGTCCGCCCCGGCCGGGAAGGCCGCCGCGACCGCCGTCCCGGCCCACGAACCGGTCCCGGCCGTGGTTGCCAAGGCGCCGCCCCCCGGCCCGGCCATCAGCCGGCCCGCGCCCGTGCCGGCGCCTGGCCACGTAGCGGCTTCGGCGGCACCGGTCGCCTCGGCCTCCGTCCCGGCTCCGGCACCGGCGGCGCCCGTTCCCGTCGCACCACCCGGCACGGCGCAAAAGGCCGCGCCGGCCAGCCCGCCGGCGGTACCGGAACCGGCGCTGGTGGCCGCGGCGAAGCCCGCCCCCGTCGTCGACAAGCCCGTCACCGCCGTCGATACCCGCAAGGTCAGCCAGCAGGCGCATGCCCTCGACGAGATGGGCTATCTCCCGGTTGCGCTCAAGCTGTACAAGGACGCCTGCCTGAACGGCGACGGTGCCGCGTGCAAGCGGCTGGGCGAGATCTACATCAAGGGTAGCGACGGCGTCGAGCGCGACTATGCCGAGTCGGTACGCTGGTACGACCGTGCCCGTCGCCTGGGCGTCGCCGTCCCGGCACTGGAAAAACGCGCGGTTTACCGATGACCCATCGTCTTTGAAGGGATGCCCAGCATGGCCAAGCAAACCCCCGCCGTCGAGATGCTTTCGCTATCCGACCCCGGCATGGTGCGTGCCCTGAACGAGGATTCGGTGTTCACGGCGGCCGACATCGGCCTGGCCATCCTGGCGGACGGCATGGGCGGCTACAGTGCCGGCGAGGTGGCCAGCGCCATGGCCATCGATACGGTCAGCAAGGAGCTGCTCGGCAGTCTGCCCGGGCTCCAGGGGGAACCGCTCGACGAGGCGACGGCCGACCTGCACGAGGACATCGAGTTCGCGGTCGGACGCGCCAACGAGGCGGTCCACTATGCCTCGCACAACGATCCCGACTGCGAGGGCATGGGCACGACGCTGGTCGTGGCGGCGCTGCTCGACGGCCAGATCACGGTCGCCCACGTGGGCGACTCCCGGCTCTACCGCTTCCGGGCGGGCGTCCTGGAACAGGTCACGCGCGACCATTCCTGGCTGGACGAACAGCTGGCGCTCGGCGTCATCACGCCGGAACAGGCCATGGCCTCCCGTTACAAGAACATCGTCACCCGTGGCATCGGGATCGAGGAGACCGTCGACGTCGAGATTCACGACTATCCGGCCGAGCAAGGCGACATCTACCTGCTCTGCTCGGACGGCCTGAGCGACATGATCGAGGATCCGGACATCGAGCGTCTGCTCGGCGAACACGGCCAGGACCTGGCCGACGCGGCGCGCCATCTCATCGACCAGGCCAACGAGAACGGCGGCCGCGACAACGTGTCGGTCGTCCTGATCCGCTACGGCGACAACCCGAAGGGCTGGCTCGGCAAGCTGGGCGGCATGTTCGCGCGCAAGTAGGGGGCACGCCCGCGGCCGCACCGGACGCGGGGCGGAGGAGCAAAAGAAAACGGGGCCATGCAGGCCCCGTTTTCATGTTGCCGGAGGAGATCAGTTGCGCAGGCCGCGCTTCTTCAACTCCTCCTCGTCGATCAGGAACGCCGGCGGGTCGTTCACCAGGGCGAGGCTGCTGCCCGGCAGATTGACGCCGTCGCCGTCGATCGAGTCGATGCCCGGGGGCACGACGCCGAACTGGGTCAGGAAGCCGTTCTGGATCGACACCCGGATGTTGTCCGTACCGAAGGTCGAGTTGAACAAGTCCTGCGACGCCGACGCCAGGATGCTGCTGATGGTCGACACCGCCGCCGCCACCGATTCGCCCGTACCCAGGTTGGTACAGCCGCCGGAATAGCATTCCCAAGCGTAGTTGAGGGTGCTGAAGTAGTGCGGGACCAGCGCCAAGTCGCCCTGTGCCGGCACCGTGATGGCGGCATTGCCGGAGTTATAGACGTTCAGGCTGGAGGGCAGTTGGATCAGGGTGAGGCCACCGGCCGGATAGGCGGGACCGCCCCCGGCAATCCCGCTGACGGCATCGGCGCCCACGGTCGCGGCGGACAGGGTCACCGAGCCGGGAACGTCGAGGTTGCCACCGCTGGAGAGGTGGGTGACCGGGTCGTAGTTGGCGTTGTTGATGGCATGGTTCACCGCAACGAGGCTGACGCTGGGTGCCGTGATGAGACCCACGTTCAGGTCGCTGAACGTATACAACCGGACGCCGACGCCGCTGACCGGCGAGGTGCTGCCCGCGGTGGCGGACACCGAGGTGCCGAAGTAGGAGTTGTCGTTCCAGAGGTCGACGAAACCGGCGCCGGCGTCGAGGACCATGTCACCGCTGACGTTGATCTTCTCGCTGTAGTCGACGCCGGAGTAGCCGGAGCCGGCCTGGTAGATGTTGCCGCCGGAGCTGTACACGTACAGGTTGTTGAAGTTGTATACCATCGTGCCGGCGTTGACGGGCTGGACGACATCGCCGCCGTTGCTCGCAAGCGTGGTATCGCCGGTGACGGTGCCCGAGCCGGCCAGGCTGAGTTGGCCGTGCGACGTCGCATCGAGGCTGGCCGCCGACAAGGTACCGAGGGTCAGGCTGTCGGCATCGACGATCACGACGTTGTTACCGGTCAGGTTCACCGTGCCCTGGAAGTCGTTGCCGGCATCCGACAGGTCGATGTCGCCAGCGCCGGCGTCCACCGTCGTGACGCCGCTGACGGTCAACGCGCCGGACTGGCTCACGTCGCCGCCATTGCTGGTGGCGCTGATGCTGCCGACCGGACCGCTACCGAGGACCAGATCGCCCAGCGAGGAACCGTCGGCGTTGGCGATCACGGTCAGGGCGCCGCTGGGCAGCGAGCCGAGCGTCAGGCCATTGGCGTCGGTGACCGAGGCCGAGGCGGCGGTCAGGTTCACGGTGCCCTGGAAGTCGTTGGCCAGCTCCGTCAGCGTGATGCTGCCGGCGCCCGCATCCAGCGTGGCGACGCCGGTCACGGTGAGGCCGCCGGCGTCCTGCGTGATGTTGCCGTCGTTGCTGGTGGCGTCCAGGGTACCGTCGACGAGGCCGGAGCCGAGGTCGAGGTCCGCCGTGGTCAGGCCGCCGGCATTCGCGACAACGGTCAGGTCGCCCGTGCTCAGGGTGCCGAGGTCCAGACCGTTGCTGTCGGTCACCTGGGTCGTGGCACCGGCCAGGTTCACGGCGCCCTGGAAGTCGTTGTCGACGTCAATCAGCGTGATGTTGCCGAGGCCGGCATCGACCGTGGCCGTCCCGGTGACGGTCAGGGCGCTGGTCTGGACGATGTCGCCGTCGTTGCTGGTCGCATCCAGGCTGGCAACCGTTCCCGCGCCGAGGTCCAGCGTGGCCGTGCCGCCGCCGGCGTTGGCCACGACGGTCAAGGCGCCGGTCGACAGGGTACCGAGGACAAGGCCGTTGCTGTCGGTCAGTGACACGGCGCCGATGGCGTTCAAATTCACCAAGTCCTGGAAGTCGTTGTCGACGTTCTCCCAAGTGATGCTACCGGTAACTGCGGTGGTGTTCAGAGTCGTCGTGCCGCCGACTACGATCGGTGCGGACTGGCTCAGGGAATCGGCCGTGAGGATGAGGTCGCCGGCGGATTGAATACCCGTGATGTTCAAATTCAGCGGGCTGATGAAGTGCTCCAGATCGGTGACGTTGATCGCCCCGTCCACCTCATTGGTGGCCCCCAGGTTCAGCACGTCGGCGAGTTCGATGGCGTTGCCGTCGCCGATGCCGTGCTGGGCATTCAGGGTTACCGAATTGGCGAAGCCGATGTCCTCAACGGTGGTCGTTTCCACGGAGTCGGTGATGGCGCCCGTCGTCGCGGTCAGGCTCACGTCACCGCTCGTTGCGATCTCGAACAAGCCGGTGGCGCCGTCATAGGTGAAGGCGATGGATTGAGCGTAGACGTCGAGATTGAACGAGTTGATGGTCTGGCCAAAGGTGGCGTCGTCGAAGGTGAAACTACCGTCCGCCGCCGCGATCCCGATATCGGTCAAGCCGGCCGGCAACACGCCGCCCATATAGGACGACGAGATGTCGCTATTCTGGAAGTTGAGGTACAGCCCCGTCCCGGTCATGGTCAGGCCGAGTGACGTCAGCGTGCTGGCGTCGATGTCCAGGTAGCCTTCCGGGATCGGGCCTGTGACCATGTTCGGGGAGCCGATATCACCCGCCGCGGACAACGTCACGGTGGGCGAACTGATCGCCGTCGCGTCGTCTTCGTCGTCGAGTATCGCACCGGTCGAGGAGGTCAGGGTCACCGAGTTGGAACCACTCACATCCGCGACCACCATGTCGTTGCCGGTCGTGACCGCGACGTCTACGCCATCCGCGGACAGCGCGCCTTGGAAGTCGTTGCCGGTGTCGGTCGCCGTGATGTTACCCAGCACCGCCTGCAAAGTCGTCGCACCGGTCACGGTCAGGCCGAGCCCATCCAGTTCGGTAATGTTGCCCGTCGTGGCGGTCGCGATCAACGCGCCATCCACCATGCCGCTACCAAGATCCAAATCGCCCGTCAGAGCGGTCACGGTCAGATCGCCGGTATTCAGCACGCCCAGATCAAGGGCATTGGCGTCCTTCACCGCCGTGGTGGCGCCGCTCAGATCGACCGCGCCGACGAAGTCGTTGAGCGCGTGGGTCAGCGTGATGGCACCGTTGCCGGCGGCCACGGTGGTGGCGCCGGTCACGGAGATGCTGGTCAGCGTCCCGCCCTGGGTGACGTCGGCATTGGTGGTAGTCAGGCTCAGGTCGTTGCCGGCCGTGATGTCATGATCGAGAGCGAGTCCGGCACTGCCGGTCAGCGAGATGTCGTAACCGCTGAGGTCGGCAGCCGTCGCCAGCGTGCCGCCGTCGCTCGCCAGGGTCAGGTTGGCCGTACCGGTATCGATGGCGCTGGCCGGCAGGGTCAAGGTACCGCCGGCCCGGATGTCGACAGACTGATTGGTACCGTTGCTGAGCGCGCTGATGGTCAGGTCGTTGGTATCGCGCAGGGTGATGGCGGCACCGGTCACGTCGACGCTGGAGAAATCGTTGCCCGCCTGGGCCAGGGTGACGGCACCGGTCGCGTCCAGGGTAGTAGCGCCGGTGACGACCATGGTGGTGCCCCCGACCTGGGTGATCGCGCCGTTCAGAGCGGTGGCATCGAGGGTGCCGGTGATGGCGGCGTCGCCGAACTCGATATAATTGGCACTGGTCAGAGCGACGTTGTTGACGTCGCTCACGCTCACCGTGCTGCCGAAGTCATTCGCCGCGTTGTTCAGGGTAATGTTGGTACCCGTAGTCGCGGCCAGAGTGAGGGTACCGCCGACGACCAGCGAACCACTCGTGCCGTCGTCGATGCCGGCGGCCGACAGGGACACGTTGTCGGTGTCCAGATTGCTCGCCGCCGTCAGGGTGAGCGCCCCACCGGTCACCGCAATGTCTACGGCCGTGCTGCTGGCAGCATCGGTATCGAGAACCCCCAACTGCAGATCGGCATCCGAAGCGATGCGGATTTCACCGGCAGCGCCACTGCCGTCCGTCGTGACCGTCAGCACGCCCGGCGTGTTGCCATCACCACCGGTCGCCGGACCAATGTGAACGTTGAAATAACCGGTGCCGTTTGCAGACACCTCGTTGCCACTCAGATCGATGCTGCCCGCATAGGCGTCGTCATTGCCACTCGCATTGTTGATCGTCGCACTACCCGTGACGATGCCCCCGGTGCCGAAGACGCTGCCACTGCCACCCGCTGCAATGGTCACACTCCCGCTGGTCGCCGTATGTGCGCCACCAATGCCGCTAGCCGAGGCATCGCCGGTCGTGACCGCAGAGTCAATGGAGATGTCGCCAGCCGTCGTCGACAACCAGATCGAACCCGAAGCGACACCGCTGGTGTTCGTATCTGCAGTAGTAATGCCATCCACGGCGGTGAAGATGGTGCCGTTCCCGGACACGGTACCGACGACGAAACCATTGGCTTCGTTCTGAAGCCGGAACTCCTGTCCCACACCGGTCACATCCGCGGCCACCGTGCCGATGTAATTCGCGGCGGTCAGGCTGACGGCGTTCAGGCTCTGGATACCCAGGCTGCCGGCCGTGATCGTCCCGGCGCTCTGGGTCAGCGTGTCGGCCACGATACGCACGGTCCCGGTTCCCGCATTGACGTTGCCGTTCAGGGTGACGCCGTCCTTGGCTTCCAGCGTGATGTCGCCACCGGCGGTCGTCAGGATGCCCACCGAGATGGAGCCAGTCCAGGCACCGCCGGTGAAGGCCGTGCCGGTCGTCGTGCCGGCCTGGATCAGGATGGAACCGGAGCCGGAGGCGACGATCGCATCGCCGTTGTCGGCGAACGTGATGCCGCCATTCTCGGTGTCATTGCTGGTCCGCAAGGTCAACGAGCGATCCGTCTTGAGTGTCAACGCATTGTCCGTAAGGTCGGCAAGGGTGATGGACTGGGTCGCCTGAAGGACGATGTTCGCGTCCGTGCCTTCGATTTCACTTTCGTAGATCGTGTAATCGGCCGGCGTTGCAGCAAACGCCAGCGTGGTGTTGCTGAAGGTGGTGTCCGAAGCATCGCTATCGTCACCATCCGACGTACCGTCCGCGATGGTGATGGTGGTCGGATCGAGCAGCAAGTCACCGACGGTGCCTTGGCTGGCGCCCAGATCGACGCTGCCGCGGTACACCAACTGGCCCTTGCCGGAGACTTCGGCAAAACCGCCGTCGCCACTTTCCGCGCCGCCTTGCGCGGAGACCTGGCCGTAGAACTTGGTCACGCCATCCGACCAGATGATCACCTTGCCGCCGTTTCCGCTGGTCAGGGCATCGGCGCTGATGCTGGTGCCGCTGCCGACGAAGGTCGCCGAAGAATTCTGCTCGGGACCATTGCCCTGGTAGTTGCCGCCCACCAGCACGGTGCCGCCACCGGCATCGCCGCTGGCGTCGATGTTCGCGCCGGCGAACAGGCCGACCTTGTCGCCCAGCACGGCCACCGTGCCGCCGGTCTCGCCGGCGTCCTTGCCGCTGGCATCCAGGGTGCCGGTGACGCTGACCACGCCGGCGTCGCCGCCGTCCAGGCGGATGACGCCGTTCTGGCTGGACAGGCTCTGCGCGCGGACGAGGCCGCTGACGTTGAGGACGGTGTCCATCAGGGCGTCGGCCGACCTGGCGCTGATCAGCACCTGGCCGCCGTCGGCGATGATGGCGCCGCTGTGATTGATGCTGGCACCGGCCGCGGCGGCGTCCACCGAGACGTTCATCAGGCCGTCGCCGGAGATGTCCAGGCTGACGCGGTCGCCCGCGGCCAGGGCCACGGTACCGCCGTCGGCGGTGATGCTGCCGCTGTTGTCGATGGTCGGGGCGACCAGGGCGATGTACTTGCCGGTCAGGCTGCCCTCGTTGACGACGCTGCCGGCGCCGCTGCCGTCGACGAACACGTAGTGGCCGCTGTTGAAGTCGTCATCCGAGATGTTCAGCGTCGAGGCCACCAGGCCACCCACGCTCACTTGGGCACCGGGGGCGAACAGCACGCCGTTCGGGTTGATCAGGAAGATCTGGCCGTTGGCACTCAACTGGCCGAAGATTTCCGAGGCGTCGCCGCCGACGATGCGGTTCAGGGTCACCGAACTGCTGCTCGGCTGCAGGTAGCTCACCGACTCGCCGCTGTAGATGCTGTAGGTGTCCCAGTTGATGATGCCCTTGTCGGTCGTCTGGGTGACCGTCATGTTGCTTCCGGAGGTGGCCACGTCGACGTTGCCAGACACCACCTGTTCGCCGGTCGGCAAGGCCATCGCCGGCGCCGTCACGGCCAGGCCCAGCATGGCCGCGAGCAGGCGGCTGACCCGGGCGCGCGGACGCCAGGTGATGGTGATGGACAGCTTGCGGCTGAGCTTGATGATCATGCGGCGCATGCCGCCTTGCTTGCGATTGTTTGTGCGGGCAGCGTTGGTATTCATGGTTTTCCTCTCCTACCTATCCTTGACGGGTCCGGGGCCGGTTTCCTAACTATAGGAACCTACTCAGAACCACTTGATGGCTTGAGCCCAGAGACGGGCGCGCTTGCTGTCGTCCGTCGACGGCTCGCCGTCCCGGAAGGCCACGTCCATGCGCATCAGGAAGTCGCCCCGCTTGCCCAGGTTCACGCCCACGCCGTAGCCGAACAGGGTGCTCGTGTTGTCGTCGTCCGAGGGCAACGGGTCGTGGTGCAGCTTGGAATAACCGAAATCGGTGAACGCGCTGACCTGCAGGGTGCCGCCGAGCGGCCGCAACGACGGGATGACGCGGCGCAGTTCCAGGGTGGCCAGGACGGCATCGTCGCCGGCGCCTTCGCCGACCGGGTGGCTACGCACGCCGCGCGGCCCGCCGAGAGACATCTGTTCCACGGCAGCCAGGTTCTTGTTCGCCAGCTGGCCGGCGAGGCTGATCATCAGGGCGGTGTTGTCGGCGACGTGCTGCAGGCGCTGGTAGGAGACGTTCAGCTTGGCGAACTTGCCTTCCGTGTCGTAGTTGTCGGCCGTGCCGTCGGAGGTGATGTCGACGTCGCCACCGGTCAGGGTGATGGTATAGGTGTTCAGGGCGCCGCCGCCGAGGTCGTCGCGGTAGTCGCCGGTTAACCCGAACCAGATGTTGTTCAGGGTGCGCTTGTCCTCGGTGGCACCGTCGAACTGGCGGTCGGCCATGCGCTTGTTGTCGTAACCGAGCAGGCCGAACAGGTTGTTGTTGCGGCTGCGGTTGAACGGGTGCACGGCGAGCAGCGAGGAGACCTTGGCGTCGCCGTCGGCGTCCAAGTCGGAGAAGGTGCCGCTCAGCTTGTAGGTGAGGTCGGAGTAGCTGGCCGTCAGCTTGGTGCCGGCGGAGCCCACCGGCAGGGTATAGGCGAGCCGGGCCAGCGTGGTGCCCTTGTCGTCGGCATACAGGCCGCGGATGGAGAGCAGGTCGCCGTAACCGGTCAGGTTGCGTGCCTCGAAGTCGCCGGTCACGCGCAGCTTGCCGGAGTTGCGGTTGCCCCAGTTGTCGACCTGGACATCGCCGCCGAAGCGCTTGCCCTCGTCGCCGACGACGACATCCATGTCCGCCTGGCCCGTCTCGACACCCGGCCGGATGGTGCTGCGCACCGTGACACCCGGCAAGTCGTTCAGGAGCAGGAGCGGCTTCTCGATGCCGGTTTCCGTGATCAGGGTGCCGGTCGGCAGCATGGTGTCCATGTACTTGCGGGCCATGCTTTCCTTGAGGCGGGCGCCTTCGGCCATCTTGATGTGGGCCTTGCCGATGGCGCCTTCGACCACCTGGATGTGGACGACGCCATCCTTGATCTCCTGCGGCGGCAGGATGGCCTGGGCCAGGAAGTATTCGTGCTGGCGGTAGAACGACTTGATCACGTCGGCGGCCTCGTTGAGACCGTCGAGGTTCAATTCCTTGCCCTGGTACTCGGCCAGTTGGGCCTGCAGTTGGGCTTCGCTGTAGACGGTGTTGCCCGTGAAGTGGAACCCGGTCACCTTGACGCTCGGCCCGGCCTCCATACCGGTGGCGGCCTTGCTGGGTTCAGCGGGCTTTTCCAGCACTTGGTCGGCCGGCTTGGGCGCCGGCGGGGCTTCCTTCACGCTTTCCAGAATCATCCCGGCATTGGGTGGGTCCACGGCCATCGCGTTGCCCATGGTGGCAAGCACGCCCAAGGTTGTCATTCCCATGGCGATGCAGAGCTGTTTCTTTTGCATGAGTCTTCCCCAAGATGCTCGTCGGCGACATAAGACCGACGGAAAACTAGGCACAAACACCTAGTACATTATCTAAATTCGCTTCGAAACATAACTTAACACCATGTCGATAGCAATCACGACATGGCGGATATCACCATCGACTTATAGTTTGTGGCGTCGATGGACACAGCACGGGAGCGGGGCGGGAAGGAGTTGGAGCGGGTGAAGGAAACAGAACACCACACCCAACCCATTGATTAAAAACAGCTTCTTGCTGTTCGTCCAATGGGACAAGACCGTATTATGTACCGCCCCGTCCTTCTTCGGCAAGTAAAGCTGTCTGCCGACGTCTTCTGACGGCCACCGACTGCCACCGAGGCTTGGCCTCCGTGCGTCTTCCCCACGATGCTCGGCTGTGCCCGATGGACAGAGCCATGGCCTGTTCGTCCAGGAAAATCTCCCGCTGAAATTCTTGGCGAGGTCTCCGCGCGCAGGTCATTTGACCTTTTCCACGGCCCTGATCGAACAACGCAGCGTGGCCCAAGCGCTGTGGCGGACCGCACTCGGTCCCTTGGTGTGTGACCTGAGAAACAGGTATCGCATGGACGCCTGGGCGTCAATCTTACCAAGGCCACCACCATACTCTGGGACGCACCGTAAGCGCCGGAATCCACGAGGCGCCTGCTTCTATTTCAGTCTGACAGCATTTCCCACAGGTCTCAGCACGCGTACGGACCAGTCGAACGTACCC
This sequence comes from Parasulfuritortus cantonensis, assembly GCF_004337445.1. Lineage (GTDB taxonomy): Bacteria > Pseudomonadota > Gammaproteobacteria > Burkholderiales > Thiobacillaceae > Parasulfuritortus > Parasulfuritortus cantonensis. The sequence goes on along the minus strand of NZ_SJZB01000001.1, from coordinate 68,404 downwards.
GGCCATGCTACATGGCGGCGTTCAGCGAACTTGTGGCGAGCACGCTGATAGACCCCATGCAGACCAGCATATGCCAAGCGGGTCTTGCCGAATTCCGGCCGCACAACAACGCTCTCTCCCGTACGCACGTGGCATGCGGAAGGGTTGTGTTGCGAGATTCCTCCGGTCCCACCCTTGCAGTCAAGAGCGGATCGGCCCAGACATTTGACTTTTCGCATAGATGGCCCGCGACGATCAGGCCGCTGCAACGCACGGTGCGCATGAATGAGCATGGGCGTTGACTCATTCGCTGTTGTTGCTTACGCCCGGAACGCTCAGGTCTTGAGGAGCTTTTGATGTAGATATTCCTTGTAGGGAGATGGATGCATGCACGACAGTCCACCAGTGTCCAAGGTCTACTATCGACCGATCGAAGCCGCCATACGCTGGGCGGGTTTGCTGAAACACAAGAAAGACATCTTGCGCTCGATAACGTCGCCGAGGCAGATGCCCACGACGCTCAATTTCCCTGGATGGGCCGAGCTACGCCTATGCACCGAGCGCATCTACGATGCCATCTTCAACGGCGAACTCCCATACGGCTGCAATGGCATCACACTGGACGACAAGACGCTCTGGGACTCCCCCGACCTCACCATCAGGCATTTGGATCTCAAGCGTTGGATGCGGGACCACTACCCTGAACAACGACCAGCCTTTCTCTTCAGCCGCCGCGAGCGCATCGCTCACCCCATCATCACGCTGGAAACGGGGCAAGCGATGCTGGTGGAACGGCAGGCACTGAAGGCAGAGCTGAAACACTGCCGACGCCAGCTTGAGATGCTGCAGGAGCAGCATCACGTATTGTCGAAACAGATCGAAGTGACGCCAGCAGGCAACGAGTGCTCGATCACGGATCGGGCGGAATCGACCTACCAGCACATCATCGGCGGCATGCTTGACCTGATCCTGGGCCAGTCTCCGGCGGGCACTCCCTACTCGAGCTTCAGGACACAGGAAGCCATCGTCAGCGCGCTGATCGCACATCACGGTGGCATCATGGGGATCACCGAGCGCACGCTGAATGGCAAGTTCGCCCAGGCTCGCCGAAGAGTGCGCAGCTCGGCCTCCTAGCTAGGTCTGCAGAGAGCCAAGCAGTCATCCTGCGGGCGCGCTGCTCCTGTCGCATTCCGACTTGCAAGCTTGTATGTGCAGTTCCGGAAACTGCATTTGCAATGGCTTCCCGCAGTGATGTCTATTTAATGAGGGTCACGCCAACGAACGCCACTGAGCGTTAAGGAGTGACCATCATGTCGCAGACGCCTGCATTGCCGCCGGGCGAGCGCCGCATCTTGCGGCTCGACGAAGTCGAAGCCAAGTCTGGATTCAAGCGCGCCCACATCTACAGCCTGATGAAGAAAGGCGAGTTCCCCCAGGCTCTGCGCCTTGGGGTTCGCGCCGTCGGCTGGAATTCGACCGAGGTGGACCTCTGGATCAGCGAACGCCTCAAGAACCGGGTGTGACCGGCTCTCCCACGGATTCACAGAACATCTACGAGGAGAGCCTGATGCAGGTCATATCCATCATTTCCACGAAGGGCGGTGTCGGCAAGACAACCACTGCGGCGAATCTGGGCGGCTTGGTTGCCGACGCCGGCCTGCGCGTGCTGCTGCTCGACCTCGACGTACAGCCCACGCTGTCGTCCTACTATGAACTGGCGCACCGAGCCCCTGGCGGCATCTACGAGTTGCTGGCATTCAATGAGCAGCGCCTGGAGCAGTTGGTATCGCGGACTGCCATCACCGGCCTGGACCTGGTTCTGTCCAATGACGACCGGGGCGAGCTGAACACGCTGCTCCTGCACGCCCCGGATGGGCGTTTGCGTCTGCGCCACCTGTTGCCCACCCTGGCAGCGCAGTATGACTTGGTATTGATCGACACCCAGGGTGCACGCAGCGTGCTGCTGGAAATGGCGGTACTCGCCTCCGACGTCGCGCTTTCGCCCGTGACCCCGGAAATCCTGGCTGCGCGCGAACTGCGTCGCGGCACCCTGCAGTTGATCGAGGACATCTCCCCATACCGGCATCTCGGTATAGCGCCCCCTCCGTTGCATCTGCTGATCAACCGTGTCCATCCGGTTTCGTCGAATGCGAAGTTGATCCAACAGGCATTGCGCGACGTGTTCGCGGGCCAAGTCGGCGTGCATGTCCTGGACACGGACGTTCCTGCCATCGAAGCCTATCCCCGCGCATCGACGAAGGGCCTGCCGGTGCACCGCGTCGAGTACCGACAACCTCTGGGGCGGGTCGCGCCGGCCGCACTGGAGACCATGCGTGCCCTGGCGGGGGAGCTGTTTCCGGTATGGCGTGAGCGCTTCGCGCTGGTGTCAGGCAAGCCCAATGATTCCAGGGGAGCCCGCCATGGCGAACGCGCATGAACTGGCGCGCGGCCACAAGCGATTGCGCGCCTTGATCGAATTCGCCCTCGCGGAGGGTTGGCACGTCAAGCGAACGCCTGGCGGCCATCTCAAGTTCACCAAGCACGGCTGTGCGCCGATCTACACCAGTTCGACGGCCAGCGACCATCGGGCCAGCCTCAATGCCCGGGCGCAGATCCGCCGTGCCGATCGTGAGGCCCGTTGCGCCCTCGATGCCAAGGCGATGGGAGGCGGGCATGGCTGAAATGACCCCTCGTGACATGGCGGACAAATTGCTCGCCGCCGGATTTCAGCGCAACGGTCCCGCCGCCACGACGTTGAGCGATCCGATCGCCGACACGCCGATGATCGTGACGCTGGACCAGTTGCGCCCATATGACCACGACCCTCGCGTCAAGCGCAACCCGGCTTACGAAGAAATCAAGGCGTCCATCCGCGAGCGCGGACTGGATGCGCCACCGGCGATCACGCGCAGGCCCGGCGAAGAACACTTCATCATTCGCAATGGCGGCAATACGCGATTGGCCATCCTTCGCGAGCTGTGGACCGAGACCAAGCAGGAACGCTTCTTCCGTATCTCCTGCCTGTTTCGCCCTTGGCCGGAACGGGGCGAGATCGTCGCCTTGACGGGCCACCTGGCCGAAAACGAGCTGCGCGGCGGCTTGACCTTCATCGAGCGCGCCCTGGGTGTAGAGAAAGCGCGTGAGTTCTACGAACAGGAAATCGGCGGCGCGCTCACCCAGTCCGAGCTGGCGCGGCGGCTGACTGCCGACGGCTACCCGGTGCAGCAATCCCACATCAGCCGCATGCAGGACGCGATCCGCTACCTGCTGCCGGCAATCCCGACGGTGCTGTACGGTGGGCTGGGCCGACACCAGGTGGAGCGGCTCGCGGTGCTGCGCAGGGCATGCGAGCGCATCTGGGAACAGCGCGCCTTGGGCCGTCACCTCGCCGTGGACTTCGCCTCGCTGTTCCAGGATGTGCTCTCGCAGTTCGACACGCAGCCTGACGGTTTCTCGCTCCAGCGAGTGCAGGACGAGTTGGTGGGCCAGATGGCCGAGCTGCTGGAAGCGGACTACGACACGCTGAGCCTGGAAATCAATGACAGCGAAAACCGGCAGCGGGTGTTGACCAGCGAGCCGTCGCCGGTAAGCCCGATTGCCCCCATCGTGTCTGCGGCACCGCGGCTCGAATCGCCACCTCCGACGATGCCAATTGCACCACAGGCCGGTACACCGGTTGGACCCGCTGTCGAGTTTCCTCCGACACAGACTGCTGCGGCTCCCGCAACTGGCAGCGGCCAAGCCACAGGAGAGGACGCCGTGCCAGTGCCGGCCGACCGCAATACGGAGCGCCTGCAGGGGCACATCGTATCTCCGGCGCCGACGACCGAACGCCTGCAATCCCTCCAGCGCCTGGTGGCCGACCAATTGGGCGACAAGCTGCCCGACTTCGAGGCCAATGCCTTGCGCGCGATTCCCGTGCAGGTCGGCGGGCTCTACCCCATCTCGGATGTCTGGTACATCGAACCCGGACTGGACGTACCGGACCGGCTCCGTGTGCATATCGCGCAGTTCGCTTGCGAGATCGCCGAGGAGGCGGCGGTCGGCGGGCATATCGAGCCCATTGAGCGCGGCATCGGTTTCGTTTGCACGGCTCCACCCGTTGCACAAGCGAAGGCCTTGACGGCTTTCGCTCGTGCCGTGCTGACCCTGCTCGATGCGCTAAGCGACGCGCCGGCACCCGCAACAGGGTTTGATCGTACGCGGTTGGCCGACGATCTGGCGCCGTTGCTTCATAGCAGCGGAGGCGCTTCCATGCGCCTGAGCGATGCCGGTCTGGTGAAGCTGTTTCGGCTGCTGCGCCTGGCGCGCCGACTGCTGGACCTGGAGAGCGGCGCAGCATCCGCCAATCCAGGCCATGATTCCTGAGCGAGGGAGACCGCCATGTCGTCACCCCATCCGCTCAATCAGGCAGTCATCGCCCAGGCGCTGCACGATCTGCGCAACGGCCAACTGCGCCGCTGCAAGGCGATGGGCTTCGGCGAAGAGGAGCTGGATGCGCTCAAGCATCCGGCGCTGGTCAGCGTGCTGGTCAACACCACCGTGTCGTGGTGTTCGGTCTCAATCAACCGCGAGGTGCTGAAGCGGCTGCTCAACCAGGTGCAGGACGTGGAGCAGGAAATCGCCACGGTGGACCGCATGCTGCGCCTGGGTGCGAGCACGGAGATGGTGAGCCGCTTCTACGGTCTCACGCATCAGGAAGTCGCCCTGCGGCGCGACATCCTCGGGCTGCTGAAGCGCAAGGGGCGGCACCCGGTGCTGGACGAAGCGCAGGAAACTGGCCTGTGGAAGCACTGGAAAGCCGGCGTCACCGAGCGTCATATCGCGTTGAGCGACGATCTGGCCATGCTGGGCCTGACCATGGACCTCGCCGAAACGCTGGCGCTGCCGATGTCGGTGGTGTGGGCGGCGATACGGAACTGGATCGACCAGGGGCTGGTGTAGGCCATGGCGACGGACGGCGCACCACGGCGCGATGGTCCCATGGCGCTGTCGGCGCTGTTCGACGATGCGCTGCAGAACCTGGCGCAAGGGCCAGGCGCGGCACCACCCGGCGACGGCTTCCTGTATAGCGGCAATCGCCACGAAAGCGTGCCGCGAGCGCTGTTCCTCGATCGACGCCTGACGCCGCTGGAGCGCAACGCCTGGCAGGTCTTCCGCTTCCAGCTCAACGACGACGGCGTGACGGCCTTTCCGACCTATGACCAGCTCCGGCCTTACCTGGCCTCGATGCCGTGCGGGGCGCAGGCCTCGCACGAGACCGTCGCGCGCGCCTTGACGCTGCTGCGTCTGACGCGCTGGCTCAGCCTGGTGCGCCGCCGGCGCGACCCCAAGACTGGTCGCATCCTGGGCAACCTCTATGTCCTGCACGACGAACCGCTGACGCCCTTCGAGGCGATGCAGCTCGATCCCGACTATCTGGGCCTGGTGAGTCAGGCCCTCACCCATGCCGCCAAGGCGGTGCAGATCGTCGGCATGCACACGCTGAAGGAAATTGCCGAAGACCCGCTGCTCAGCGGCCGCACGTTGCCGACGCGCTTGCAGGTGCTGGCGCAGCACATGGCCCGGCATGGCTGGGTGACGCCAAGTTACCCACAGGAGGGCGGTAACCACGATTCCGAAGACGGCACAGAAGGCTTGCTTCGGAATGCAAATCCCCCGTCTTCGGAATCCGAAGTGGGGCCGAAACCCGCGCCGGATGGCTCTCTTCAGAATCCGAAGGAGGACCGTACAGTACGTAAGGATCGTATAAATGAAGTACGTACAGTACCGCGCGCGAAGGCCTTGCAGAACCTGCGACTACCCGAGCGTTTCCTGCGCTTGAAGGATGAGCAGCAGGCCGGCGCGCTGGTGGCGCTGCAGCAGGTGGACGAGGCGCAGCGCCAGGCGGTGCTCGACGAGTGGGCGGCACGCTGCCGCAACAGCGCGGTGCGCAACCCGGCCGGCTACCTGTTCGGCATCATCCAGAAGGCGATCCGCGGAGAGTTCAAGGTCTGGGCCGGAGAAAGTGCATCGGCGCCGCCAGCGCCCCCGCCACCTGCGCCATCGTCACCGCCAGCATCCCGTGCCACTGACCCCGAGGTGGCACGTGCCTACCTGGCGCGGCTGCGGTCGGCCCTGCACGACCCTTGAGCGATCCGGCTATCCCCTGGGGATAGGCCGAACAGGCAGCCTTCCGCCGGTCGCCGGTCGCTCATCCCGATCATCACCTTCAGCAGGGCTATCCCCAGGGGATGGCTGGTACAGACAGCCTTCCATTGACGGACAAACAGACAAACCGGGCGCGCGTGGTGTGCGGTTTGTTGACTGACGGCCTTCCGGCTGGAACCGATGCTGGCGACTCGTTCATTCACCGCGAGTCGTCCCCATGGCAAACGAACCCCTGCAACTGAATCTCGGATCGCTGCGCAGCGCGATGTCGCTGACGCTGCACACCCACCACGCATCGCGCATCTGGCACGGCCGCGCGCCGGCCGAGGGGCGCCCCGGCATCATCGGCCTCAACGGCTACATCAGCGTGATGAACAAGATGAAGCGCGGCGCCGAACAGGACGATCCCTACTCGGACTGGTGGATGCTGCGCATCGAAGACAAGCTCACGCAGACCAAGGCCAGCCTGCAGGCGCTGCGCGAACAGGTGGACCAGGCGCTGGCTGACGTGCCGCCCGCGCTGTCCCTGGGCGAGAACATGAACGTGCAGCCGGTGAAGCTGCCGCTGTTCGTCAACGCGCAGCTCGGCTTCATGGCGGTGTACCTGCTGGCCGACTACGACGACCTCGCACGCAAACTGATCCTGGCCCACCACACGGCACTGATCGACCGCAGCACGCTGGAGCGCTGGCTCAATGACGGCGCCCATGCGCTGCGCAGCCTGTTTTCCCTGGCGCAGCAGTACCGCTACTCCGGCACGACGCGCGACGACTTCGCGGCGAAGAACGCCGCGGCGCGGGCGGCGCAGGAGAAGTTCGGCGAGTTGCCGCAGGACGTGCTCGAAGGTACCCACCGCTCGCGCTTTGCGCCACCCATCGTACGGCGGGGGAGTCGGCCCGAGGCATCGGTCGCTGACGCTATGGAGTCTGGCATTGCCGATGGCGCAGGCGATGTCGCAGGACAAGATGATGAGGGCTGCAAGGCATGACGGCTCTTTCTTCTTCCGGCCGTCCAGCGCGCTTCATTCCACTGGCACAGGCGGACTTCCAGCGGCTGGAACACGCAGGCTACCTAAAAGGCCTTTTACAGCCTTTTAAAGGTAAGGGGAGTCTGGAGACCTGGGCCAGCCAGTGCATGGCGCTGCGCGACGAGCTGATCGTCCTGGCGCAACGGCAAGTGTTGCCGCAGGCGCGCGCCTATCCCTTCAACCTGCTCGACGTGCACCTGGCCCAGCAGACGACTGGCGCAGGGACGACCTTTCTGCGCTGGCGCAACCTCGACCGCTCATCCATGGGCGTGGCCTTGTGGGAGTCGCTGCTTGATCGCCCCGCGACACCGGCCTCGCTGATCGATGACCTGTATGCGATCGAACAGCAGCGTATCGCGCTGAACATGCAGATCAGCCTGACCCACAGCATCGCCCGCCTTGCCCTGGAATGCGCCAGCCGGATGGCCCAAGCCGAGGCGATTTATCTGCGGCGTGCCCACGGGCATGTCGCGTCCGTTTCCACTACCCCAAAGGAGTCAACATGAGCACGCACTTCGTCGGCGAGGGCAACATCGGTTCCGCGCCGGAGTACCGCGAATTCCCCAACGGCAACGACGACCCGCGCCGGCTGCTGCGCCTGAACGTCTATTTCGATAACCCCATCCCGAAGAAGGATGGCGAATATGAGGACCGCGGCGGTTTCTGGGCGCCGGTAGAGCTGTGGCATCGCGATGCCGAGCGCTGGCAGTCGCTGTACCAGAAAGGCATGCGCGTGCTGGTCGAAGGCCGCACTGTGCGCGACGAATGGGAGGATGCCGACGACAACGAGCGCGTCACCTTCAAGATCGAGGCCCGGCGCGTCGGCATCCTGCCGTACCGCCTCGAGGCGGTGACGCTCGGCGCCAAGCCGGCCGTGGGCCAGTGACCAAGCATCGCGGGCGGCTGTAGCAACCGTCAGACGCCCGCCTTGCACCAGTAGGCTATCCCCTGGGGATAGTTCCACTGCGGTCCACCGAGTTTCAGGCCGCCCTCCCGACACGAATCTCCCGTCCCTCACATTGTCGCGACCCACAACTACCACTGCGGCAACCATTCCTCAGCCGATCACAATTCGGTGTCCATGCCATCCGGCTTCCTTGCTGCCGGTCTCACCTGGCCCAGCCATGCTGTTGTCCATCCGATGAACTGCACATTCCCGAGGAGGCTTCAACATGCGCGTGTTCCTATGCGAGAAGCCTTCGCAAGGCAAGGACATCGCCCGCGTGCTGGGCGCCGGCCAGCGTGGTTCCGGTTGCTACAGCGGCGCGGGTATCGTCGTGACCTGGTGCATCGGTCATCTGATCGAAGCGGTTCCGCCCGAGGGCTATGACGAGTGCTACAAGCGTTGGGTCATCGAGCAACTGCCCATCATTCCCGAGTATTGGCGCGTCGAGCCCAAGGCGGCGACCGCCGCGCAGTTCAAGATCGTCAAGCAGCTCGTCGGCCAGGCCACCGAGCTGGTGATCGCCACCGATGCCGACCGCGAAGGCGAGATGATCGCCCGCGAGATCATTGAGTTGTGCGGCTACCGCGGGCCGATCCAGCGTCTGTGGCTGTCGGCGCTCAACGATGCGTCGATCCGCAAGGCGCTGGGCGCGCTGAAGCCGTCGGCCGAGACGCTGCCGCTGTACTACTCGGCCCTGGCCCGCTCGCGTGCCGACTGGCTGATCGGCATGAACCTGAGCCGACTGTTCACGCTGCTCGGACGGCAGGCCGGCTACACCGGCGTGCTGTCGGTGGGCCGGGTGCAGACGCCGACGCTGAAGCTGGTGGTGGATCGCGACCGCGAGATTGCCCGCTTCGTCTCCGTGCCGTTCTGGGCCGTCGAGGTCACGCTGTCCCATGCCGGTCAATCCTTCATTGCAAGTTGGACGCCGCCGCAGGGTTGTACGGATGACGCCGGCCGCTGCCTGCAGCAGCCGGTTGCCCAGCAGGCCGCGGAACGCATGCGCGCCGCCGGCAACGCCCAGGTGGTGTCGGTCGAGACAGAGCGGGTGCGCGAAGGTCCGCCGCTGCCGTTCGACCTGGGCACGCTGCAGGAGGTGTGTTCCAAGCAGTTGGGGCTGGACGTGCAGGAGACGTTGGACATCGCCCAGGCGCTGTATGAGACGCACAAGGCGACGACCTATCCGCGCTCCGACTCGGGCTACCTGCCCGAGAGCATGCTGGCCGAAGTGCCGGCCGTTCTCGACAGCCTGGTCAAGACCGATCCCGGCCTGCGCCCATTGATCGACCGCCTGGACCCGACCCAGCGCTCGCGTGCCTGGAACGACGGCAAGGTCACGGCGCACCACGGCATCATCCCAACGCTGGAGCCCGCCAACCTGTCGGCCATGAATGACAAGGAACTGGCTGTCTACCGACTGATCCGCGCGCATTACCTGGCGCAGTTTCTGCCCCACCACGAGTTCGACCGGACAGTGGCGCAGCTCGCTTGCGGCGGACAGTCGCTGCTGGCCGTGGGCAAGCAGATCGCCGTGGCCGGCTGGCGCCAGGTGCTGACGGCGCCGGAGGAAAGCGATGCGGATAACGACGACGCCCCGCGCAGCCAGGTGCTGCCGGCGCTGCGAGCCGGCTTGTCCTGCCAGGTCGTCCACGTCGATCTGAAGGCGCTCAAGACCCTGCGGCCCAAGCCCTACACGCAGGGCGAACTGGTCAAGGCCATGAAGGGCGTCGCTAAACTCGTTACCGACCCGCGCCTGAAGCAGAAGCTCAAGGAGACGACGGGCATCGGCACCGAAGCGACGCGCGCCAACATCATCGGCGGCCTGCTCGGCCGCAGCTATCTGCTGAAGAAGGGCCGTGCCATCCGTGCCTCGGATGCCGCCTTCACCTTGATTGACACCGTGCCGGCCGCCATTGCCGATCCGGGCACGACGGCGGTCTGGGAGCAGGCGCTGGACATGATCGAAGCCGGCCAGATGACGCTGGACACCTTCATCGCCAAGCAATCCGCCTGGGTGGCCCAGCTCGTGCAGCAGTACAGCGGCGCAACGCTCGCCATCAAGCTGCCGCCTTCGCCATCCTGTCCGCAGTGCGGCGCGCCGATGCGCCAGCGCACCGGCAAAAACGGCGCTTTCTGGTCGTGCAGCCGTTACCCGGATTGCAAGGGAACGCAACCGGTCGATACCTCGACAGGCAAGCGCGGTGCGCCGCGCAAGCAGCGGGCTTCCCGCAAGGCGTCCTGACGCCGACGAATCCCCGCGCCACGCCGGCCGTTTCCAACGGCGGGGCCAACCTCCCGCATCTCGCGGGACTCCCCAGCACACGCCTCCTTCTGCAACGGTGTGCGCGTCTCGCTGCCCCGCGACGGGTCCGCGAGACGAGAAGGTCGCTCCTCCGCGAATCGCCTCTGCCGCGATTCCATTGATCGAAGTGCTCCCGTTTATGACGAGGGATCTCCTGACGCCTGGCAGGCTTGTGCCGCTGCGAGCCGTCAGGAGACCCCTCGGGTCGACGGTATTCGGTGCCGGTGCCCGCCGGCGGAACAACGGGCTCCCTTTGTGCGCGGATGTGTGCCTAAGGATGTCGACCCCAGCCACGACACGGGTCGGGTGCGATTGCTGACGCAGCGAGCGGCTTTGACGACGGCCGGGACTGCCACAGCCCACAGGTGGTTTCTCTCTTCTCCGGCTGAAGGCTCAAGTGCCTTCGGCCTGTTGGTCTTTGTTTGATCCTGATCGGTGTCGCGCAGCCTCAAAGCCCTCAAAGCGGCCCTTGTGCAATGCGCATTCCTCGAAGACGCCAGTGATGCGACGCCTCCATTCTGCAGTCATGCGCTGCTGACAGCCGTCAGCACCATGCCCTGGCAGCTCCGGTCTTCAAGGCTGCAACGCGGTTCGCCGCGTGGATCGAACCAGTCCGCCTCGCATCGCCCATTGCGGACGAGCGTCTTCGCGACGCCCGATGCCATTCGTGTTCAACCCTTCGGGAGGTATCCGCTCCCGTCTGGGTGTTGGGCTCCCGGTCCTTCAACCAGGAGAGCCCCATGTTCCTTGCATTCGCATCGACGCCCCCGAGTGCCGCACTGGCCCGTGCCGAAGCCATTGGCTATCTGGCCCTGGCCTACACCGGCAAGCGCCTGCCTCTGCAGGTGCGCCACAGCGCTGCCGGCCACTACATCGGCACCGCCGATGAAGACGGCCCGGTGTCCCGAGAGTCCGTCGAGTACTTCCGTTCGCAGCACGCCGCCGACCACGCCCTGACAACAGGCCGCTGGCAGCAACGCATCCACCCCTGACTTCCACTTACCAGGAGCCATGTCATGAACCAGTCTTTGTCCCAAGACGTATTTGATCAGATCGCCGCGGAAGAACGGCATTTCGCCGAAGCACCGCGGGCCTTTCTCGAAGCGTGGAAGCGCGGTGCGGAAATCGCCGGCCCCGAGTGGTTCGGTGACGGCACCCCCGAAGGCCTGCAGCGCGCCACCAGCAAGTGGGATCTGCGCCCCAAGGTGTTGTTGCTCAACGACGCCCTGGATGTCCTCAGCGGCGGCCAGCGCATGTTCCTGTCCGCGATGGTGAGCTTCTACAACGCCCGCGAAGGCGGCGCGATGCTCAAGCGTTGCGGATTCGAGGGGCTTTCCGATCTGGGAGGCCTCGATCTGGAACGCCGCAAGGTCATTGCCGATCTCGCGCTGAACTACAGCGGTTGGTGACGCCGATCCGCTTGTTCGCCACCCGTTCCATTTTTCACCCATGAGGGACATGCGCCTCTATGCGAGGCCATGTCCCTCCTTGTTCTCGACATCTCTTCAACCACCCGCTGGGGCTTGCTCCCCAGCCGGGGAATGGGCTCCACTTCCTCTTATGGAGAAAACTCATGTCCCCGAATACCAACCCTTTCCTCCGCGGCTACCAGAACCTGCGCATTGATCGCTCCCTGTGCATCACCTACGAGGACGACTGTCCTCCGGTCTGGCGCCCGCTGCATCCCAGCCAGACGCCTCTGACGGATGACCAGGTCGCGCTCTTCCCCTGCGTCTTCAGCAATGACTTCGCGTTGATCACCGAAGGCCAGGACATTCCCGAAGACCTGGAGGCCCAATGCCAGACCGAAGGCGTGGCGCGCACCGTGGTCTACGCCGTCAGCGGCGATGACTTCGGCCAGCCCGTACACGTCGGCGACATCTACTCGGAGGAAGCCGCGCGAGAAGTTGTGCGGCGACTGAGCTTCGAGACGGGCTTCTACAGCCGGTGCTGGGAGATCAGCAGTGCCCATCTCACCGCCGACGCAGGCCGCTTTCTCGCAGATCTGGCGGACATCGCCACGCCGAGCGGTTTTCTGTTCGTCGCCTTCCGCATCCCGTACAGCCCCGCGATCGGCGTGAAGCTGATCGCCACCCCCTGGACGGATGCGAACCTGCAGCATGTCGAGGGCATTACCGCCGAAGAGCTGCGGCAGGCACACGGGGCCAAGGGCATGCCGGAGTCCCTCGTGGAAGTGCTGCACCTGGCTGCGCTCGCCGACGTTCGCATGCTGGTGTTCGATGCCGATGCGCCGGTGCTGGACGGATTGCCCTTGTACGACGACGAGTAGTCCCTTGCGAGCCCCCATGCGGGGCTCTTCCTTTTCATGGAACGTGGTGGCGACAGGTTGCCGATTCCCGGACGACAGGCGCCCACGCCTGCCGCACGCTTCCCGCATGTTCGCTGGCGTAGCCGGCAGCATCCCAGGCAGTCGAGACCTTCGAGACTGCGGTGCGGCTCTTGCCGCGCTGGTTGCTTCTTCCACCGGACGCATGCCGTGTCCTTCCACCTCACCCTCAAGGGACATACCTCCCTTGCGGGCGGGAGTCCCTTGGTTACCACAAGGAATCTCCCATGGATACCCAAGCCATCCGCGCACAAATGCCGACGATCGTTCGCGGCCACGTGCCTTCCAACATTCGCAGCTTCAAGTTCAACATCTTCGACGGCCAGCCCAAGGTTTCGACGCTGGGCTTCCATATCGATCCCAAGCCGTTCGAGGGCAAGGTCATCGCCACCACCGACGAGGCCATCGTCGTCAAAACAGGGCGCGCCGAATTCGCGGTGCTCGACCGGACACTCGTGACTGAAGTGCCCGACGAAGGTGCCAAGGTGCAGGTCGAACCCTACGCCCGACGCCGCTTCGACGGCCTGCGCGCGGACACGCCCGAGGAAGAGACCGCATTCACTGCCGACGGCAAGCCGTACACGGTGCAGCGGTTCGTGCTCGGTTCCGCGCCGGCGAAGTTGCCGATCCCCGTGCCTCGTTGCCCCGAGCTGCAGGAGCTGATCCAGCAGATGGAACAGTTGCCCGCACCCGATGGCTACCGGCGCATCACTCATTTGCTGGTGGATGCCGGGGCACGGGACTTCACCTGGGTCGATCCGCTGCCCAAGGACATCATCGCGACGCCGCCGGCCATTGGCTTCGCGGTGGCCACGGCGAAGTTCCAGGGGCGCGTCACCGTGTTGTACGAGCGCGGGCTCGATGTGTACGCGGTGGAACTGCACCGCGACAGCGAGCTGTTTGATCGGGTCGACGAAGTGTTCTTCGACTCCCTCGGCGGGACGCTGGAACGGCTGATCGACGACGGGAACTGGCGGCGCATTCGCGTGCAATGCCTGTCCGTTCGCAAGCCTGTTCGTCACTGACCGCTACGTGGTTTCCCGTCCTCGCGACGGGAAACCCTTCATCCCTTTACCTGGAGATCAATCCATGTCTGTTCGATTCAAAGGCTCTGACCTGCGGCCCGTGCTCGCCGAAGCGGTGGTCAACCAATGCCGCGTCATTCTGGTCAAGGATCAGGGCGTGTACTTCCTGGCCGAGCGCGGCGAGCGCCGGCCCGATGGGCGCCAGAAGCTCATCACCTACGCCGAGGGCTGCAACCCGGATGTCGATGCGTTCGATGACTGGTGGGAGCTGGCGCGCGCCGAGTTCGGTGGCGACGACTTCGGCGAGTTCTTCGATCCGCAGGATGGCGTTTTTGCGCTCATCCTGAACGGCGAGTGCGACCTCGAGGTGTCTGCCACGGCAACGCAGCTGTCGCTGCAGGCCGTGACTCCTACGCGGCGCGGCAACTGACTGTCTGCCATTCCCAGCCCCCGCCCGGGGGCGTCTCACTTTTCGCACCGCGGTCCTCGCCGCGTGCTCGCGCTCGTCTCCAGCCCCGTCTTGGGCCACCCCTGCCGGCGACCGCCGGCCCCTGCCTGGAGATACTTCGCATGCGCGACCCGTTCAAGATCGATCAGCCGACTTGCATCAGCTTCAGCGGCGGGCGCACCAGCGCCTACATGCTCTGGCGCCCGCACACTCTGCCTGAGGGTGACCTGCGTCGCCCCAGAAAAACAAAGCGCGGTGGTAGATTGCTCCACCACCGCGTCAGCAATTTAGTTCAACGCCGGCGCTCAGCCGCAGCCGCGCGAAGCGATGCCTCGGCTGGAGCGTCTGGTTGGGCCGCACTATTTCTGTAGGGGCAGCACTTTGGTTTGCCCATCGTTCTTGTCCCTAAGCGTGCAATAGAAACCCTTGCCCCGAATGGATATGAAATGGCGCTCCAGGAAGCGCTCCAGCCTTTCCAGATCACTCCACAGAGCGGGTGAGTGCTTAGCGTAGAAGGTGTCGTGCTCTACCCATGTGTATGGATTCAATTCATGCGCCCAGCCATGAAGACGTTGGTAGATGGCGATTAGCTCATCGTGAGTGAGCCGGCGCTCCGGAAGGCCCTCAATGGTGGTCTTCACCCCGTGCTCTTTCTCTTCATCTGGCGTGGCTGGACGGATAACGCTCGGGCTTGGCAATACCTCCAGGCCCTTCTTCTTGAGGTTCTTAAAGATGTCTTCAGCATTCCACTGGCCCTTGGCGTCCCTTGGGATGGTCGTCAAACCGTTCTCAATCGCAACAAGACAGGCGAACGCAGTGCCTTCCACGATTTTGCGCCCGTGAAAGGCCGCAGATTCTGCGCGAGCGAAGTCAGCGGCATGTGATGCTTTGAGTTGTCCGATGACGTCAAAGCGCTCCCTAATGGTCTGCATCAGTGATCCGTAATTCTCGAGCGGCATCATGGTGTGGCCCAACGAAGGGTTATTAGATGTTTGGCGCGACATACCTTGCATTTCCTTTGCACCCCGTAACGGAATATTGCGTGCCCCCAGAACGCCTTCCATTTGTCTTTGGAGCGCGGCCTTGCCACTTTCATGGGGGAACCGCACTTGGGGTAGCTAGGGGCAAACCTGATTGTTTCGAGTTTTTCCTGATGCTGTTTGCGCTTCGCGGATACCGCGTAACCGCTCCACGTGCCCCATATGGCGTTCTTTCTTTCGGACAGCATATCCCATCGGGCCTTCCATCTGCCCTTGTTTCGAGTGACGCGTCAAAAACAGCCAAAACCGCATGATTTCGACATCAGCCCTCGCTTTCTCAGCGCTGCCATGGCGGGACGAATCGGGTCGGACTTTGATGCTGATTTACTCTCACCGGTCACGCCGAGGAATGGCAGGCTGACGCCATGTTCCGCTGACTCCCGTCAGCAACATGCCCAGGTAGCCACGATCCTCAAGGCTACGGCGCGGTTCTGGCCGCGTTGATCACCCCAGTTCGCACCGGCATCCACGCGCGAACGCCCATCGGTTTCCGATGGCGATGCCACCAAGCTGTTCCATTAACCCACGCGGGGGTTCCACACCTTCCCCGCCTGGGTCGGGTGTGTCTCCGCCTCTTTAGTTCTTCAGGAGATTCACCATGACCACTTCCACCGAAAAGTCCTACTTCGATCTGCACATTACCGGCCTCGGGTACCTCAATCGCATCCGCGAAGTGAAGCCCAAGAAGGGCGATGCGTTCTTGGCCTGCGACATCGCAGCTCTGAACGGTCCCAGCGATGACGTCTCGTATGTGCGCTTCGACACGCGCGTATCGGGATCGGAAGCGCAGCACCTGGTGCGCCGCTGCATCCAGGCGGTTGACGCCGAGAAGAAGGTGATGATCGGCTTCCGCCTGGGCGACCTGTGGGCCGACACCTTCACCTACTCCAAGGGCAAACGTGCCGGCGAGCAAGGGGTGAGTCTCAAGGCCCGCCTGCTGTTCGTCAGCTGGATCAAGGTCGACGGCAAGCTCGTCTACAAGGCCGAGCCGAAACCGACCGAGGCCGACGAGCGCGACCCGGAAGTCCCTGCGATGACCGATGCACCCGCCGCGCAGCAAGCCTCGGTACCTGAGCCTTCTCAGTCCGCTGACGAAGCTTCCGACGACACCGATGCCCCCGCATTGGCTGCCGCCAAGTCGTTCTGATCCACAAGGCCCCGTTTTCTGGGGCCTTGTCTTCTCATCGTCAGCAGGAGACCTTCATGATCACCATCCCCGGCCAACTGGCCATCAAGACCATCCACGGCCGCAACGGCGACTTCAATGTCGGCCGCCTGGCGACCTCCATCGGCGAGTTCGTCGTGAAGAACGCCGAGCTCGACCAGTACACCGAAGGCAAGTATGAGGGCGATTTCGTCATTGCCGAGATTCGCCCTTCCACGTACAACGCCAACGGCCGCATGGTCATCGAGATCCGCGCTGTCCTAGGCGGAATGACGCTGTCCAACATCGACGCCCTGAGCCGCGACGAAGCCCGCCGGCTGAGTCCGCAGGAAGTCGATCCGATCGACGAGGAAGCGCAGGCTCCCGCACCGGTCGCCCCCAAGGCGCTGGCTAGGGCAAAGTCGCGCAACACGCGCGATCCCTTGGTCGACACCACGCCGTTCGGCAGCGAACCGGCCGCAGCATCCCCCGAGGCTTCTGCCGAATCGGACGACGCGGCGCTGTTCGGTGCGCTCTGGCCGCTGGGCGCGATCGTCAAGCTCGACGCCACCGTCGATCGTCGCGTGCTGCGCCAGCAGCGCGACCGTCTAGGTGCGCTGGGCTACGAGTTCGCACCTTTGTCGCAGGACTGGCACCTCGCCAGGGCCTGATTCCCACCGCCGCGCCAGCGGCATTCCACCACCCGCCGGGGTTCCTCCCCGGTGGGGCGGGGCTCCGGTCTCTTATCCAAAGGAGATCGTCATGCAACTTGCATCCCGCTTCGCTTATCGCTCCCCGGTGTTGCGGTCGAATCAACCGTTATCGGATGACCAAATTCGCACCGTCGCGCCCTCCATCTTCGCGGACAACCCGCACGAAAGCCGCTCCGAGCGGTACAGCTACATACCCACGGCGGCTGTGCTGACCGAACTTCGCAAGGAAGGCTTCCAGCCGTTCATGGTGTGCCAGGCCCGCGTGCGTCAGGAGGACCGCCGCGACTACACCAAGCACATGCTGCGCCTTCGCCATGCGAGCCAGATCAACGGCGCCGAGGCGAACGAGATCATCCTGCTCAATTCGCATGATGGCACCAGCAGCTACCAGATGCTGGCAGGCATGTTCCGCTTCGTCTGCCAGAACGGCCTGGTGTGCGGCGACACGTTCGCCGACGTGCGCGTGCCCCACAAGGGCAATGTCACCGACCACGTGATCGAGGGCGCCTATGAGGTGCTGCATGGCTTCGAGCAGGTGCAGGGCTCGCGCGACGCCATGCGTGCCATTACGCTCGACGACGGAGAGGCCGAAGTCTTCGCCAGATCGGCCCTGGTCCTCAAGTACGACGAACCTGGCAAGACCCTACCGATCACGGAAAGCCAGATCCTGCGTCCCCGTCGTTTCGACGACAACCACGCGGACTTGTGGACCACGTTCAATCGGGTCCAGGAGAATCTCGTCAAAGGCGGTCTGAGTGGCCGCAGCTCCAACGGGCGACAGCAACGCACCCGTCCCGTCCAAGGCATCGACCAGAACGTCCGGCTCAACCGTGCGCTCTGGCTGCTCGCGGACGGCTTGCGTCAGTTGAAGGCCTGATATCCCAAGCGGATTGTGCCCATCGCGGCATGGTCCGCTTTTTCTTTGGCGGACGGCCGATGTGTAGAGCAAAAGGGGAAGGCGCCGGCTGCGCTTTGTTGCTCACGTTCGTCCGCCCGTTGAATCAGGCTTGGCGCCATGTCCGTCGGCGATGCCGACAACATGCCCAGGTAGCCAAGACCTTCAAGGCTATGACGCGTTGCGACGCGCAGGTCGTTCTTCTTCGCCAAGCCGTTCGCGGCGTTTTCTTCCACCCATTGGGGCAGTCACAGCCCCGGCGGGCCGTGTTGCCTCCGATTCATTCGAGGACCATACCATGCCTGCCACCCATCCTTCCAAGAAGCTGTATCGCATTGACGAATGCCCCGACCTGATGGCCGATGGCTGCATCGGTGATGAGAACGGCAACCTGGTCTTTCTCTCCATCTGGGCGCGCGACACCGCGGTCCAGGAATTCCTTGCCCGTCTGACCCTGGGTCGGGATGAACAGGGACTGGACAAGTTCCATGTCATCACCGAGCAGGGTGGCAGCGTCCCGGTTTTCGTCGGCAACGTCGAGAATCTGGAAAAGCGCAGCACGCGCGCCTACCGGCGCACGCTGTTCGGCTCGCTCTCCAACGTGTGGCTGTTCGACCGCCGCTGCGTGCGCCCCGACAAGGCCAACGCCAGCGCACTGGCGCTGCTGCCACGCGATTCCGCACATCGGCTTGACCGGCTATGGACGCTGGTGCGGGATACCTGCCCGCTGCCGTTGCTCGATCACTGGCGCGACCTCGTGCTGGAGCTGCTGCAGGCCGAGTCGATGCTGACACGCCTGCCGTTCGCTCTCGGTTTGCTGGAAGGCCACCGGCTCGCCATCGACGTGCCGGCGCTGACCCACACACTGGGCGGCCTGATTCGCAGCCGCGTACTCACCGCAGAGACCACCAAGCCCCGCTCGACTCCCGCGCTGCCGCTCGAGGCGGTGGCGTGAGGCGATCCACCCACGGACATGCCCACCCATGTCCGTTTCCTTTCATTCACGCTATCAGGAGAATTCCATGGCACTCATGTTCCCGCGGCTCGCCCGCAATTTCGTCAAGAACGGGTACTTCCCCACGGATGAACCCACGCTCGAAAGAGCACTCGCCGCACTGGCGCCCGCCGCCGGGCCGATGTGCATCCTCGATCCCTGTGCCGGCGAAGGCGTGGCGATCGCCGAAGCCGCTCACGCCCTCGGGCGCGAGCAGGTCAAGGCCTTCGCCGTCGAGTACGATGCCGAACGTGCGGCCCACGCACGCCGACTCGTCGATCGCTGCATCCACGGCGACCTGATGGACACGCTGATCTCACGCCAGACATTTGGCCTGCTGTGGCTCAACCCGCCCTATGGCGACCTGTCCAAGGACGCCAACGGCAACATCGGCTACCAGGGCCAAGGTCGTGCCCGGCTGGAAAAGCTGTTCTACCAGCGTGCACTGCCGCTGCTGCAGTACGGCGGCGTACTGGTCTTCATCGTGCCGTCCTACGTGCTCGATGCTGAACTGGTTGGATGGCTGACACGCCACTTCGCCGAGCTGCGCATCTACCGTGCGGTGGAGACGCAGTTCAAGCAGGTGGTGATCTTCGGTCGCCGGGTTCGCCAGCGCGACCAGGCTTCGGATTCGGTCAAGGCCACGCGCGGTCTGCTGTTGCAGATCGGGCAGGGCGATGCCCAAGCTGAGGAGCTGCCGCTGGAATGGCCGTTTCTGCCGTACTCGGTCCCCACGAGCCCCGTCGAGCCGGAGCACTTCTATCGCGTGACGATGGAACCCGAACAGTTCGCCGACGAGGTCGGCCGGCTGCAAGGGCTCTGGCCGGCACTCGATACGCACCTGGGCGCCGCACAGCAGTCGCTGCGCCCGCCGGCCCGTGCCTTGTCGCACTGGCATCTCGCCCTGGCCTTGGCCGCGGGCGCGATTTCCGGCGTGGTGAAGTCCAGGACCGGGCGCGTGCTCGTCGTCAAAGGTGATACCCACAAGGAGAAGACCCTCCAGACGGAATACACCGAACGCGACGACGGCTCCGTGGCCGAGACGCGCATCCTCACCGACAAGTTCGTGCCGGTCATCCGCGCCTGGGACATGACGCCAGGTTCCCCGACTCGGGGCGAGGTGCTGACCATCCGCTGATCGCTGTTCCCCGACGGTTCGCCGTCGCTTTCATCCACCCATCGAGGTCATGTCGCCCCGATGGGGGGCCGTGGCCAGCTTTTCCCAAAGGAGAAATCACCATGTCACTCGCAGTTCTCAGCCTCGCGTCGCAAGCACGTTTTTCGCCCGGGCCGGTGGTCATGACCACCGGCGTCGACGAGCTGGTCCATCAGGGCCGGCTCAATCCCGTGCCGTGCCTGCGCCGTCATCTTCATGGCGACTGGGGCGACCTGAGCGACAACGATCGGCGACTGAACGATGCCGCGCTGAAGTCCGGCGAGGATCGTCTGTTCTCGTCTTACCAGGTCACGCCCGACCTGAAGCTCTGGATCATCACCGAATGGGATCGCAGCGTCACCACGCTGCTGCTGCCCAGCGAGTACTGATCCTCCTCGACGGCCTTGCGCCGTTCCTTTCTTCCCGCTTTGGGGCATGTCATCGCCCCGTGGGGGAGGTGCATGCCCTTTCACCTTGGAGCATCACCATGTCCCTCGATCTTGAAACCATTCCTGAAACCGCTGTGCAGGGCGACCTGCTCGAAGCGGCTGCTTCTCCTCTCACTCTCAGCCTGCAGGACTTCGTCACCGAATTCGGCGACGAACTGCTCGACTCGCTCAACCGCGCCAATCCACCGGTCTACGCCGGACAGGCGCGGGCGCATCGGCAGATCGTCCTCGCCAGCCTCAAGCGCAAGCTGTTCCAGGCGCAAGCCGAAGTGGTCCATGCCGTCACCGAGCTGTTGGTCGACCGCGGCGAACGCGCCGCGATCGTCAATGGCGAGATGGGATGCGGCAAGACGACCGTTGGTATCGCCACGGCCGCCGTGCTCAACGCCGAAGGCTACCGCCGTACCTTGGTGCTCTCGCCACCCCACCTGGTCTACAAGTGGCGGCGCGAAATCCAGGAGACGGTGGCTGGCGCCAAGGTCTGGGTACTCAACGGCTCGGACACCTTGCTCAAGCTCATCAAGCTGCGCGAGCAGTTGGGTGTGCCCGCAGGCGGTCAGGAGTTCTTCGTTCTGGGCCGCGTGCGAATGCGGATGGGGTTTCACTGGAAGCCCGTCTTCACCCGCCATCGCACTCGCCACGGCGACGTGGCTGCGTGCCCGGACTGCGGCCATGTCATCACCGACCTCGACGGCGAGCCGGCCAACCCGGTCGCGCTGGAAGCCGAGGAGTTCCGCCGAGAGTGCAGCCATTGCGCCGCACCGCTGTGGACGTTGATCCGTCCGAGGAGCCTGTCCGCCAGCGACCAGTCCTCTTCCGTGCTCAAAGCCTTGAAGCGCATCCCGACCATCGGGGAAGTCACCGCGCAGAAGCTGATGCAGAAGTTCGGTGATGCATTCCTCGCGTCGATGCTCGAGGACAACATCCACGAGTTCATCAACCTGATGGACGACCGGGGTGAGCTGGTCTTCTCGGATCGCCAGGCGCACCGCATGGAGCGCGCGATGGCGAACATGGAGTTCGGCTTCGGCGAGGGCGGCTACCAACCGTCCGAATACATCAAACGCTACCTGCCGCAAGGCACGTTCGACCTGCTCATCGCCGATGAGGCGCACGAGTATAAGAACGGCGGCAGCGCCCAGGGCCAGGCCATGGGCGTGCTCGCGGCGAAGTCGCGCAAGACCTTGCTGCTCACCGGCACGCTGATGGGCGGCTACGGCGACGATCTGTTCCACCTACTGTTCCGAGCCCTGCCGGGGCGGATGATCGAAGACGGCTACCGGCCGACCAAGAGCGGCAGCATGACGTCGGCCGCGATGGCGTTCATGCGCGATCACGGCGTGCTCAAGGACATCTATTCCGAGAGCACCGGCACGGCGCACAAGACCGCCAAGGGCACCAAGGTATCGGTGCGCACGGTCAAGGCACCGGGTTTCGGTCCCAAGGGCGTGCTGCGTTGCGTGCTGCCGTTCACGGTCTTCCTCAAGTTGAAGGACATCGGCGGCAACGTGCTGCCGCCCTACGACGAGGAGTTTCGCGAAGTGGCGATGGACACGGCGCAAGCCGTGGCCTACCGCGATCTGGCGGGGCGGCTGACCCAGGAGCTGAAGCAGGCCCTGGCGAAGCGCGACACGACGCTGCTCGGTGTAGTCCTCAACGTTCTGCTGGCCTGGCCGGACTGCTGCTTCCGGTCGGAGACGGTGGTACATCCGCGAACGCGCAGCACTTTGGCGTTCGTCCCGGCTCAGTTCAACGAGCTGGAAGTGATGCCCAAGGAGCGCGAGCTGATCGAGATCTGCCGGCAGGAGAAGGCGGAAGGTCGCAAGACCCTGGTCTATTCGGTCTACACCGGCACGCGCGACACCACGTCGCGTTTGAAGGTGCTGCTGGAGCAGGAAGGCTTCAAGGTGGCGGTACTGCGCGCTAGCGTGGATGCCTCCCGCCGGGAAGACTGGATCGCCGAGCAGTTGGACCGCGGCATCGACGTGCTCATCACCAATCCCGAGCTGGTGAAAACCGGCCTTGACCTGCTGGAGTTCCCGACCATCGTGTTCCTTCAGTCGGGCTACAACGTGTATTCGCTGCAGCAGGCGGCCCGGCGCTCATGGCGTATCGGCCAGAAGCAGCCGGTGCGGGTGATCTACCTCGGCTACGCCAATTCCTCGCAGATGACCTGCCTGGGGTTGATGGCCAAGAAGATCATGGTGTCGCAATCCACCTCGGGCGACGTGCCCGAATCCGGGCTCGATGTCCTGAACCAGGATGGCGACTCGGTGGAGGTGGCGCTGGCACGGCAGTTGGTGCATTGAGCATGGTTGAACTTGGCGGCCCCTTCGGGGGCCGTTCCTTTGCGGTCGGCGATCAGTTCCCTTTGTTTGCTGCCCAAATGTGCGGGCGCGGCGATGGTGACGGCTCCATCTTCGAGGAACCGACCCATGCGACAGTCCTCCCGTCTCCTCGGCCTGGCCGTCCTGTCGGCGGTGATGGCCGAGGCCATCCTGCTATCAGGTTGCGCCACGTCTGCGGCACCTCCCACTTCTGCCCTGGCTGAAGACGCGCCCGCGCTGCGCGCCGCGCTTCCAGTCCCGGCGACGATCAACCCTGACCCTGCCGTCTCCTCCGACCTCACACCTGTCGTCCGGTACGGACGCTACACGCTGATCGAACTGGTGTCCGAACCGGCGCAGCGCGACCTGATGCGGCAGGTGGTGGAGGTCGTGATTCCGCCAAGCCTCGACGCCAACGTGGGCGACGCAATGCGCCACGTGCTGCGGCGTTCGGGGTATCGGTTGTGCGACACCGCGGACGCCGCGGCGCTGTATGCGCTACCGCTGCCTGCCGCGCATCTGCACCTTGGGCCGCTGATGCTGCGCGATGCGCTGCTGACGCTCGCCGGCCCCGCGTGGGATGTGTCGGTCGATGACGGTGTGCGCCAGGTGTGTTTCAGGCGCCATGCGACACCCGTCGAGGCTTCCGCGAATCCATCGGCTGCGACCGGCGCCGCACTGCCCTCGGACGAGACCCAAGGTGCCGATGGCCGGGAGGTTCGGCCATGAACCTCCCGCAAATGTCTCCCGACGGCGCAGGCCATCCACGCTGGCTGAAGATCGCGGCTGGTGTCTGGTTGGTGCTGGTGAGCGCCATCGCCATTGTCGACAGCGTGGGGCTCTCGCGCCTGATCGAACAGAGCCGCAGCAGCGCACAGGATGCCCAGATGCAGGCGCTGGCCACGCGCATCAGCGATCTCGAACATCAAGCCGAAGCCGCGAAGCGCCAGCCCAAGCCGGTCGTCCAAGGGGACTTCGACGCCGCCCGCCAGGCGCTGGAGGAGCGGCTAGCGCACGTTGAACAGGCGCAGGCGACGGATGCGCATGGCGACGACATCAAGGCGCTGCAGGCGCGCGTGGGTGTCCTCGAAGCGCGCCTGAAGAGCAGGGCACTGTCCGCGACAACTTCCCGCAAGACCGCAGAGACGGCCAAGCCCAAAGTGCCCGAACCGCCATTCAACGTGGTCGGCCTGGAGCTGCGCGGCGGCGAACGCTTCGTGTCGATCGCATCGCGCGGCGCCACGGCGCTTATCGACCTGCGGCTGCTGCGCGAGGGGGAGTCGATCGGTGCTTGGCAACTCCAAGCCATCGACGCGCATGCCGCCGTCTTCCGCGTGGACAACCAGACCGTGCGCCTCGCGCTGCCGTAGGAGCGTGCTATGAAGCCAGGCTTTGCGACCGCGATCAGCCTTGCCGTGGCGCTATCCCTCGCGGCGGCAGGTGGATTCGCGCAGTCGGCGCCGGTGGCGAACTCCCGCGTGACCCCGAGCTTGGTCCAGAACAGCGCCGACGCAGGCTTGGACGAGCGCCTCGCACGCGACTGGGGACTGCGGCCCGAGGAATGGGCGCGCTATCGGCAATTGATGCAGGGACCGCTCGGCATCTACTCCCCGAACCTCGATCCACTCACGGCATTGGGCATCGAGGCCCGCAGCGACGAGGAGCGCAACCGCTACGCGGAGCTGCAGGTGCAGGCCGAGTCGCGGCGAGTGGGCAAGACGCTGGCCTACCAGCGCGCCTACGACGCTGCGTGGCAACGCATGTTTCCCGGCCAGCAGCGCGTGAACCTGCCCGGCGCACAGGCTCCCGATTCCGGCAACAAGGGCTCCGGCCGGCTGGCCGTCTTCGTCAAGGCTGACTGCCCGCCGTGCGAACAGCGCGTCCGCCAATTGCAGGCGGCTGGCACGGCCTTCGATCTCTACATGGTCGGCAGCCGCCAGGACGATGCCCGCATTCGCCAGTGGGCGGTGCAGGCCGGCATCGACCCCGCACGGGTGCGGGGGCGCACGATCACGCTCAACCACGACGCCGGGCGCTGGCTTTCACTCGGCTTGCCCGGCGAGTTGCCCGCCGTGGTGCGCGAGGTGAACGGCCAATGGCAGCGCCAGTAGCAGCGGCACGGGCCGCATGCGCGGTGCTGGCCCTCTGCGCCTGGTTGCCGATCGCATCGGCCCAGGAAGTGCCGCCACCGGCTTACCAGCTCGCGGCACGACGGGCGGGCATACCCTCGCCAGTGCTGTTTGCGGTCGCTCTGCAAGAGAGCGGCGCGCGGCTGCACGGCCGCCTGATTCCCTGGCCGTGGACTCTCAACGTCGCCGGCCGGGCGGAGCGCTATGCCACACGCGCGGAGGCCTGCTCGGGGCTGCGCCGAGCGCTCGCACGCACACCCGCCAGCCGTATCGACGCGGGCCTCGGGCAGGTGAACCTCGGTTATCACGCGCACCGCTACGAGCACCCCTGCGATCTGCTCGATCCGTACCGCAATCTCGCCATCGCCGCGGACATCCTCCTGGAGCAGCACACACCGGGCGAGGACTGGATGGTCGCCATCGGCCGCTACCACCGGCCCGCCGGCGGCGAGCCGGCCGCCCGCTACCGCCGCAGCGTTCACCGGCACCTTGCCCGCGTGCTGGGTACGGACGCACCCGTTTCTTCCAACGCTTTCACCCGGACCCGCACGCCATGAAGCGCATCCTGCTTGTCACTACCCTGGGGTTGTGGTCGGCCACCGCCGCCGTCGCGCAATCTACTCTCCCGCCAACCCAGACGACCGCGTCCCAGGCGCTGATCGTCGTCGAGGACCGTGGTGGCGTCTCGGCCTTGCCGTACTACCAGGCTTTGAATCCACAGGACGCGGGCCCGGCCCAACCGCCCGTTGCGACACCGGTGCCCCGCGTCGACAATCCGGCCTCTGCGGAAGCGGCCGTGCTGCCGGTTCGCTCGGCGCAGCTGACACCCGGCGACGAGCCGCGCCGCGTGATTCGTGCACCGGGCTTGACGCCGCTGTTCTTGGTGGGAGACGACGATCGCTCGCGCGCCTGGCTGCGGCAGCGGCGCGCGGCCCTGCAGGAACTACGGGCGGTGGGACTGGTGGTCAACGTGGCCACGCCCGAGGCCCTGGTCGCGCTGCGCCGGCTCGCGCCCGGACTCATGCTTTCGCCAATCGCCGGCGACGACCTGGCGCAACGGCTCGGCATCCGCCACTACCCGGTGCTGATCACAGCCACCGGCATCGAGCCTTGAAGCCCAATACGGTGAGGCATCCGCCATGGCCCAGCCCCACTCCGTCGAGGTACTGCTCCGGCCAGCGGTGGAGCTTTACACCGTCGCGGTGTGTGTCGGCGCCGCGCTGCTGTGCCTGGTGGCGCCGTGGTCGCTCGCGCTGAGCCCCTTGCTGGGCCTGGGCAGCGCGCTCGCGTTTCTCACCTTCGGCGCCATCCGCTGGCGGGATGCCTGGGCAATCCTGCGCTACCGGCGCAACATCCGGCAGTTGCCACGCTACGTGATGACCAGCCGCGATGTGCCGGTCAGTCAGCAACGGCTGTTCATCGGCCGGGGCTTTCGCTGGGACCAGCGCCACACGCACCGGCTCGTGCAGACCTACCGGCCGGAGTTCCGCCGCTACGTTGAGCCGACGGCAATTTACCGCGCGGCGCGGCGCATCGAGGAGCGGCTGGAGTTCGCCCCCTTTCCGGTCTCGAAGCTGGCAAAGGCCATGGCCTGGGACAGTCCGCTCAATCCAGCGCGCCCGCTGCCGCCGGTCGGAGGGCTGCCGCGACTGCACGGCATCGAGCCGAACGAGGTCGACGTCAGCCTGCCGTTGGGCGAACGGGTGGGCCACTCGCTGGTCCTGGGCACCACGCGCGTGGGCAAGACTCGCCTGGCCGAACTGTTCATCACCCAGGACATCCGCCGCAAGGTGGGCGGCCAGCACGAGGTGGTGATCGTCTTCGACCCGAAGGGCGACGCCGATCTCCTGAAGCGCATGTATGTGGAAGCCAAGCGCGCTGGGCGCGAGGGCGAGTTCTACGTCTTCCATCTGGGCTGGCCGGACATCAGCGCGCGCTACAACGCCGTGGGCCGCTTCGGCCGCATCTCGGAAGTCGCCACCCGCATCGCAGGCCAGCTCTCGGGCGAAGGCAACTCGGCCGCGTTCCGCGAATTCGCCTGGCGCTTCGTCAACATCATCGCGCGCGCCCTGGTGGAACTGGGGCAGCGCCCCGATTACCTGCTGATCCAGCGTCACGTCATCAACATCGACGCACTATTCATCGAGTACGCGCAGCACTTTTTCGCGAAGAACGAACCGAAGGCCTGGGACATCATCGTCCAGCTCGAAGCCAGGCTGAACGACAAGAACATCCCGCGCAACATGATCGGGCGCGAGAAGCGCGTCGTGGCGCTGGAGCAGTACCTCTCGCAGGTGCGGGTCTACGACCCGGTGCTCGACGGCCTGCGCAGCGCAGTCCGCTACGACCGGACCTACTTCGACAAGATCGTCGCGTCGCTGCTACCGCTGCTGGAGAAGCTGACCACCGGCAAGATCGCCCAACTGCTCGCGCCGAACTATTCAGACCTGGCCGACCCGCGGCCGATCTTCGACTGGATGCAGATCATCAGGAAGCGCGCGGTAGTCTATGTCGGATTGGATGCGTTGTCCGACGCGGAGGTGGCGGCCGCGGTCGGCAACTCGATGTTCAGCGACTTGGTGTCGGTCGCCGGGCACATCTACAAGTTCGGCATCGACGATGGCTTGCCGGGCGCAGCGGCCGGCGTGAAGGTGCCGATCAACGTGCACGCCGACGAGTTCAACGAGTTGATGGGCGATGAGTTCATCCCGATGATCAACAAGGGCGGCGGCGCCGGCGTGCAGGTGACGGCCTACACGCAGACGCTCTCGGACATCGAGGCGCGCATCGGCAACCGCGCCAAGGCCGGCCAGGTGATCGGCAACTTCAACAACCTGTTCATGCTCCGCGTGCGCGAGACTGCCACGGCGGAACTGCTCACGCGGCAGTTGCCCAAGGTCGAGGTATATGCGACGACGGTGATGAGCGGCGCGACCGACAGCTCCGACCCCACCGGCAACACCGCCTTTACCTCCAACACACAGGACCGCATCACCACCACCAGCGTGCCGCTGATCGAGCCGTCGCATGTCGTCGCATTGCCCAAGGGACAGTGCTTCGCGCTGATCGAGGGCGGCAACCTGTGGAAGATTCGCATGCCGCTGCCGGCACCTGACCCCGACGAGGCGATGCCGAAGGATCTGCAAGAACTGGCCGGCTACATGCGGCAGCACTACGTCGAGGCTGGCGACTGGTGGGAGAACCAGGGCCTGCCCAGTCTGCAGGACAGCGCACTGCCGGCCGACATGGTGGACGACTTCAAGCAGATGGCGGGCGATGCCGCGGAGGCCGAGGCATGACCGACCCGGCCGTCGCCGCGCAACGGCAGCAGGTTCGCCAGCAAGGCCTGATCGCGGGTCTGGTCACGCTGCCGTTTCGCTTTTTCGGCGTACTGTGCGGTTCGCTGCTGCTGTGCATCGTGATCGAGTGCATCGGTCTGCATTTCTTCTGGCCCGAGCAGGGCTGGCACCATGCGCAGGGCATGCTCGATTACGAGCTCGCCCAGGTCTCGGAGAACTTCACACGCAGCGTGCTCGTGCAGGAGCCGGGGCGCAGCGCGCGTCGGCTCATCGAGCATGCCTATGACTGGATGTTTCTCAAGAGTGGTCTGCTCGATTGGATACGCGATGCCGCGGCGCAGTCCCGCGCCGGCGCGCACAACCAGGCTGATGACTTCCGCTACTACCTGGGCCAGGTCTACGTGCATGTCGAGAGCTACCTGATCGCGTCGGCCTACACCGTGCTGGTTTTCCTCGTGCGGCTGCTGGTGCTGACCCTGACCTTGCCCCTGTTCCTGATGGCCGCCTTCGTCGGGCTGGTGGACGGCCTGGTGCGCCGGGACATCCGCCGCTTCGGCGCGGGACGCGAATCGGGGTTCATCTATCACCGCGCCAGGGCCAGCCTGATGCCGCTGGCCGTGCTGCCGTGGGTTACGTATCTGGCACTGCCCGTCAGCGTCCATCCGCTGCTGATCCTCCTTCCCAGTGCAGCGCTGCTCGGGATCGCCGTGGACATCGCGTCGGCGAGCTTCAAGAAATACCTCTAACCGATCACTGGACTGGCGCTACACACTACGAGCTTCATCGACCCACGGGTCACGGCGACGTAGAGGTTCTGCGCGCTCATGTCCTCGACATTTAGCAGCACCGCGACTTCGGCTTCCAGCCCCTTGAGCAACAGCGTGCTGCCGACGGCGCGTTTTGGCAGCGGGCGCCCCAACAGCCGGTTCTCTTCCCGCACGCGCCGGGCCGCTTCTGCCAGAAGGATGGCCCCCGACGAGGCTTCTCGGAGCGCCTTGAGCACCCCGTAGAGGATGGCCGGCCGATGCACACGCACGTTCGGCAGTGCCCGCAGTTCCGACAACAGCGCGGCGGCCGCAGCGAGAGAGGGCGCGCGCCCGAACGCCAGTGCGCGGCTTTCTGCCTCGTTCGGAGGATTCCTTGCAGTTCCCTTTGCCAACGACTCCAGGCGCCGCGTCAACTCCGCCACGCCCACATTGGTCATGACGCTCTGTGCAAGCGCCAGTAACTGCGCGATGGCATTCGGTGCCCCCACTTCAAAGCTGCTGGCGAAGGCGATGAGGTCTTGCAGATCGACGGCCTCGACTGTCGAAGCGCCCGGCGTCTGGCTCGCAAAGTTCTGCTGAGCTGCTCGGTTGCGGCTATCGGCGATGATGAGCACGCGCCCGTCAGCGGTTGGCGATGCCGTCCTCGCAGCGGCTAGGCGCTGGGCATGGTCGTTGGGCGGTACGGCCTGCATCCAGGTCACATGCGCCGGTGGCCCACTACGCAGATCCACCGACTGCCCCGCCGCCAACAAGTGGCGGGCCTCCAGCAACCATTGTCCCAGCGCTTCCGCGCCGGCGTTGCGCCATCGCCAGGGCGTTGCCAGCTCCCCGACGACAGGAAAATGCGCGCACACGTGCTGGTTCCAGTCGGCCAGCGCATTGCCCCGGAACCCGAAGATTGCCTGCATGGGGTCGCCCAGCACGCAGGTCGGCAAGATCAACGAGAGGAAATAGACGATGTAGTGCTGAGGCACCGAACAATCCTGGTACTCATCCACGATCAGATGCGCATACGAGGCTTTCAGCACCTCACTGACGTGCCCGGCTTGCAGCAGCTTCCAGGCGGCATCGCGGATTCCCGGGTAGTCCCGCGCAGGTGTAGCTAGCCGCAGAATCTCCGGATCGTGGGCGCTGCGGCCGGGAAAGGTCGAGATGAGCCGGATGGCCCAGCCATCGATCGTGCTCAATCGATAAGCGCTGGCTGGCACACCGGCGCGGTCCAGTCGGCCACGCAGGGCCGCTACCCCAGCGTTCGTGTGTGTCAGCACGAGGATGGGCTTGTTGCCCCGATGACCGGCAAGCGCATGGGCAATCAACTGTGTTTTGCCGCAGCCGGCCGGTGCGGTGACGGTTCCGCGTTCGATCGCACGAAGGTCGATTTCAACGTGGTCCATGAGCGGCCCACCCGAATACCTGCTCCATCAGCGCACGGAAGCCCGGATCGCAAAGATGCAGGTCCGGTGCAACGATGGTTCTCGACACGTCCTCCATCCACGAGATGGACTTGAACCAGCCAGCCTTTCGGATGCGCGCCGCCTGACCAAGGATGGCCCTGCGTTCGGCCGACAGGAGGCCGGTGTTCTGGATCTCGTCCCAGACCTGCTGGAAGGTGAGCGTGTTGTTCGAGACGGTGCGCAGGTGTTCGACGATCAGGTCGCCATGCAATTCGTTGGCGTAGCCGATCAGCCTCTGGCAGGCAGCCGGCGTGAGACTGCCGAACAGCTCGTCCTCCAGCGCCCGGCCCGCTCGGTAGGCGACGACGGTGCCACCGTTCTGGACAAATGCCTGCTCGATAGCAGGTGTGGGCTTCTTGTCGTCGTCGCGCAGCACCATCACCCGGTAGCCCAGAGACTGGAATGCTGCGGCGCGGGCATACGGTCGATCCGGCTCCCCGCCACCGCAGTCGACGAGGGCCACACCCAATGCAGCCAGTGACGCATTCCCCTGGTCAAGCCTGTACAAGTCCAGGCCGCGCAGCAGGCCGATCTCGCTGGCTCCCTCGCACACGACCACGGAGCCAGCCAGGAAAGCCTCGGGATAGAGGCGGATCGTGCTCTGGATGTCATTGTCGGCGCCGACCAGGCGAGCCTCGTGGCCCTGATGACCACGGCGTAACACGAAGAGTTGGCCGCCCGACAGTTCTCTCAGCGCCACGGGTGAATGGGTGGTGAGGAACACCTGCAGCGGAGCAGCGGCCTCCTTGGCGCCGAGGGAGCCCAGGAACCGCGCGATGCGGTGCGGCTCCAGCCCGTACTCCAGTTCGTCCGAGAGCACGATTGACGCCTGACCGGCCGCCTTGCGCTGCAGGCCGGCGACGAGCAGGCGCGTGGAACCGACGCCCAGGCCGCGAAGCGGGATGCCGCTTTCGTTGTGCAGGGAGATGGTGCCGCCACCAAACGACACCGAATGCGAATCCAGGAGTGCCTTGGCCTTGGTGCCAATGTTGACGCCCAACTCCTGGGCAGTGGCGGTGACGATCCCCAGCGCTTCTCCCAACTGTTGTGCGGCCTGATCTCCGAAGGCACTACGCGCATCCCTTGCAGCCTTGACCAGAGCGGCTGAAGCGTCGGCTCGCTCCTCCGAGATGCGGTTCAGTACGGAGCCCCGCTGCCATCCCAGATTGAAGTCCGAAAGCGCGCCGATGCGGGTGGGCGCCAGGGTGCCGCGATCCTTCCATGCGAGCGTCTTGACGATGCCTTGCTGTGCGGCGCGGTCGGAGACTAGGGTCCACGAGGGCTCCAGGTCACTGGCGACCGTCAGGTTCAGGCAGAGCACAACCTCCGCGCCGGCAGAGGGTTCGTCTTCGACGACGCCAGTGTTGGCATGGTATCCGCGCAGGAATGCACCGAAGCTCTCCAGCGTCCTCATGCTGTCATCGAGGTCGCCGAGCGTCAGCGTGACGCTGATCGGGGTCGTGATGTCCAGGCCGAAGAAGTCCGCATCCGAGAACTGGACATTGCGCCTGGCCCCCAGGCATAGGTCGATCGCGTCCAGTACCGTGGACTTGCCGCTGTCGCCCGGGCCGATCAGGCAGTTGATGCCAGGTGTCGGGCACCAGGCCAGCCACTGGATGCCGCGGAAGTTGGCGATCTCGATTTTTCTGATTCGTGCCATGGGTTTCCTCTCTGGTGATGTGCGGCCGTGGCCGATTCATGAGGTTTTCGCGCCGAAGTGCCTGGCGAAGTAGTCGATCATTTCCGCCGCCTGCGCCCCCTCACGGAACTGCTTCTGTTCATCGAAGTTGATCGACGGCACTAGATGGATGAACTGATCGTCGGCATACAAGGACATCACGGTCTGCGGGTCCAGTAGCGGCGGGCGCAGGCCTGTCAGCCCGTTGGCGGCCTCGATGGCAGCGCCGATCATGACGTCGGCGATCTGCACGGCCGGACTGGTCTTTGAGTCGACCTGGGTCACGGAAGACAGCTTGAGCGGGAAGCGGATGCCCGCGATCTGTGTCTGCCTGAATTCGACTTCATCCTGATGGTCGATGTAGCGCTGGAGCAGTTCGTGGTACGTGAGCAGATTCTTGGACTGGTCGTGCTCGACCCGGTACGGCCCTGCGGCCATCACCTCCATCCGGGTAATCAGGGATTGGAGCACCACCATCGCGGCGTCGGTCGAGACGCCCGGCGTGGCGATCGCGGACAGGCATTCGGGCGAGCCCAGCGCGATCGGCCCCAGCGCTTCGGGCAGTTCGGGCCAGTTGAGCTTCCTGGCCGCGTTCACCAACGCATCCAAGGCTTGCGGGGTCTTTGCCTTGACCGCCCTCTGGAAGGCCACAAGCAGATCATCGAACGCGGCCTTGCCGAGCAATGTCGGGCCGACCGTGTACAGCAGCGAGGCCAGGGCGTAGTTCTGTCCGTCCTTGTAAAAGTCCTCGCCACGCTCGTAGTAGAACGGTTCGACGGCGTAGTCCAGGAACATTAGGATCAGCAGGAATCGCTTGTCACAGACGTAGGTCACGCACTTGTGCTGGGACAGCACGGCACGCTGCAAGTCCAACAGTGGCTGCCGGTAACCCGGCCTGCGCGCGAGGGCGTGGTACTTGAGTTCGGGCGCCTGCAGCTTGGGGAAGTGCGCTTGGATCAGCTGAGC
Source organism: Parasulfuritortus cantonensis (assembly GCF_004337445.1). Taxonomy (GTDB): domain Bacteria; phylum Pseudomonadota; class Gammaproteobacteria; order Burkholderiales; family Thiobacillaceae; genus Parasulfuritortus; species Parasulfuritortus cantonensis. The sequence continues at coordinate 35,169 of NZ_SJZB01000001.1, read as the reverse complement.
GGCGTCTTCGTCACTGATGGCCACCGCCGTGGCGCCTTGAAAGCGCTGTTCCGCATTGAGCAGGTCGAACCCCGTATAGCCACTCTCGTCGATGTGAAAGCATTCCATGTCCATCCCTCGCTTCCGTCACCGCCCGAGCAGCGCAGCGGCGGCGTCCATCTGTTCGTGCTCGAAGGCCGGCGCGAAGTCATCCAGCTCGACCGCGCGCAATCCGACCTCCGGGCTGAGCGCGACTTGGCGCCAGCACGATACCGCGGCATGCACCTCACCCAGCACGGCCAGGGCCTGCGCCTCGTCCAGCGCGAAGTACGATGCGCGGGCCAGCAGCATCTGAACGTCGGTGATCGGCCCATCCTGCTCGGTCAGCCAGGTCTTGGACTCCCTGTCCTTGTCCGGGAAAGGATTGATGTCGAAGGCAGGCGCAAGCCGCCAGAGCCCATGCTCCACGTGCAGGAATCCGTGGTTCTGCAGGTGATCGTCCACGTTGGTGATCAGCAGGTTGAGCACCAGGCGGCGCCAAAGCTGGCGTACATCCTCGGTGGGCGCGTGGCTGTGGGAGCGGATGGCGTCTGCGATCTCGGTATAGCTACGATCCTCCTCGCGTGAGGCCTGCAGCAGCGATGCGGCCGACTGGTAGGGAATGCGGCCGTCTTCGCTGTCGCGGTCGAACCGGCGGATGACCGCTACCGGCACCTCGTGTCCGCTGTCACCCAGCAAGACGATGCGCGCGGGCGCGGCATCGATGCCGGCCAGCGCCGCCAGCTTGAGGGCCAGCACCTCGCCGCGCGTGACGCTTCGGGTGTCGCCCACGCTCGGAAACTTGCCGATGGCCAGCCAGCCGTCCTCGTCCACCATCGTGCACTTGGGCCGCAGACCGCCGAGCGAGGTGCCCTTGCCTTGCAGGTAACGCAAATCCTCCGCCGATTCCTGCCCGCGTTCGACGGCACGGCTGGCCTGGTAGATGTGCTCCAGCTCGATCAGCGGCGGCGTGTTGCGCCGGCCTTTCGCGACCGTTCTGTGCCACGTCCCATCTGCATCGCGCAGGCGCAGTGCACCGACGCGGCTAAAGTCGTCGACCGCCAGCAGGTAGTCCAGCTCGGTGAGGGCCGGCAGTCCCGGATCTACCCGACGGCGCTTGGCATGGTCGCGGGCGATGATGCGTCGGCCCCAGGCATCTGGCGCGGTATCTGCGATCGCACCATGGAACACGGAATCATGGGGCGATGCGGCTTTGTGCGGCTGGTGGCCCGGCATCAACTGCAGGTCGGCCGACACGTTGAAGCACGCCGGATTGGCCAGCCAGGCCGCGTCATAGGCGAAGGCGCAGTTCTCGCGCCGTCCCTGCCGGACATAAATGAGCGAGCCGACCGGCAGGCCCGCCTTGCCGATGCACAAATGGACCTGCTGACGGATCGGGGCGACGGCAGCCATCAGAGCGCTCCCGAGGTGCCGCCTGGCTTGCTGCGCACACGCTTTGGCAAGCGCTCGTCCATCAGCGTCAGGCCGATCTCGTCGTGAGCAGTATCCAGCAGATGCTCCAGCGCCTGGATTTCGCCGAAGACATGCAGCGCACGGGCGAAGAAGTGGATGGGTACGCGCACGTCACCTTTCTCCATGCGGCGCACGGTGGAAAGGGATGCCCCCATGCGCTCGGCCAGCGAAGCCTGCGAGATATGGCGGCGCCGGCGCGCCAGCGAAATGTCGCTGCCGAGCTTGTGGATGGCACGCTCGACAGGCAGGGGAATCGGGGATTCCATGCTAATCGCTCCCAAGGGATTCTTAATGTCGGATACAGAGTTCTGTCGGATGATTATATCAGGCGACACCAGGAAATGGCAATAAATGCTCCTGTGGGAGCATTTAACCCAGATCTACGGTCCATCGAGAACTCTAATGTGGCTAAAATGGGGCGCGCTGCGCACTTCGGGCTCAATGACTGGGCGGTGTTGCGCCATCAATCCGGTCGCACAGGAGTTCCCTTTCTCTGCTGCGCCTGAGTCGGGAGCGCCGCAGCATCAACGCCATTCACTACACGGGGGAATGGCGATGGAACAAACCCGCCGACGCATTGGCACATGGCCGCGCGCAATGGCTGCGTTGCCGCTGGTGTTGGCCCTCTTGGTTTCGGCCGTGCGTCCGGCCATGGCCTCCGACGGTGCTCTGGAGCGCGAGCAACTCGCGGCCCTGGCGCGTCAGATCGAGCTGGCCGACCGACTGGCCGACCATCTGGCAGCACAGGCCGCCAGCTCCTCGTCGCCAGAGCGCGTCCGCTACCACTTCGACTACGCCCGGCTGCGCGCTGATCTGCAGCGCATCCGCGCCGGCGTGCAGGACTACCTCGTTCCGCAGCGCGCCCAGCCGCGCGATCCCGTGGCCCTCACGGGCGACTACACCCGCAGCCGCATCGCAGACGATAAGGAGGCGCCGTCGCCATGACGCCTTCCGCCGATCAGGTCGCCGCGTTCCAGGCCAACGGCGGCTTCACGCCCGCGACCGTTTCCACCGTCGTGCTCGGCTTCGTCTTCGCCATCCTGCTGCTGTGGGGCGTATGGGCGATGCGCACCGCCTATGTCGGCTGGGCCGAGCAGCGCCTGTCCCAACGCCAGTTCCTCGGTGTCATCGTGCGTTTTGTCGCGATGTACCTGGTGCTGAGCTTCTTCCTTCTGTCCTGACCACCACGAAAGGGTATTCCGCCATGAACGCTTCTTCCCTTGCGCATCGCGCTTCCTCCCGCTTCCCGCTGCTCACCCCGCAGCGTATTACTGCTGCACTCGCGCCGCTGGCGAGCGCAGTCGCACCGCTGTCCTCGCACGCGGCCGGCCTACCTACGATGGAAGATCCGTCGCGTGGTACGGGCAGCGGCATCATGCAGACACTGCAGAACTACGGCTACGACATCGTGCTGCTGGTCGCACTGCTCGTGGTCGCTTCGATGTTCATCGGCGTCTGCTACCACGCCTACACGCGCTACGCGGAGATTCACACCGGCCGCGCCACCTGGGGCCAGTTCGGCCTGACCGTGGCGGTCGGCGCCATCCTGCTGGTCGTCGGCATCTGGTTGCTGACCAAGGCCACCGGCGTGCTGTAAGGGCCGCAATCGATGGCTGGTCCCATGGACAGTTCGCGGGACATCCCGCGCGACGGGCTCGTGACCTTTCTGCCGCACCGCCTGAACCGGCATCCGGTGGTCGTGCGCGGGCTCACCGCCGACGAGCTGTGGGTCTGCGCGGGCCTGTCGGCCGCTGCCGGCTTCTTGGCCGGGGTGCCGTTGGCGTGGCTCACCCACAGCATCGCCATGGTCCCGACGCTGATCGTCGTGGGCATCGGCATCGGCGTCTTCGTGGGCGGGGGACTGGTGCGCCGGTACAAGCGCGGCCGGCCTGACACCTGGCTGTACCGCCAGCTCCAGTGGTCGCTCGCGCTACGCCACCCCGCGCTGGCGGCCCACGTGGGCGGTGCGCAGCTCATCGCCCGCTCGGGCTGGTGGACCACTCGGCGCCAGCGCGCCGGCCACCACGCCACACGAGCTGCGGCTGTTCCGCCCTCCGGACGGACGGCACGCGGCGACAGGAGGTCCATCCAGTGAGCCGATTTCGCAATGAGGTCATGCACCTGCAAGCCCACGTGAAGACGCTGCGTCTGAGCGCCGCCGCGCTGTTCGTGGTCGCGCTGCTGCTTGGCGCGGGTTGGTGGAGCGCGCCCAAGAGCCTGACCATCCACGTGCCACCCGATCTGCGCTCGGGCAGCACCCGCAAGTGGTGGGAGGTGCCGCCGGAGAGCGTCTACGCCTTCACGTTCTACATCTGGCAGCAGGCACAACGCTGGCCGACCAATGGCGATGAGGACTACCCGCGCAACCTGCGCGCGCTGTCCACCTATTTCACGCCGAGCTGTCGAGCCTTTCTGCAGCAGGACTACGAATACCGGCGCGGCAACGGCGAGCTGCGCCAGCGCGTGCGCGGCATCTACGAGATTCCGGGCCGGGGCTACGGCGACGACCCGGCATCGCGCGTACAGGTGCTGTCCGCGAACGACTGGGTCGTCACGCTGGACGTGAGCGCCGACGAGTACCTGGGGTCGGAGCAGGTCAAGCGCGCGCTAGTGCGCTACGCACTGAAGGTCGTGCGCATGGACATCGACCCCGAACGCAACCCCTTCGGCTTGGCGCTGGATTGTTATGCAAATGCGCCCCAGCGCATCGAGACCCCACCGGCTCCGGCGTCCGCCGGCAAGCCCGCCACGCCCGTCAGCCCAGCCACGCCTTTGCAGGGAGCAACCCCATGAAGCGACTCATCCCGTCGGCCCTGGCCGGCATGCTGTTCGGCCTGGGGCTGGTGCCTGCCGTACAGGCCATGGAGATTCTGCGTTGGGAGCGGCTGCCCCTGGCCGTGCCTCTCGTGGTCGGCCAGGAGCGCGTGGTCTTCATCGACCGCAACGTGCGCATCGGCATGCCGGCAGGCGTCGGCGAGAGCCTGCGAGTGCAAAGCGCGGGCGGCGCGATCTACCTGCGCGCGAGCAAGCCCATCCCATCCACGCGGCTGCCGCTGCAGGATGTGGAATCCGGGGCGTTGATCCTGCTCGACATCGCCGCCGAGCCGGCGAAGGCAGGCCAGGCAGCGCTGGAACCGGTGCGCATTGTCGAAGGCGAAGCGGCTCCTGCGCACTACGGCGAGCAGGCAGCCACGCCTCCGAGCACCGACGACGACACGCAGGGCGATACGCCAGCGTCGGGGCGCACGCCTGCCCACAAGCGCGAAACGCCGGTGGCCGTGGTTCTGACCCGTTTCGCGGCGCAGAACCTGTATGCACCGCTGCGGACGGTGGAACCTGTTGCCGGCATCGGCCGCGTGAACCTGCGGCGCGATCTGGCGCTGGACACCCTGTTGCCCACACTGCCGGTACGGGCAAGGGCGCTGGAGGCCTGGCGGCTCGAAGACCAGTGGGTGACGGCCGTGCGGCTCACCAATACCACCGCACGCGGGTTGGATCTCGACCCGCGCGCGCTGCAGGGCGATTTCGTGGCAGCGACGTTCCAGCACACTACATTGGGGCCGGCCGGCCAGTCGTCCGATACCACGGTGGTCTACCTCGTCACCCGCAAACATGGCCTGGCCGAGTCGCTGCTGCCAAGGATCAGCCGCATCGACGCCACCGTGAATCTACCGTCTGCCGGGGCCGCCGGCACGACCGAGGGAGCCGGCGATGAAAAGTAACCCGCTCCTCAAGTGGCTCTTGATCCCGATGGGGCTGCTGCTGGTCTTCGTCGGCATCAAGCTGTTCTCCAGCGAGCGGGGCGCCAAGCCCGCACCGGCCGGCGCTGCCAGCCAGCTCACACCCGAGGAAATGAAGGCACTGGGCGTCGAGGGCGACACGCCGCGCGATACCGTCGCCACGCTGGTCGCCCAGGTCAAGCAGTTGCGCAACGAGCTGCAGACCGCGCTCACCGACAACAAGAATCAGAAGGCCGAGAACGAGCGCATGCGTGCCCGCGAGGGTGCGATCGACCAGCGGATCCAGACTGCACTGGATGGCGAGCGTGGCCGTCTGCAGCAGGACCGTGACCAGGTGGCCAATGACCGCCAGCAGACCCGGGGTCTGCTGCAAGACCTGCAGCGTCGCCTCGACGGCCTCTCCGGCAAGGGCGGCCAGGCCGATATGCCAGTCGGGCTGGGCCTGGAGGACGGCGACGGCAAGAACTTCGGCGGTAGTCAGAGCGGCGGCGCCCGCCCCAGCAGCAGCGTTGGCACGCGCTGGGTCGAGCCGGACGACGCGAAGCCGACCAAGAATGGCGGCACGACCGGCGGGCTGAACTTCCCGACGAGCTTCGGCCCGGCGCAGAAAGCCCTCTCGAACGCCGCCGATTCGGTGGCCGATACTGGCACGCAGGCGGCCAACGCGGTGCGCCCGTCCGCCAAGCCGGTCTACACGGTGCCGTCGAACTCGACACTGATGGGCTCAATCGCGATGACCGCGCTGATCGGGCGCGTGCCGATCGACGGCACGGTGAACGACCCGTACCCGTTCAAGGTGCTGATCGGCCCGGACAACCTGACCGCCAACGGCATCGACATTCCCGACGTGGCCGGCGCGGTTGTCAGCGGCACGGCCTCGGGCGACTGGACGCTTTCGTGCGTGCGTGGCCAGATTCGCAGCGTCACCTTCGTGTTCCAGGACGGCACGATCCGCACCGTGCCGGAGGACGGCAACCGCGCGCAGGGCAGCGGCGGTCAAGCCAATGGCGCCAATGGCAACAGCACCACACACGGCGGCCTGGGCTGGATCAGTGATCCCTACGGCATCCCCTGCGTCTCAGGGGAGCGGCGCAGCAACGCCCAGCAGTACCTCGGCTCGCAGGCTTTGATCACCGCGGCCGGTGCCGGCGCGGCGTCGCTCATCAAGTCCAACAACGGCAGCGTTGCCGTTGTCGCCAACAGCAACGGCTCGCTCGGCACGGTCGGCATCAGCGGCAACGAGGCCATGGGCCGTATCCTGGCCGGCGGCGTGCAGGAAATGTCGCAGTGGGTCAACAAGCTCTACGGCCAGGCGTTCGCCGCGGTCTATGTACAGCCCGGTGCCAAGGTCGCCGTGCATCTGGAGCAGCCGCTCAACATCGACTACGACGCCAAGGGGCGCCGGGTCAATCACCGCATCGGAGGCGCCCATGCGTCGGATCTGGACTGAGGCGGCCGCGATCATGCTCGCGGTCATGGTGCTGGGCGGCTGCGCCACCAGCAAGGACCAACTGCTGCCACACGGCGACAGCACCATGCTCGACGTCTGGCAGCAGGAGACCGGTGGGAGCGGCGCTGCCGGCGGGCAGACGGCGCGGCAACTGCTCGATGCGCGTCAGAGCCTGCGCCGCCCGCTGACCGACGCCGACGTGCAGGCAACGCCAGCCGCCAACGCCGCCTACACGCGCACGGCGAGCACCGAAATCTATCGGCAGTTCCGGCGCCTGCCGAATCCCGACCTGGTGATGTATGTGTTCCCGCACCTGGCCGGCACCGACCCGGTGCCCGTGCCCGGCTACAGCACGGTGTTTCCGCTGTATCAGCGTGTTCAGTATGCGATGCCGGGCGAGCGCGTGGAGGACTACTGATGGCCTGGTCCATGCCATGGGTGCGCAAGGCAGCACCGTCCAGCACTCCTACGATCCCGTCAGCCAACATGGCCGATGCAGCCGACGATGCCTGGGAGCGGCATGTGACCGCGCTCAGCGACGCTGGCATCCCGGAACCTGGCAGCGTGCTCGACGCGAGCCGGCGTCGGCCCGCGACCCAGGCCGACCACGAGGCACTCTACGGCGTCGCGCCGTCGTTCGCAGACATGCTGCCCTGGGTGGAGTACCTGCCGGGCTCCAAGAGCATGCTGCTGGAGGACGGACAGTCGGTCGCAGCTTTCTTCGAGCTGGCGCCGGTGGGCACCGAAGGGCGCGAGATGGCTTGGCTGTGGCAGGCCAGGGACGCGCTGGAAAACGCACTGCAGGACTCGTTCGACGAATTGGACGACAACCCTTGGGTGGTCCAGCTCTACGCCCAGGACGAATCGAACTGGGACAGCTACCTGCGCACGTTGGCGAGCTACGTGCGGCCGCGTGCCCAGGGCAGCGCGTTCAGTGCGTTCTACCTGCGTTTCTTCGCGCACCATTTGCGCGCCATCGCGAAGCCAGGCGGCTTGTTCGAGGACACGACGGTGACGCGCCTGCCGTGGCGCGGCCAGGCGCGGCGGGTACGCATGGTGGTCTATCGGCGCACGCCCAACGCCGCATCGGCCCGCCGCAGCCAGTCGCCCGAGCAGGCGCTGGCGACGATCTGCGACCGGCTCGTCGGCGGACTCGCGAACGCGGGTGTGAAGGCCCGCCGCCTGGCTGCCGCCGACATCCACGACTGGCTGCTGCGCTGGTTCAATCCGCATCCCACGCTGCTGGGTCCGACCACCGAGGACCGGGAACGCTTCTACGCACTGACCCGCTATCCCGAGGAGGCAGAGGAAGGTGAGATCGAACTGGCAGGGGGCGACTTCGCGCAGCGGCTGTTCTTCGGCCAACCGCGCTCGGACGTGGATAACGGCACCTGGCTGTTCGACGGCCTGCCGCATCGGGTCATCGTCATGGACCGTTTGCGCATGCCGCCCGCGACGGGCCACATCACCGGCGAGACGCGCAAGGGCGGCGATGCGGTCAACGCGCTGTTCGACCAGATGCCGGAAGATACGGTGATGTGCCTGACGCTGGTCGCCACACCGCAGGACGTGCTCGAAGCGCACCTGAACCACCTGAGCAAGAAATCCGTCGGCGAGACCTTGGCTTCCGAGCAGACCCGGCAGGACGTGCAGCAGGCGCGCGGCCTGATCGGCAGTGCGCACAAGCTCTATCGCGGCGCGCTGGCCTTCTACCTGCAGGGCCGCGATCTGCCCCAGCTCGACGCACGCGGGCTGCAACTGGTCAACGTCATGCTCAACGCCGGCCTGCAGCCAGTGCGCGAGGAAGACGAGGTGGCGCCGCTCAACAGCTATTTGCGCTGGCTGCCCTGCGTGTTCGACCCGGCCCTGGACAAGCGCCAGTGGTACACCCAGCTGATGTTCGCGCAGCACGCCGCGAACCTCGCGCCGGTGTGGGGCCGCAGCCAGGGGACGGGGCATCCGGGCATCACCTTCTTCAACCGCGGCGGCGGTCCGATCACCTTCGATCCCTTGAACCGGCTCGACCGGCAGATGAACGCGCATCTGTTCTTGTTCGGCCCCACCGGCTCGGGCAAGAGCGCGACCCTGAACAACATCCTGAACCAGGTGACGGCGATCTACCGGCCGCGCCTGTTCATCGTCGAGGCGGGCAACAGCTTCGGCCTGTTCGGCGACTTCGCCGCGCGCCTGGGGCTGACGGTGCATCGCGTCAAGCTCGCCCCCGGTGCGGGGGTGAGCCTCGCGCCCTTCGCCGACGCGCACCGGCTGGTGGACACGCCCAGCCAGGTGCAGACGCTGGACGCCGACGACCTGGACGAAGACCGCGACGCGGCGGCGCAGGTCGCGGATGCGGACGAGCAGCGCGACGTGCTGGGTGAGCTGGAGATCACCGCGCGGCTGATGATCACCGGCGGCGAGGACAAGGAAGAGGCCCGCATGACGCGCGCCGATCGCAGCCTGATCCGTCAGTGCATCCTCGACGCGGCGCAGCGTTGCGTTGCTGAGAAGCGCATGGTGCTCACGCGCGACGTGCGCGATGCGCTGCGCGAGCGCGCTCGCGACGCCACGCTGCCGGAGACGCGGCGCGCCCGCCTGCTGGAGATGGCCGACGCGATGGACATGTTCTGCCAGGGTGTCGATGGCGAGATGTTCGACCGCCCCGGCACGCCGTGGCCCGAGGCGGACATCACCATCGTCGATCTGGCCACCTTCGCGCGCGAAGGCTACAACGCCCAGCTCTCGATCGCCTACATCAGCCTCATCAACACGGTCAACAACATCGCCGAGCGCGACCAGTTCCTCGGCCGGCCGATCATCAACGTCACCGATGAGGGCCACATCATCACCAAGAACCCGCTGCTCGCGCCTTACGTGGTCAAGATCACGAAGATGTGGCGCAAGCTCGGCGCCTGGTACTGGCTGGCGACGCAGAACATCGACGACCTGCCCAAGGCGGCCGAGCCGATGCTCAACATGATCGAGTGGTGGATCTGCCTGTCCATGCCACCCGATGAGGTGGAGAAGATCGCGCGCTTCCGCGAGTTGAACCCGGCGCAGAAGGCACTGATGCTGTCTGCCCGCAAGGAGGCCGGCAAGTTCACCGAAGGCGTGATCCTCTCGAAGTCGATGGAAGTGCTGTTCCGCGCGGTGCCGCCCAGCTTGTACCTGGCGCTGGCGCAGACCGAACCGGAAGAGAAGGCCGAGCGCTTCCAGCTGATGCAGCAGTACGGCATTGGTGAGCTGGATGCCGCCTTCAAGGTGGCCGAGAAGATCGACCGCGCCCGCGGCATCGAGTCGCTTGCGCTCGATGCGTTGGCGTGAAGGAGGGAAAGATGCCGCTGCCTCGTTTTGTCCGTTCCCGCCTCTTCCTCGCTGGGCTGCTGGCGAGCGCGATGCTGCTCTCCGCAGCTGTGTGGGCTTTCCTGCACCTGTATGCCGCAAGACCCGACGAGCGTTCCGCCCGCGCGGAGTTGCCCGTCACCGCTGCGGTTCATGTCGAGCCTGATTCATCGGCGCCAGCAGGTCCGCCCTGGCGCTACGGCCGGGCGGATGCGCGTTTCACGGTGGTCGAGTACGCCGACCTCGAATGCCCGTTCTGCCGCGCGTATTTTGTCGTACTCAAACGCTGGATCGACCAACATCCCGAGGTCGCCTGGCAATGGCATCACCTGCCGCTGTCGATGCATGAGCCCGCAGCGTCCGCAGAGGCGCGCCTGGTCGAGTGCGTCGGCCAGACCGGCGGTCACACCGCGTTCTGGCAGGCCGTGGAGTGGGTCTATGCCCATACGCGCGGCGACGGGCAGGGCTTGCCCGAGGGCCTGCGCTATCCCGACCTCACGCCCGACGCGCAGCAATGCCTCAACTCCGAGCGGCCGGATGCGGTGATCCGCGCGCAGGCGGCCAAAGCTGCCCGGCAGCACATCGCCGCCACGCCCACGCTGCGCCTGCAAGACCGCCAGTCCGGCAAGACGCTGCTGCTACGCGGGCCTGTCGACGGTGACGCCTTGCTGTCGGCCATCGACTTGCTGGCCGCAGGGGGCACCGATGCCCCGTCAACAAAGGAAATGCCTGCCGAGCCCATCGGCGACATGCCCAGGTAGCCACGATCTTCAAGGCTACGACGCGGCCTGGCCGCGCTGATCGACCCCGTTCGCTTCGCATCCCTCGACGCGAACAGCCACTGCGCGAGCGGTGGTGGATGCCGCTGTTCCCTTATTCACATTCCCATCGTCCCTGGAGGGTTCGCCCTTCCGGGGCGGGCGTCCTCCCACTTCATCCTTTGGAGGTTCGCCATGTCTTATACAGTTACCGACTCCCACCCGGAGTCACTGGCCCTGATCGCCACCCAGCACGAGGATTGGATCATCCAGCAGGCCATCCTCTTGCTGGAGCACCGCATCTTCAAGGCCGGGCCTTGCCTCTCCTGTCCCGCCGCCGTGCGCGACTACCTGCGTCTGAAGCTCGTCGCCGAGCCCAACGAAGTCTTCGCCGTCATCTTCCTGGACAGCCAGCACCGCGCGCTGGCCTACGAGCAGCTGTTCAAGGGCTCGATTGACCAGACCTCGGTGTACCCGCGGGTGGTCGTCCAGCGCGCCTTGGCCCTCAACGCCTCGGCATTGATCCTGGCGCACCAGCATCCATCGGGGATGACCGAGCCCTCGGCCGCCGATCGCGCGCTCACGGAACGGCTCAAAGCCGCCCTGGCCATGGTCGATGTCCGGGTGGTGGATCACTTCATCGTCGGTGAGGGCGCGCCGTACTCCTTTGCCGAAGCCGGTCTGCTGTAGCCGCAGTCTGCATCCGGCCTTTCCACGCAGCGTCATTCAACCCTGCGGGAGCCTCGGCTCCCGCATTCCTTTCGTGGTTGCCCCAAAGCGGAATGGTTGCGGTGCGCTTTCTTTGTCGCGAACGGAGCGGCGTTGGCGTTCGATTGGGGCTTCGATCGATTTCCAGGACGCCCGCCATGATGGCTCCCCATTCCTTCATCTCTCAGCGCTTGCGAACCATCGGCACGGCCCTCGCGTCGTGGGTCGTCGTGTCGTCCGCACTCAGTACGGCGGCGACGGCGGCCGAGGTGCTCGTGATCACCGACAGCGGCCACCCCGTGCGGGTAGCGGCCGGTACGCGCGTCGTCGAACTGGACCTGCCGGCGCGCATCGAGGCCGAGTTGGCTGCAGGCATGCCGGCCGATCCCGCCCGCGCCTCCGCCATCGTGCAGCAACGCCTGCGCGAGGGTGGGCCGGACTTGCAGCGCCGCATCGGGCGCGCCTACCAGGACGTCGCGGAGGCCTGGGGCCTGGGCATCGCCAAGGTGCCCGCCGTGGTCGTCGACCGGCGCTACGTAGTTTATGGCGAGCCGGATGTTGCCCGCGCCGCGGCACGCATCGAAACCTATCGGAGGACCCAGCCATGATCCGCCTGCCGTCGACACCTTCGCGCCGCATGCGCGTGGCGGGCGCCTCGCTGCTGTTGGCCGGCGCAGCTTCGTCTTTCGCCCTGGACACGGCCACCATCGTGGCCTCAGCACTGTCGCCGGATTGCCTGGAGTACCGCGTCGTCGGCATCTGCTACTGGCTGTTCTGCACGCCGTTCGGCTGCTCGGTGCGCACCTCGGTGAAGGTGCGGCATTACGTGCCCGACGCAGTGGTGTCGAGCTACTCGAACACCGGCGAAAACCCGTGGATCGAAGTGCGTCCGATGAGTGTGCCCAACCCCACGGCCCGGGCCGGCGGCGATGGCACCACCAACCACGACAACGAGAACAACCTCGGCAAGTTCAAGAACGCGGACGTGATCGGGCATCCCGCCGGCGCGGTGTTCAGCCAGTTCGCCAGCGCATCCGGCTACACCTGCCAGGGTGCGGGCACGGCCTTCATGCCGTACCTGTTGAGCACGCTCGATACGCTGGCCTGGCGCTACAACATCCCCGAGATGGTGTACCCGGAAGCATTGATCCCCGGCATGCGCGAGATCGGCGGTCGCACGACGCTGAACCTGTGGGGCAACGTCTATCCGCGCGGCGGCTTCCTGCACCAGACCGACGACTACAAGAGCGGCGCCGTGGTCGCTCAGCGCGCGGGCGACATCGTGACCCGCCGCGCCCAGCCGCACGTCTATCAACCGCTGCTGGCAACAGCGCGCGACGGCTACTGGCCCGCCGGCGCGCTTGTGGAGACCGACGCCTCGACCGGCAAGTGGCAGGAGCTGACGCCGACGCTCTCGACCTCCTGCGCGGTCTTCCCGCACAGCAATACGCGGGTACAGGCCCAACAGGGTGACTACGCCTGGGCGCTGTGGCGGCCCTATGCCTGCTGCCGGCGGCGCGGACAGGTGTTTCTCGGCAGCGTCGATTTCATGTGAGGTGATCCGATGAAGGCGTCCATTTCCCGTTTCATTCAACGCACCAAACCCTATAGGCTGGCCGTCGCATTCGCCTGCGCCTTCACGGTAGCGGTAGGCGTCGCATGGGCGCAGACCCGCATCGACCCGAGCGGCGCGAACGTGAACGGAAGCGTCATCGGCGACGATGTGCTCTACAGCATCGGCGGCGGTCGTGCCGTGTCCATGAGCGGCGCCGGGAACATGCAAAGCATCGGCGTCGGGATCGGCTGGAACAGCAACCTGATCTGCGGAAACATGAGCATCACGACCACGCTGCAGAACCAGCTCAACGGCATCACCAACGGGTTCCAGTCGATCATGAGCACCGTGATCCAGAACGCCACCAGTGCCGTGGCATCGCTACCGGCGTTGATCATCCAGCGCGCCGATCCCGGCCTCTACAACCTGCTCACCAACGGCGTCCTGCAGGCCCGTCTGGATTTCGACCGCTCGAAGATGACCTGCCGGGCCATCGCCAACCGGATGGCCGACATGGCCGGCGGTCAGGCCGGCTGGGACCAGCTCGCCGAGGGCATGGCACTGCGGGATGCGGTCAGCGGCAACGATGCCGTGTCGGCCATCGAGCAGGCCGAGTCGAACAGGGGCAACAACGGCGTGCCTTGGGTCGGCGGCAGCAACGCGGGCGGTTCGGGGCAGGGTTCGATCAAGGTGGTGGGCGACGTGACCCGCGCGGGCTACAACCTGCTCAACGGCCGCAGCGTCACGGACACCTCGTCGATTCCGCGCGCTTCCTGCGGCAACCGGCTGACCTGCCAGACCTGGAGCTCGCCAGATGCCGCCGCCGCCTTTGCAACCCGCGTGCTGGGCGAGCGCGAGCAGCGCACCTGCGAGAGCTGCACGAAGACGCAGACCACGCCCGGCGTGGGGCTGACGCCGGTGATCCAGGAGGAGTACGAGACCAAGCTGCAGGCGCTGCAGGATCTGGTGACTCGTGCGAAGCCAACGACGGTGACAAACCTGGAGGCGGCTAGTAGCAATTCGCTGCCGATCACCCGTGGTGTGATCGAGGCCCTGCGGGACGAGCCCGACCAGGATCTGCTGGGCAAGCGCCTGGCCTCGGAGGCTGCACTCTCCAGCGTGCTGGAAAAGGCCTTGCTGTTGCAGCGCACGCTGTTGACCGGCAAGAAGGAGCCTAACATCGCCGCCAATGAGCTGGCCGTGAAGGCGGTCGATCAGGAGAACGGCACGCTGGAGCAGGAGATCAACAACCTCAAGACCGAGCTCGAACTGCGGCGCGCTCTGGCCGGGAATTCCGCGATGGCGATCATTCAACGGCACAGCACCAGGGCTGGCGGATCGCGCGGCATCTTCGAGGGTGACACGACCCGTGACCGGCTCAAGGAAGTGCAGAAGCCGCGGGGCACGCCATGAGCATCAAGAGCTGGCTGCGGCCGGCGTGGCTGTTCAACCGCCGCGTCGGCATGGCGTTGCTGTGGGCGCTGCTGGTCGCTTGCATTGCCGTGGCCGTGAATATCGTCGGTATCGGCATCGTCGGCAGTATCGATGACTGGGAGCGCTGGCTGCGCGCGCATTCGGCGCACTTCCTGGTCTGGCGGCTGCTTGTCTACACGGTGACGGCCTATGGCTGGTGGTGGATGCGCGGGCGCCTGCGCGAGCGCGAGCCCGAGTCGGAGGCGCACCAGCGCCTGCTGCGCGTCGAGATCGCGGCCGTGGTCACCATCGTGCTGCTCGAAGCCAGCCAACTACTGCGCGCAAGCTGAGGCGGGGAGAATGAAATGACGCTCTACACCACGGACTACCTCGAGTATTACCTGACCCTGGTGGGCTGGGTGATCAACAACGGCATCTGGAACATCCTGGTGGCCAGCGGCGTGTTCGCGCTGCCGTTCGTTGCCATCGTGATCCATGAGTGGCTGCGGGCGCGGGCCGAAGGAGCGGACGAGGGCAACAAGGGCGTGCTGTCCTCGATGCGCATCGAGAACCGGGTATGGGTGGCAATCTTGGTCATCATGTTCGCCGGCATTCCCTTCATTCCCGTCGACCTCAGCACGATCAGGTTCGACACAACCCGTTCGGCGCAGTGCCAGGTCAACGTGCCGCAGCCGGCGGACACGGGCTGGTCCAACGCCTACACCACGCTCAACAACCAGAGCGCGCTGGTGCCGGTGTGGTGGTTCTTCATGCACGCCATCTCGAAGGCCATCACAGGCGCTGCGGTCGCGGCAATTCCCTGCGGGACCGATCTGCGTCAGATGCGCATGGACGTCGATGCCACGCGCATCAGCGATCCGGTGTTGGCTCAGGAAGTCGCCGACTTTGTCCACGACTGCTACGGGCCGTCGCGCGCCAAGCTGTTCATGAACCGGCCGACGCTCTCCGACGATCAGATGAACGACGTGACCTGGATCGGTTCGAGCTACTTCCAGAGCACGTCCGGCTTCTACGACACCTACCATTCGAGCACGCCACGTACGGCCTGGCCTTACGACGCAACACGAGACGCGGGCCTGGCCCAAGTGGACAGCGGCGGGGGCTATCCGACCTGCCGGCAATGGTGGTCGGATGGCGGCAGCGGGCTGCGCGCGCGCCTGCTGGCCCAGGTCGATCCGGATCTGCTTTCCCGTATCGGTCATTGGGCAGGGTTCCTGTCGCAGAACGAGGTGAATGACTCGGTGATCCGCGCGGTCGTGTCGCCGAGCCAGCAGAAGATGAACCAGGGCGCCGTCTATACCGACTATGGCGGTCAGATCGAGAAGACGCTTCCCAACATCGTGACCCGCGGTGCCGGCGACCTTGGGATGACCGTCGGCTCGCTGGGCTTCTTCCCGGCGATGGATGTGGTTCGCCAGGCGTTGCCCATGGTGCTGTCGTTGCTCAAGATGGCACTGGTCATCTGCATCCCGCTGGTGCTGCTCTTCGGTACCTACGAGCTGAAAGCCCTGGTCGCGGTGAGCTGCGTGGAGTTCGCGCTGTTCTTCGTGGATTTCTGGTTCCAGCTCGCGCGCTGGCTGGACAGCACGATCCTCGATGCTCTCTACGGCTGGGGTTTCGGTGCGAATCGGCCGCACACCAACTTCGACCCGTTGATCGGCCTGAACAACGCCTTCGGCGACATGCTGTTGAATTTCGTGATGGCGACGATGTTCATCGTGCTGCCGGGCTTTTGGGTGACCGCACTGGCCTGGGCTGGAGTTCGCGCCGGGAATGTGCTTCAGGGACTGTCGGAAGGTACGAAATCGGCAGGTCAGGCCGGCTCAAAGGGAACAGGCATGGTGATCCGCAGTGCCAAATAGCCTACCTCTCGTCATCGAACCGAGGGTCGGGATCGTCGTTGTAGTTGATCGGATCGTAGAAGACACTGCGCTTGTGATCTGCTTGGTCGCCGATCTCCCCTTCCTCGTATTCGTCGTATGCGGAGCCCCGAGCCGCCCAAGCCGCAACCACTGAAAACGCGACCAGCAGTGCCAGCCAGAACGCGGCATAAAGCAACAGACCGAATGCAACGAGCTTGGCCGCCAACAGCGTCGCCTTGGCTGCGCCCGGCGCCCATCCCCGCGCAAGCAGCCAGCCCTGTGCTCGCCGATCAAGATGCGCGCAGCGTCGCCACGCTCGGCCCAGCATCCGGCCGAGACGTTCTGCGAAGGTGGTCTGTGCGGCGGTCTTCATTTCGGCTACCTCATGGTCGTCCTGTGCTTCTTTTGATACCCGTTCGTTATTCGCTTGATTGAATCCTGCATGAGTTTTCAACCCATGAGCGAAATTCTGTGCAACGTCAAATCACGTCTGCGGCGGATGCCGGCAAACAAGATCGTTCTGGCCTTGGCGTCGTGGCGAAAAAACAGGTGGATCGCGTGGCACGACTTCCAGGATCAGACGGCTCAGCGGGCGGAACAGCCCGGGGTTGGCGTTGGCCTCAGCATGCAGCCATGGTAAGGAATGCTGCCTGCCATGTCCATGTTTTTCACCATTATAGGCACTTTCAGCATCTGGTGAAAGCACCCATCTCAGTGAAATCCTTGCGGAAATTTCACGAAATGTGGTATTTTCAGCGGATGCTGAAAGACCATCATCCAATGAAAGAAGCAGAAGCCCGTGCCGGCGAAGCGTTGCGGCGGCTGCTTGAGAACGTCCCGATCCTTCACATCGAAGGCATCGAGCCTGAAGCCGTATCCGGCGATTGGGAGCCAGACTTGATCGCCCGATTGCTCGTGGACGGGCGGCAGCACATGCTCATCTGCGAGTACAAGTCGAATGGTCAGCCGCGGTACGCCCGTTCTGCACTGCTGGAACTGCGGAACTACGTGGCGCAGCGAGCCCCGCAGGCAACGCCCATCTTCATCGCGCCTTACCTCTCACCCGCAGTGAGGCAGTTGTGCGTAGAGAAGGACGTCGGCTATCTCGACCTTGAGGGAAACGCCCGAATCGCCTTCGGCGGCGTGTTCATCGAGCGTATGGTGGCGGACAAGCCCGCGGCCGAACAACGCGAACTCAAGTCGCTGTTCAGGCCGAAGTCGGCCCAGGTTCTACGCGCCATGCTGCGCGAGCCCGACCGTGCATGGCGCGTCACCGAGTTGTCGGCAATCTCCGGGGTCAGCCTGGGGCACGTCAGCAATGTGCGCACCGGCTTGATCGATCGGGAATGGGCGCGAGCGTCGGACGATGGCCTCGTCCTCTCAGAGCCGGACGCACTGCTCGACGCATGGCGAGACAGCTACACCGCACCGCCAGGTGAGCGGCTGCGGTTCTACACCCCGTTGCATGGCAGCGCGTTCGAAGATGCGGCCCGCGGCGCACTGCGCGCCGAAAGCGGCCCCGGACGCGCCGTCTTCGCCTCCTTCTCGGCAGCGCAGTGGCTCGCTCCTTACGGGCGCACCGGCACGCACTACTTCTTTGCCGATGAGGCAGGTCTTCAGAAGCTCCAGGCCGCGCTGAAGCTCGCGCCCGCCTCGAAAGGCGAGAACGTGGCCATCACCGTGTCGAAGGACTTGGGACTGCTCGCCGACACTATTGAACCTGCGCCGGGCGCGGTCTGCACGAGCCCGATCCAGACCTACCTTGATCTGTCCATTGCCGGCGAACGCGGCGCCGAGGCCGCCGAGCACTTACGCCAAGAAAGGCTCTCATGGCCCAAATGACACCCCAGGAACCACAATCGGCCGCCGAGTACGACGACCGGACGACTGCGGCAGTGAAATCGGTGCTGATCGAGATCGGCCAAATCCTTGGTAGCTTCAAGGGCAAGTTCGCCATCATCGGCGGCGCGGTTCCTTGGCTTCTGCTGGCCAACGAGGACATGCCGCATGTCGGCACGCTCGACGTGGACGTCGGCCTGGACGCGGAAGCGCTCGGCGACGGCGAATACGCGACATTGATCGGCGCGCTTCAAGGCCATGGCTATGCCCAGCGCGAGGGACTTCGGCGCTTCCAACTGGTTCGCCAGGTTCCCGCGCGCGATGATGGAGAAGCGATCGACGTCGTGGTTGATTTCCTGATGCCGCGCGACGCGGAGATCGTCAAGAACGATCCCCCTCTAATCAGCGATTTTGCCGTGCAGCGGGCCGATGGCGCCGACTTGGCGATGCGGTTCTACCAACTGGTCGCCGTGGCGGGGCCGATGCCGGACGGTGGAACCAACCGCGTGGAGATTGCGGTGTGTTCAATCCCCGCTCTGCTGGCGATGAAAGGCCACGCACTGGCGGGCCGCTACAAACAAAAGGACGCCTACGACATCTACTACTGCGTGCGGAATTACCCTGGCGGCATCGATGTGCTGGCACAGGAATGTCGCCCCCTGCTGGGGCATCCCAGCGGTGAGCGCGGTTTCCGGCACATCGCCGACAAGTTCGACACCTTCGAGGGTCATGGGCCTACCTGCGTGAGGCGCTTCGTCGAAGACACGCATGCGCTGGGCGATCGCACCCCCGAACAGTGGCAGCAGGACGCCTTCGGGCAGATCGACGCGCTGCTGCGCGCCATGGCGCTGCGAGGTTGAGTCGCGCAACCATGGACTACGTGCAACTTCGCAATTTGCTGGAGCCTCTGGTCACCGGGCTGAAGGATGCTGGCACCCACACCATGCTGCCGACGCTTTGCGAGGAACTGGGCCTGCCTGCGCCTGGCGCCGATGGTTCCAAGCGCGAGCGCATGACCGCCAGCTTCAATGCGGTAGCGGACACGGACCTGCCGATAGTTGCACGCAAGCTGCTGGTGCGCCACCCGCCCAACGCCACCACGCGCAACCAGATTCAGGACATCCTCTGGAGCGACAGCCCATGTCCTCCCATCCCGAAGCGGTACCGGCGCGAGGTCGCGCGCAGGCTCAATCGCGAGGAGCTGTACGGGGATGCCCGCAGGTTCGACGAGCTGTTGGAGCGCCTGTGGATCTTGGATGCGGATGACTGGATGCACCTGCTGGGCGGGAAGCCGACGGGATTGCGCGCTGAAATCCAGCAGCATGTCCATCGCAATCCGGAGGACTGGCCAGCCGAAACGCTGTTCGACCAGTTGGGAGCGTATGACGCCTCCGACAGGCGCTTCGCGCTGTTCCTGGAGGGACTGGCTTCGGCCGACGTGCGCCCCGACGAGGCCGCCCAACGCCACTTCGTCGCCTGCGTCAACGAGCCGCTGCGGAGTTGCGGCGTCGAGCTGCGCGAGACCGACTCGGAAGGCGGCTACCCGATCTTCACGCTGGTCCCGCAGCACGCGGCGACCAAGGGCCGGCCGAAGAATCTCATTTTCGCCTCGCCCGACAAGCCCGACCTGCGCTTTCGCGACGCGCTGGACAACGACGTCGAGATCGTCACCAATGCGGACAAGGTGCTTGTCTATGATCGGCCCATCGGCAACGACGGGCTGCGCTGGAACGATCTGCAGCAGTGGTGGGGAGAAGCCGAGCAGATCGCCGATGCGACGCTGGCCAAGCGCTCGCTATACGCGCGTCTCAAGGCCAGCCTGCCACGCAACTCCCCGCCGCAAACCTTGCTGTTCGATGCCTTCTTCGAGGGATTTCGCAGTGCCGTGCCCAACCTGCCAGCGCTGCTGCCCGAAGTCTGGCTGCATTGGGACCCACGGACGGTCAAGGAGCGAGGGCCGGATGCGCTTCTGCGGTTTCGCATGGACTTTCTGCTCCTGCTGCCCCAGGGCGTTCGAGTCGTCATCGAGGTCGACGGCAAGCATCACTACGCGGACTCCACGGGCAGCGCCGACGTGCAGCGCTATTCGCAGATGGTCAAGGCCGACCGCGAACTCAAACTCGCCGGTTATGAAGTCTTTCGGTTCGGGGCAGCGGAGCTGCAGGTGCCCACGGCGAAGGCTGACGTAAAGACCTTCTTCGAGGCCCTGTTCAAACGCTACGGCGTACCGACGACCTGACAACCCAGGCCCGTGCTGGCCCTCGATGCGGGCCTGGGCCAGGACTGACGACAATTCTGCAGCGCTCCGGGTTTGCCGGGGTTGCCCCATGCCGCATTGATCGTGGCGCTCCAACCCTGGCGGCCTTATACCCAAGGCTTCCATAAAAGCCAAAGGGCTGGGAAGGGGGCAAGGGAATGGGGCCAAGGGGAAAGGCCCTACCCGAAAAGGCAAAAAGGCTCCCCCGAGCAGCCCGACATCCGGGGTTTCCCATGCTCTCGCTGTTCAAACGCAAACGGGTGCCGCCCACTGCCAGCGCGTCGCCGACGCCCACATCTCCCGCCGAGCCCGGCAAAGGGCTGGTGCGACCGGAGCCGGCCGCATCGCTACTGGCGACGCCACGTCGGCAGAAGCTGCTGGAACATATCTGGCAGCGCACCTCGCTGTCGCGCCGACAGTTCGGCACGCTCTACCTCGCGCCGCTGGAGCGCTACGCCGAGCTGGTCCAGCAGTTCCCTGCTTCGGAAAGCCACCACCATGCCTACCCGGGCGGCATGCTGGACCACGGCCTGGAGATCGTTGCCTACGCGCTCAAGCTGCGGCAATCGCACTTGCTGCCCGCTGGCGCCACGCCGGAGGCGCAGGCCGCCCAGGCAGAGGCCTGGACCGCCGGCACGGCCTACGCGGCGCTGTTGCACGACATCGGCAAGATCGCCGTGGACCTGCACGTCGAGTACGCCGATGGCGCTGTCTGGCACCCCTGGCACGGTCCGTTGCAGCGGCCGTACCGCTTCCGCTACCGCAAGGACCGCGAATACAGGCTGCACGGCGCCGCTACCGGCCTCCTGTATGCGCGCCTGCTTGATGCAGCCATCTTCGATTGGCTCAGCGGCTATCCCGACCTCTGGGCCGCGCTGCTGTACGTGCTGGCGGGCCAGTACGAACATGCCGGCACGCTCGGCGAACTGGTCGTGCAAGCCGACCAGGCATCGGTAGCGCAAGAACTCGGCGGCGATCCAAGCAAGGCTCTGGCAGCACCCCGGCACGCTCTGCAACGCAAGCTGCTGGACGGCCTGCGCTACCTGCTTCGGGAGGAGTTCAAGCTGAACCAGCCTCAAGCGTCAGACGGATGGTTGACCCAGGACGCGCTGTGGCTGGTCAGCAAAACCGTCTCGGACAAACTGCGCGCCCATCTGCTGGCCCAGGGCATCGACGGCATCCCATCCAGCAATACCGCCGTCTTCAACGTGCTGCAGGACCATGGCATTGCGCAACCGACATCTGAGGGCAAGGCCATCTGGAAGGCCACCATCACCAGCGACGCGGGCTGGTCTCATACCTTCACGCTCCTGCGCCTCGCCCCCTCCCTGATCTGGGAAGGCAGTGAGCGGCCTGCACCGTTCGCCGGCACGGTGACGGTAGTGCAGGAAGACGGGGAGCCAACCATTCCTGTGCCCTCGCCAGCCGCGGCGGATTCGGTCGCATCCGAGCCTTTGCCGGCGCAGTCGGCCGGCGATGGCGTCGAAGCACTTCTGGATCTGCTCGGCACTTCCGGCATGGCGCTGGCCGACCTCTCGTCCACCACCGAACTCCTTCCGCCGACCATGAAAGAGCCGCTCCTCGAATCCGGTGAGTTAAGGGTGCTGGCCGACGCGATGGCGCCAGCGCCTACAACGACGCCGGGGTTGGAGGAAACGCCGTCTGGTGAGCATTTTGTCGCTTGGCTCCGCCGGGGTATCGAAGAGCGCCGGCTCATCATCAACGACGCCAAGGCACTGGTGCATACTGTTGCCGACACCGTCTATCTGGTCAGTCCCGGGGTATTCCAGCGCTACGCTCAGGAACATCCCGAGACTACCGTCCTTGCCAAGCAGGACCAGGTGGCCGACTGGCAGTGTGTGCAGAAATGGTTCGAAAAACTGCAACTCCACCGCAAGCAGCAGAACGGTCTGAACATCTGGACCTGCACAGTCACGGGGCCGCGGAAGTCGCGGCGTCTCCACGGTTACCTGCTGGAAGACCCGCGTGTTCTGTTCAACGATTTACCGCCGAACAACCCTTACCTGTCGCTATCGCTCTCTACGGACTCCGTGCATCAGCCTTCGTAGAAGGGCGTGGTTGAGGTGGCGGCCGACACCGTGCCAGGCGGCCTGTGTCCTGAACTGCTCCGTAGTCTCCTTGGCCCCGGCCTGCAGCCGCGCTGACAC
This sequence comes from Parasulfuritortus cantonensis, assembly GCF_004337445.1. Lineage (GTDB taxonomy): Bacteria > Pseudomonadota > Gammaproteobacteria > Burkholderiales > Thiobacillaceae > Parasulfuritortus > Parasulfuritortus cantonensis. The sequence goes on along the minus strand of NZ_SJZB01000001.1, from coordinate 12,568 downwards.
TTGCGTCATCAGTTCCGCTTTCGCCTGTTCGGCATGGGCATGCCCCCCGCGAGCCCGCCGGGATGTACGCAATGTTGTCAGAGGGAAGTTGAAAAGCAGTGTCCCCTTAACCGCACTCAACTTTCTTGATCTTCGGGATACGCCGCTTGGGGAATCGGTATCCAGCCATTGCGGGTGATGCCTGCCCCGATGCGTATGTTCTTGCTTTCGGTGGCCGCCCAGTGCCCACCTCGGTGCAATACAGCGCGAATCACCGACTTCCGTGGATGATCCTCATCCGCCTTGGCAGAGCTGCATATGGCATTCCAAGAATGCTTGTCCGGCATACTGTCCAACCGTGGACCAACCAGTTGATCCAGAATTTCAGTCGAAACATTGTGCCGCCCACCATGGTGAGGCACCTGGAAATACCGAATGCCTGGCAGTGCGAGTCCCGCAAAAGGCGCGTAGTCAATTACCTCTTGCAGCGCTTCACGCCCGGCATCGCCAGTAAGCATGACGCGATGACCATTTAAGACAGCCGACTGCACCACACTCATTTCATTTTCACGACTGGTCGGCTCAGGCGGAAAATACTCCTCACCCCACAGGGACTTGATGTATGCGGTCGCGGCCTTCACTACCCGAAATATGCTGTTCAGCGCGCTATCTAGAGCACTTTCCTCAACAGCTTCCGGTGTCTTCGCGGAGTCCACGACCAGGTCAAGGTAGCGCCCCAGGGTAGGTGCCATGACCGTGAACGGACCGATGCTCTGCCCCTGAAGAGGGGCATGGATTGGAATTCCCTTCTCCACCGCAAGATCCTCAAGAATTGCCGTGGCATCGTAGATGGAGCGCAACTTCCGTCGCAGTGCTTCAACCGATTCATAGGTCTCAAAGTGATCAATCAACTGGTCCGCGTATATCCACGGTCGGTTGATCCAAAGATTCCTGACCGTGCATTGCTCCAGGACTTTTCGCAGCCCATTTGCGTGATCGCGATCAGGGTGCGTGAGGATCACATGGTCGATGACAGTTGTTCCATAGTACGTCTTCAGGTGTTCGACAATCTGATCGCCCGTATCCAGATATCCACCGTCAACGACGTGCACGCCCTCAGTGCCATTCACCGAATAGCGCAGCGTGATCGCATCCCCGCTTTTCGCTGTTTCGACGCCAAGAAAATCAATCTCGAAGTAGTCAGCCATACATCCCTTTCGTTCTATGCCAACAAAGTGCCGGCGGCTTCGCACCTACCAGCGATCCACCGCACATGTGAGTCCTGTCGGAGTCCATACCAGCGACACGGCGGGAAGGCCGCCAGCATCCTCGGCGATGCCGCGCAATGTATTTCGGTCTATACCCGAATGTGCGCCGCCTTTCGGGTGGCTGCGGTATGGCCATTTCCCCATTTACCCAACTTGTCGTTGTGAACCTCCTGATAGAACACAGGATCGACTTGAGCAGTCAGTTCGGCATTGATGATGGCGTATAGCCCGCCATCAATCGTCACGTAGCCTGCGGGAACTATCAAAATCGTGCCGTCAGCGGGAGAGGCGGCCGCGACATTCTCGGCACTGAATACAAGGGTCGAAGGACAACTGTCTCGACGCGTCGGCTCCCACCCCTGTTCAAGGTCCAGCAACGTCCCGGCTGCGGCCTTGTGCAGCCAAACGATCAACTGATCGACAATGGCATCCAGACCAAACCGATGCAGCAGCTCGTCCAACGACCCCTCGAACAGGCAAGGCGAGACCAACTCACCTTCGCGATGGGGATTGATGTGCGGCAAGTTGAGCGGGAAGTCCGCACGCAAGAAAGGCTTGGGTGCAGACATGGGCCAGTCACTGCCGAATACCAGAACGCATGTCTCGACCGAGCACACTCCGGTCCCGGATACGCCATTGCGCCGAGACCTGCTCGGCAGCTCAACAGCAACATCGACTTCAATCTGCGTCGATTCACCACTTTTCCTTGGCTCGCCAACGCGGACAAGGCCCCTGTGCCGCTGAAGTTGATGCCGTGCGTCCGCGATGGTGCCCGTCATGATGCCCCGTGCGGCATGGGGGCGCGCGCGGAGGTGATCACGGCGGCGGCCTTCAATCCGGCTTCCTTCTTCGAGGGAGGCTGCACACCCTGAGCGGTGACGGTGAAAACGAGAGGCTCCACGGATTTGTCGCTCGGATATTCGCCCGTGCAGTAGAACTCGCCTTTTGCTTCATCCACGATTGCTACGTACTCACGCTTTGCGCGGATGCAGGGCGGATCGCTGTCGTCGTCTGCGATCGGCTTGCAGCTAGCGACGATGACGGCACCGTCACGGGTCTGCGAAAGCGCCTTGCGAGCGTCGGCATCGAGTTTGGCCTTTTCGCGGTAGTCCGACCAACTGTCATAGGACAGCGAATGCCAGGAACAGTGATGCGGTGCCTGCATGATGTCGTACTCAAGCACATCGGCTTCGGCCTTGTGGCGCTGCCACTGGCGGTTCCAGATAAATACTTCGGCATCGCCACCAGTAAGGAATTTTGCGCCATCCGGCGTCTGAGCATCAGCGGCCAATGTGAAGTTCAAGATCACGCTGGACTGGTTCTTGACCAGGCACTCTTCCTCTTCTTCGTCGTCCTGGGCGTCCAAGGGCGCCAGAAGAAACGCGGAGAAGAATGCGGAACTCTTGCCATTGATCGTCGAGAAGCGCGTGTCCACCTTCCGCACAATCGAGGTGAGATCATCGGTTTTTCCGTCGATGTCCTCGCCCATGATCTGAATGCGGTCGCCGTTCCCGACGACGAAATTCTTGTCGCGGTTCAGCTGTACGCGCCGACGCGCCTCTGTGTTGAATGCCTTGGCGTCGTCACTCAAGGTGTGCGTCTTGCTGGCGCGTCGAAACACGATCGGGGACGACCACATCTCTCGGATCACGATCTTCTTGTCCTTGTCGTCCTTCTTGTCATCCGGATACTTGTCCAGCGGCCCCAGGTGGAAGTGCCGCGTCAGGCCTCGGCAATGGTCCTGGTCCGGGTGGCTCAGCAGGAACGCATCGACATACGGCCTGCCGTTCTCATCTTTCTTCAGTCGGTTGCGCAGATCCTTGGCCACATCGCGCGCCTCCCCGTCAGGGTCGTCGGCGTCTTGCCTGATGTTTACGTCGATCAGCAAGGTGGTTGCGTCGAGGTCGCCGAACTTGATGAGGGTCATGTCCCCGTTGTCGACGGGAAAAACGTGATGGTTGTGGGCATTGGGGGCTCCGGGTAGACGACCGAAGGATGATCGCGTATAGTTAATGTACGACTATTTTTTATATCCGTCTACTTTTTAGGCGCAACTGATGCAAGAGTCCTCTGTCACTGCCGCCAATCCTGCTGAGCCCAAAGGGCTAAGTTGGGGGTTGGAGAGCAGACTTCAATTCATCGATTTCCGTTTGCGCTGGGAGCGGCGCATCAATCGAATGGATCTCACTGAGCACTTCGGCATATCGGTTCCCCAGGCGTCACTGGACATTGCCAAGTACATGGAGTTGGCGCCGAGTAACCTGACTTACGACCGCAGTTCCAAGACCTACACGGCAGCGCCGAGTTTTCGCCCGCTTTACCAACGAAGCTCGGCGCAACACTATCTAGCGGAGCTGCTGGCCACCAAGATGGGAGTCATCGAGCCTGCGGCCAGCTTTATCGGCTCAGCACTTGAGGCAGATTGGGCGCCGTCCCCCTGGCGCACGATCAATGAACAGACCGTCGAAGCAGTGGTCCGGGCAATTCGGCAGCAGGAAGCCATTTGGGTGAGCTACCAGTCCATGACGTCCATGGACGAATCGGTTCGTCTGCTGTCTCCCCACGCCCTTGGTAATGACGGTTTTCGCTGGCACATGCGCGCGTTTTGCCACAAACGCCAGCGCTTCAGTGATTTCGTCCTCGCCCGAATCCTGCGCATCGAGGGCTTCGAACCGAGCAAAGTGGACGCCAGCCAGGATACGCATTGGCATACTGTGCTGATGCTGGTGCTTGCTCCGCACCCCGATTTGCCCGCGGCCAAGAAACGAGTCTTGGAACTGGACTACGGCATGGAAGACGGGCAGGTCAAACTTCCATGCCGCCAAGCGTTTCTGTACTACACGCTAAGGCGTTTGGGCTTGCATACCAAGGAAACGCCGGACCCTCTCGCGCAACAGATCACGCTAAAAAATCGCGATGAAATCCAACCCTACATCGATGCTTTGACAGCACAGGCTTGATTTCCCATGACAACAATTTTCGAACTGGTAAAGGACCCGTACGAGCGCAAGGCACGTGTGGTTCCAGGGCTTCTCGTGGCTTTGCCATTGCTCGTCCCCTTGCTATGCGTCTACGGAGCAAAGCATCCTGTGCTTACAGGTGTAATTGGCTTGCTTGGCGGCTGCGGCGCCATTTATGCACTTGCAAGCGTGGCTCGTGGACGCGGGAAAAAACTAGAAGAGATTCTGGTTGCAAAGTGGGGCGGCATGCCTACAACCATCGCTCTACGCCATCGTGATAAGTTTCTCGATAGCGTCAGCAAGCAACGCTACCACACGGCGATCACGGCCAAGCTGGGTATTGTCATGCCGACGGCAGAGGAAGAGTCAGCAAGCCCCGACAAGGCAGACGACATATACATCGGTGCAACCAAACGGCTTCGCGAACTCACGCGTTCTAACAAGCAGCTCTTGCTGAAAGAGAACATTGCCTATGGATTTCATCGCAATATGCTGGCGATGAAGCCCGTCGGTATCGTGTCGTGCCTCCTGGGTATCCTTTACGGATTGCTGATTGCAAAGGTTCTCCAGGTAACGCCTCCCCACTTTGATCCTGTGCACTTTGCCGATCCGGGGCTCGCCGCAGGCTTGACGTTGCTCATTTCGCTGGCGCTGCTTGCCGCTTGGCTGCTGTATTTCGATCAGAGCGCGGTCAGGCGTATGGGTTTCGTCTATGCGGAACGTCTATTTGAGTGCTTACCGTCGTTATCTTCTTCAGCCTCACGGAAAAAGCCACAGGGGGCACAGGGCGCTTGAACGCACTACGCCGGATGCCGTTCTACTTCGCCAATCTGCCCGCGTTGCAGGAAGTGGCGTAGACACGAGCAATTGCTACCTTTGCCGCAAAGCGACGAACTGGTTGCTCGGGCCTTCCGACCGAAGGCTTAGATTCGGGCTGTTCGACACCACGTATGCCAAGGGCCGCGTCAGGGCGAACGGAAACAACACCGGCAGCGATTGCAGACTTGGCACAGAAACGGGCTTGCCCGCGTAGCGCACAGCCGCCTCGATCAGCCATGCCGTAAGTTCGTCGTTCTCGATCGCTGTTGGTGTAAGCCGGACAACGCGCTTGCCCTTCTCCACGCGCTCCACAGCGCTCCAACTCGCCTGGCTCTGGATGACCATGTTGGTCATGCGCCGTGTTCCTTCGCGCTCCCCGTAAGTCTCACTCATGCGCCGGTGCACTTCGGCGGATGCGCAGTCGCCCTGGATGGCGGACAGGCGGCCCACCAATTCGGCCACCTTGCCGAAGAACGGGTACGTCGCAACAGCCATGCCCCAGCACAGCGCGGCGACTGGAATGTCCGAATGCGTCTTATGGATGGCCACGCCGCGATCCGCGTAATCGACAAGTTCGGCGCGCGGCTCTAGCCACAGCCGGTTCAGTACGGTGCGTGTTTTCTTCTTGGCTTCGACGCCAAGTCCGGCTGCATCGAGCAGTGCATTCAGATCATCTAGTCCAGCCGCGCCAGCACGAACATTCAGTGCCGCAGTCGCCCAATCAAGCTGAATGAACCGATCGAAGCCTATTTGAGGGGCTGATGAATTCATTCGGTACCAATCACATATTTGACTTTCACAAAGGGCACGATCAACTCTTCGACCGACACCCCGCCGTGGACTACCACCTGCTCGCCCTCAGGCACAAAGGCAGTTCGTCCGCCTGCGAATAGGGGCATGAAGTTCGCGGGTAGTCCTGCAATGTCCAACCTGACCGTGGTGGGATAGGCCGCAGCGGAATCGGCCAGCAAGTGTTCGCTACGATAGACCCGAACGCGTTCGCCGCGCGTCTCTGCAATCACGCCCTGGTTGGGCCTACCGACGCCGGTGGACTCGACGTTGCCGTGGTCTGCCGTCAGGTAGATGTGGTAACCCTTATCCAGCAGCAGCGAGAACAGCCGATCAACGAAGCCGGTCGCCAACCAGTTCCCAACCCACATGGCCACGTCCTTCTTCGATCGCTCCTTGTGGAGCCGGTCGTCCACCTCATCGATCACCAGGCCCAGAACCTTTGGATGCCGGTCTGTCAAATCCGATTCCAGTGCATCGAGCTGATTGATCTGTCGCAGCGCGCGGCGATACATCACCTGATTTGGGTTGACGCCTTCGTTCTGCCAGAACGTCTTCCACAAGGACTCCTCCTTGTCGGTCCGATCAATCGAGTCGTCGAACTCACGAGGCTTCAGGCCAGAGAACAGTGCCTGGCGCGACACAGATGTCACAGTGGGCAGCCACGCGAACGCCGTTCCCTCATCGAACGCAAAGCGCTTCGTGCTGGCGATCAGCCGCTCCCGGATCTGCACCCACTGGTCAAATGCGAGCCCATCGAATACCAGCAAAGCGACCTTCGCTTCACCAGCAGAACGCCGATGCCGCAAGAAGCGCGGAACGTGATGCACCATCACCGGGCCCTTGGTGACCGGCTGCAAAATCAGGTCGGCGTAATGCTTGGCCGCGACCCAAGCATGCAGCCGCTCGTCTGATTGCGCCTGCAGCGTCTTGATGCGGTCGTCGATCTGTTGACCCATAGCCAGAAGATACTCGCTGCCTTCCGCGCCGGGCAGGGTATGTGTTCGAGCCAGGATCTCGCCGTAGCGCTTGGCGAACTCGCTCCAGTCCTTGTGCGAGCAGCTTGCCGTGGGCAGCGCATCGATCAGACCGTCGATGCCTTTGAGTACCAAGGCCTGCAACGCCGCGGGGTCCTGGACAATGCCGGCCTTAATCCAGCTCGGCATCCCCGCCGGGACACTGTGCACCGCCAGCGGGTGCAAGGTGCCGTCGAGAAACATGGAATCGACCAGCACCTGCACATCGGAGTGATCGAAGGGAATCTGGATCTTGGCGACATACTCCGGCGGTGGCGGTTCCCCTGTGCGCGTGCCATCCAGTCCCAAGTTCGCCAGGTAGCGATACCACGCGTCCTGCACCACCCGTAGCAGCGCACTCTTGGACGCCAACCATGTGGCGACGGGCTGATCCGCGAACAGCCCTTTGCTCTGGATAATGCCCGCCGCGTGCAGTGCGAATAGCGGCGGCAATGAGCGGTTGGCGAAGTGCATCCGCAGCAACTCGCGCCAGAAATCCACCGGGTTGCGAATGGACCGCGGCGTCAGTTGATAGACATGTTCGAGGATGAAATCTTTCGACTCGTTTTCACCGCGCGCTGACTGCAACTCGGTCTGGTGGGCATAAAACAGCCCCGCAAGATGCTCCTGTTCTACCTGCTGCATAGCGCTGTAGGCCAGCCTGGGGAAAAGCTCCGCAAGGCTGAGCCGTACCACGCGCCCGTGGTGCACGATGTCCCACGGCAGCTCATTCGCATCGGCGCTGCGCAGATGCAGAACCAGTGAAGGCGCCGGTCCCGGCTCACCGCGATCCCATGCGGCGCGATACCGTTCTTCGTATTCCGCCCGGAAGGCAAACGGGTCCTCGTACAGCATCACCTCGAAGCCCCGGTCGCGCAGCTCGGACAACAGCTTTTCGTCGAGCAGCACATCGTCGGGGTCGCAGGCCACCCACAGCCGGGTGAGGTCGGCCGTGAAGTGACTGAGAATGCGTTTTGACCACTGGCTCATCCCACCTGTCCTCCGGGCATCGCATCACCGGAGACGCGCACCATCATCACGGCATTCAAATCCGGCACGCTGGCCTCCATGTCATCCAGGGCCGCCATACGTGCATCGTGTTCCTGTTGCAGTCGCTTGCGCCGATGCTCACGCACAGCGGGCAAACCTATCCGCCCGATCGCCTGGCCCCGGGCCTCGAAGGCATACAGCGCACGTTCCCGTTCTTCCTTCAGGCGCTCACGGTGTTCGTTCAACAGCTCGTTAAAAATCCGCTCACCCTGGGTACTGGCGGTGGCATGGGATGCCTCGAACCACTTCACCGACTCCTCGGCACCCGTCACGGCATGCACGTCCACGGTTTCGGTCAGCAGCAGATCCCAGACGCGCTTGGCGGTTGGCACGAAGGGCCGGCCTTCCTCGTTGATGAACACCGGCAGGAAGCGCTTCCGACTCAAGCCTTCAGCCGCCAGACTGATCTCCCACAGCGACCAAATGCCGCGTACTGAATCCGGCAGCCCGGTCACGCGGATCACCGGCAGTGGCTGGCCGGCGACAAAGCGCGGCAGCTCGCTGATCACAGCACGGGCGCGTGGATCTTCCATCGTGACCCATTCCAACTCCGGGTTCTCATCCGCCGTGCGGGCGTCAAAGCAAGCCTGTGCCGACTCGCTGCCGTCTGCCCATTTCACCCGCCACGCATTGCCCACCTTGGTGGCCGAGCCACCACGGGCGGCCAGCCCGCTGGTGATGGCGCGCTCCAGCCAGAACTGCGCTGGGTGGTCGCGCCACTTGCGGGCATCATCGGCATCCAGATCATGTTCAGTAGTGAGCAGATCGCTATTCTTCTTCGACTCCGCCAGGGTGGTTCGCAACTGCGACACCACCGCGTCGCACTCCTGTTCGATGGCATCCGGGTTCTGCAGACCGTGCACGAACAGTTCGTCGAAGATCGGGTCGGCCTCAACCGAATCCATCACATCGGCCGCCTTGTCGACGCCAAACTCCTGTGCGATGACTTCCAGCTTTTCTTCCAGCACCTGGCGCACGCGGTGCTCCACGGTGTCTTCGAGCACGAAGTTGATGGCACGCACCACGTGCTTCTGTCCAATGCGGTCCACCCGGCCAATGCGCTGCTCGATCCGCATCGGGTTCCACGGCATGTCGAAGTTGACGATGACGTGGCAGAACTGCAGGTTCAGACCTTCACCACCCGCGTCCGTCGAGATCAGCACGCGCACATCATTGGAGAACGCCTGCTGTGCGCGGGTGCGCGCTTCCAGGTCCATGCTGCCGTTGAGCGTCGTCACCGAGAAGCCACGGCTCTCCAGGTAATCGGCCAGCATCGCTTGCGTGGGCACGAACTCGGTGAAGATCAGCACCTTCAGCGCCGGGTCACCTTCTTCCTGCTGCAGCTTGTAAATCAGCTCCAGCAGCGCCTCGGCCTTGGCATCGGTGCCTGCGGCTTCGGTTTCCCGCGCCAATTCCAGCAGCATCTCGACTTCGGACTTCTCCAACTCCCAGCCGCTGGACTGCATGGCCAGATCCACCTGGGACTGGCCGTCCAGGTCCGCCCACTCGTCTGCGCTGGTGTTCTCGAACAGGTTGGCCTGGGGCTGCGGTGCTTCAAGCAGGGCTTGGCGCTTTTCCAGTGTGGTGCGGATGGCTGCCGTGCTGGATGTCACCAGCCGTTGCATCAGGATCATCAAGAACCCGATGTGGCGCTGCTTGGCCGCCATAGCTTGGTTGTAACCGTGGCGCACATAGTCGGTCACCGCCTCGTATAGCCGCTGCTGCGAGCCGTGCCGGCTCTGCCAGGCCACCGCCTGCAGCCGGGTGACACGCGGCTTGAACAGCGGCTGGCCCTCGGCATTGATGGACACACGCTTCTCGGTGCGGATCACAAAGGGGCGTACCCGGTCACGGCTGACGCTGCTCTCGTCCGGGAAGGCTTCCCGGTCCAGCAACTGCATCAGCCGCATGAACTGGTCGGTCTTACCCTGGTGCGGCGTGGCCGATAGCAGCAAGAGATAGGGTGAGGCTTCGGCCAGCGCGGCGCCCAGCTTGTAGCGGGCCACCTGCTCGGTGCTGCCGCCCATGCGGTGGGCTTCGTCGATGATGACCAGATCCCACGATGCTGAGATCAGGTCCTCGAAGCGCTCGCGGTTGTAGGTGTTGAGTTGTTCCAGGCTCCAGCCGCGACGGCCTTCCAGCGGCTTCACCGAATCCAGCGAGCAGATCACCTGGTCGTGCATGCGCCACAGGTTTTCTTCCTCGCCCGCGCCGCCGCTGCGCCACTGGCGGAAGGCCGCCAGCTCGGATGGCTCGATGAACTGAAACTTCTCGCCGAAGTGCAGACGCATCTCCGCCTGCCATTGGCGCACCAGCCCCTTGGGCGCCACCACCAGGATGCGCTTCACCCGGCCACGCAACTTCAATTCGCGCAGCACCAGGCCGGCCTCGATGGTCTTGCCGAGGCCCACCTCATCGGCCAGCAGGTAGCGGATGCGATCGCGGCTGATCGCGCGGTTCAGCGCATAGAGCTGATGCGGCAGCGGCACCACGCTGGACTGGATCGGCGCCAATAGCAGGTTGTCCTCCAGCGCATCCAGCAGCTTGGCAGCCGCCGTGGTGTGCAGGATCTGCTCCACGCTCGGGCGCACGCTTTCCAGCGAGGCCAGGTCCGCTGCCCGGGCGCGCACCACCGCGTCCTTGGCCGGCAACCAGACGCGGTAAGCCACCTCGCCCCATACGTCCTGGCGTTCGATCACACGGCAGGGCGATGCCTGCCGGGTAAACCAACACCAATCGCCGATGGTAAAGCTCATGGACCGACCCGGCTTGCCGGCATGTGTGCCAGAGTTTTGTTCCAGGCAGCAAGATTCATCACTGCACAACCGGCCACAAATGGTTTTTTCCACGGACGATCTGCGGGTCCATTCATAGGGATCTGGCGCTTCAGAGCATCCGTTCGCGTTATCAGGTCGGCATCGGACAACGTACTCGCGCCGATCAGTACCAGGTAATAAATGGGTTTCTTCGCTCTACCTTCGGCGTACTCGTACAACCACGAATCCCGATACTTGGTCTTGAGATCGCTATCAATTGCGCCACTCATGAATTTCTTGAGGAACGCAGCGCTGTCCTGGGGCTTGGCATTGGGATTTTCGGGGTCTTTGAACTCGACAAAGTATGTTCGATCGTCCAACTCGACGATAAAGTCCACGGCCTTCATGCAATGGCTCAAGCCATGACTGGTCTCATCATCGAACTTCCGGCCAGCGACGCCTGCTGGCAAAGTGATTTGCAGATCATCTTCGGCAAGCACCGTCATGGTTTGATGCCTCCCAGGCTGCGCTTGAGCTCACGGTCGTAAAGATCGCTGAACGTGGCGGCAATCGCATTGGGATCAACGCCAAGATAGCTATCGCTTGCCTTGGCGACGACAGCTTCCGTCTCATCCCGGAACAGCGACAGATATCGAATCTGGTCGTCCTTCTGCTTGCGCAGATCGAATTCCTTCAGCAGAACATAGTTGTGAGTGGTCAAGAACACCTGCACGCCCATTCGTTGCAACTCCAGGATCACCTCGACCACATCGCCCATCAAAGCTGGATTCAAGTTGGCTTCGGGCTCATCCCAGAACAGCACCGAGCCCGAGAGCAATGTGCCGTTCTGGATCAGCAACCAGATCAAGGCCAGCTTGCGCATGCCCTCCGCCAACAGTGTGAATTCGAGATCGCCCTGTTTGTTCTTGAGGAAAAAATGCTCGCCTTTCGCGACCACCTTGCCGTCGATGGCCTTCTGTAGTGCAGTCAGCAGGCGCTGCCGATCTTTGTCGGTCGGGCCCATCAACTTGGGGAGGAAGGCACGCTTGATGATGTCCACATAGACTTCTTCAAAGGCAATTTCCCGCTTGGCTGCCGTGGCCAGGAAGCCTGGCGCGTGGGCCAGCATTTCCTTGACCGGATATAGGCGCTGGCCAGCTCTTCTTTTTTCCAGGATGCCTCGCCAGTGACCTTCACATCCTCAGGTTTGTTGGTGTGATTAGAAAACTCTGCCGCCAGCTTTACGCCTCCTTCGCGGGTGACCACGGCTTTGGTTTTGACGCTGGTTGATTGCCGACGTGCCAAACGGCCCATGCGACCCTCATGCGGGTTGAAAACACTGCGCAGCTTGAGTGCAAAGCCCTTATCCTTGTCTTCGCCCACGGTCACTGCGCATGCCGCATACAGCACTTTCAGCAAGTGCGTTTTGCCAGTGCCATTTGCACCGATGATGACGTTGACTCCTTGCGAAAACGCCTGATCCAATCCGGCAAAGGACGTGAAGTTATCCAGCTTGATGTGCGTGATTTTGCTCATAGTCCGTCCTCCGTTCTGGTCAGCGCGAGGTCAAAGAGCGTCAGCAGCTTCTCGTCTTCCTGCAGCGTTTCCTCTGGCAGCTTGTTGGCAATGCCGATGATGGTTTGATAGTCCTTGGCTGCCCACGCAGCGCGGAAACCGGCACGCAGTACCTCAAGGCGCGACTCTTTGATCTTGCGTCCGGTGAAGGCCTTGTAGGTCTCAAACTCTTTCAGCAGTGCCTTCTCGCGCTTCTTCTCCAAGTCCTGTGCCTTGTTCGGGTCAGGCACATACCAGCGGTCCTTGGCTCTGGATCTCATCACTGGATGACTTTTATCGAGCCCGCGACAGTCATGAAAGTTCTTGGATAAATAGTTGGAAATCTGATTTGGAACGTCACCGTCGCCGTCATATCG
>NZ_SJZB01000023.1 GCF_004337445.1 Parasulfuritortus cantonensis | reverse complement strand
GCTTACAGGTGTAATTGGCTTGCTTGGCGGCTGCGGCGCCATTTATGTCACTTGCAAGCGTGGCTCGTGACGCGGGAAAAAACTAGAAGAGATTCTGGTTGCAAAGTGGGGCGGCATGCCTACAACCATCGCTCTACGCCATCGTGATAATTTTCTCGATAGCGTCAGCAAGCAACGCTACACACGGCGATCACGGCCAAGCTGGGTATTGTCATGCCGACGGCAGAGGAAGAGTCAGCAAGCCCCGACAAGGCAGACGACATATACATCGGTGCAACCAAACGGCTTCGCGAACTCACGCGTTCTAACAAGCAGCTCTTGCTGAAAAGAACATTGCCTATGGATTTCATCGCAATATGCTGGCGATGAAGCCCGTCGGTATCGTGTCGTGCCTCCTGGGTATCCTTTACGGATTGCTGATTGCAAAGGTTCTCCAGGTAACGCCCCCACTTTGATCCTGTGCACTTTGCCGATCCGGGCTCGCCGCAGCTTGACGTTGCTCATTTCGCTGGCGCTGCTTGCCGCTTGGCTGCTGTATTTCGATCAGAGCGGTCAGGCGTATGGGTTTCGTCTATGCGGAACGTCTATTTGAGTGCTTACCGTCGTTATCTTCCTTCAGCCTCACGGAAAACAGCCAGGGGACAGGGCTTGAACGCACTACGCCGGATGCCGTTCTACTTCGCCAATCTGCCGCGTTGCAGGAGAGTGGCGTAGACACGAGCATTGCTACCTTTGCCGCAAAGCGACGAACTGGTTGCTCGGGCCTTCCGACCGAAGGCTTAGATTCGGCTGCTTCGACACCACGTATGCCAAGGGCCGCGTCAGGGCGAACGGAAACAACACGGCAGCGATTGCAGACTTGGCACAGAAACGGGCTTGCCCGCGTAGCGCACAGCCGCCTCGATCAGCCATGCCGTAAGTTCGTCGTTCTCGATCGCTGTTGTGTTAAGCCGGACAACGCGCTTGCCCTTCTCCACGCGCTCCACAGCGCTCCAACTCGCCTGGCTCTGGATGACCATGTTGGTCATGCGCCGTGTTCCTTCGCGCTCCCCGTAAGTCTCACTCATGCGCCGGTGCACTTCGGCGGATGCGCAGTCGCCCTGGATGGCGGACAGGCGGGCCCCACCAATTCGGCCACCTTTGCGAAGAACGGGTACGTCGCAACAGCCATCCCAGCACAGCGCGGCGACTGGAATGTCCGAATGCGTCTTATGGATGGCCACGCCGCGATCCGCGTAATCGACAAGTTCGGCGCGCGGCTCTAGCCACAGCCGGTTCAGTACGGTGTGGTGTTTTCTTCTTGGCTTCGACGCCAAGTCCGGCTGCATCGAGCAGTGCATTCAGATCATCTAGTCCAGCCGCGCCAGCACGAACATTCAGTGCCGCAGTCGCCCAATCAAGCTGAATGAACCGATCGAAGCCTATTGAGGGGCTGATGAATTCATTTCGGTACCAATCACATATTTGACTTTCACAAAGGGCCGACGTCAACTCTTCGACCGACACCCCGCCGTGGACTACCACCTGCTCGCCCTCAGGCACAAAGGCAGTTCGTCCGCTGCGAATAGGGCATGAAGTTCGCGGGTAGTCCTGCAATGTCCAACCTGACCGTGGTGGGATAGGCCGCAGCGGAATCGGCCAGCAAGTGTTCGCTACGATAGACCCGAACGCGTTCGCCGCGCGTCTCTGCAATCACGCCCTGGTTGGGCTACCGACGCCGGTGGACTCGACGTTGCCGTGGTCTGCCGTCAGGTAGATGTGGTAACCCTTATCCAGCAGCAGCAGCGAGAACAGCCGATCAACGAAGCGGTCGCCAACCAGTTCCCAACCCCACATGGGCACGTCCTTCTTCGATCGCTCCTTGTGGAGCCGGTCGTGCCACCTCATCGATCACCAGGCCAGAACTTTGGATGCCGGTCTGTCAAATCCGATTCCAGTGCATCGAGCTGATTGGATCTGTCGCAGCGCGCGGCGATACATCACCTGATTTGGGTTGACGCCTTCGTTCTGCAGAACGTCTTTCCACAAGGGACTCTCCTTGTCGGTCCGATCAATCGAGTCGTCGAACTCACGAGGCTTCAGGCCAGAGAACAGTGCTGGCGCGACACAGATGTCACAGTGGGCAGCCACGCGAACGCCGTTCCCTCATCGAACGCAAAGCGCTTCGTGCTGGCGATCAGCCGCTCCCGGATCTGCACCCACTGGTCAATGCGAGCCCATCGAATACCAGCAAAGCGACCTTCGCTTCACCAGCAGAACGCCGATGCCGCAAGAAGCGCGGAACGTGATGCACCATCACCGGGCCCTTGGTGACCGGCTGCAAAATCAGGTCGGCGTAATGCTTGGCCGCGACCCAAGCATGCAGCCGCTCGTCTGATTGCGCCTGCAGCGTCTTGATGCGGTCGTCGATCTGTTGACCCATAGCAGAAGATACTCCGTGCCTTCCCGCCGGGCCAGGTATGTGTTCGAGCCAGGATCTCGCCCGTAGCGCTTGGCGAACTCGCTCCAGTCCTTGTGCGAGCAGCTTCCGTGGCAGCGCACATCAGACCGTCGATGCCTTGAGTACCAAGGCCTGCACGCCGCGGGGTCCTGGACCAATGCCGGCCTTAATCCAGCTCGGCATCCCCCCGGGACACTGTGCACCGCCAGCGGGTGCAAGTGCCGTCGAAAACATGGAATCGACCAGCACCTGCACATCGGAGTGATCGAAGGGAATCTGGATCTTGCGACATACTCCGCTGCGTCCCCTGTGCGCGTGCCATCCAGTCCCAAGTTCGCCAGGTAGCGATACCACGCGTCCTGCACCACCCGTAGCAGGCCACTCTTGGACGCCAACCATGTGCACGGGCTATCCGCGAACAGCCTTTGCTCTGATAATGCCCGCCGCTGCAGTGCAATACGGCGGCATGACCGTTCGAAGTGCCATCCGCCAGCAACTCGCCCAGAATCCACCGGGTTGCAATGGACCGCGGCGTCAGTTGATAGACATGTTCGAGGATGAAATCTTTCGACTCGTTTCACCGCGCGCTGACTGCAACTCGTCTGTGGGCATAAAACAGCCCCGCAGATGCTCTGTTCTACCCTGCGCATAGCCTGAGGCCAGCCCTGGGAAAAGCTCCGCAGGCTGACCCGTACCACGCGCCCGTGTGCACGATGTCCCACGGCAGCTCATCGCATCGGCCTGCGGCAGATGCAGAACAGTGAAGGCGCCGGTCCCGGCTCACCGCGATCCCATGCGGCGCGATACCGTTCTTCCGTATTCCGCCCGGAAGGCAAACGGGTCCTCGTACAGCACACCTCGAAGCCCGGTCGCGCAGCTCGGACAACAGCTTTTCGTCGAGCAGCACATCGTCGGGGTCGCAGGCCACCCACAGCCGGTGAGGTCGGCCGTGTGAAGTGAGAATGCGTTTTGACCACTGGCTCATCCCACCTGTCCTCCGGGCATCGCATCACCGGAGACGCGCACCATCATCACGGCATTCAAATCGGCACGCTGGCCTCCATGTCATCCAGGGCCGCCATACGTGCATCGTTTCCTGTTGCAGTCGCTTGCGCCGATGCTCACGCACAGCGGGCAACCTATCCGCCGATCGCCTGGCCCGGGCCTCGAAGGCATACAGCGCACGCGCACTTCGTTCTCAGCTTCCTTCAGGCGCTCACGGTGTTCGTTCAACAGCTCGTTAAAATCCGCTCACCCTGGGTACTGGCGGTGGCATGGGATGCCTCGAACCACTTCACCGACTCCTCGGCCCGTCACGGCATGCACGTCCCGGTTCGGTCAGCAGCAGATCCCAGACGCGCTTGGCGGTTGGCACGAAGGCCGGCCTTCCTCGTTGATGAACACCGCAGGAAGCGCTTCCGACTCAAGCCTTCAGCCGCCAGACTGATCTCCCACAGCGACCAAATGCCGCGTACTGAATCCGGCAGCCCGGTCACGCGGATCACCGGCAGTGGCTGGCCGGCGACAAAGCGCGGCAGCTCGCTGATCACAGCACGGGCGCGCGTGGATCTTCCATCGTGACCATTCCAACTCCGGGTTCTCATCCGCGCGTGCGGGCGTCAAAGCAAGCCTGTGCCGACTCGCTGCCGTCTGCCCATTTCACCCGCCACGCATTGCCCACCTTGGTGGCCGAGCCACCACGGGCGGCCAGCCCGCTGGTGATGGCGCGCTCCAGCCAGAACTGCGCTGGGTGGTCGCGCCACTTGCGGGCATCATCGGCATCCAGATCATGTTCAGTAGTGAGCAGATCGCTATTCTTCTTCGACTCCGCCAGGGTGGTTCGCAACTGCGACACACCGCGTCGCACTCCTGTTCGATGGCATCCGGGTTCTGCAGACCGTGCACGAACAGTTCGTCGAAGATCGGGTCGGCTCAACCGAATCCATCACATCGGCCGCCTTGTCGACGCCAAACTCCTGTGCGATGACTTCCAGCTTTTCTTCCAGCACCTGGCGCACGCGGTGCTCCACGGTGTCTTCGAGCACGAAGTTGATGGCACGCACCACGTGCTTCTGTCCAATGCGGTCACCCGGCCAATGCGCTGCTCGATCCGCATCGGGTTCCACGGCATGTCGAAGTTGACGATGACGTGCAGAACTGCAGGTTCAGACCTTCACCACCCGCGTCCGTCGAGATCAGCACGCGCATCATTGGAGAACGCCTGCTGTGCGCGGGTGCGCGCTTCCAGGTCCATGCTGCCGTTGAGCGTCGTCACCGAGAAGCCACGGCTCTCCAGGTAATCGGCCAGCATCGTTGCGTGGGCACGAACTCGGTGAAGATCAGCACCTTCAGCGCCGGGTCACCTTCTTCCTGCTGCAGCTTGTAAATCAGCTCCAGCAGCGCCTCGGCCTTGGCATCGGTGCCTGGGCTTCGGTTTCCCGCGCCAAATTCCAGCAGCATCTCGACTTCGGACTTCTCCAACTCCCAGCCGCTGGACTGCATGGCCAGATCCACCTGGGACTGGCCGTCCAGGTCCGCCCACTCGTCTGCGCTGGTGTTTCTCGAACAGGTTGGCCTGGGGCTGCGGTGCTTCAAGCAGGGCTTGGCGCTTTTCCAGTGTGGTGCGGATGGCTGCCGTGCTGGATGTCACCAGCCGTTGCATCAGGATCATCAAGAACCCGATGTGGCGCTGCTTGGCCGCCATAGCTTGGTTGTAACCGTGGCGCACATAGTCGGTCACCGCGCCTCGTATAGCCGCTGCTGCGAGCCGTGCCGGCTCTGCCAGGCCACCGCCTGCAGCCGGGGACACGCGGCTTGAACAGCGGCTGCCCTCGCATTGATGGACACACGCTTCTCGGTGCGGATCACAAAGGGCGTACCCGGTCACGCTGACGCTGCTCTCGTCCGGGAAGGCTCCCGGTCCAGCAACTGCATCAGCCGCATAATGTCGTCTACCCTGTTGCGCCTGGCCGATAGCAGCAAAGATAGGTGAGGCTTCGGCCAGCCGCGCCCACTTGTAGCGGCCACCCTGCTCGTGCTGCCGCCCATGCCGGTGGCTTCGTCATGATGACCAATCCCACCGATGCTGAGATCAGGTCCTCGAAGCGCTCGCGTGTAGGTGTGAGTTGTTCCAGGCTCCAGCCGCGACGGCCTTCCAGCGGCTTCACCGAATCCAGGCGGCAGATCACTGGGCTGGCATGCGCCACAGGTTTCTTCCTCCCCGCGCCGCCGCTGCGCCACTGCGGAAGGCCGCCAGCTCGGATGGCTCGATGAACTGAAACTTCTCGCCGAAGTGCAGACGCATCTCCGCTGCCATTGGCCACCAGCCCTTGGGCGCCACCACCAGGATGCGCTTCACCGGCCACGCAACTTCAATCGCGCCAGCACCAGGCCTGCCATGGTCTTGCCGAGGCCCACTCATCGGCCAGCCAGGTAGCGGATGCGATCGCGGCTGATCGCGCCGGTTCAGCCATAGAGCTGATGCGCAGCGGCACCACGCTGGGACTGGATCGGCCAATAGCAGTTGTCCTCCAGCGCATCCAGCAGCTTGGCAGCCCCGTGGTGTGCAGATCTGCTCCACCCGGGCGCACGCTTTCCAGCGAGGCCAGCCCGCCCGGGCCGCACCACCGCGTCCTTGGCCGGAACCAGACGCGGTAAGCCACTCGCCCCATACGTCCTGGCGTTCGATCACACGGCAGGGCGATGCCTGCCGGGGTAAACCAACACCAATCGCCGATGGTAAAGCTCAATGGACCGACCCGGCTTGCCGCATGTGTCCAAGTTTTGTTCCAGGCAGCAAATTCATCACTGCACAACCGCCACAATGGTTTTTTCCACCGGACGATTGCGGGTCCATTCATAGGGATCTGCGCTTCAGGCATCCGTTCGCGTTATCAGTCGGCATCGGACATACTCGCGCCGATCATTACCAGGTAATAAAGTTTCTTCGCTCTACCTTCGGCGTACTCGTACAACCACGAATCCCATACTTGTCTTGAGATCGCTACAATTGCGCCACTCATGAATTCTTGAGGAACCAGCCTGTCCTGGGCTTGCATTGGATTTCGGGTCTTGAACTCGACAAATATGTCGATCGTCCAACTCGACGATAAATCCACGGCTCATGCAATGGCTCAGCCATGACTGGTCTCATCATCGAACTTCCGGCCAGCACGCCTGCTGGCAATGATTTGCAGATCATCTTCGGCAAGCACCTCATGTTTGATGCCTCCCAGCTGCGCTTGAGCTCACGTCGTACAAGATCGCTGAACTGCGCAATCCATGGGACAACGCCAAGATAGCTATGCTTGCCTGGCGACGACAGCTTCCGTCTCTCCCGAACAGCACAGATATCGAATCTGTCGTCCTTCTGCTTGCGCAGATCGAATTCCTTCAGCAGAACATAGTGTGAGTGTCAAAACACCTGCCGCCATTCGTTGCACTCCAGGATCACCTCGACCACATCGCCCATCAAAGCTGGATTCATGCTCGGCTCATCCCAAACAGCACCGAGCCCGAGAGCAATGTGCCTTCTGATCAGCAACCAGATCAAGCCAGCTGCGCATGCCCTCCGCCAACAGTTGAATCGAGATCGCCCTGTTTGTTCTTGAGGAAAAATGCCGCCTTTCGCACCACCTTGCCGTCGAGCCTTCTGTAGTGCAGTCAGCAGGCGCTGCCGATCTTTGTCGGTCGGCCCATCAACTTGGGGAGGAAGGCACGCTTGATGATGTCCACATAGACTTCTTCAAAGGCAATTCCCGCTTGCTGCCGTGGCAGGAAGCCTGGCGCGTGGCCAGCATTTCCTTGACCGGATATAGGCGCTGGCCAGCTCTTCTTTTTCCAGGATGCCTCGCCAGTGACCTTCACATCCTCAGGTTTTGTTGGTGTGATTAGAAAACTCTGCGCCAGCTTTACGCCTCCTTCGCGGGTGACCACGGCTTTGGTTTTGACGCTGGTTGATTGCCGACGTGCCAAACGGCCCATGCGACCCTCATGCGGTTGAAAACACTGCGCAGCTGAGTGCAAAGCCCTTATCTGTCTTCGCCCACGGTCACTGCGCATTCCGATACAGCACTTTCCAGCAAGTGCGTTTTGCCAGTGCCATTTGCACCCGATGATGACGTTGACTCCTTGCGAAAACGCCTGATCCAATCCGGCAAGGACGTGAAGTTATCCAGCTTGATGTGCGTGATTTTGCTATAGTCCGTCCTCCGTTCTGGTCAGCGAGGTCAAAGAGCGTCAGCAGCTTCTCGTCTTCCTGCAGCGTTTCCTCTGGCAGCTTGTTGGCAATGCCGATGATGGTTTGATAGTCCTTGGCTGCCCACGCAGCGCGGAAACCGGCACGCACAGTACCTCAAGGCGCGGATCTCTTTGATCTTGCGTCCGGTGAAGGCCTTGTAGGTCTCAAACTCTTTCAGCAGTGCCTTCTCGCGCTTCTTCTCCAAGTCCTGTGCCTTGTTCGGGTCAGCACATACCAGCGGTCCTTGGCTCTGGATCTCATCACGGATGACTTTTATCGAGCCCGCGACAGTCATGAAGTTCTTGGATAAATAGTTGGAAATCTGATTTGGAACGTCACCGTCGCCGTCATATCGCAGAAGTTGTCTTCAAGGAGATCGTCCAGCTCCGGAATGATCTCGCCCTTGCGCTTGGCCGAACCGATCT
>NZ_SJZB01000044.1 GCF_004337445.1 Parasulfuritortus cantonensis | reverse complement strand
AGGTGTAATTGGCTTGCTTGGCGGCTGCGGCGCCATTTATGCACTTGCAAGCGTGGCTCGTGGACGCGGGAAAAAACTAGAAGAGATTCTGTTGCAAAGTGGGGCGGCATGCCTACAACCATCGCTCTACCGCCATCGTGATAAGTTTCTCGATAGCGTCAGCAAGCAACGCTACACACGGCGATCACGGCCAAGCTGGGTATTGTCATGCCGACGGCAGAGGAAGAGTCAGCAAGCCCCGACAAGGCAGACGACATATACATCGGTGCAACCAAACGGCTTCGCGAACTCACGCGTTCTAACAAGCGCTCTTGCTGAAAAGAGAAATTGCCTATGGATTTCATCGCAATATGCTGGCGATGAAGCCCGGGTATCGTGTCGTGCCTCCTGGGTATCCTTTACGGATTGCTGAGCAAAGGTTCTCCAGGTAACGCCTCCACTTTGATCCTGTGCACTTTGCCGATCCGGGGCTCGCCGCAGCTTGACGTTGCTCATTTCGCTGGCGCTGCTTGCCGCTTGGCTGCTGTTTTTTCGATCGAGCGCCGGTCAGGCGTATGGGTTTCGTCTATGCGGAACGTCTATTGAGTGCTTACCGTCGTTATCTTCTCAGCCTCACGGAAAAAGCCACAGGGGGCACAGGGCGCTTGAACGCACTACGCCGGATGCCGTTCTACTTCGCCAATCTGCCCGCGTTGCAGGAAGTGGCGTAGACACGAGCAATTGCTACCTTTGCCGCAAAGCGACGAACTGGTGCTCGGCCTTCCGACCGAAGGCTTAGATTCGGGCTGTTCGACACCACGTATGCCAAGGGCCGCGTCAGGCGAACGGAAACAACACCGGCAGCGATTGCAGACTTGGCACAGAAACGGGCTTGCCCGCGTAGCGCACAGCCGCCTCGATCAGCCATGCCGTAAGTTCGTCGTTCTCGATCGCTGTTGGTGTAAGCGGACAACGCGCTTGCCCTTCTCCACGCGCTCCACAGCGCTCCAACTCGCCTGGCTCTGGATGACCATGTTGGTCATGCGCCGTGTTCCTTCGCGCTCCCCGTAAGTCTCACTCATGCGCCGGTGCACTTCGGCGGATGCGCAGTCGCCCTGGATGGCGGACAGGCGGCCCACCAATTCGGCCACCTTGCCGAAGAACGGGTACGTCGCAACAGCCATGCCCCAGCACAGCGCGGCGACTGGAATGTCCGAATGCGTCTTATGGATGGCCACGCCGCGATCCGCGTAATCGACAAGTTCGGCGCGCGGCTCTAGCCACAGCCGGTTCAGTACGGTGCGTGTTTTCTTCTTGGCTTCGACGCCAAGTCCGGCTGCATCGAGCAGTGCATTCAGATCATCTAGTCCAGCCGCGCCAGCACGAACATTCAGTGCCGCAGTCGCCCAATCAAGCTGAATGAACCGATCGAAGCCTATTTGAGGGGCTGATGAATTCATTCCGGTACCAATCACATATTTGACTTTCACAAAGGGCACGATCAACTCTTCGACCGACACCCCGCCGTGGACTACCACCTGCTCGCCCTCAGGCACAAAGGCAGTTCGTCCGCCTGCGAATAGGGGCATGAAGTTCGCGGGTAGTCCTGCAATGTCCAACCTGACCGTGGTGGGATAGGCCGCAGCGGAATCGGCCAGCAAGTGTTCGCTACGATAGACCCGAACGCGTTCGCCGCGCGTCTCTGCAATCACGCCCTGGTTGGGCCTACCGACGCCGGTGGACTCGACGTTGCCGTGGTCTGCCGTCAGTAGATGTGGTAACCCTTATCCAGCAGCAGCGGAGAACAGCCGATCAACGAAGCCGGTCGCCAACCAGTTCCCAACCCACATGGCCACGTCCTTCTTCGATCGCTCCTTGTGGAGCCGGTCGTCCACCTCATCGATCACCAGGCCCAGAACCTTTGGATGCCGGTCTGTCAAATCCGATTCCAGTGCATCGAGCTGATTGATCTGTCGCAGCGCGCGGCGATACATCACCTGATTTGGGTTGACGCCTTCGTTCTGCCAGAACGTCTTCCACAAGGACTCTCCTTGTCGGTCCGATCAATCGAGTCGTCGAACTCACGAGGCTTCAGGCCAGAGAACAGTGCCTGGCGCGACACAGATGTCACAGTGGGCAGCCACGCGAACGCCGTTCCCTCATCGAACGCAAAGCGCTTCGTGCTGGCGATCAGCCGCTCCCGGATCTGCACCCACTGGTCAAATGCGAGCCCATCGAATACCAGCAAAGCGACCTTCGCTTCACCAGCAGAACGCCGATGCCGCAAGAAGCGCGGAACGTGATGCACCATCACCGGGCCCTTGGTGACCGGCTGCAAAATCAGGTCGGCGTAATGCTTGGCCGCGACCCAAGCATGCAGCCGCTCGTCTGATTGCGCCTGCAGCGTCTTGATGCGGTCGTCGATCTGTTGACCCATAGCCAGAAGATACTCGCTGCCTTCCGCGCCGGGCAGGGTATGTGTTCGAGCCAGGATCTCGCCGTAGCGCTTGGCGAACTCGCTCCAGTCCTTGTGCGAGCAGCTTGCCGTGGGCAGCGCATCGATCAGACCGTCGATGCCTTTGAGTACCAAGGCCTGCAACGCCGCGGGGTCCTGGACAATGCCGGCCTTAATCCAGCTCGGCATCCCCGCCGGGACACTGTGCACCGCCAGCGGGTGCAAGGTGCCGTCGAGAAACATGGAATCGACCAGCACCTGCACATCGGAGTGATCGAAGGGAATCTGGATCTTGGCGACATACTCCGGCGGTGGCGGTTCCCCTGTGCGCGTGCCATCCAGTCCCAAGTTCGCCAGGTAGCGATACCACGCGTCCTGCACCACCCGTAGCAGCGCACTCTTGGACGCCAACCATGTGGCGACGGGCTGATCCGCGAACAGCCCTTTGCTCTGGATAATGCCCGCCGCGTGCAGTGCGAATAGCGGCGGCAATGAGCGGTTGGCGAAGTGCATCCGCAGCAACTCGCGCCAGAAATCCACCGGGTTGCGAATGGACCGCGGCGTCAGTTGATAGACATGTTCGAGGATGAAATCTTTCGACTCGTTTTCACCGCGCGCTGACTGCAACTCGGTCTGGTGGGCATAAAACAGCCCCGCAAGATGCTCCTGTTCTACCTGCTGCATAGCGCTGTAGGCCAGCCTGGGGAAAAGCTCCGCAAGGCTGAGCCGTACCACGCGCCCGTGGTGCACGATGTCCCACGGCAGCTCATTCGCATCGGCGCTGCGCAGATGCAGAACCAGTGAAGGCGCCGGTCCCGGCTCACCGCGATCCCATGCGGCGCGATACCGTTCTTCGTATTCCGCCCGGAAGGCAAACGGGTCCTCGTACAGCATCACCTCGAAGCCCCGGTCGCGCAGCTCGGACAACAGCTTTTCGTCGAGCAGCACATCGTCGGGGTCGCAGGCCACCCACAGCCGGGTGAGGTCGGCCGTGAAGTGACTGAGAATGCGTTTTGACCACTGGCTCATCCCACCTGTCCTCCGGGCATCGCATCACCGGAGACGCGCACCATCATCACGGCATTCAAATCCGGCACGCTGGCCTCCATGTCATCCAGGGCCGCCATACGTGCATCGTGTTCCTGTTGCAGTCGCTTGCGCCGATGCTCACGCACAGCGGGCAAACCTATCCGCCCGATCGCCTGGCCCCGGGCCTCGAAGGCATACAGCGCACGTTCCCGTTCTTCCTTCAGGCGCTCACGGTGTTCGTTCAACAGCTCGTTAAAAATCCGCTCACCCTGGGTACTGGCGGTGGCATGGGATGCCTCGAACCACTTCACCGACTCCTCGGCACCCGTCACGGCATGCACGTCCACGGTTTCGGTCAGCAGCAGATCCCAGACGCGCTTGGCGGTTGGCACGAAGGGCCGGCCTTCCTCGTTGATGAACACCGGCAGGAAGCGCTTCCGACTCAAGCCTTCAGCCGCCAGACTGATCTCCCACAGCGACCAAATGCCGCGTACTGAATCCGGCAGCCCGGTCACGCGGATCACCGGCAGTGGCTGGCCGGCGACAAAGCGCGGCAGCTCGCTGATCACAGCACGGGCGCGTGGATCTTCCATCGTGACCCATTCCAACTCCGGGTTCTCATCCGCCGTGCGGGCGTCAAAGCAAGCCTGTGCCGACTCGCTGCCGTCTGCCCATTTCACCCGCCACGCATTGCCCACCTTGGTGGCCGAGCCACCACGGGCGGCCAGCCCGCTGGTGATGGCGCGCTCCAGCCAGAACTGCGCTGGGTGGTCGCGCCACTTGCGGGCATCATCGGCATCCAGATCATGTTCAGTAGTGAGCAGATCGCTATTCTTCTTCGACTCCGCCAGGGTGGTTCGCAACTGCGACACCACCGCGTCGCACTCCTGTTCGATGGCATCCGGGTTCTGCAGACCGTGCACGAACAGTTCGTCGAAGATCGGGTCGGCCTCAACCGAATCCATCACATCGGCCGCCTTGTCGACGCCAAACTCCTGTGCGATGACTTCCAGCTTTTCTTCCAGCACCTGGCGCACGCGGTGCTCCACGGTGTCTTCGAGCACGAAGTTGATGGCACGCACCACGTGCTTCTGTCCAATGCGGTCCACCCGGCCAATGCGCTGCTCGATCCGCATCGGGTTCCACGGCATGTCGAAGTTGACGATGACGTGGCAGAACTGCAGGTTCAGACCTTCACCACCCGCGTCCGTCGAGATCAGCACGCGCACATCATTGGAGAACGCCTGCTGTGCGCGGGTGCGCGCTTCCAGGTCCATGCTGCCGTTGAGCGTCGTCACCGAGAAGCCACGGCTCTCCAGGTAATCGGCCAGCATCGCTTGCGTGGGCACGAACTCGGTGAAGATCAGCACCTTCAGCGCCGGGTCACCTTCTTCCTGCTGCAGCTTGTAAATCAGCTCCAGCAGCGCCTCGGCCTTGGCATCGGTGCCTGCGGCTTCGGTTTCCCGCGCCAATTCCAGCAGCATCTCGACTTCGGACTTCTCCAACTCCCAGCCGCTGGACTGCATGGCCAGATCCACCTGGGACTGGCCGTCCAGGTCCGCCCACTCGTCTGCGCTGGTGTTCTCGAACAGGTTGGCCTGGGGCTGCGGTGCTTCAAGCAGGGCTTGGCGCTTTTCCAGTGTGGTGCGGATGGCTGCCGTGCTGGATGTCACCAGCCGTTGCATCAGGATCATCAAGAACCCGATGTGGCGCTGCTTGGCCGCCATAGCTTGGTTGTAACCGTGGCGCACATAGTCGGTCACCGCCTCGTATAGCCGCTGCTGCGAGCCGTGCCGGCTCTGCCAGGCCACCGCCTGCAGCCGGGTGACACGCGGCTTGAACAGCGGCTGGCCCTCGGCATTGATGGACACACGCTTCTCGGTGCGGATCACAAAGGGGCGTACCCGGTCACGGCTGACGCTGCTCTCGTCCGGGAAGGCTTCCCGGTCCAGCAACTGCATCAGCCGCATGAACTGGTCGGTCTTACCCTGGTGCGGCGTGGCCGATAGCAGCAAGAGATAGGGTGAGGCTTCGGCCAGCGCGGCGCCCAGCTTGTAGCGGGCCACCTGCTCGGTGCTGCCGCCCATGCGGTGGGCTTCGTCGATGATGACCAGATCCCACGATGCTGAGATCAGGTCCTCGAAGCGCTCGCGGTTGTAGGTGTTGAGTTGTTCCAGGCTCCAGCCGCGACGGCCTTCCAGCGGCTTCACCGAATCCAGCGAGCAGATCACCTGGTCGTGCATGCGCCACAGGTTTTCTTCCTCGCCCGCGCCGCCGCTGCGCCACTGGCGGAAGGCCGCCAGCTCGGATGGCTCGATGAACTGAAACTTCTCGCCGAAGTGCAGACGCATCTCCGCCTGCCATTGGCGCACCAGCCCCTTGGGCGCCACCACCAGGATGCGCTTCACCCGGCCACGCAACTTCAATTCGCGCAGCACCAGGCCGGCCTCGATGGTCTTGCCGAGGCCCACCTCATCGGCCAGCAGGTAGCGGATGCGATCGCGGCTGATCGCGCGGTTCAGCGCATAGAGCTGATGCGGCAGCGGCACCACGCTGGACTGGATCGGCGCCAATAGCAGGTTGTCCTCCAGCGCATCCAGCAGCTTGGCAGCCGCCGTGGTGTGCAGGATCTGCTCCACGCTCGGGCGCACGCTTTCCAGCGAGGCCAGGTCCGCTGCCCGGGCGCGCACCACCGCGTCCTTGGCCGGCAACCAGACGCGGTAAGCCACCTCGCCCCATACGTCCTGGCGTTCGATCACACGGCAGGGCGATGCCTGCCGGGTAAACCAACACCAATCGCCGATGGTAAAGCTCATGGACCGACCCGGCTTGCCGGCATGTGTGCCAGAGTTTTGTTCCAGGCAGCAAGATTCATCACTGCACAACCGGCCACAAATGGTTTTTTCCACGGACGATCTGCGGGTCCATTCATAGGGATCTGGCGCTTCAGAGCATCCGTTCGCGTTATCAGGTCGGCATCGGACAACGTACTCGCGCCGATCAGTACCAGGTAATAAATGGGTTTCTTCGCTCTACCTTCGGCGTACTCGTACAACCACGAATCCCGATACTTGGTCTTGAGATCGCTATCAATTGCGCCACTCATGAATTTCTTGAGGAACGCAGCGCTGTCCTGGGGCTTGGCATTGGGATTTTCGGGGTCTTTGAACTCGACAAAGTATGTTCGATCGTCCAACTCGACGATAAAGTCCACGGCCTTCATGCAATGGCTCAAGCCATGACTGGTCTCATCATCGAACTTCCGGCCAGCGACGCCTGCTGGCAAAGTGATTTGCAGATCATCTTCGGCAAGCACCGTCATGGTTTGATGCCTCCCAGGCTGCGCTTGAGCTCACGGTCGTAAAGATCGCTGAACGTGGCGGCAATCGCATTGGGATCAACGCCAAGATAGCTATCGCTTGCCTTGGCGACGACAGCTTCCGTCTCATCCCGGAACAGCGACAGATATCGAATCTGGTCGTCCTTCTGCTTGCGCAGATCGAATTCCTTCAGCAGAACATAGTTGTGAGTGGTCAAGAACACCTGCACGCCCATTCGTTGCAACTCCAGGATCACCTCGACCACATCGCCCATCAAAGCTGGATTCAAGTTGGCTTCGGGCTCATCCCAGAACAGCACCGAGCCCGAGAGCAATGTGCCGTTCTGGATCAGCAACCAGATCAAGGCCAGCTTGCGCATGCCCTCCGCCAACAGTGTGAATTCGAGATCGCCCTGTTTGTTCTTGAGGAAAAAATGCTCGCCTTTCGCGACCACCTTGCCGTCGATGGCCTTCTGTAGTGCAGTCAGCAGGCGCTGCCGATCTTTGTCGGTCGGGCCCATCAACTTGGGGAGGAAGGCACGCTTGATGATGTCCACATAGACTTCTTCAAAGGCAATTTCCCGCTTGGCTGCCGTGGCCAGGAAGCCTGGCGCGTGGGCCAGCATTTCCTTGACCGGGATATAGGCGCTGGCCAGCTCTTCTTTTTTCCAGGATGCCTCGCCAGTGACCTTCACATCCTCAGGTTTGTTGGTGTGATTAGAAAACTCTGCCGCCAGCTTTACGCCTCCTTCGCGGGTGACCACGGCTTTGGTTTTGACGCTGGTTGATTGCCGACGTGCCAAACGGCCCATGCGACCCTCATGCGGGTTGAAAACACTGCGCAGCTTGAGTGCAAAGCCCTTATCCTTGTCTTCGCCCACGGTCACTGCGCATGCCGCATACAGCACTTTCAGCAAGTGCGTTTTGCCAGTGCCATTTGCACCGATGATGACGTTGACTCCTTGCGAAAACGCCTGATCCAATCCGGCAAAGGACGTGAAGTTATCCAGCTTGATGTGCGTGATTTTGCTCATAGTCCGTCCTCCGTTCTGGTCAGCGCGAGGTCAAAGAGCGTCAGCAGCTTCTCGTCTTCCTGCAGCGTTTCCTCTGGCAGCTTGTTGGCAATGCCGATGATGGTTTGATAGTCCTTGGCTGCCCACGCAGCGCGGAAACCGGCACGCAGTACCTCAAGGCGCGACTCTTTGATCTTGCGTCCGGTGAAGGCCTTGTAGGTCTCAAACTCTTTCAGCAGTGCCTTCTCGCGCTTCTTCTCCAAGTCCTGTGCCTTGTTCGGGTCAGGCACATACCAGCGGTCCTTGGCTCTGGATCTCATCACTGGATGACTTTTATCGAGCCCGCGACAGTCATGAAAGTTCTTGGATAAATAGTTGGAAATCTGATTTGGAACGTCACCGTCGCCGTCATATCGCAGGAAGTTGTCTTCAAGGAGATCGTCCAGCTCCGGAATGATCTCGCCCTTGCGCTTGGCCGAACCGATCTGCGGGATGTACTCGGGGTGAATCTCTGACCGAGTGGATGGGCGCTTGAGCAGGAAGTTGGTCAGCCAGTCGATGGCACTGCGCTCATCGGAAACGAACAACTCTGCCTGCTTCACCTGCGGGATACGCGACCTTGCCTTTTCGTACTCGACGAGTTGGTCGGGCAGGAACACCATGCCATCCATCTCGCGGAAGCGAACCGGCAGTTCAGCCAGAAACTCCGGCGTTGAGATTGGCACCATCGTGCCGTGCCGAATGAACCAGGACGCCATGCGATCGTAGATGCGACGAGGGTCACGCTCGACGATATTCAAAAGCTCCTGCGGGTAGCCGGACGTGACTTTCACGGCAGGCAACTGTTTCAAGTGCGTCTGCACGAAGTCCCACGCAGAATCCACCGTCGCTCCAGTCCGATTGAAACGTTCCTCCAGTCCGCCGTTAGGCTTGTATGCGGAAATAATCAAATCTTGCTTAACAGCGTTAGGCGAAACGACCTGCTGAAAACTCAAGTTCACCTTATCGAGCGTGGTGACCTCGGCCACTACGAATCCCACCTGTTGCAACGCCACTTGTATGGCATTCCAAACAGCCGCTCGGCTATTGGAGAACACCACTGTCATCCATCTGCCCGGCTTAAGGACCCGGTAATACTCAGCGAAACATCTCTGCATGAGGTGC
>NZ_SJZB01000050.1 GCF_004337445.1 Parasulfuritortus cantonensis | reverse complement strand
GTTGTTGTAGTGGCTGCCGATGCGCGGGTCCAGGCAGACGCCGTCGATGATCTGCTTGGTGTCGAGGCCGTGGGTGGCGGCGTAGGTGTCCAGCTCGTTGAAATAGGCGACCCGCATGGCCAGGAAGGTGTTGGAGAACAGCTTGATCGCCTCGGCCTCGGTGGAATCGGTGAACAGCACCGGGACGTCCGCCTTGGCGGCGCCTTCCCGGAACAGGCCGGCCAGCACCTCGGCGCGCTGGCTGCGCTCGCCGATGACGATGCGCGACGGATACAGGTTGTCGTACAGGGCCTTGCCCTCGCGCAGGAACTCGGGCGAGAAGATGAGGTTGGCGCAGTTGAACTGGGCCTTGACCTTGGCGGTGTAGCCGACCGGCACGGTGGACTTGATCACCATGACCGCCTGCGGGTTGATCGCCATGACGTCCTGGATCACCGCTTCCACGGTGCGGGTGTTGAAGTAGTTGGTCTCCGGATCGTAGTCGGTCGGCGTCGCGACGATCACGAACTCGGCCCCCTCGTAGGCGGCCCGCTTGTCCAGGGTGGCGCGGAAGTTGAGGGCCTTGTGGGCCAGATAGTCCTCGATCTCGGCGTCGACGATGGGCGACTGCTTGCGGTTCAGCATCTCCACCTTCTCGGGGACGATGTCGAGCGCCACCACCTCGTGGTGCTGGGCGAACAGGATGGCGTTGGACAGGCCGACGTAGCCGGTACCGGCGATGGCGATCTTCATGCTTGGATTCCCTTATGCGAGATGATTTCGTCGTTGATGCTGTGCAGGGCCGCGAGCGGATCCGCGGCCTGGGTGATCGGACGCCCGACCACCAGGTAATCGGCGCCGGCGGCGATGGCCTTGGCCGGGGTGAGGATGCGGCTCTGGTCGCCGGTGGCGCTGCCGGCCGGGCGGATGCCCGGCGTCACGAGCAGGAAATCGGGGCCGATGGCGCCGCGCAGCAGGCCGGCCTCCTGGGCCGAGCAGACGACGCCGTCGAGGCCCGCCTGCCGGGTCAGCCGGGCCAGGCGTTCGACCTGGACGGCCGGTTCGACGTCGAGGCCGATCTGGCGCAGGTCTTCCGCGGCCATGCTGGTCAGCACGGTGACGGCGATCAGCTTGGGCGGCTGCGCGGCACGCGCGACCGCCTCGCGCGCCGCCTGCATCATCTTGAGACCGCCCGAGGCGTGCACGTTGACCATCCAGACGCCGAGGTCGGCCGCCGCCGCGCAGGCCTGGGCGACGGTATTGGGGATGTCGTGGAACTTGAGGTCGAGGAAGACCTGGAAGCCGGCCGCCGCCAGTTTCTCGAGCAGCGCCGGCCCGGCGCGCACGAACAGCTCCTTGCCGACCTTGAGCTTGCATTCGGCCGGCGTCAGGCGTGCGACCAGGGCCAGGGCCGGCTCGGCGGCCGGGAAGTCGAGCGCGACGATGACGCGGGGATCGGCGGCGGGTTGGCCGTTACTCATTTTCCTTCCTCTCCGGCGGGATGCCTTCCCAGGTCGCGCAGGCCGGACACTGCCAGAAGAACTGGCGTGCCTTGAAGCCGCAATGGCCGCACTGGTAGTAGGCGACCCGGCTGACCTGGCGATGCACCAGGTCCTGGGCCATGCGAATCTCCAGGTCGTTGCCGGTGCCGCTGGTGCGCGCCTGCAGGTAGTCGTCCAGCACGCGCAGGCTCGGCAGCTGCTTGAGCGTCTCGGCCGCAAGCGCCTCGGCTTCGGCCCAGCCGCGGTGTTCGGCGACGGTGTTGAACAGGATGTGGAAGAGGTCGGCGCTCGGCTGCCGGCCCAGGTAGCCCTTGATCAGCTCGATGCCGTCGTCGAGGCGCCCCAGGCGCTGGTAGGCCTTGAGCAGGCGCTCGGCGACGACCGGCAGGTAGGCCGTGTTCTGCTGCTCGATGTGGCGCCAGTGTTCGATCGCCCCGGCGTCGTCGCCGGCCTGGGCGGCGAGGTCGCCGAGCAGCTGGCTGGCGCGTACCGCCTTGCGGTTGATCGCCAGGGCCTCGCCCAGGTGCGCGCGCGCCGCGTCGACGTCCTTGCGCAGCATGGCGTTGAGCGCCAGCTCGCAATGGTAATGGGAGGTGTCGGCATGTTGCGACGGGCTGCCCAGCTTCTCCAGGCGCTGCGCCACGGCGATGGCGGCCTCCCAATCCTTCTCGAGGACGTAGATCTCGAGTTGGTGGCGCAGGGCGTCGAGGACGTGGACGCCGGTCTCCAGCTTCTTGAAGATGTCCTCGGCACGGTCGAGCAGGCCGGCCTTGAGGAAATCCTGGCCCAGCTCGTACAGCGCCTTGAGGCGCTGGTCCTGCTTGAGGTCGCTGCGATCGACCAGGTTCTGGTGGATGCGGATGGCCCGGTCCAGCTCGCCGCGCCGGCGGAACAGCGCGCCCAGGGCGAAGTGCAGTTCGAGGGTGTCGGGGTCGAGGCGGGCGACCTCCAGGAAGGCCTCGATGGCGCGGTCCGGCTGCTCGCTGAGCAGATAGTTGAGGCCGCGGAAATAGGAGGTCGGGATGCTGCGCGACTCCTTCACCACCTGGCGGATGTCGATCCGCGCGGCCAGCCAGCCGAGGGCGAAGAAGAACGGCAATACCAGCAGTTGCCAGGTTTCGAATTCCATCAGGGGGGACTCTGTTTAGCGGCCTTGCGCAGGCGGACCAGTTCGCGCCGGTTGTTGAGCATCTGCCTGGAGCAGCCGAACAGGCCGATCAGGACGCCGGCGGTGAAGACCAGGAACAGCACCAGGGACAGTGGCGCCTGCCATTCCAGGCCGAGCAGGTAGTGGACTGACACCATCTCGCCGTTCTTGAGCGCGAAGCTCAACAGCAACAGGAACAGGACGAGCTTGATGGCCAGCGAAAGTAGACGCACGGTGACCTCTCCAAGGCAAGGGCGAATTGTAAGAGCCGGCCTCGCTTCTTCACAAGGCACATGTTGTCCCGGCCCGGGCCCCGGCGGACGAAAAAAATAGGCGGCACCGGTTGCCCGATGCCGCCTATCGGCGCGTGCGGGTTGGATCAGTCTTTGTAATCCACCCGGTCGCGCAGTTCCTTACCGGCCTTGAAGTGCGGGACGTACTTACCCGCCACGGTCACCTTCTCGCCGGTCTTGGGGTTGCGGCCCACCCGCGGCGGCCGGTAGTTCAGGCTGAAGCTACCGAAACCGCGAATCTCGATCCGCTTGCCCTCGACCAGGCTCTGCATCATGGCGTCAAGAATGGTCTTGACCGCCAGCTCGGCATCCGCGGCACCCAGATGTTGGTTGCGCTCAGCCAGCCGGTTGATCAACTCCGACTTGGTCATGGCCAGATTTTCTCCGGACAAATCAGTTCTCGGAGTTCTGGCCATCCAGCTTGGCCTTCAGCAGGGCGCCAAGGTTCGTCGTGCCGGCGGAATGGCCACCGGACAGATTCTTCATGGCGTCGGCCTGCTCGGCCGCTTCCTTCTGCTTGATCGACAGGTTGATCTGGCGGTTCTTGCGGTCGACGTTGACGATCATGGCTTCGACCGTATCGCCTTCCTTCAGGTGCGTGCGGATGTCCTCGACGCGGTCGCGCGAGACTTCCGAGGCGCGCAGGTAGCCGTCCATCTCGCCACTCAAGTCGATCACGGCACCCTTGGCGTCCAGCGACTTGACGGTACCGGTGACGACGGTGCCCTTGTCATGGCTGGCGATGTAGGAGTTGAACGGATCGCCTTCCAGTTGCTTGATGCCCAGGGAGATGCGCTCCTTGTCGGTGTCGATGGCCAGGACCACGGCCTCGACTTCCTCGCCCTTCTTGAAGTTGCGCAGGGCCTCTTCGCCGGGCAGGGACCAGGACAGGTCGGACAGGTGGACCAGGCCGTCGATGCCGCCGGGCAGGCCGATGAAGACGCCGAAGTCGGTGATCGACTTGATCTGGCCGGCCACCTTGTCGCCCTTCTTGAAGTTCATGGAGAACTCTTCCCACGGGTTGGCCTTGCACTGCTTCATGCCCAGGGAGATGCGGCGACGATCCTCGTCGATTTCCAGGACCATGACCTCGACCTCGTCGCCCAGGGAGACGACCTTGGAGGGGTTGACGTTCTTGTTGGTCCAGTCCATTTCGGAGACGTGCACCAGGCCTTCGATGCCCGGTTCGATCTCGACGAAGGCGCCGTAGTCGGTCAGGTTGGCCACCTTGCCGAACATGCGGGTGCCGGTGGGGTAGCGGCGGGCCAGGCCGATCCACGGATCTTCGCCCAGCTGCTTGAGACCCAGGGAGACGCGGTTCTTTTCCTGGTCGAACTTGAGCACCATGGCGGTGACTTCGTCACCGACGTTGACCACTTCGGTCGGGTGCTTGACGCGGCGCCAGGCCAGGTCGGTGATGTGGAGCAGGCCGTCGATGCCGCCGAGGTCGACGAAGGCGCCGTACTCGGTGATGTTCTTGACGATACCCTTGACGGTGGCGCCTTCCTTCAGGTTGGCCAGCAGGGCCTCGCGCTCGGCGCCCATGCTCTGTTCCAGGACGGCCTTGCGGGACACCACGACGTTGTTGCGCTTGCGGTCCAGCTTGATGACCTTGAAGTCGGCTTCCTTGCCCTCGTACGGGGAGGTGTCCTTGACCGGACGGATGTCGACCAGGGAACCGGGCAGGAAGGCGCGGATGCCGTTGCACATGACGGTCAGGCCACCCTTGACCTTGCCGTTGATCACGCCCTTGACGACGCGGCCCTCTTCCATGGCGGCTTCCAGGTCCAGCCAGGCGGCCAGGCGCTTGGCGCGGTCGCGGGACAGCTTGGTGGAGCCGAAGCCGTCTTCCAGCGATTCAATGGCCACCTGCACGAAATCCCCGACGTTGACGTCGAGTTCGCCACGGTCGTTCTTGAATTCCTCGGTGGGAATCAGGCTCTCGGACTTGAGGCCGGCGTTGACGGTGACGAAGTTATTGTCGATTGCCACGACTTCGGCGGTGATGACCTCGCCGGAGCGCATTTCCTGCTTGGCAATGCTCTCCTCGAAGAGGGCGGCAAAGGATTCCATCTGGAAGGGGGGGGTTGTGGTTGCAGTGGACATTGAATAAAAACCTGATTGTTTCCGTGTTGCCACGGGGGGTTGGTTAAAAAACCCTTGCGGGTCGGTCAACGGGCCTGGGCCCGGCGGTACCATTCCAGCACCTTGGCCACCGCCTGGGCGATGGTCAGGGCCGTGGTTTCCAGCAGATGGGCGTCGGCTTCCTGGCGCAGGGGAGCGGAAGCCCGGTTGGCGTCGCGCGCGTCGCGTTCCCGCAGGTCCTGCACAAGGGCGGCGAGGTTAGCATCAAATCCTTTGTCGATCAACTGCTTATAGCGCCTGTTGGCGCGTTCCTCCGGCGTCGCGGTGAGGAATACCTTGACCGACGCATCGGGAAACACGACCGAGCCCATGTCGCGGCCGTCGGTGACCAGGCCGGGCAGCTGGCGGAAGCCCCGCTGCAAGTCCAGCAGGGCGGCCCGCAGGGCCGGCAGGGCGGCGATCCTGGAGGCGGCGCGGCCGGCCTCCTCGGTGCGGATGGCGTCGCCCACCGGGCGGCCGTCCAGGTAGACCTCGATGCCGTCGAAGTGCAGGTTCAGGGTACGCGCCATCGCCGCCAGGCCGACCTCGTCGTCCAGCGCGACGCCGCGGTCCAGGGCGGCATAGGCGGTGACCCGGTAGATGGCGCCGCTGTCCAGGTAATGGAAGCCCAGTTCCTTGGCCACCAGGGCCGCCACGGTGCCCTTGCCGGAGGCGGACGGGCCGTCGATGGCGATGACCGGGACGTCGCTCATTGGGCGATGCCCTTGAACACGTCCCAATAGGTCGGGAAGGTCTTCGCCGTGCAGCCCGGGTCGTTGATCCGGATCGCCACGCCGCCCAGGCTGACCAGGGAGAAGCACATGGCCATGCGGTGGTCGTCGTAGGTGTCGATGACGGCGTTCGCCACCAGCTTGGCGGGCGGAGTCACCTTGATGTAGTCGGCGCCCTCCTCCACCGTGGCGCCGACTTTGCGCAGCTCGGTGGCCATCGCGGCGATGCGGTCGGTCTCCTTGACCCGCCAGGAGGCGATGTTCCTCAGCGTCGTGGTGCCGTCGGCGAACAGGGCCAGGATAGCCAGGGTCATGGCGGCATCGGGGATGTGGTTGCAGTCCAGGTCGATGGCGTGGAGCTTGTCGGCGCAGCCCAGGCGGCACTGGATCCAGTTGGCGCCGAAGTCGATCTCGGCGCCCATGCGCGCCAGGGCCTCGGCGAAGCGGACGTCGCCCTGGATGCTGTTGCGCCCGACACCCTCGACCCGGGTCTGGCCGTGGCCGATGGCGCCGGCGGCCAGGAAATAGGAGGCCGAGGAAGCGTCGCCCTCGACCTCGACGCTGCCGGGACTCTTGTACTTGACGGCCGGGACCACGAAGCTCTCCCAGCCGTTCTTCTGCACGGTGACGCCGAAACGCTTCATCAGGTTCAGGGTGATCTCGACGTAAGGCTTGGAGATCAGCTCGCCGTCCACCTTGACGGTCACCTCCCGGCCCAGCAAGGGTGCCGCGAGCAGGATGCCGGTCAGGTACTGGCTGGAGACGCTGCCCTTGACGGTGACCTCGGCCACCTCCTCGAGCACGGCCGGAGCCATCTTCAGGGGCGGAAAGCCCGCGTTGCCCAGGTATTCGACCTGGGCGCCCAGTTGCCGGACGGCATCGACCAGATCGCCGATCGGCCGCTCGTGCATGCGCGGGACGCCCTTGAGGACGTAGTCGCCGCCGGCCAGGGCGCAGGCCGCCGAGAGCGAACGGAAGGCGGTTCCGGCATTGCCCAGGAACAACTCGGCCTGTTTGACCGGGAAGACGCCGCCGATGCCCGCGACCCGGTAGTCGTCGCTGCCTTCGCGGCGGCTCCAGCCGACGCCCAGCTGCTTCAGCGCCTCGAGCATGACCCGGGTGTCGTCGGAATCGAGCAACGCCTTCACCTCGGTCGTCCCCTCGGCCAGGGCCGCGAGCAGGAGGACACGGTTGGAGATGCTCTTGGAGCCGGGCAGGCGGACGCTGCCGCGCGCGCCCTTGGCGGCGGGCAGGTCGATGTATTCAGCGCTCATTCGTCGTTCTCGATGTTTTCCCCGCCGGGCTGCCAGCGGCTGCGGGCCGCGCTCGCGCGGGTGAAGGATTGCATGAGGGTGTCGGTGTCGCCGGCGCCGAGGGCGTCGCGATAGGCCGACAGGCGGGACAGGTAGGCGTCCAGTTCGGCCACCAGGGCCTGGCGGTTGGCCAGGGCGATGTCGCGCCACATGACCGGCGAACTCCCGGCGATCCGGGTGAAGTCGCGGAAGCCGCTGCCGGCGTGGCGGAAATACAGTTCCGCTTCCGGCCGCCCGGCCAGTTCGTCGACCAGGGCGAAGGCGGCCAGATGCGGCAGGTGGCTGACCGCGGCGAAGATGCGGTCGTGCTCGGCGGCGCCCATTTCGCCGACCCG
Organism: Parasulfuritortus cantonensis; assembly: GCF_004337445.1. Classification (GTDB taxonomy): domain Bacteria; phylum Pseudomonadota; class Gammaproteobacteria; order Burkholderiales; family Thiobacillaceae; genus Parasulfuritortus; species Parasulfuritortus cantonensis. Next base: position 10,655 of record NZ_SJZB01000050.1, on the reverse strand, counting down.
GGCGCCGCAGGCGCGCCACAGTTCGGCGACCGTGGTGACCGCCGTCGCCGCATTCTCGCGCAGCGGGGTCAGGATGACGTTGCGGCCGACGTAGAGGTCGGCCCGGGCCGCCGCCGCACCGCTCTTCTCCGCCCCGGCGATGGGGTGGCCGGGCACGAAACGGGCCGCCCCGGCACCCAGGCCGGCGCGCGCGGCGGCGATGACGTCCTGCTTGGTGCTGCCGGCGTCGGTGACCAGGGTATCGGGCCCGAGGTGGGGCGCGATGCGTCCGAACACGGCCGCCATGGCGCCCACCGGCAGGGCGAGCAGGACCAGGTCGGCACCCGTCACGGCGGCCTCCGGGCTGTCGGCGACCTCGTCGATCAGGCCGAGTGCGAGGGCCTCGGCCAGGTTGTCCCGGCTGCGTCCGTAGCCGACCACCTGGCGCACGACGCCGGCCCGCTTGGCGGCGGCGGCCAGGGAGCCGCCGATCAGGCCGACCCCGAGTACGGCGAGGCGGCCGATCATAGGGCCAGGATTTCCCGCAGGGCGGCCAGGAAACGCTCGTTCTGCTCGGGCAGGCCGATGCTGACGCGCAGGTACTCCGGCATGGCGTAGGCGCCGACCGGGCGGACGATGATGCCCTTGCGCAGCAGGGCCTGGAAGATCGCCCCGGCATCCCCTTCCTTGACCACGCGCACGGCGACGAAGTTGCCCGCCGAGGCGATCCAGTCCAGGCCGAGCCGGCGGAAGCCCGCGGTGAGCTGGGCCATGCCGGCGTCGTTCACGCGCTTGGCCTCGGCCAGGAATTCGTCGTCGGCCAGGGCGGCCTCGGCCGCGGCCAGGGCCAGGCTGTTGACGTTGAAGGGCTGGCGCACCCGGTTGAGGAGGTCGGCGAGTTCCCGGCTGCAGGCCGCGTAGCCGACCCGCAGGCCGGCCAGGCCGTAGGCCTTGGAAAAGGTGCGTACGACGATCAGGTTGGGGAATTCACGCAACCAGGCGATGGAGGGCGCGCGCCGTTCCGGGTCCATGAACTCGACGTAGGCCTCGTCCAGCACCACCACGGCACCGGTCGCCGCGAACGCCGCCAGGGCCCGGTGCAGCGCATCGTTGTCGAGCAGGGTGCCTGAGGGATTGTTCGGGTTGGCGATCCAGACCACCCGGGTATGGCGCTGAACGCGCGCCAGCATGGCGTCCAGGTCGTGGCCGTAATCCTTGGCCGGGGCCTCGAAGCCGATCGCCCCGGCCGCCTGGGTGGCCAGGGCATAGACCGCGAAGGCGTGGCGGGAATAGACCGCCGAGGTGCCCGGCGCCAGGAAGGCCCGCGCGACCATCTCGAGCAGGTCGTTGGAGCCGCCGCCGAGCACGATCTGGTCGAGGCCGATGCCGAGCCTGCCGGCCAGCGCGGTCTTGAGCGCGAAACCGTTGCCGTCCGGGTACAGGGCCAGGTCGTCGATGCCGGCCTGGATGGCGGCACGCGCCTTGGGCGAGACGCCGAGCGGGTTTTCGTTCGAGGCCAGCTTGACGATGTCGGCCTCCACCAGGCCCATTTCGCGGGCCAGTTCGGAGATCGGCTTGCCGGGTTGATAGGGGGCGATGGCCCGGATGTAGGCGGGAGAGAGTTCGGTCAGATTCATTTACAGCGCGGTGGGATAGGAACCGAGTACCTTGACGGACAGGGCGTGGCGGGCGGCCTCCTGGATGGCCTCGGCGACCAGGGGCTCCTCGCGGTGGCCTTCCAGGTCGATGAAGAATACGTACTCCCAGTTGCCGCTCTTGGCCGGCCGGGATTCCAGCTTGCACAGGCCGACGCCCAGGCGCGCGAACGGCTCGATCAGTTCCAGGAGGGCGCCCGGCTTGTTGCGCACGTACACCGCCAGCGAGGTCTTGTCCTTGCCCGACGGCGGTGCGGCGTCCTTGCCGAGGACCAGGAAACGGGTGGTGTTGCCGGCCACGTCCTCGATGCCCGGGGCGGCGATGGCCAGGCCGTAGACCTCGGCGGCCCGTTCGCCGGCGATGGCGGCGGCGTCCTCCGATTCGGCGGCCAGGCGCGCCGCCTCGGCGTTGCTCGCCACGGCGACGCGCTCGGCCTGCGGCAGGTAGGCATTCAGCCAGCCGGCGCACTGGCCGAGCGACTGGGCGTGCGAGTAGACGACCCGGATGCCGGCGAGGCCGCCGACCTTGCGCAGGAGATTCTGGCGCACGCGCACGGCGACCTCGCCGCACACGGTCAGCGGCGTCGCCAGGAGCAGGTCGAGGGTACGGCCGATGGCGCCCTCGGTGGTGTTCTCGACCGGCACCACGCCGAATTCCGCCAGGTCCGCCTCGACCGTCTTGAACACCTCGTCGAAGCTGGCCACCGGCAAACCGTGCGTGCTCTGGCCGAACTGCTTGACCGCCGCCTCTTCGGAGAACGTCCCGGCCGGGCCGAGATAGGCCACGGTGAGCGGCTGTTCGAGCGCCCGGCAAGCCGACATCACTTCCTTGAACAGGCGCTCGATCGCCTCGCCCGGCAAGGGCCCGGCATTGGCGGCCTGGAGCCGGCGCACCACCTGGGCCTCGCGTTCGGGCCGGTAGATGGGACCGCCCTCCTCGCCGTTGCTGAGCTTGAGGTGACCGACCGCCTGGGCCAGGCGGGCACGCTCGTTGAGCAGGACCAGGACGCGCTCGTCGAGCGCGTCGATCTGTTCGCGCAGCTTGGCGAGTTCCTCGTTCATCCGTGCATCTTCTGGAAGTCGGCCATGAACTCGACCAAGGCCTGGACGCCGTCGAGCGGCATGGCGTTGTAGATGGAGGCACGCATGCCGCCGACGGTCTTGTGGCCCTTGATCTGGACGATGCCGCGCGTCTTCGCCTCGGCGATGAAGGCCTCGTCGAGCCCACCGTCGGCCAGGGTGAAGGGCACGTTCATGCGCGAACGGTTGGCCGGCGCGACCGGGTTGCGGTAGAAGCCGCCGCTGCCGTCGACCGCGTCGTACAGGCGCTGCGCCTTCTCGGCGTTGAGTGCCGCCATGGCGGCCAGGCCGCCCTTGCCGAGCAGCCACTTGAAGACCAGCCCGGCCATGTAGATGGCGAAGGTGGGCGGGGTGTTGAGCATGGAACCGTTGGCGGCCTGGACGGCGTAGTCGAGCAGGGTCGGCGTGTGCTCCGAAGCCTTGCCGAGCAAGTCCTCGCGCACGATGACCAGGCAGACGCCGGCCGGGCCGATGTTCTTCTGGGCGCCGGCGTAGATCAGGCCGTAGCGGCTCACGTCCATGGGCCGGGACAGGATGTGCGAGCTCATGTCGGCGACCAGGGGCACGGCCGTCGGCAGCGCCGCCTCGTCGAAGGTCTCGACGCCGCGGATGGTTTCGTTGGTACACACGTGCAGGTAGGCGGCGTCGGGATCGAGGTCCATCTCGGCGACGGCCGGGAAGCGCGTGAAGCCCTCGGCCTCGGTCGAGGCGACCAGGCGGGCGCGGCCGTAGCGCTGCGCCTCCTTGTAGGCCTTCTTGGACCAGTCGCCGGTGACCAGGTAGTCGGCAGAGCGGCCGGCCATCAGGTTGAGGGGATCTGGGCGAACTGCAGCGTGGCGCCGCCCTGCAGGAACAGTACCTTGTAGTTGGCGGGCACCTGCATCAGGTCGCGCAGGTCGGCCTCGGCGGCCTCCAGGATGCTGGTGAACTCCTTGCCGCGGTGGCTCATCTCCATGACCGACATGCCGCAGCCGTGCCAGTTCATCAGTTCGTCGCTGGCCTGCTCCAGCACCGCCCTCGGCAACACGGCCGGGCCGGCGCTGAAGTTGTGTATGCGTTCCATGATGATCGTCGTTCCAGTTCAGTGATGGGTTGCCGGCTTGCGGGCCTTGCCGTCGGGGCCGTCCAGCCCCTGCACGAGGTCGAGGGCGGCGATCTTGGCCGGATCGGTCTCGCCGTTGACGTTGATGATGACCAGCTTGCCCTGGCCGCGTTTGAGGTCGTTGCGGAAGTCGTAGACGGCGCCGACCACGGTCAGCTTGCCGACGATGACCTCCTCTTCCCATTTCGCCATGGCGCGCCGGACCTGGTTGTTGACGTTCAGCGCGATGCTGCTCATGCCGGGGTCGCCCTTGGGGATCTGGATGGTGTCGAGTTCGTTGCGGATCGGCCCGGATTCCTGGCCATAGTCGCCCGCCGCGGCCTTGATGGCGCCGCAGGCGGAATGGCCGACGATGAGCAGCAGCGGCGTGTGCAGATGGTGGACGCCGTATTCCACCGAGCCCTCGGCGGTGGCGATCTGGTTGCCGATGTTGCGGATCACGAACAGGTCGCCGTCCGGCGTGGCGTCCAGCGCCTGCATGTGGACGCGCGAATCGGAACAGGTAATCACCGTCGCGCGCGGGTGCTGGCCGTCGACGAAGGGGGCGAAGTGGTCCGGGCCGTTCTTGCGCATGAAGTTGCGGTTGTCGCGGACGATGTTGCGCAGGACTTCCTTGGCCGCCGGATCGGCCTGGCGGTCGCCCAGGCTGGCGGCGTACTCGCGCAGCACCTCCTTGACGATGGCCCGGATGCGCTCCTTGTCGGCGGCATCGACCCCGCTCATGTCCACCGCCCACGCCGGCGCCGCCAGCATGAGGCACGCCGCGCATAGACCCGCTGCCAGACGCTTCATGTTCGTTCAGGTGTAATGAAACAGAAAACCGTATTCTACACAGTCGGCCGCCGGCCTTGTCGGCGCGCCGCGGCTACTGCTTGCCGGAGCGCCAGATCGAGTAGACCAGCCAGATGCCGTTGGCCATGGCGAGCAGGAAGCCGAACAGGCCGAGCAGGTAGGGAGCCTGCGGCACGGTCATGATGATCGATGACCCGATCACCAGCGAGGCCGTCAGGACCCCCACGGTGAGCCGGTTGGCGGCGTCGTTGAGCTGCTGGCCGAAGTGGTCCAGGCGCTTCAGGTCGAGGTCGATGCGCAGGCGGCCGCGCCGGGCCTGGCGCAACAGCCGGGTGATGTCCCTGGGCAGGCCGGTGATCACCTCGCCGATCTCGCGGATGCCGCGCTTGACCCGGCGCAGCAGGACGGCCGGCGCGTAGCGTTCCTCGATCACCTCGAGCACGAACGGCTCCAGGTGGTCAACCATGTGGAAATCGGGGTCGAGCTGGTGGCCCAAGCCCTCCAGCGTGATCAGGGCCTTGAACAACAGGGTCAGGTCGGGCGGGATCGACAGGTTGTTCTCGCGCAGCACCGCGGTGACGTCGGAAAGCAGCGGCGCGATGCGAATCTCCCGCAGCGGCAGGTCGTCGTAGCTGAAGATGATCTCGGTGAGGTCGTAGGCCAGCTTGTCCTCGTCGACGTCGGCATCGCCCGCCCAGATGGTGAGGACGTTGAGCAGGGCCTGCTCGTCCTTGTTGATCAGGGCGCCGAGGAAGTCGGTGATCTGGGCGCGGCGGACCTCGGTGAGGCGGCCGACCATGCCGAAGTCGAGCATGCCGACCCGGTTGCCGGCCAGGAACAGGATGTTCCCCGGGTGCGGATCGGCGTGGTAATGGCCGTGCACCAGGATCATCTTGAGCACCGCGTCGGCGCCGCGCGTGGCGAGGACCTGGAGGTCGAGGCCGGCCGAGCGGGCGGCGGCCAGGTCGCCGGCCGGGATGCCGCGCAGCTCTTCCTGGACGTTGATGATCTCGCCGCAATAGTCCCAGTAGACCCTGGGCACCCGGACGGTGTCGTCCTCGGCGAAGTTGCGCGCGAACACCGACAGGTTGCGCGCCTCCTTGGCCAGGTCGAGCTCGTTCATCAGCGAGCGGCGCAGCTGGTTGACGATCTGCTGCGGCCGGTAGCGGCGCAACTCCGGCATCTCGAACTCGGCCAGGCGGGCCAGGTGGGCCATGATGCGCAGGTCGGCCTCCACCTTGGCGACGATGTCCGGACGCCGGATCTTCAGGATTACCGCGGTGCCGTCCTTCAGGCGGGCCCGGTGCACCTGGGCGATCGAGGCGGCGGCGAAGGCCTCCGTCTCGAGGTCGTCGAACACCTCCTCGAGCGGCCGCCCGTACTTGGCCTCCAGGGTCGGCCGCAGCTTCTCGAACGGCACCGGCGGCACCCGGCTGTGCAGGCGCTCGAACTCGGCGATCCAGCCGGGCGGGAAGACGTCAACCCGGGTCGAGAGTATCTGGCCCAGCTTGACGAAGGTCGGCCCGAGGTCGGTCATGGCCATGCGGATGCGCACCGGCAGGTCGAGCTTGGCGATCTCGTCCGAGGTATGCCAGTGCAACAGCTTACCGGCCCGTTCCAGGGCGCGGGCCAGGCCCAGCATGCGCACGACGTCGCCCCAGCCGTAATGGATCAGGACCGAGGCGATGGTGTGGAGACGCGGGAGGTCCCGCATCACCGAGACGGTTTCACGCAGCATGGTGGACCGGGTTCGGGGCGCGGCGGACGGTCAGGGTTTGCGTCCGTCCAAGGCGTCGGCCAGACCGCGCAGGATGCCCGAGGTCACCGCCGACAACCGGCCGGCCGCCTCGCGGGCATCGTCCTTGAGGTCGCGTCCGGCATCCTTGGCGGCGCCGCCGAGGCCGCGTCCGAGCACGTCGAGGACCGACTTGATCTGGGTGCCGGTATCGGTGCCGTTGCGGCCGAAATGCTCGCCCAGGCGGGTGAACTCGTCATTCACCACGCCCTTGGTGCGGCCGCCGACGTCCTTGAGCGTGCCGACCAGGTCGTCCTCCAGGCCGCGCACGGCATCGTAGGCCTCGCGCAGGTCGGCATCGGCGAAGCGACGGCCGTTGTCCCAGGCCTCCTCGACCGCCGTCTGGAGGGCGTACAGGCTCTTGCCCATGGCCTCGTCGAGACCGCCGACGGCGCTCCTGAGCGATTCGCCGGCATGTTCGGCATGGGCCCCGAAGCCCTCGCCGAGCCCCTCCACGGCATCCTTCAACACCGCACGGTAGGCCTTGGGGTCGGCCTTGCGGTCGACGATCGCGCGCAGTACCAAATCGCGCACCCGGGCGCGCAGGTCGCCGCCCTCGCTGGCCGCAACACGGATCGGCAGCCGTACTTCGTCTTCTTCGTTCGTCATGACCAAACCTCCATCGGAAAACGCCGTTCATCGCACGGCGCCATTTGACCATACTTTCATCGTAGACAAGGCCGCCGTTAGCTGGCTAAATGTCGGCCGCATGCGACACCTGATCTCCATTGCCGCCCTGACGGCCGCCCTCGCCCTGACGACCGGATACGCGCCGGCCGAGGACAGCGGGTTCGTCTCCGGCATGAAGGAAAGGGCCCAGCCCCTGCTCTACGCGCTCGGCCTGCTCGGCAGCCCCTACAAGGCCGGCGGCACCGACCCCAACAAGGGCGTCGACTGCAGCGGCTTCGTGCGCCACGTCTACAAGCAGACCGAGGACATCGACCTGCCGCACAACGCCAAGGCGATGAGCCAGAACGGCGAACAGGTGGCCAAGACCGAACTCAAGCCCGGCGACCTGGTGTTCTTCGATACCCGCCACAAGCCCTTTTCCCACGTCGGCATCTATGCCGGCGACGGCCAGTTCGTCCATGCCGCCAGCAGCCGCAGCAAGCAGGTGATGGTGTCGAACATGAACGACGGCTACTGGTCCAAGCGCTTCAACGGCGCCCGCCGCCTGTTGAGCGGCGGCACCAGCCCCGAATAGCTACTTCTTCTTCCGCTGCCAGTACCGCCCGAGCACGGCGACCGAGGCAAACTCGGATGCCCCGGCGACCATCAGGGCCACCCCCAGCAGCGTGGCCTGGTCCGCCACCAGGCTGGCCGGCGGCATCAGCCAGAACCAGGCGCCGACCAGGACGAACAGTAGCGCGAACACCCGCATGAGCGTCAGCACGGCCCGTTGCTGGGGCGCCAGGCCGGGACCGGCTCCGGCCCCGGCTGCCGCCGGCTGGCGGAAATCCTGGGTCACGCCAGGGCGTCCGACACCATCTTGCGCGCCTCGGCGACGATCGCATCCAGGTGTTCGCGGCTGACGAAGCTCTCCGCGTAGATCTTGTAGATGTCCTCGGTACCGGACGGCCGGGCGGCGAACCAGCCGTTCGCCGTGGTCACCTTGAGGCCGCCGATGGGGGCATCGTTGCCGGGCGCGCGCGTCAGCTTGGCGGTGATGGCGTCACCGGCCAGGCTGGCGGCGGTCACCCGTTCCGGGGTCAGGTGCTTGAAGGCGGCCTTTTCCTCGCGGCTCACCGGGGTGTCGATGCGGACGTAGAACGGCTTGCCGTACTTCTCCGCCAGGGCCAGGTAATAATGGCCCGGGTCCTTGCCGGTGACCGCGGTGATCTCGGCCGCCAGGAGGGCCAGGATGATGCCGTCCTTGTCGGTGCTCCAGACCGTCCCGTCGCGGCGCAGGAAACTGGCCCCGGCACTCTCCTCGCCGCCGAAGCAGAAGCGCCCCTCCAGGAGGCCCTGCGAGAACCACTTGAAACCGACCGGCACCTCGACCATGGTGCGGCCGCGTCCGGCCACCACGCGGTCGATCATGGCCGAGCTGACCAGGGTCTTGCCCACCGCGGCGCTGGCCGGCCAGTGCGGCCGATGCGTGAGCAGGTAGTCGATGGCCACGGCCAGGTAGTGGTTGGGGTTCATCAGGCCCACCGACGGGGTGACGATGCCATGGCGGTCGACGTCGGCGTCGTTGCCCCAGGCGATGTCGTACTTGTCCTTGAGGGCGACCAGGCTGGCCATGGCATAGGGGCTGGAGCAATCCATGCGAATCTTGCCGTCATGGTCCAGGGTCATGAAGCCGAAAGTCGGGTCGACCTTGTCGTTGACGACGTCGACGTCGAGACCGTACTGGTCGGCGAGCGGCCGCCAATAGGCCACCGCCGCGCCCCCGAGCGGATCCACGCCGATGCGCAGCTTGGCAGAACGTATCGCTTCGAAATCAATGACGTTCTCGAGGTCGTTAATGTACGGCATCATGAAATCGACGGCCTGGATGCAGCTCGCCGAGGCCGGATCGGCCTGCTTCACGTCGACGTTGCCCGCCGCCATCAGGGCGTTGGCCCGCTGTTCGATCCAGCCGGTGGCGTCGGTGTCGGCCGGGCCGCCGTGCGGGGGGTTGTACTTGATGCCGCCGTCCGCGGGCGGGTTGTGCGAGGGGGTGATGACGATGCCGTCGGCGCGCGCCCGGGCGGGATCGCCATTCCAGTCCAGGATGGCGCGCGAGATCACCGGCGTCGGCGTGTAGCCGCCCTTTTCCTGCATGCGCGTGTCGACGCCGTTGCCGGCCAGCACGGCGAGGCAGGTGGCCTGGGCCGGCGCCGACAGGGCGTGGGTGTCCATGCCCAGGAACAGCGGTCCGCCGATGCCCTGCCCGGCCCGGTACTCGCACACCGCCTGGGTGATGGCCAGGATGTGCGCCTCGTTGAAGCTTTTCTTGAGGGCGGTGCCCCGGTGGCCGCTGGTGCCGAAGGCGACACGCTGGCCGGGATCGCCGGCGTCCGGCAGATCATGGTAAGCGCGCAACAGGGCAGCGGTGTCGATCAGGGATTCGGCGGGGGCGGGTTGGCCGGCGAGGGGATGGCTCATGCGTTTCTCCAAGTCTGGTTCAGCCCGCCAATGTTACGCCGCCGACATGACGAAAGACACCCGCGCGGCGCCCGGGTGGGGGTGGGGCGGCCGATCCGGTAAAATTGCCGTTCGACTCACCGGAAGCAAGCACCTGATGAAAGAACTGGCCCAACAACTCGGACTCTCCTTCCTCGCCGAGCCCTGGCTGCCCGAGGTACTGATCGTCATCCTGGCGGTATTGGTGGTGAACGTCGCCGCCTACTACCTGCTGCGCCACGCCGAGCGCCTCACCGCCCGGACCGCGACCGTCTGGGACGACGCCGTCGTCCGGGCCGCCGCCAAGCCGCTGCGCGTACTGGTCTGGCTGGTCGGCATCGCCGCCGCCAGCGACATCCTCGGCAAGCACCTGGGGGCGCCGATATTCGACTTCGTGCCGCCCTTGCGCAACGTCGGCGTGGTGGGCTGCCTGGCCTGGTTCATGGTCCTGCTGACCGGCAACATCGCCGGCAACATCGTCAGCCTGCGCCTGGCGGCCGGGGAAGAGGTCGACCGCACCACCATCGACGCCCTCGCCAAGCTGGCCAAGCTGACCGTGCTGGTGATCGCCGTCCTGGTCGCCATGCAGACCCTGGGCATCAGCATCTCCGGCATCCTGGCCGCCGGCGGCATCGGCGGCATCGCGGTCGGCTTCGCGGCCAAGGACCTGCTGGCCAACTTCTTCGGCGGCTTGACCATCTACATGGACCGGCCGTTCTCGGTCGGCGAATGGATACGTTCGCCGGACAAGGACATCGAGGGCACGGTGGAATACATCAGCTGGCGCCACACCCGCATCCGGCGTTTCAACAAGAATCCGCTCTACGTGCCCAACGCCCTGTTCACCACCATCGTCGTGGAAAACCCGTCGCGCATGAGCAACCGGCGCATCAAGGAGACCATCGGCCTGCGCTACGAGGACATCGACAAGGTGGCGCCCATCGTCGCCGACGTGAAGGAGATGCTGCAGACGCACCCGGAGATCGACACCGGGCAGACCCTGATCGTCAATTTCGACCAGTTCGCCGACTCGTCGCTCAACTTCTTCATCTACACCTTCACCAAGACCACGGCCTGGGTGCGCTACCATGAGATCAAGCAGGATGTCCTGCTCAAGGTGGCCGACATCATCGCCCGCCATGGT
>NZ_SJZB01000037.1 GCF_004337445.1 Parasulfuritortus cantonensis | reverse complement strand
GGTCAGCCATGGTGGACATCGCCGAACTCCTTAAATGCTGTTTGAAAAGTAAGCGAACATTCTAGCGCAACGGCGGACCGATAACGCGCGGCACCGGCAACTCGGCTAGACGCCGAAGACGGCCCGCCAGAGCGCCCGGACGGCCGCCGTCGCCTCGGCGACCTCCTCGACCGGCAGGCGGGCGTGCTCGGCGCCCTGGAGCTTGACCTGGTGCTGGCGCCGGCGCAGTTCCCGGTAGGCGTCGGCGGCGGCGGCGGCGATGTCGGCCGGGATCAGGCCCAGTTCCCCGGCCACGCCGAGCAGGGCGATGTTGCCCCGGTTGGCCGTGAGCCCGGGGTGGCGGGCGCTGTGCGCCAGGATCAGGTACTGGACCGCGAACTCGACGTCGACCACGCCGCCGCTGTCGTGCTTGAGGTCGAACAGGGGGCCGGTATTGGGATGGCCATCGTGCATCTTCTGGCGCATCTCGAGCACGTCGGCGCGCAGCTTCGCCGGGTCGCGCGGCAGGCACAGGATGGCCTCGCGGATGGCGGCGAAGCGGGTGCCCACCGCGGCATCGCCGCAGGAGTAGCGGGCCCGGGTGAGGGCCTGGTGCTCCCAGGTCCAGGCGTGCTGGTGCTGGTAGTCGTCGAACGCCTCGACCGAGCTGACCAGGAGGCCGGAGGCGCCGTCGGGGCGCAGTCGGAGGTCGGTTTCGTACAGGATGCCGGCCGCCGTCAGGGTGGTCATCCAGGTGTTCATGCGCTTGCCCAGGCGGGCGTAGAGGTCCTGCGCATCCGGATGCGGATCGTCGTACAGGAAGACGATGTCGAGGTCGGAGGCGTAGCCCAGCTCCTTGCCGCCCAGCTTGCCGTAGGCGATCACCGCGAAGGCCGGCCGGTCGCGGTGCTTGCGCGGCAGGTCGGCCCAGACCAGTTCCAGGGTCTGGGCGAGGACCAGGTCGGCCAGGGCGGCGAGCTGGTCGGACAGGTGTTCCAGCGTCCACATGCCGGCCAGGTCCTGGGCCAGCAGGCGGAAGGTCTCGCTCTGCTTGAAGTGGCGCAGGACGTCCATCTTGCGTTCGAGGTCGCCGTCATAGGCGGCCAGCCGGTCGCGCAGCTCATCCCGTTTCAGGTCCCAGTCCGGCGCCGCCATGAGGGCGCGCGGGTCGAGCAGCTCGTCGAGCAGGTAAGGCTGGCCGGTCAGGTACTGGGCGGCCCAGGGGCTGGCGCCGACGATGCGGGCGACCTGGGTCAGGGTCTGCGGGTACTCCTGCAGGAGCAGCAGGTAGGGGGCGCGCCGGGCGATGGCTTCCAGCAGGGTGAGGATGCGGGCCAGCGTGTCGTCCGGGTTGGGCTGGCCGGCCGCGACCTCGATGAGCGGCGGCAGGAGGCCGTCCAGGGCGTTCTTGTTGACGGCCGGCAGGCCGGCGTAGCGGCTCCCGCCGATCAGGGCCCGGAGCCGATCCAGGGCGGCGGCGCTGTCCGTGTAGCCGAGTTCGTCCAGGTGCGCCCGCGCGGCCTCGGGCGGCAGGTGGCGCAGGCCGGACAGCGGGTGCCCGGACTGGTCCTCCTGGGGCGCCCCGAAGACTTGCTCGAACTGTCCGGCCACCTTGCGCCGGACCGTGTTGAGATGCGCCTCGAAGCCTTCCCAGTCGGCATAGCCCAAGGCTCGGGCCAGGCGCAGGCGTTCTTCGGGGGCGTGGGGCAGCTGCTGGGTCTGCTGGTCGTCCCGGTATTGCAGCCGGTGCTCGACGTTGCGCAGCAGGATGTAGGCGGCTTCGAGTTCGCCGGCGACCCGTTCCGGCAGCAGGTGCAGGGCGGCCAGCTGGGTCAGGATGGCGCGCGTCGGGCGCACCTGCAGGGAGGGCGTCTGGCCGCCCCGCACGAGCTGGAACACCTGGGCGATGAACTCGATCTCGCGGATGCCGCCCGGGCCCAGCTTGACGTTGTCGGTCTTGTCCTTGCGCGCCACCTCGCGGCGGATCTGGGCGTGCAGGTCGCGCATGGCCGCGAAGGCGCCGAAGTCGAGATACTTGCGGAACACGAAGGGCCGGCGCAGCGCCTCCAGTTCGTCCAGGCGTTCGCCGGTGAGCGGCCGGGCCTTGATCCAGGCATAGCGTTCCCATTCCCGGGCCTGGGTGTAGAAGTAGTTCTCGAGCATCGCGAAGCTGGACACCAAGGGGCCTTCGTCGCCATAGGGACGCAGGCGCATGTCGACCCGGAACACGAAGCCGTGGTGGTTGGTTTCGCCGATGCTGTTGATCAGGCGCCGGCCCAGGCGGACGAAGAACTCGTGGCTGGCGATGCGGCGCGGCCCGCTGGTCTCGCCGTCTTCGGGGTAGACGAAGATGGGATCGACGTCGGAGGAGACGTTCAGCTCGCGTCCGCCCAGCTTGCCCATGCCGACCACGATCAGCTTCTGCGGCCGGCCCCGGGCGTCGAGCGGCTCGCCGTGGATCTCGGCCAGGTCCCGGTGGTGCCAGGCGCAGGCCTCGGCGAAGGCGACCTCGGCGAGGTCGGTGCAGGTGCGGGTGACCTCGGTCAGGTCGGCCTGGCCGGCCAGGTCGCGCACGATGATGACCGCCATGACCCGTTGCCGGAGGTCGCGCAGGCGCTGCTTTAGGGTATCCTCGTCGGCGGCCGGGGCCGCGGCCAGGAAGTCGGCCATGGTCCGGCGCTCGAACGGGGCCAGGCAGGCTTCGGCCAGCCAGGCCGCCAGTTCGGGCCGGGCTTCCAGACGGGCGCGCAGGTAGCGGCTGTAGTCCGCGGCCTGGGCGATGGCGGTGAGGGGATCGAGTGCCGTCATAGCTGTCAGGGGCTTGTCAGGAAATTTGAAAATAATACGGATTTGTCCTAATTTCGCTGCTTGAAGCGGTTCCTAGGGCTTCCTGGGGAGGAGGCAACCGATGTTCGCTGAGTTTATTGGAGATTTATAGATGTCTACCACGATCGAGTCCGTCCTCCACGAAACGCGTCTCTTCCCGCCTTCGGAGGAATTCAAGGCGCAGGCGGCCATCTCCGGAATGGAGGCCTACAAAGCGCTGTGCGCCAAGGCAGAGGCTGATTATGAAGGTTTCTGGGCCGAACTGGCCCGCGAAAATGTGGTGTGGCAGCAACCCTTTACCGTCACCCTGGACGAGAGCGGCGCGCCGTTCTACAAGTGGTTCTCGGACGGCAAGCTGAACGCCAGCTACAACTGCCTGGACAAGAACGTCGAGGCCGGCCTGGGCGACAAGACCGCCATCATCTTCGAGGCCGACGGCGGCGAGGTCAGCAAGGTCACCTACAAGGAACTCCTGGCGCGGGTCAGCCAGTTCGCCAACGCGCTCAAGAGCCTGGGCGTCCAGAAGGGTGACCGCGTGGTCATCTACCTGCCCATGTCCGTCGAGGGCGTCATCGCCATGCAGGCCTGCGCCCGCATCGGCGCCACCCATTCCGTGGTGTTCGGCGGCTTCTCCGCGCACGCCCTGCGCGACCGCATCGAGGATGCCGGCGCCGTGCTGGTGATCACCGCCGACGAACAGTGCCGCGGTGGCCGCAACATGCCGCTCAAGCCGGCCGTCGACGAGGCCATCGGCCTGGGCGGCTGCGGCAGCATCCGCAACGTCATCGTCTTCAAGCGTACCGGCGGGCCGGTCGAGTGGGCCGAGGGCCGCGACCTCTGGTGGCACGACGTGGTGGCCGGTCAGCCGCTCGAATGCGAGCCCGAGTGGGTCGACGCCGAGCATCCGCTCTTCCTCCTCTATACCTCCGGCTCCACCGGCAAACCCAAGGGCGTCCAGCATTCCACCGGCGGCTACCTGCTGCATTCCATCGTCACCATGAAGTGGACGTTCGACATCAAGCCGACCGACGTCTACTGGTGTACCGCCGACATCGGCTGGATCACCGGCCATACCTACGTCACCTACGGCCCGCTGGCCTGCGGCGCCACCGAGGTGGTGTTCGAGGGCGTGCCCACCTATCCGGATGCCGGCCGCTTCTGGCGCATGATCCAGGACCACAAGGTCAGCGTCTTCTACACCGCCCCGACCGCGATCCGCTCCCTGATCAAGCTGGCCGGCGCCCATCCGGAACTGCACCCCGGCAAGTTCGACCTGTCCAGCCTGCGTCTGCTCGGCACCGTCGGCGAGCCGATCAACCCCGAGGCCTGGATGTGGTTCCACGAGGCGGTCGGCGGCAGCCGTTGCCCGATCGCGGATACCTGGTGGCAGACCGAGACCGGCGGCCACATGATCACCCCGCTGCCGGGCGTGACCCCGACCGTGCCGGGTTCCTGCACCCTGCCGCTGCCCGGCATCATGGCCGCCATCGTCGACGAGACCGGCCATGACGTGGAATGGGGCAAGGGTGGCCTGCTGGTGGTCAAGAAGCCGTGGCCGTCCATGATCCGCACCATCTGGAACGACCCCGACCGGTTCCGGAAGTCCTACTTCCCGGAAGACCTGGGCGGCAAGCTGTACCTGGCCGGCGACGGCTCGGTGCGCGATCCGGAAACCGGCTACTTCACCATCATGGGCCGCATCGACGACGTCCTGAACGTGTCCGGGCACCGTCTCGGCACCATGGAAATCGAATCGGCCCTGGTCGCCCACCCGCTGGTCGCCGAGGCGGCCGTGGTCGGCAAGCCGCACGACGTCAAGGGCGAGGCCGTGGTGGCCTACGTGGTCCTGAAGCGTGCCCGGCCGACCGGTGACGAGGCCAAGGAGATCGTCAAGCAACTGCGCGACTGGGTCGGCCACGAGATCGGCCCGATCGCCAAGCCGGACGAAATCCGCTTCGGCGACAACCTGCCCAAGACCCGTTCCGGCAAGATCATGCGCCGCCTGCTGCGGGCCCTGGCCAAGGGCGAGGAGATCACCCAGGACGTTTCGACCCTGGAGAACCCCGCCATCCTCGACCAGCTGAACGAAGCGGTGAAGTAGGTCGGCGGCTCGGGTACGGCGCGGGCGCCAACCCGGCCGGCCCGCCCTCGGGAGGCCCCTTGCGGGGCCTTTTTCATGCCCGGACGGCGTCAGACGATGTGTTCGTGCAGGCGGCCGGACTCCTCGATGCGCCTGCGGAACTGCTCCAGCAGGGTCTGCCGGATCTGCGCCATGTCGAGGTTGTAGATGTCGTTGGGGAACAGGAACTCGGCCACGCCCGAATCGAAGATGCGCTTCACCTCGTACTCGTCGTGGGCGATGTCGCGCTGGAACAGGTAGTTCAGGTAGGACTGGTTGGTGTGGATGATCAGTTCGACGCGCATGCCGCCCATGCGGGCGAAGAACTTGAGCATGGGCGTCTGGCCGCTGCTGCCGATGTTCTTGCCGTGGTACTGGCCGCCGCTCAGGGTGTCCGAGATGTCCTCCAGGGTCATGAACGAGCCGCTCTTGATCGCCGCGCGGGTCAGGTGGCGGACGAAGCGCTTGACGTCGCCGATCCTGTCCAGCACGGCCATGAGGCCCAGTTCGTCGTCCACCGCGACGGCCGGGTTCTTCTCGTTCTTGCGCAGCAGCTTGAGCACCTTGGCCGCCGAATCCTTCTTGCGCACGCTGACGTAGACCGGGATGTTGCGGCCGCCGTCCTGGAAGATGCGCCGCTTCAGCAAGGTCAGCTTCTCGCCCTCGCGCAGTTCGCTCAGGCGCGTCCGCTCGGCCGGGTCGACCACCCTCACCTCCAGGCAGCGGAAATCGTCCGGGTCGTGGCGGCTGAGCAGGTAGGCGTTCTCCAGGTGGCCGATCTTGTGTTCCTGGCTCCAGACGTTGCCGTTGAGGAATTCCAGGAAGGTGTTGAACTTGTTCTCGATGTCGGTTTCCCGCTCGCGCTGGTCGATCGATCCGGCCAGCCCCATCAGCACCAGCTTGCGCTTGGCCTCGAAACGGGCCTTGACGCTGAAGCGGCCGTCGAACACCCGCAGCAGCAGTTCGACCGGGTCGTGGGTGGTCTCGATCTCGTTGCTGGTCTCGACGTGGATGGCGTAGCGGGACAGCACCTTGCCGCTCAGCAGGCTGATGACGCCGTCCGCGGTGTGCGCGTAGGCCTTCAGGTTGCTGCGTATCTCGGCGCTGTTGCCGACGATGCCGAACTGGCTGCCGAGCAGCGCGCAGGCGCGCTCGCTGCGCCGCTCGCGGGCGGCGGGGTCGGCCAGCAGGCCGGGAATCTCGTCGAAGCCTTCGATGTCCAGGAAGTCGAAGATCTGCGCCCGGACGACGCGGTACTTGGTGGCGAGCAGGCGGTCGTTGCGGAACAGGCGGGCCCAGGCGCGCGTCTGTGGCGTGATGTGGCTGCCCAGCATCAGGTCGTCCGTCACGGCGAACGGACCGTTCTGCTTCATTGCGGTGAAGATGGATTTGTCGTCGATCAGACCCATGGCGTGCGGCCCGGAGGTTGTCGGTGTGTCAGTTCCCGGCCAGCGCCTGTCTGCTGGCCGGCTCGAATGTCCAGTGGTTCTTCCAGGCCGCCAGCACCATGTTCGGGTATTCCGGCTGGCCCAGGCTGCCGTTGTAGCGGCCCAGGGCGCGGAACAGGTCGCCGCGCTCGATGTCCAGGTAGTGACGCAGGATGGTACAGCCGTAGCGCAGGTTGATGCGCAGGTTGAACAGGTTGTGGTCGGGGGCGCCGATCAGGTCGATCCAGAACGGCATCACCTGCATGAAGCCGCGCGCCCCGGCACTCGATACGGCGTATTTGCGGAAGCCGCTTTCGACCTCCATGAGGCCCATGACCATGTCCGGCTCCAGGCCGGCCCGGCTGGCCTCGTAATACACGGTGCCGAGGAGGTCGTCGCGGAACTCCGGGTCGGGTACCCGGCGCGCCAGCCGGCGCGACATCTCGGCGATCCAGGAACGGGCCGCGCCGGACTCCAGGAAGCGGGAATCGACCGGCCGGTCCGAGATGGCCTTGGACAAGCTGGCCTGCACGCTGGCCGACAACGGTTCGTACTTCTGCGCCCCGGCCCAGGCCGGAGCGGTGCAGAACAGCGTCAACCAGAGCAGCTTCTTCAGCTTCGACATGCCTCGATGCGTTCCTTCACATAAGCCGCGGCGTCGGCCTGGGCGATCTTGCTCGCCTGGGCGTCGGTACGGGCCTGGTATTCGAGTTGGCCTTCCTTGAGGCCGCGTTCGCTGACCACCAGGCGGTGGGCGACGCCGATCAGTTCCATGTCGGCGAACATCACCCCCGGGCGCTCGTCGCGGTCGTCCAGCACGACGTCGACGCCGGCTTCGACCATCTGATTATAGAGAGCGTCGGCGGCCTCCCTGACCTGCGCGTTGCGGCCGTAGCCGAGCGGCACGATGGCCAGTTCGAACGGCGCGATGGCCTGCGGGAAGACGATGCCGCGCTCGTCGTTGCCCTGCTCGATGGCGGCGCCGACGATGCGCGAGACGCCGATGCCGTAGCAGCCCATGATGACCGTGCGGGCCTTGCCCTGCTCGTCCAGGACGGTGGCGCCCAGGGCCTCGGAATACTTGGTACCGAGCTTGAAGATGTGGCCGACTTCGATGCCGCGGCACAGGCCCAGGCTGCCCTTGCCGTCCGGGCTGGGGTCGCCCTCGACGACGTTGCGGATGTCCGCGACCAGGTCGGGCTCGGGCAGGTCGCGGCCCCAGTTGACGCCGGCCGTGTGGAATTTCGGCTTGTTGGCGCCGCAGACGAAGTCGGCCATGGCGGCCACCGTGCGGTCGGCGATGACGCGTATCGTCGAACGGTCCAGGCCGACCGGGCCGAGGAAGCCGGGCGGGCAGTTGAAAGTGGCGCGGATCTCTTCGTCGGTGGCGAAGCGGAAATCGGCCAGGCCGTCGATCTTGGCGGCCTTGACCTCGTTTAGGTTGTGGTCGCCGCGGATGAGCAGGACGTTCAGTTTGTCGGCAGCCATGACGGCGATCAGCTTGACGGTCTTCTGCAAGGGGATGCCGAGCAGGGCGGCGACGTCCTCGCAGGTGGTCTGCTTGGGCGTGTCGACGTCGCGCATGGTCTCCGTCGCCGCCGGGCGCGCCGTGTTCGGGGCCAGCCCCTCCGCCATCTCGACGTTGGCGGCGTAGTCGGAGTCCGGGCAGAAGGCGATGGCATCCTCGCCGGAGTCGGCCAGGACGTGGAACTCGTGCGAGCCGGAACCGCCGATGGCGCCGGTGTCGGCGGCCACGGCGCGGAACTTCAGGCCCAGGCGTTCGAAGATGCGCGAATAGGCCGCGTGCATGGTCCGGTAGGTCTCGTCCAGGCTGCTTTCGGTGAGGTGGAAGGAATAGGCATCCTTCATCAGGAATTCGCGCGCCCGCATGACCCCGAAGCGGGGCCGGATCTCGTCGCGGAACTTGGTCTGGACCTGGTAGAAGTTCACCGGCAGCTGCTTGTAGCTCTTCAGTTCCTTGCGCGCCAGGTCGGTGATGACTTCCTCATGGGTCGGCCCGAACAGGAAGTCGCGCTGGTGGCGGTCCTTGATCTTCAGCATCTGCGGCCCGAACACCTCCCAGCGCCCGGACTCCTGCCACAGCTCCGCCGGAATCACCGCCGGCATCAAGAGCTCGATGGCGCCGGCCCGGTTCATCTCCTCGCGCACGACGGCCTCGACCTTGCGCAGGATGCGCAGGCCGAGCGGCATCCAGGTGTACAGGCCCGAGCCCAGGCGCTTGATCAGGCCGGCCCGCAACATGAGTTTGTGCGAGACCAGTTCGGCCTCGGCCGGGGCTTCCTTGCTGGTGGAGAGGAAAAATCGGGAGGTGCGCATGATAGGCTGTAAAGGTTAATCGAAACCCGAATTCTACCTAATGCGCCTGTTCGGCAGACAAAGACAAAAGCCGGAACACGATCCGGTCGAGATCAGCGAGAAGAAAGGCATACGCTACCTGCACCTGGGCGGTCCGGCCGTGCAGAGCGCCATGCGCATCAAGGACCCCTATGCCCTGGAGCTGGAATACACCCGGGCGATGATGGCCTTCCTGCTGTTCCATCCCGCGCCGCGCGAGATCGCCCTGGTCGGCCTGGGCGGGGCCTCGATCGCCAAGTTCATCCACCGCAGCCTGCCGGAGGCCCGGCTGACCGCGCTGGAGATCAATCCGGACGTCGTTTCGGCGGCGCGCAGCTATTTCCTGCTGCCCGACGACGACGCCCGCCTGACGGTCCGCGTCGGCGACGGTGCCGCCTATGTGCGTGGCCGGTCCGACGGCCTGGACGTCCTCCTGGTCGACGGTTACGACGCCCACCGCATCGTCGACGCCCTGGCCTCGGAGGACTTCTACGCGGCCTGCCTGGCCGCGCTCGCCCCGAGTGGCGTCGCGGTCTTCAACCTGTGGGGCTCCGACCGTTTCTTCGACGTCTACGCCGATCGCATCGGCCGGGTGTTCGCCGACCATACCTTGATCCTGCCCGCGGAGAAGAAGGGCAACATCCAGATGTTCGCCTTCCGGCCGCCCCTGCCGGACACCGGATTCGCGGCCCTGAACCGGCGCGCGCGCGAACTGGAGGCCCGTCTCGGGCTCGAGATGCCGGTCTTCGTCGAGCGCATGAAACTCTATAACACGGTGCTCGGCGCGGCCTTCCGGCTCTGAACCGCGCGCGGCTTTGCAAGCCTCGCGAAGGATGGGAGAATCCGTCTCAGTTCAAGAATTTATTGAGGCACGGCCATGATCGACAAGGACGGTTACCGGCCGAACGTGGGGATAGTCCTGTGCAACGGCAGGAACGAGGTATTCTGGGGCAAGCGGGTCAGGCAGGATTCCTGGCAGTTTCCCCAGGGTGGCATCAAGCACGGTGAGACCCCCGAATTGGCGATGTTCCGCGAGCTTCGCGAGGAGGTCGGGCTGCGTCCCGAGCACGTTCGCATCCTCGGGCGGACTCGGGAATGGCTGCGTTACGACGTGCCCCGGGAATGGGTGCGCCGGGAATGGCGTGGCCACTACCGCGGCCAGAAGCAGATCTGGTTCCTGCTGCGCCTGACCGGGCGCGACATCGATGTCTGCCTGCGCGCCACCGAGCATCCCGAGTTCGATGCCTGGCGCTGGAACGACTACTGGTCGCCGGTCGCTTCTGTCGTCGAATTCAAGCAGCAGGTCTATCGACTGGCCTTGGAGGAGTTGCAGCATTTCCTTCAGGTCGACAACCAGCCGGCCAAGGTGCGGCGCGCCTACGGCTACGGAATGAAGGCCCACAACGGGCGCTATTGATCGGAGACACGAAATCATGGAAACCACCTACCGCATGTTGCCCGTCGCCCCTCTGCAGAAGGGCGCGACCTTCGTGAAACCGCGGCAACAGGTGATCGAGGCGGTCACCATGGAGCAATCGGCCACGGCGGTGATGACCGACTTCGCCGTGGTGACGGCGCAGACCATTCTGCCTCTCGAAAGCATCGAAGCGGCCCGTACCAAGATGATCCACCACGGCGTCCGCCTGCTCCTGGTCACCGACGACCAGCAGCAGATCCTCGGCCTCATCACGGCCAG
This sequence comes from Parasulfuritortus cantonensis, assembly GCF_004337445.1. GTDB lineage: Bacteria > Pseudomonadota > Gammaproteobacteria > Burkholderiales > Thiobacillaceae > Parasulfuritortus > Parasulfuritortus cantonensis. Next base: position 3,939 of record NZ_SJZB01000037.1, on the reverse strand, counting down.
CGACCTGACCAGCGAGCGGCCCATGCGGGTGATCCAGACCCAGGGCATCCGGCATGCCGACGTCCTGGTCAAGGACATCATGACGCCGCGGGAGAAGCTCGAGGTGATCTGCATGGACGACCTGCAGAAGGCCAAGGTGGGCGATGTCGTCAGCACCCTGCAGGCCAAGGGACGCCAGCACGCCCTCGTCGTGGAACGGCAGGCGGACCGCAGCCAGATCCTGCGCGGCATGTTCTCGACCACGCAGATCGCGCGCCAGTTGGACATGCCCATCCACACCGTCCCGGTCGCCGACAGCTTCGCCGAGATCGCCCAACTGAACGACTGACGGCCGGCCGGCCGGCGACGGTTTTTACCCGATAGCCTATGTCAATCGGCGACATAATCGAGTAAAATAATCAACTATTGCCCGCTGGCTTGAATTTCCCGCCGGTGCCCATATTTTGCCCGGCAGGCCCTTTTATTCCACATCCGAGGTTTTCACCATGTCGGTTTCCGAACAGCAAGTCCAGGCCGCTCTGCAAGAGCTGGTCGATCCCAATACCCAGAAGGATTTCATCTCCACCAAGTCGGCCAAGAACATCAAGGTCGATGGCGGCAAGGTCACGCTGGACGTGGTGTTGCCGTATCCGGCCAAGATGGTCATGAATCAGATCAAGGCGCTGGTCGAGGACAAGATCAAGAGCGTCGCCGGGGTCGAGTCGGTCGCCGCCAACGTGTCCTGGAAGATCGTCGCCCACAGCGTGCAACGTGGCGTGAAGCTGATCCCGGGCGTCAAGAACATCATCGCCGTCGCCTCCGGCAAGGGCGGCGTCGGCAAGTCCACCACCGCCGTCAACCTGGCCCTGGCCCTGGCCGCCGAGGGTGCCGCGGTGGGCATGCTGGATGCCGACATCTACGGCCCCTCGCAGCCGACCATGCTGGGCATCGTCGGCCGCCCGGTGTCCGAGGACGGCCAGTCCCTGGAACCGATGATCGGCCACGGCCTGCAGGCCATGTCGATCGGCTTCCTGATCGACGTCGACACCCCCATGGTCTGGCGCGGTCCCATGGTCACCCAGGCCCTGGAACAGCTCCTGAACCAGACCAAGTGGAAGGACCTCGACTACCTGGTGGTCGACCTGCCCCCGGGCACCGGCGACATCCAGCTGACCCTGGCCCAGCGCGTCCCGGTGACCGGTGCGGTGATCGTCACCACACCCCAGGACATCGCCCTGATCGACGCCCGCAAGGGCCTGAAGATGTTCGAGAAGGTGGGCGTGCCCATCCTCGGCGTGGTGGAGAACATGTCCCTGCACATCTGCTCGAAGTGCGGCCATGAGGAGCCGATCTTCGGCACCGGCGGCGGCCAGAAGATGTGCGACGACTATGGCGCCGAGTTCCTCGGCGGCCTGCCCCTGGACATGCGCATCCGCGAGGAAACCGATGCCGGCAAGCCGACGGTGGTGGCCGAGCCGGAATCGCGCATCGCCGAGATCTACCGCGCCATCGCCCGCCGCGTCGCGGTCAAGGTCGGCGACCTGGCCGTCGACCACAGCGCCAAGTTCCCCAGCATCGTGATTCAAAACACCTAAGCGCCGCTGGCCGGTAGTAGCATAACGGCCGCGCCGACTGGCGCGGCCTTTTGTTTTTTCGGGACAGGTTGAAGATGAGCATCAAATCCGACAAGTGGATTCGCCGCATGGCGCAGGAACACGGCATGATCGAGCCGTTCGAGGCCGGCCAGGTGAAGGCGGTCGACGGCCACAAGATCGTCTCCTACGGCACCTCCAGCTATGGCTACGACGTGCGCTGCTCGAGCGAATTCAAGCTGTTCACCGACATCAACACCACCATCGTCGATCCGAAGAACTTCGACCCCAACTCCTTCGTCGAGGTTCAGGGAAGCTCCTGCATCATCCCGCCCAACTCGTTCGCGCTCGCGCGCACGGTCGAATATTTCCGCATCCCGCGCAACGTGCTGGTGGTCTGCCTGGGCAAGAGCACCTACGCGCGCTGCGGCATCATCGTCAACGTGACGCCCCTGGAACCCGAGTGGGAAGGCCACGTGACGCTCGAGTTTTCCAACACCACTCCGCTGCCGGCCCGCATCTACGCCAACGAGGGCGTCGCCCAGATGCTCTTCTTCGAGTCCGACGAGGTCTGCGAGACCTCCTACCGGGACCGGGGCGGCAAGTACCAGGGCCAGACCGGCGTCACCTTGCCTAAAATTTAACAAAGCCGCGCGGTGCGGTTCGTATAATCGCGCGCTTTCCTTCTCAACCGTCCAGCGAGGACAGGGCCATGCGCTTCCATTTTCCGGTCATCATCATCGACGAGGACTTCCGTTCCGAGAACGCCTCGGGCCTGGGCATCCGGGCCCTGGCCAAGGCCCTGGAAGAGGAGAGCATGGAAGTGCTGGGGGTAACCTCCTACGGCGACCTGTCGTCGTTCGCCCAGCAGCAGTCGCGCGCCTCCGCCTTCATCCTGTCGGTGGACGACGAGGAGTTCGCCGGCGCCAAGGCCGACCAGACGATCGCCGAGCTGCGCTCCTTCGTGCAGGAGATTCGCTTCCGCAACGCCGACATCCCCATCTTCCTGTACGGCGAGACCCGCACCACCCGCAACATCCCGAACGACGTCCTGCGCGAACTGCACGGCTTCCTGCTCATGTTCGAGGATACGCCCGAGTTCATGGCCCGCTACATCGTGCGCGAGGCCAAGGCCTACCTGGATTCCCTGCCGCCGCCGTTCTTCCGCGCCCTGACCCACTACGCCGCCGACGGTTCCTATTCCTGGCACTGCCCGGGCCACTCCGGCGGGGTCGCCTTCCTGAAGTCGCCGGTCGGCCGCATGTTCCACCAGTTCTTCGGCGAGAACATGCTGCGCGCCGACGTCTGCAACGCGGTCGAGGAACTGGGCCAGTTGCTCGACCACACCGGCCCGGTCGCCGCCTCGGAGCGCAATGCCGCGCGCATCTTCCACGCCGACCACCTGTTCTTCGTCACCAACGGCACCTCGACCTCGAACAAGATCGTCTGGCACTCGGTGGTCGCCCCCGGCGACGTCGTGGTGGTCGACCGCAACTGCCACAAGTCGGTCCTGCACGCGATCATCATGACCGGCGCCGTGCCGGTGTTCCTGATGCCGACCCGCAACCACTACGGCATCATCGGGCCGATCCCGAAGTCCGAGTTCGAGTGGCAGAACATCCAGAGGAAGATCGCCGCCCATCCGTTCGCCAACAAGGGCGCCAAGCCGCGCGTGCTCACCATCACCCAGTCCACCTACGACGGCATCCTGTACAACGTCGAGGAAATCAAGGACATGCTGGACGGCAAGATCGACGCCCTGCACTTCGACGAGGCCTGGCTGCCGCACGCGACCTTCCACGACTTCTACGGCGACTACCACGCCATCGGCGCCGAGCGGCCGCGCTGCAAGGACTCCATGGTCTTCTCCACCCAGTCCACCCACAAGCTGCTGGCCGGCCTGTCCCAGGCCTCGCAGATCCTGGTCCAGGACTCGGAGACCCGCAAGCTGGACCAGGATATCTTCAACGAGGCCTTCCTGATGCACACCTCCACCAGCCCGCAGTACGCCATCATTGCGTCCTGCGACGTCGCCGCGGCGATGATGGAGGAGCCGGGCGGCCGCGCCCTGGTCGAGGAGTCGCTCGCCGAGGCGCTCGACTTCCGGCGCGCCATGCGCAAGGTCGGCAGCGAGTTGGGCAACGACTGGTGGTTCAAGGTCTGGGGTCCGAAGGACCTCTCCGAGGAGGGTCTGGAGGCCCGCGAGGCCTGGACCCTGAAGGCCGGCGACAAGTGGCACGGTTTCGGCAAGCTGGCGCCCGGTTTCAACCTGCTCGACCCGATCAAGGCCACCGTCATCACGCCGGGACTGGACGTCGACGGCGACTTCGCGGAGTCGGGCATTCCGGCGGCGGTGCTCACCAAATAC
>NZ_SJZB01000006.1 GCF_004337445.1 Parasulfuritortus cantonensis | reverse complement strand
CCGCCAGATGTCGGGCAAGCAATCGCCGGCTGAGATAGCGCATGTACACGTCAGAGCTGTGGACTTCGTCGATCACCAGCAGGGAACGGTCCAGACAGGCGGCACGCAGGTGGGCGTGGGGTACCTGGATGACCGACAACAGCGCTTGGTCGATGGTGCCTACGGCCACCGGAGCGGCCAGGTACCGCTTGGGCCGCTCCGCCGACCAGGCGCGTTCGCGGCGCATCTGCTCGGCTTCGTGCCAAAGGGCGGCAGGATCGGGCAGGAGGTCGGCGGCCTCGCCGTCGATCCGGGCGTAGCCGGGTACGGCCAGCAGGACCGGTGGATGGTCTGGGCCGAAGACGTTGTTCATAGCCTTCAACACGCGGCCGTACAACTCGCGCGCGGCAACCCGTGTCGGCAGGGCGAAGTAGAGGCCATCCACGGCACCGGCCGCGAACAGGGCCAGGAAGTGCAGTATGGCGGCTTCGGTCTTGCCGGACCCGGTGTCGGATTCGGCGATGATCAGTGGCGGCAGGTCGGCATCTGCGAGTGCCACCTGCAGGGGCTTGGGGTCGGCGGTGATGTCGAAGATCCGGGAGAAGGATGGCAGGGACTCCAATCGTCCGCGTGCGCCGGAGACGTCCAGGCCGACCGCGGCGAGAGCCTTCTTCGCCTGACGCCTCGCCCAGGGGATGCGGCTTCCCTCCTGGTGGAATGGGAAGAAGGCATCCCGATGCGAGCCAAGCCAGTCGGCCAGCATGAGCAGGCCGGCGAACCGATGTTCCAGCGGCTCGGTCAGCGATAGTGGTTCGGCTTCAACTTCGAAGGCTGACGGAAACGTTTCGCGTGCCGCCTGGCCCAGCTCGGCCAAGGCGGCAAATGGGTCGTAGGTGGCATCGGGTCGCCACAGCTTGCGGGCATGTTCGCTGTCGTAGGCATCCAGTTGATCGAGCGTATAGGCCGGTTCGCCATGGTGCGAGATCGCGGCAACGAGCAGGTGAAGCATGTCGGTGTCGGGGTCGACGAACCAGGTGGCCATATCCGCGAGGCCCAGGGCTGCGACCGCACCCTCGCGCAAAGTGTCGTCATAGAGCAGTGCCGCGGTTTCTCGGATGTGTCCGGCCCTGAGGCGGGACTTCGGGTCGATCCTGGCCTGGAAGCCTCGGTTGCATTTGCCAAGGTCATGCAGAAGCGCAAAGACCGCCAGCCGGTCCAGGTGGGTGTCCGTCAAAGGCTGGACAGCTTCACGCGCGAGTGCTCTGTGGAGGCTGCGCAGCTCGCAAAGCTCCCTGAACACGCTGGCAACATCAACGGCATGGTTAACGAGAGACAAGCTATCGGTCACATGCCCGCTCTGCTTATCGATAAGAGCCTTCCCCCACGTGGTCATCGCCCCCCTTTAGGCGAAAGCGTACACTGGCCACGGGCGATTTTTAATGGCCGCGGGCAAATTGCGTTGTTTTTTCGACCGCATGTCGGTCCTGTTTTCTTCGGACCCAGAACGCGGTGTCTCCGGTGACCCCGACGGCAACCGACTGGGCATCCAGGGATGGCAGCCGCTAACCTCGCCCTACCGGGGTAAAATCATCGCCGGCCGTCGGCAAACAGGTAAATTGTTGTTTTTATGTGCATGCTAGCTGTTTCCGAAGCAAATCGTTGAACGCAACAATGTAATGCAATGCATTGATATATATGAATAAACTTGGAATTCTATTCGTCTGCATGGGCAACATCTGCCGTTCGCCCACCGCCGAGGGCGTCGTCCGCAAGACGCTTCGCGACGCCGGCATGGCGGACCGGGTCCACCTCGACTCCGCCGGTACCCACGGCTATCACGTCGGCAGTGCGCCCGACCCGCGCGCCAGCGAGGCGGCGGCCGAGCGTGGCTATGACCTGTCCGGGCTGGTCGGGCGCCAGGTGACGGCGGGCGATTTCCAGAAGTTCGACCTGATCCTGGCCATGGACCGCGACAATCTGGTCAACCTGCTGCGCATCTGCCCGCGCGGCATGGAGAATAAGGTGCGCCTGTTCCTGTCCTTCGCCCGCTACTACACCGGCCAGGAGGTACCCGATCCGTATTACGGCGGCCAGGATGGCTTCGCCCGCGTCCTGGACATGGTCGAGGATGCCGCCGAGGGCCTGGTCGAAGAGATTCGCCGACGCCAGGCTTGAAATGGCCGCGGCCGGCCATAGAACTTCCTGACGCAAACAACAAAGCACTTTCATGTCCGAACAGCAGCATCCCATCGAGGGCGAGATCCTCGAACCGACGGAGGAGGGGGCCGAGGCCCTGGCGGGCCTGCCGGCCCAGACCCTGCCCTCGGCCATCCACATCCTGCCGATGACGGACAAGCCGTTCTTCCCGGCCCAGACCCTGCCGCTGGTGATGAACCAGGGCCCCTGGATGGAATCGATCAAGCAGATCGGCGAGACGCCGCATCATCTGGTCGGCCTCGTGCTGGTGCACGGCGACCAGTCCGACGACGCCCGGGCCGACGACTTCTACCCGATGGGTACCCTGGTGCGCATGCATCACCCCATGCACGCCGACGGCAAGATCCAGTTCATCGCCGAGGGCATCACCCGCTTCAAGGTGGTCGAGTGGATATCCGGCAAGCCGCCTTATTACGCCCGCGTGGAATATCCCGAGCCGTCCGCGCGGCAGAACCAGAACAACGAGGAGATCAAGGCCTACGCGCTGGCGATCATCAACGCGATCAAGGAGTTGCTACCGCTCAATCCCCTCTATTCGGAAGAACTGAAGTTCTTCCTGAACCGTTTCTCGCCCAACGAGCCGGCCCTGCTGACCGACTTCGCCGCCAGCCTGACCACGGCGCCCAAGGCCAAGCTGCAGGAGGTGCTGGAGGCGGTCAACCTGCGCCGCCGGATGGAAAAGGTCCTGGTCCTGATCAAGAAGGAACTGGAGGTTGCCAAGCTGCAGACCCAGATCCGCGAGAAGGTCGAGGAGAAGATGAGCCAGCAGCAGCGCGAGTTCTTCCTGCGCGAGCAGCTCAAGGCGATCCAGAAGGAACTCGGCATCGCCAAGGACGACCGCACCGCCGACATCGATCTCTACCAGGAGCGCATCCGGAAGCTCAAGCTGCCGGCCCATGCCGAGAAGAAGATCGGCGAGGAGATGGACAAGCTCGCCGGCCTGGAGCACGGCTCGCCGGAATACACGGTCACGCGCAACTATCTGGACTGGCTGACCAGCCTGCCCTGGGGCCGGCATACCAAGGACAAGCTCAACCTGGAACGGGCGCGCAAGATACTCGACCACGACCACGACGGCCTCGACGACGTCAAGGAGCGCATCGTCGAGTTCCTTGCCGTGGGCGCGCTGAAGGGCGAGGTGGCCGGTTCCATCCTGCTCCTGGTCGGCCCGCCCGGGGTGGGCAAGACCTCCATCGGCCGGTCCGTGGCCAATGCCCTGGGGCGCAAGTTCTACCGCTTCTCGGTGGGCGGCATGCGCGACGAGGCCGAGATCAAGGGCCACCGGCGCACCTACATCGGTGCCATGCCGGGCAAGTTCATCCAGGCCATCAAGGAGGTCGAGTCGGAGAACCCCGTCATCATGCTCGACGAGGTGGACAAGATCGGCGCCTCCTACCAGGGCGACCCGGCCTCGGCGCTGCTGGAGGTGCTCGATCCGGAGCAGAACCACGAATTCCTCGACCACTACCTGGACGTCCGCTTCGACCTCTCCAAGACCCTGTTCATCTGCACGGCCAACCAGCTCGACACCATCCCCGGTCCCTTGCTGGACCGCATGGAGACCATCCGCCTGTCCGGCTACCTGACCGAGGAAAAGCTCGCCATCGCCAAGCATCACCTGTGGCCCAAGCAGCTCAAGAAGGCCGGCCTGAGCCGCGGCCAGGCCAACATCACGGACGGCGCCATTCGCAAGATCATCGACGGCTACGCCCGCGAAGCCGGCGTGCGCCAGCTCGAGCAGAACCTGGGCAAGGTGGTGCGCAAGGCCGCCGTGCAGATCGTCCGCAAGCAGGCCGACAAGGTGCACGTCACGGCCGCCGACCTGGAACGCCTGCTCGACCAGCCCGCCTACGTGCGCGAGAAGCCGGTCAGCGGCATCGGCGTGGTCACCGGCCTGGCCTGGACGGCCCTGGGCGGCGCCACCCTGACCATCGAGGCGACCAAGGTGCACACCTTGAACCGCGGCTTCAAGCTGACCGGCAAGCTGGGCGAGGTGATGCGCGAGTCCGCCGAGATCGCCTACAGCTACGTCTCCAGCCACCTGAAGACGTTCAAGGGCGACCCGAAGTTCTTCGACGCCGCCTTCGTGCACCTGCACGTTCCCGAAGGCGCGACGCCCAAGGATGGCCCGTCGGCCGGCATCACCATGGCCACGGCCCTGCTGTCCCTGGCGCGCAACGAGAAGATCGGCCGGCCCCTGGCCATGACCGGCGAGCTGACCCTCACCGGCCAGGTCCTGGCCATCGGCGGCGTGCGCGAGAAGGTGATCGCCGCCAAGCAGGTCGGCATCCACGAGCTGATCCTGCCGGAGGCCAACCAGCCCGATTTCGAGCGTCTGCCGGACTACGTCAAGGATGGCCTCACGGCGCATTTCGTCCGCCATTACAAGGACGTGGCCAAAGTCGTATTCGAAGCATGAGCGAGACGGAGCCGCTCGAACTCGGCGCGCTCGAACCGGTCATCGAGCCGGCGGCGGCGATCGCCCGCGTGCTCGGCCAGCCCTGGAACGAGCTGCCCCAGGACCTGTTCATTCCGCCCGACGCCCTGGAGGTCATCCTCGAAGCCTTCGAGGGACCGCTCGACCTGCTGCTCTGGCTGATCCGGCGCAACAACCTGAACGTGCTCGACATCCCGATGGCGGACCTGACCCGGCAGTACATCGAGTACATCGAGGCCATGCGCGTGCACCGGCTCGAACTGGCGGCCGAATACCTGGTCATGGCGGCCATGCTCATCGAGATCAAGTCGCGCATGCTGCTGCCGCGGCCGGAACGCCTGGAGGAGGGCGACGAGCACGACCCCCGTGCCGAACTGGTGCGCCGCCTACTGGAGTACGAGCAGATCAAGCTGGGGGCACAGAAGCTGGATGCCGTGCCGCAGATGGGACGCGATTTCCAGATGGTCAGCGTCTATCTGGACCGCCTGGCCGTGAAACGCCTGCCGCAGGTGAGCCCGGACGACCTCATGGCGGCCTGGGCCGACATCCTGAAGCGGGCCCGCATGAACACCCGCCATCGCATCGGCCGCCAGGAGCTTTCGGTGCGCGAGCATATGAGCCGCATCCTCAAGCACCTGCAGGAACAGGGGCGCTCCCTGTTCAGCGACCTGTTCCCGGACCCGGCCGGCCGGCCCGAGCTGGTGGTAACCTTCCTGGCCCTGCTGGAGCTGACCCGCGAACGCCTGGTGGACATCGTCCAGACCGAGCCGTTCGCACCCATCTGGGCCAGTGCCTGCATAACCGACTGAGCCTCGCCATGACCGTCACCACCCTCGAAGACATCAAGCGCGTGCTCGAAGCCGTGCTCCTGAGCGCCACGGTGCCGCTCAGCCTGAACGAGTTGAAGCGGGTGTTCGAGGTCGAGTTGCACAACGACTTCCTGCGCCGCGCCCTGGAGGAACTGCGCCAGGACTGGCAGGGCCGCGCCGCCGAGCTGACCCTGACCGCGGAGGGCTGGCGCTTCCAGACCCGGCCCGAGTTCCAGCCCTACATCGAGCGCCTGAATCCCGAGAAGCCGCCCAGGTATTCGCGCGCCACCCTGGAAACCCTGGCCATCATCGCCTATCGCCAGCCGGTGACCCGGGGCGACATCGAGGAGATACGCGGCGTCGCGGTGAACAGCCAGATCATCCGCACCCTGGAGGAGCGGGGCTGGATCGAGGTGGTGGGGCACAAGGACGTACCGGGCCGGCCGGCCCTGTTCGCCACCACCAAGCAGTTCCTGGGCGACCTCAACCTGCGCGCGCTGGCCGAGCTGCCGCCCCTGCCGGAACTGGCCCGGGACAGCCTGCTTGCCGGACTGCCCGGCCCGGAGGCCGCGGCGGACGCTGGCGGAGTCGCCGGAGCCCAGTAATATATGCACCGGATTCCCGCCCATGGTGCGGGAATGACGGGTACGCGGACGTACCCTCAACTGCCATAGGATAAAAACAACATGCCCAGATATTCGTTCCTCGGGCGGCCGCTGAAGGCCGACCCCGATGCGGAGTCGCACAGCGAGAAGCTGCACAAGATGCTGGCCGGCGCCGGGCTCGGCTCCCGGCGCGACATGGAGGCCCTGATCGAGGCCGGCGCGGTGACGGTGAACGGCCTGCCCGCGAAGGTCGGCGACCGGGTCAAGCCCGGCGACCAGGTCAAGGTGCGCGGCCGCATGGTCAAGCTGGAGTGGGAGGAGACCCTGCCCAAGGTCCTGATCTACCACAAGGAAGACGGCGAGATCGTCTCCCGCGACGACCCCGAGGGCCGCCCGAGCGTGTTCGCCAAGCTGCCGCGCCTGAAAGGCCAGCGCTGGATCTCCATCGGCCGCCTGGACTTCAATACCGAAGGCCTGCTGGTGTTCACCACCAGCGGCGAACTGGCCAACCGGCTCTCCCACCCGCGCTACGAGGTCGAGCGCGAATATGCCGTACGCATCCTCGGCGAGCTGACCCAGGAGCAGATGGACCAGCTCACCGCCGGCGTCGAGCTGGACGACGGCCTGGCCCAGGTCGAGAGCATCTTCTCGGCCGGCGGCGAGGGGGCCAACCAGTGGTACCAGCTGGTCATCAAGGAAGGCCGCAACCGCGAGGTCCGCCGCCTGTTCGAAGCCCTCGGCCTGACGGTGAGCCGGCTGATCCGGGTGCGCTTCGGCCCCATCGCCATGCCGCCCAAGGTCAAGCGCGGCATGTTCCTGGACCTCACCGACGCCCAGGTCAGGGAACTCCTGAAATGGTGTGGCCTGAGCGCCGACCAGCCGGCCAAGAAGCCGCTCGGGCGCCGGGGCGAGGAGGCCGGCAAGGGCGGCCATCCGTATCGGCGCCGGGTCCAGAAGCGCTCCGACGACTGAACCTAAGCCTCAGGCGGCGGGGCGTTCCGGGAGCCACCTGAGCAGGGTGGCGTAAAGCAGGTCCGGTTCCACCGGCTTGGCCACGTGGTCGTTCATGCCGGCCTCGAGGCAGCGCCGGCGGTCCTCGTCGTAGGCGTTGGCCGTCATCGCCAGGATGGGCGTGTCGCGGTAGGCCGGCAGGGCGCGGAGGGTACGGGCCGCCTGCAGGCCGTCCATGACCGGCATCTGGAGGTCGAGCAGGATCAGGTCGTAGCGGTTGCGCTCGGCCAAGTCGACCGCCACGGCGCCGTTCTCGGCGACGTCGACCTGCAGGCCGGCGTCGTCGCGCAGCAGGTACAGGGTCACTTCCTGGTTGATCTCGTCGTCCTCGGCAACCAGGATGCGGCAATCGCCGTACCGTTCGCGCAGTTGTTCCGCTGCCGACGCCGTCGTCGCGTCGGTGTCCCGGCCGTCGCTTTCCGCCACGACGCCCAGGCGGGCCGTGCACCAGAACAGGCTGCCCCGGCCCGGTTCGCTTTCGACCCCGGTCTCGCCGCCCATCATCCCCGCCAGCCGGCGGCAGATCGCCAGGCCCAGGCCGGTGCCGCCGTACAAACGGGTGGTGGAGCCATCGGCCTGTTCGAAGGGCTGGAAGATGCGCGCCAGCTTGTCGGCGGGAATGCCGATGCCGGTGTCCTCCACCTCGAAGCGGACCAGGAGGTCGCTGTCGTTCCGTTCCAGGCAGCGGCCGCGCAGGGAGAGGCGGCCGTGCTCGGTGAACTTCACGGCATTGCCCAGATAGTTGAGGAGTATCTGGGCCAGCCGGGTGACGTCGCCGACCAGGCGGCCGGGCAGGCCGTCGAGGTCGACGTCGAAATGCAGGCCGCGTGCCGCCACCTGGGCATCGAGCAGGGAATGCAGGTTGCCGACCAGGTCGGCGACCGCGAACTCGTGCGGTTCCAGGGTCAGGCGTCCGGCCTCGATCTTGGAGAAGTCGAGTATGTCGTTCAGGATCCCGAGCAGGTGGCGCGCCGAGGCGCTGATCTTGGCCAGGCGCTCGGTCTGGCGCGGCGAGGCGTTCTCCGTCGCCAGGATGTGGGCCAGGCCCAGGATGGCGTTCATCGGCGTGCGAATCTCGTGGCTCATGTTGGCCAGGAAGGTGCTCTTCGCCCGGCTGGCCGCCTCGGCCCGGGCGAGGGCGGCGTCCAGTTCCGCGGTGCGCCGGGAGACCAGTTCCTCGAGGTGCTCGCGATACTGGTCCAGTTCCGCCTCGATGCGTTTGCGCTCGGTGATGTCCTGCTTGACCGCCAGGTAGTGGCTGACCTGGCCATCCGGCTGGCGGATCGGCGCGACGATCGCGTATTCGTGGTAGAGGCTGCCGTCGCGCCGGCGGTTGATGAACTCGCCCTGCCAGGGCCGCCCCTCGGTCAGCGCGGCCCAGAGTTCCGCGTAGGTCGTGCGCGGTGTCTGACCCGACTGCAACAGGCGCGGGTTCTGGCTCATCACGTCCTCGCGGGCGTAGCCGGTCGCCGTCAGGAAGCTCTCGTTGACGAACACGATGCGGGCCTCCAGGTCGGTGATGACGATGCTTTCCGGGCTCTGTTCGACGGCGCGGTTGAGCTTGCGCAGCTGGTCCTCGGTGCGCAGGCGCTCGCTGATGTCGCTGAACGTCACCACCGCACCCACCAGGAGGCCGTCGCGCCGCTGCGCGTTGGAACGGTATTCGACCGGCACGGCGGTGCCGTCGGCGCGCCAGAACACGTCGGTATCGACGTGGTGTTCGCCCTCGCCGCGCAGGGTGCCGAGTATGGGGCACTGCGCCGCCACGCAGACGCTGCCGTCGGCGCGGGCGTAATGGATCAGGTCGTGCATGTTGCGGCCGATGACGGTGTGCTCGTCGACGTAGCCGAGCATGGCGAGGGCGGCCGGGTTGATGAAGGTGCAGGCACCGCTCAGGTCGACGCCGTAGACGCCTTCGCCGGTGGACGCCAGCAGGGAGGAAACGCGCGCCTCGTTGCTGCGCAGCAGGCCGACCGCCGTCGTGAAGAAGATCAGCAGGCCGCCGCCGATGACGAGGAGCAGGAACAGCCAATTCCGCTCGACGTCGATGTGGGCCAGCTCGTCCAGGCTGCGCGGCATGTACACGGTCAGGGCGTCCTCCGGCAACGGCCTCGCCAGCAGCAGCATGGGCTCGTCCATGCGGCCCAGGCGCAGCAGGTTCTTGAAGCGGGCATGGCGCCAGGGCGCCTGGACCAGCGGCGCAAAGTCGGTGCGCTTGTATTGATGCAGGCGCTCCGCACCGGACAGGCGGGCGATCGCGTTGTCCGGCAGCGTCCGGTACAGGAAATCGGCATCCGAGGCGACGACGACGACACCGTTGGCATCGGCCAGGAAGGCCTCGTCCTGGGCGATCCAGCGCGCCATGGCGGCGACGTTGCGCTTGACCACCACGGCGCCCAGGAAGCGGCCGTGGGCCAGCACCGGGTAGGAATAGTAGAGCCCCGGCACGCCGGTCACCTTGCCGACGGCGTACTGGTAGCCGGGCCGGCCCGCCCGCGCCTGGTCGAAATACAGGCGGTCGGCGTAGCGGCCGGCCAGCAGGCTGTCCGGCGCCTGGGCGCCGCTGGCCGCGATGCAGTCGCCGGCCTGGTTCAGCAGCCACACGATGTCGGCCCGATGGCCGGCCGCGACGGTGTCGAACAACGCGTTCAGGCGAACCAGGTCGCCTTGCCCGAGCAGATGCTTGCGCAGGGCCGCGCGATCGGTCGTCGGCAGGCGGCCGAACTTGTGCAGGGCTGCCTCGACGTCGGGCAGTTGGGCGAGCGAACGGGGTACCGCCTGGAGCAGCCCCAGGCTCTCGCGCACGTTCTCCGCGACGTTGGCGAGCTCGCGTTCGGCCGTCAGATACTCGCGCTCGTACAGGCGG
>NZ_SJZB01000004.1 GCF_004337445.1 Parasulfuritortus cantonensis | reverse complement strand
GCCCTGACTTCCTACGCCGCCGCCTTGCTCAACCGCGACGATGCGGGTCTGGCGAAACGCATCCCCTTCGGCAATGCCGAGCGCATGCGGGTCTCCTCGCAATGCCTGAAGAAACACTGGCGCGACGACTTCCACCGCGCCTTGAAGTTGCCCGGCGGCATTCGCTCGCGCATGTTCTTCGAGCGTGAAATCCTCCCCCGCGTCATCGAGTCCGGCATTGCCGAAGACACGGCCACCAAGCTCGTCGAAGCCCTGATCAAGCGTCTGGTGCAAGGCGGACAGGACAAGGACCATCCCCTGCGCCTAAAGCAGCCCGTGCTGTTCGGCAAACCGGAAGCCGACTACCTGGTCCGGCTCATCAGTGAATGCGCGGCCGACAGCGCCGACCCCGTCAAGGTGCTCGACGAACGTCTCAAGGCGGAAAAGGGCAATCTGCAGGCCATGTGGAAGGCCGCCGGCGTGAACCTGGTGGCCGGAGTCGAGGGCGCCATGTTCGGCCGTTTCGTCACCTCGGACATCCTTGCCCGCACCGATGCCGCCGTCCACGTCGCCCACGCCTTCACCGTCCACCCACTGGCCACCGAAGTGGACTACTTCACCGTGGTGGACGACCTCAAAGAAGCCGACGAGGACGCTGGCGCCGCCCATGCCGGTGATATGGAGCTGGGCGCTGGCCTGTTCTACGGCTATGTCGTCGTCGACGTGCCCTTGCTGGTTTCCAACCTGTGTGGCTGCGACGCTTCCGACTGGCGCAAACAGCCGGCGGAAACGCTGCAAGACGCTCGCGACGTGGTCAGCCGCCTGATCGAAGCCATCGCCACCGTCAGTCCGGGCGCCAAGCTCGGTGCCACCGCGCCCTATGCCCGCGCTGCTTGCGTGCTCCTGGAAACGGGCACCAGCCAGCCGCGTACTCTCGCCAACGCCTACCTGGAAGCCCTCAAACCCAAGGGCAACACCGAACAGCAGGCCATCGACGCGCTCGGTCGCCACCTGGCCTCCGTCGATGCCATGTACGGTTGCGAAGAAAAGCGCTTTGTCTCCGCCACGGTGGATACCGCGAGCCTCGCCGACGTTCCCCGTGCGCCGCTCAAGGCCAGCATTGCCGCAGCCCTGGATAGCCTGTTCGGTGCCGAGTGATGGAAGCCCTCATTCTGCGTTTCGATGCGCCGCTCATGAGCTTCGGCGGGGTCATGGTCGACCAGCACAATGTCACCGACCGCTTCCCGGGTCTCTCCCTGTTCGCCGGCCTGTTCGCCAACGCCCTTGGCTGGCACCACCGAGACGGCGAACGCATCGGCCGCCTGCAGGAAAGGCTCATCGTCGCCTCGCGCTGGGATTTGGCCGGCGAGGCCATCCGCGACTATCACACCGTCGACCTGGGTCAGGAGAAGATGCGCCACCCTGGCTGGACCACCCGTGGCCTGCCGGAACATCGCGAAGGTGGCCCGGACGCCCGCTACGGAACCCATCAACGCTACCGCCACTACTGGGCCAACGGCCTGCTCACCACGGCCCTTGCCCTTGCCGAGGCGGACGTCGCCCCCGACCTCGACGCCCTCGAAGCGGCACTGCGTCATCCGGCCCGGCCCTTGTTCATCGGCCGCAAGGCCTGCCTGCCTGCCGGGCCCATTCTGGCGGGCCGTCGCAGCGGAGACGGTCTCCTTGCGATCCTGCAGGCCGAACCACGTGCCACCTGCCGTGTGCGCAACGCCAGTGGCGCCATGGCGGCGCGCTGGCCAGCCGAACTCGGCCGCGCGTCGGAAGAGCAAACGCACCCCGTCTACGACCAACGCGACTGGCACAACCAATGGCACGCCGGCAGCCGACTGGTCGCCGAAGGCCCCCTGCCCGAGGTACCGCCATGCACATGATCGAACTCCCGCTTGACGCCGCCGCACTGACCCGCTTCGCCTGGCACCAGGGCCATGCAGCGAAGCAAGGTTACAGTGACGAAGATTTCGGCTATGCCGCCCACGCCTGGCTCGCGGCAACCCTGGGCGAGCTCGCCCCGCGCCCTTTCCGTCTCCAGGAGACCCGCCGCGGCCTGCGCCTGCTCGGCTACGCCCTCCAGCCTGCGCAGCACTTAGCCGAACACGCCCGGACATTCGCCCTGCCGGCTGCCCTCGCGGTCTGCGACTGGGACACCGCCGCCAGCAAGGAAATGCCCACTACGTGGCACGTAGGCCAGCGTCTCGGCTTCGAAGTGCGTGCTTGCCCGGTCAGCCGGGGCGAACGGGAACGCGACCTCTACCTGGTGGAGGTGGACGAGGCCAAGGCATCAGGCCGTGAGCCGGCGAACCGGTCTGAGGTGTACGGAACGTGGCTCGACCGACAGTTTGGCCAGAACGAGGCGGCAAAAGCTGAACTCATTACCCTCGCCGGCTTCCGGCGTGTCCGAAGCCTTCGCCAGTCGCGTGCCGGCCAGGACCATCGCCATCACGGCGTGGAACGCCCCGATGCGCTGTTCACCGGCGAACTACGTGTCCTTGATCCGGATGTCTTCGCCAGTCTTCTGGCGCGAGGCATAGGCCGCCATCGTGCCTTCGGCTTCGGCATGCTGCTGCTGCGGCCACCGGGGAGGGGTGGTACCTGACATGCCAGGCCTTCTCGCCGGGCGTCTT
Organism: Parasulfuritortus cantonensis; assembly: GCF_004337445.1. Classification (GTDB taxonomy): domain Bacteria; phylum Pseudomonadota; class Gammaproteobacteria; order Burkholderiales; family Thiobacillaceae; genus Parasulfuritortus; species Parasulfuritortus cantonensis. The sequence goes on along the minus strand of NZ_SJZB01000004.1, from coordinate 9,506 downwards.
GGGCTGGCTGAAGCTCGCATACCCCATGTCGACCGTCACGGCCTGGTCTGGCTCTCCCGCGGCCGACTGTTCGTCGAGGACGGCACCCTGCGTTTCGTCTGTACCGAATCGGCCGACCTCGAACCCGGCGACTACGCGATTCCCTATCAGAACGTCTCCTTGATATTGCTAGGCCCCGGCTCCACTGTCAGCCACGATGCCCTGCGCGTCCTCGCCCGCCATGGCACCCTGCTCGCCGCCGTCGGCGAGGGTGGAACCAAGTTCTACACCGCTCCGCCGATGGGTCAGGGCCACAGCGACATTGCCCGTGCCCACGCCCGCCTGTGGGCGGATGAAAAAGCCCGGCTCGACGTCGCCCGCAAGATGTATGCCCTGCGTTTCGGCCGCGTCCTCCCGCACCGCGACATTGCCGTACTTCGGGGCATCGAAGGCGGGCGGATGAAGGAAGTCTACCGGCTTGAAGCCGATCGCCATCGGCTGCCCTGGGAAGGTCGGCGTTACGACCGTAGCAGACCGGAAGGGGCCGACGTCCCTAACCAAGCGATCAACCATGCCGCCACCTTCGTCGAAAGCGCCGCTGACATTGCCGTCGCCGCGGTTGGTGCATTGCCGCCGTTAGGCTTCATCCACGAAGATTCCAGCAACGCCTTCACCCTCGACGTGGCCGATCTATACCGTGCCGAAGTCACCATCCCCCTTGCCTTTCGCATCGCTCGCCGTGTCCTCGACGACAAGAGACTGAATCTGGAACGCACACTGCGCCGTGAGGCAGCCATGGAATTCCGCCGCTACAAACTCATCCCGAAAATGATCGACCGCGTAAAGGAGTTGCTCGGTGACCATGACTCTCTTGGTGACCCGAAACGTCAGTGATCGGATGCGGGGCTTCCTCTCTTCCTCGCTGCTGGAATTGGCCCCCGGCGTGTACAGCACACCACACATTTCGCCCGCGGTACGCGAGCGCATCTGGGCCGTGGTGGCTGACTGGTTCCCCCACGAAGATAGCGCTTCGGTAATCATGGTCTGGGCCGACCCCACCGTCCCCTGCGGTCAGGCCGTACGAACATTGGGCGTACCACCGATCAAGATAGTTGCTGTAGATGGCCTTCTAACAGCCTGCCACGTTCCCGTTCTTTAAAAATTCGCAATAATTCAAGCTATTGTTGTGTAGAGCTTCCCCCGCTCACGCGGGGATCGACCGCCAACGAATGCCCGCCCAGGGGCCGATCTGGCGCTTCCCCCGCTCACGCGGGGATCGACCCGAGGTCGACTGCGTCGCCCACATGCTCACCAGGCTTCCCCCGCTCACGCGGGGATCGACCCGAGGTCGACTGCGTCGCCCACATGCTCACCAGGCTTCCCCCGCTCACGCGGGGATCGACCCGTTTCGCAGTCGCCGCAAGTCACACAAAATCCGCTTCCCCCGCTCACGCGGGGATCGACCCACATGGGTTTCCCGTCCGGGGCCTGGACTGGCGCTTCCCCCGCTCACGCGGGGATCGACCCATGGCAGCAGTGGGAGGCCGGAAACCGGAGAAGCTTCCCCCGCTCACGCGGGGATCGACCTTCGACGGCGTAGTCGCTGTAGATTTCCAGCATGCTTCCCCCGCTCACGCGGGGATCGACCCCGCATCGTCGAACGACTCGAATTCCTCGTTGTGCTTCCCCCGCTCACGCGGGGATCGACCCCCGTTCAACCGAAGGAGTAACCATGCTGTTCAGCTTCCCCCGCTCACGCGGGGATCGACCCCCGTCGGTCGTGCTTGACTCCTCGTTCTGGTCGCTTCCCCCGCTCACGCGGGGATCGACCCGGCATGTGGCAGCTCAACGGCCGCGTGTTCCGGCTTCCCCCGCTCACGCGGGGATCGACCTGTCGCCAACACGGACAACATCGTCCTGACCTAGCTTCCCCCGCTCACGCGGGGATCGACCCTGACCACTGACGGCCACAAGGTCTACGTAGAGGCTTCCCCCGCTCACGCGGGGATCGACCCATGGCCACGGTCTTGGCCATGCTGCGCTCGCCGCTTCCCCCGCTCACGCGGGGATCGACCCCAGGCTGCTTGACCCGCTCGGCGTCGTACCAGGCTTCCCCCGCTCACGCGGGGATCGACCCGAGATCGTCATGGCCGGCGGCTACCAGGTGGCGCTTCCCCCGCTCACGCGGGGATCGACCGCCCCTTGGGGTCGGTGAGGATAGCGGCATACTGCTTCCCCCGCTCACGCGGGGATCGACCCGGTATCTGGCGCGGGTAGGCCGCGAAGTTGCGGCTTCCCCCGCTCACGCGGGGATCGACCGATATGGAATCGGCCCCGCAGAAAATACAAAAGCTTCCCCCGCTCACGCGGGGATCGACCCTATCGCACCGACAAGCTGCCGGTCAGAATGGAGCTTCCCCCGCTCACGCGGGGATCGACCCCAGCGCTTCGACTACGGTGCCAAGAAGCCGGTGCTTCCCCCGCTCACGCGGGGATCGACCCGGCACCACGCGCCTCATCCCGGACGATGAGCCGCTTCCCCCGCTCACGCGGGGATCGACCCGCTGGTGCGAACTCCACGGCGAGCGCAAGCGCGCTTCCCCCGCTCACGCGGGGATCGACCCTGCAGACCACGCTCGGCTCGGCCACCTCGCGCGCTTCCCCCGCTCACGCGGGGATCGACCCGTCGACTTCACCATCGAGGCGTGGTGCCAATGGCTTCCCCCGCTCACGCGGGGATCGACCCGAAATGAGCTTGGCCGTCGGAGCTACGGCCTCGCTTCCCCCGCTCACGCGGGGATCGACCCCCAAGGGCCGTAGTGGTCGTTGAAGGTATCAAGCTTCCCCCGCTCACGCGGGGATCGACCCGCTGTCGGGCGCATCAACAGCGGGGCCACTGGGCTTCCCCCGCTCACGCGGGGATCGACCTCTCGGTGGTGTATCGGTCGTTGCCGTCCTTGTGCTTCCCCCGCTCACGCGGGGATCGACCCCTGGGCGGAAACCGGCCTTTTTTATTCCCCGCGCTTCCCCCGCTCACGCGGGGATCGACCCTCGGGATTTTCCGAACCCGAACATCAGAATCCGCTTCCCCCGCTCACGCGGGGATCGACCTGTTTGGCCATAATCCGCCTCACCTGCCAGCACGCTTCCCCCGCTCACGCGGGGATCGACCCCAATCCGGCCGCATTGGTTGACGCCTGCGCCCGCTTCCCCCGCTCACGCGGGGATCGACCTCATGTTTTGAACCCCGAAACAAACAGCAACCCGCTTCCCCCGCTCACGCGGGGATCGACCCCAGGCCGAGTATGACCCGGACACCGCCAACAAGCTTCCCCCGCTCACGCGGGGATCGACCCGTTGTGCCGCTGCGTCGCGCGGCGATCACGTTGCTTCCCCCGCTCACGCGGGGATCGACCCCGTAGCGGGTCGGGTGGCAGGTGACGGTGATGGCTTCCCCCGCTCACGCGGGGATCGACCCGGGTCAAGCACGATCTGGCCAGGCTTGGCTGAGCTTCCCCCGCTCACGCGGGGATCGACCCAACCCCTTGAGCAGCTCGATCTGCTCCTCTGCGCTTCCCCCGCTCACGCGGGGATCGACCTGCTGTGGCCCAAACTTGCCCGTCCGGCACGTAGCTTCCCCCGCTCACGCGGGGATCGACCCGGCGCCTGGCGCAACGTGGACCTGCCGATCGGGCTTCCCCCGCTCACGCGGGGATCGACCTGTCGCCGGCACCTCTACCGTAGTGATCCCCTCGCTTCCCCCGCTCACGCGGGGATCGACCCGTCGAGCTCGACGACTACGAATTCGGCGGATGGCTTCCCCCGCTCACGCGGGGATCGACCCCGGGCCGTCCGGGAGACCGTCAACGGAGCCACGCTTCCCCCGCTCACGCGGGGATCGACCTGCAGGTGCCGGCCTTTGGCACGGTGGGCCAGCGCTTCCCCCGCTCACGCGGGGATCGACCCCCTCGTTACCGTCGCTCATTTCAAGCGGGTACGCTTCCCCCGCTCACGCGGGGATCGACCCTCGCCCTGGTGGCGGGCATCGAGGCGTGGTGGGCTTCCCCCGCTCACGCGGGGATCGACCCTTGCGGAGGCGACGGATCGCGCTTTCGCTGAGGCTTCCCCCGCTCACGCGGGGATCGACCTAATATCCGGAGCGTGCAAGGTATGCCTGACTTGCTTCCCCCGCTCACGCGGGGATCGACCTTCCCAAGCTGCGACGAGTGGCCCGACGAGCAAGCTTCCCCCGCTCACGCGGGGATCGACCCGTGACCGGGAGGGCAAAGCCCGCACCCCAAGCGCTTCCCCCGCTCACGCGGGGATCGACCCACGTCGATTGGGCCCTGCCCGACCAGTTCGGTGCTTCCCCCGCTCACGCGGGGATCGACCGCCATCGCATTCCTTTCTTTCAGGTGTCCGCCGGCTTCCCCCGCTCACGCGGGGATCGACCGCTGGACCTGGCCAACTTCTTCGTCAGCATCGAGCTTCCCCCGCTCACGCGGGGATCGACCGCTCGGACTCCACCCAGTCGCCGGAGCACCGGTGCTTCCCCCGCTCACGCGGGGATCGACCTGCGTGGTAATCGAGCAAGATTGGCCAGAATACGCTTCCCCCGCTCACGCGGGGATCGACCCCAGCTATGCCAACGGTTATATAAAGCCGGTTGGCTTCCCCCGCTCACGCGGGGATCGACCTGGATGAAGACCACCGACATCCCGGTCATCACCGCTTCCCCCGCTCACGCGGGGATCGACCCGTCTGCGCGTTAGACAGCGCGGACGCTTGCGTGCTTCCCCCGCTCACGCGGGGATCGACCCCGATGAGGGTGGGGCCGTTATGGTTACTACGGCTTCCCCCGCTCACGCGGGGATCGACCCGCGCGTACCGGACCAGTCCGAGAAAAGGGATCGCTTCCCCCGCTCACGCGGGGATCGACCTGTAGTAAGGACCGCGTCGGGCTTTAGGTACAAGCTTCCCCCGCTCACGCGGGGATCGACCCTTCCCAGCTTCACCGAGGCCCGCGCCGACCTGGCTTCCCCCGCTCACGCGGGGATCGACCCGTCAGCCGCCCACGCAGGAACAGGATGCCGGTGCTTCCCCCGCTCACGCGGGGATCGACCCTTCTCTCCGGCCACATCGAGCAGCGGGCGCAAGCTTCCCCCGCTCACGCGGGGATCGACCCCTGATGAACCTCCGAATCTACCGCATCAAGGGGCTTCCCCCGCTCACGCGGGGATCGACCCGGCCATGATGACGGTGCCGGCCGCGTGGCTGAGCTTCCCCCGCTCACGCGGGGATCGACCCCGTATTTGGCTGGTGTTGGCGGCTCTGGTGTTGCTTCCCCCGCTCACGCGGGGATCGACCTCTCGGTCGCTTTGGCGTGCGCGGCAAGGATGTGCTTCCCCCGCTCACGCGGGGATCGACCCGACACCTGGCATGAGTTCAGCACCTACTACGGGCTTCCCCCGCTCACGCGGGGATCGACCCCCTCCCTTCGGCCGCGATGCGGTCAAGTGGCTGCTTCCCCCGCTCACGCGGGGATCGACCTTCCACGGCTGGACACCAAATGGGCCAGGCATTGCTTCCCCCGCTCACGCGGGGATCGACCCGACCGTGCCGAGACTGCCAGCTCGACGCGCTCGCTTCCCCCGCTCACGCGGGGATCGACCTTTCCCTGAAGGTCGAAAAGCAGACCGTTCGAGGCTTCCCCCGCTCACGCGGGGATCGACCCCGCGAAAAGGCATGCCTGTCAGCCTGCTTCACGCTTCCCCCGCTCACGCGGGGATCGACCCGACGGCCGCACCGTACGTATCGAGGACATCATGCTTCCCCCGCTCACGCGGGGATCGACCCTTCAACCCGAGGGCAACAACCAAGCTCAGGAGGCTTCCCCCGCTCACGCGGGGATCGACCCTCCGATAGCACCAAGCCGGCTGCGATCATGGTGCTTCCCCCGCTCACGCGGGGATCGACCCCCAGGCAGGCCTAGCTGAAGCCGTTGGCAATGGCTTCCCCCGCTCACGCGGGGATCGACCCCTCTGCCCAACGTTCCCAACCTTCAGCTCAGAGCTTCCCCCGCTCACGCGGGGATCGACCCTCCAGGCGATCGACGCCGGCCAGGCGCTTGGCGCTTCCCCCGCTCACGCGGGGATCGACCCGGCAGCGTCCGCTTCGAGTTTGTCGAGGACGAGCTTCCCCCGCTCACGCGGGGATCGACCCCCTGCGTTCCAGGCTCGACCTTCGTCTGCTGCGCTTCCCCCGCTCACGCGGGGATCGACCCGACTGTTAGGACTGGTCACGTCAATCTGCCCAGCTTCCCCCGCTCACGCGGGGATCGACCCCCATTCCGGTGCGTCGCGCCGGTTCTCGCTTTGCTTCCCCCGCTCACGCGGGGATCGACCTTCAAAGATCGACAAGCGTGGCTGCCATTCACCGCTTCCCCCGCTCACGCGGGGATCGACCTTTTTTACAAACAGAAAGGAAACAACATGGCCGGCTTCCCCCGCTCACGCGGGGATCGACCCTGCCCGCCCTCCCATTCGGACAATTTTTCTCGGCTTCCCCCGCTCACGCGGGGATCGACCCCCCTCGTGTGGGTCTGGGGCTAGCCCCAGGGTGCTTCCCCCGCTCACGCGGGGATCGACCTTCATTCCCTAGGCGCATGGCGACCGACTTAGTGCTTCCCCCGCTCACGCGGGGATCGACCACCTATGCCGAGCGCCACAACGACCTGATCGAGGCTTCCCCCGCTCACGCGGGGATCGACCTCTCTGAGTTGGTGTGACCTTTACCACCTAAGGGCTTCCCCCGCTCACGCGGGGATCGACCCGTCGGTTTCGTTTAGCCAGGTCATCGGGCGGTGCTTCCCCCGCTCACGCGGGGATCGACCCCTGCCCCGCCGCCGGTCTGGATTCATCGGCCGGCTTTCCCCGCTCACGCGGGGATCGACCCCCGCCGAAGATGCTGCCGCAGCGGACCGAGGTGCTTCCCCCGCTCGCGAGGGGACCAACCGGGAGTGGGGCCACAAGACCCGTTCGGAAAGTCGTGGGCTCCGAACGTACGCTATCAGTAGCGCCGCACGGCGTAGCGCGCCCCCGGTCTGTGTTCCTTCAGAAACGCCATGAATTGTTCCAGTCTCTCCGCGCTGTCGCCTTCGAGCGGCCCCTCGATGACGCCTTCGGTAACGCCATCCGGGTCCACCGAGGTATACGTGCAATACAGCGGCACGCCGAATGCGGCGGAAAAATCGAACAGGGACGGACTGACCAGGTCGTATTGCCCCGCCTGCTCCGAACGGTAATCGACTGCCGAGCAGATGACGTCGCCGGCCACGAGCGCGCGGCGAAGCCGCACCAGACAGAATTGGTCGCGCTTGACGATGGTGACGTCGCGCGCGTTCACGGCGGCGTTCCGGAAGGCATGGTCGACCACGCCCTCGGGGTTGGCCGCGATCATGGTGACCTTTCTGCCGAGGTCGGAGAACGTCCTGACGTTGAAGGCGAAGCCGCTGTGCACCGAGACGACGATGGCCGGCCCGCCGGCGCGGGCGACGGCGTCGACCGCCGCGGCATCTCGCCAGCGGTATTCGGGCGACACGGCCACGCCGCGGCCGATCAGTTCCCGCACCAGGACGAGGTAGGCGAAGTCGCCGCCACGCAGGTTGAGCTTGTCGAGGCACCGGGACGCCAGGGCCCTGAACGGCCGGTTGCCGTAGAGCCCCTGCCATAAGCGTTTCAGGAGTCCTTCGTACGGCGGCCGTTCGACCGCCAGTGCCAGCCGGACCCGGCACCGGACCAGCGCCGTCACGGCGGCGTTGGCGAACGCAGTCAGGACGCTCCGCCTGCGCGGCGTCGGGCCGGGGGTTTCCGGAGCGGGGCTGTCCGCGGGTCGGGACATCGACCGCTCAGGGCAACAGCAGCCTGAACGTCGCACCCGGTTCGTTGCTCAGGCGCAGCAGACCTGCCCGCCCCTTGTTGGCATGGGCCTCGGCGATCATCTCGGCGAGCCGCAGGCCGAGGCCGGTACCACCGGAACTGAACGGCGCGCCGGTCGCCAGCGACTCCAGGATGTGGGCGGGGAAACCGGCGGAATCGTCCGCCACGGTCAGGCTCAGCATGCCGTCGGTCAGGTCGGCGCGGATGTCGATGCGCGAGCGGGCGTAGACCAGGGAGTTGTGGATGGCGTTGCTGATGGCGATATCGACTAGGTTGCGGTCGAAGAACCAGAGCGGCGGCACGGCGGCGTCGACCGCCACTTCGACCGCGACCCGGCCGCGGGCCAGGGATCGCGCCTCGTCACCCACCTCGCGCAGGAATTCGTGCGGGGAATAGGCGTCGATCGACATCGGCAGGCTGTGGTTGGCCGCCTTGTACAGCAGCAGGGACTGGCGCAGGCGTTCCACCACCTGCTGGCACATGAGGCGCGATTCGTCGAGCGGCCGGTCGTGCGCCTCGCTGTCGATGTGGGGAATCCGGTCCATGGTCATGGCGAGCAGGCCGAGGCTGTTCTTCAACTCGTGCATCAGCGCCGCGTACAGGTCCTGGGCGGTCATGGTCATGAGGCCTTCCTCCTGGCGATGCCGAAGCGCGCCTCGATCTCGCGCAATTGGGTGCGCAGGCCCGGAAGGCGGGTATGCCCCGGCGCCAGGCGCTCGACGTCGTCGAGCAGGCGCCGGGCCTCCTCGACGTTGCCTTCCTTGAGGCCGTTGCGCTCGATGTCGCGCAACAGAACCCAGGCCGCGTTCATCAGGACGCGCGGATTGTAGGGGGCCTCGCGCGCCGCGGTGAGGAGGCGTTTGACGGCGCCGTCGAAGTCGCCCTTCTGGGCCAGGTAGACGCCCTCGTTGTTGAGCTGGCGCACCTCGGTGGTCGCCTGCTTGAGCAGTTCCTCGCCGGCGGCCTGGCGGCCGCTGTTGAGATAGATGTCCTTGGCCTTGCTGAGCAGGGCGTCGCTGTCATGGGCGTTGCGGGCGACCTCGCCGACCACCGCGTCGCCCTCCTCGTGGCGGCCCTGGGCGATGTAGGAGCCGGCCAGGTCGAGCATCAGCCGGCCGTCGCCGCGTACGCCGCCGGCATGCAGGCGGCTGGCCTCGTCGAGCGCACGGCGGGCGGCTTCCGGCTGGCCGGACTTGGCATGCACGACGCTCTGCACCACGGCCGCCACCAGTTGCCCCTCCTGGGTCGCCGCCAGGGTGTCCTTGCCCTTCTTCAGGGTGTTCAGGGCGCCGCTCAGGTCGCCTTGCTCGACCTGCACGCGGCACAGGTTGCCGTAATCGGTGTGGCTGACGAAGATGGAATGGCGCCCCTTGTCCAGGGTCGCCTGGTAGGCGGCCCGGGCGGTGTCGAGATCGCCGTTGTCGTAGGCCAGTTCACCCAGCTGCTGCTGGCGCCGCACGGTCTTGCCGGACAGGGCGACGCCGTCCTGGAGCGCGTTCTGGGCACCGACCGGGTCCTTCTTGGCGACCCGGACCTCGGCCAGCAGGTCGTAGGCCGCCATCAGCTCCGGGCTGGCGTCCAGGGCGTCGA
>NZ_SJZB01000002.1 GCF_004337445.1 Parasulfuritortus cantonensis | reverse complement strand
GCAGGCGCGCTCGTAGGGGCCGGGCAGGCAGCGGTAGTTGCCGGACGGGACGGTCTGGACGAAGACGCCGCCCTCGAATTCCTGGACCTTGCGGTGCAGGGTGACGTGCTCGGTCGGGGAGATGAAGCCGCCCGGGTACATCTGGCGCAGGGCCGCCTGGACGCCGGCGTCCTTGACGCCGATCTTGTCGTAGTCGTAGGAGATGCCGGGGGCGATGACCAGGAAGTCGTACTTGATGTCGCCTTCGCTGGTGACCAGGGTCTTGCCGGCGCGATCCAGGCCGGTGACGGTGGCGTTGAAGTAGACGTAGCCGTTGTTGACGGCGGCATCCAGGAAGCTATGGTCGGCCAGGAACTCGAGGTCGATCACGCCGGCGTACCACATGTTGCTGGAGAAGCAGGACGAGTACATGTCACGCTTTTCCACCAGCACGACGTCGAACTTCGGATAGGCCTTCTTGGCGTACTTGGCGATGGTCAGGCCGGAGGTGCCGCCACCGACGACCACCAGGCGCGGACCCTTGGCCTTGGGCAGGTTGGCCATGCTGCCGCTGGATACCGCGGCCGACGAACCCGCTACCGCGGAACCGGTCAGGCCGGTGGCGCAGCCCGCCGTGCCGGCGGCCAGCATGGCGCCGCTCATTTTCAGGAAACTGCGCCGGTTCAATTGCTCGTTCATGAGTGTCATCTCCTCGTTGTGGGTGAAGCAAATGCCCGGGACGCTGGACGTACCGGGTGAATTGATTTGGCCCGAACCGTACGTGCGGCCGGGGGGACGCGATAATCCTACAGGCGCCATGGTTAAGAGTGGGTTGCCGTCAGGTAAAAATCAGGTGAAGACGGCTATTCGGGCGGAAAGATCAGCGTTGCCGTGGTGCCCGAACCGGTCTGGCTGGCGATGGCGATGCGCCAACCGTGCAGTTCGCAGATGCGCTTGACCAGGGACAGGCCGATGCCGGCGCCGTCCGAGGCGACGCCGCGGTAGTGGCGGCGGAACACCCGTTCCAGTTCGTCCTCGGCGATGCCGCAGCCGCTGTCGCTGACCTCCAGGCGGCGCTCCGCCAGCCGGACGTGGATGCGGCCGGAGCGGGAATGGCGCACCGCGTTGTCGATCAGGTTGTCGACCACGACGGCGGCCAGGGTCTTGGCGACCCGGATCTGGAGGTCGGCCTCGGCGTCGACATGGAACTCGACGCCGCCGTCCCCGGCCAGGTTGCGCTGCTTGGCCACCGAGCCGTGCACCACCTCGGCGATGGAGCAGCCTTCCTCGGCCCCGTCGCCGGCGCCGCTCTCGCGCGCCAGATGCAGCAGCGCCCCGGTCAGGTCGGTCATGTCGTGGCTGGCGCGTTCGATGCGCGCGATGCGCTGGCGTTGGCTGTTGTTCAGGGCGGTGTCGCTTTCCAGGACTTCCACGGCACCGCGGATGATGGCCAGGGGCGTGCGCAGCTCATGGCTGACGTCGGCCGTGAAGGCGCGCTCGCGCTCGACGCAGGCCTGGATGCGGGCATGGTAGCGGTCGAAGGCATGGGCCAGCTCGTCGACCTCGTCCTGGCTCGGGCGCGGCGGCGCCGGTACGGCGGCCGCGGGCGCCTCCAGGGCGGCCACCCGCGCCGCCAGGTCGGTCACCGGGGCCACCACCCGGCGCGCCAGCCAGAAGCCGCCCAGGGCGGACAGGCCGGTCATCGCCACCATGCCGGCGATCAGGTAGTAGAGGAAGTTGCGCTCGCGCTGCAGCTGCGGCCCGACGTCGAACAGGAAGGCGTAGCGGCGGTTGCCGGATTCGACCACCCGGGCCAGGTAGGGGCGGCCGTCCAGCTCGATGGCGCGGTTGCCGGGCGGCAGCACGGCCAGGGCGGGCGGTCCGGCCCGGCGCGGATCCGGGTCGCCGAGCGCGTAGCCGCTCAGGGTCCGGGTGGCGGGCAGCATGGCGTCCGGGGTGCGCGCCAGGCGCGCCAGGTAGTCCTGGCTCTCCGCGTGCAGGGTTTCGTAGATCAGGCGTTGGCCGAAGTCGTGCACCGCGACGTAGATGGCGATCGACAGGATCAGGCTGATGAGGGCGCCGAAGCCGGCGAAGATGAGCGCGACCCGGACGCGCAGGCTACGGCGTTTCATGGCCGGCGAGCTGGTAGCCGACGCCGCGCACGGTCCTCAGCATGGGGATTTCGTCCGCCTTGTCGATGGCGCCGCGCAGGACGTGCAGGTGGGCCTTCAGGGCGTCGCTGTCGGGTGGGTGGTTGCCCCACACCGCCGCCTCCATCTCCTGCCTGGGCACCACCCTGGGCGAGGCGCGCATGAGCAGCTCGAGCAGCTTGAGGGGATCGGCGGCAGGTCGATGCGGCGTTCCCCGCGCGCGACCCGGTAGGTGCCGACGTCGAAGCACAGGTCGTCGATGCGCAGCACCCGGCTCTGGCCCTGGGCGAGGACGCGCCGGGCGATGGTCTTCAGGCGTGCCTCGACCTCGCGCAGGGCATAGGGCTTGACCACGTAGTCGTCGGCGCCCGCCTCCAGGCCGCGGATCTTGTCGTCCAGGGAATCGCGCGCCGTGAGCATCAGCACGGGGGTGTGCTTGCCCGCCACGCCGCGCAGGTTGCGGCACAGGGTGAGCCCGTCCATGCCGGGCAGCATGATGTCCAGGACGATGGCGTCGTAATCCTGGGTCACGGCCAGGTGCAGGCCGCTGATGCCGTCGCCGGCGGTGTCGATGACGTGGCCGCGGGGCGACAGGTAGTCGCTGAGGTTGGCGGTGATGTCCCGGTTGTCTTCGATGATGAGCAGGCGCATGGCCCGAATTTTGAACCGGAAACGCGGAAAAGGGCACTCGCCGGTGGCGATTCCGAGGCGGCCGACATGACCCCCCTGTCCCGAACCGGGATAAGTATATTAGAATGCAACCACTATGTTGCAAAAAGCAATCTCTCTGCCAAATCTGAGCTGCCCGCTGTGGGTCTACCGCGCCTTCCCGTTCATGCGCTGGTGGCCGATGGTGAACGGCGAGACGACCCGCGCCGACCTCATGGCCGGCCTGACCGGGGCCATGATCGTCCTGCCCCAGGCGGTCGCCTTCGCCACCATCGCCGGCCTGCCGCCCGAATACGGCCTCTACGCGGCCATGGCGCCAGCCGTCGTCGCCGCCCTGTTCGGTTCCTCGTGGCACCTGGTCTCGGGCCCGACCACGGCGATCTCGATCGCGGTGTTCGCGTCGGTCAGCCCCTATGCCCACCCGGGCTCGCCGGAGTTCATCGGCCTGGTCCTGACCATGACCTTCCTGACCGGCCTGTTCCAACTGGTGCTCGGCCTGGCGCGCATGGGCGTGCTGGTCAACTTCATCTCGCACACGGTGGTCATCGGCTTCACGGCCGGCGCAGCCATGCTCATCGCCGGCAGCCAGATCAAGAACTTCTTCGGCGTCGACATCCCGCGCGGGACGCCGTTCTTCAAGGTCCTGGAGCTGTTCGTCGAGCAGCTCGGCCAGGTCAACCCCTACGTCACCGGCGTCGCCGTCGTGACCCTGCTGGTCGGCATCGCGGTGAAGCGCTGGCTGCCCAAGATCCCCTACATGATCGCCGCCATGGTGGCCGGCAGCCTGGTCGCCGTCGCCGTCAACGCGGCCTTCGGCGTCGACACCACCCACATCAAGACGGTCGGCGCCCTGCCGTCCGGCCTGCCGCCCCTGTCGATGCCGGACTTCTCCTTCCATTCCGTGTCGCAGATGACCTTCCCGGCCCTGATCATCACCATGCTGGCGTTGACCGAGGCGGTGTCGATCTCGCGTGCCGTGGCGGCCCGCTCGGGCCAGCACATCGACGGCAACCAGGAGTTCATCGGCCAGGGCCTGTCCAACCTGGTCGGCGCCTTCTTCTCCGGCTACGCGGCGTCCGGCTCGTTCAACCGCAGCGGCGTCAACTACGCGGCCGGCGCCCGCACGCCGCTGGCGGCCGTGTTCGCCTCGGTGTTCCTGGCCGTCATCCTGCTCCTGGTGGCGCCGCTCGCCGCCTACCTGCCCACCGCCGCCATGGCCGGCATCCTGTTCCTGGTCGCCTGGGGCCTGATCGACGTCCACCATATCGGCGTCCTGCCCAAGGTCAGCCGGCAGGAGACCGTGGTCCTCTGGGTGACCCTGATCGGCACCCTGATCGACCTCGAGAAGGGCATCTTCTTCGGCATCGCCCTGTCCCTGGCCCTGTACCTGTACCGCACCTCGCGGCCCGGCGTCGAGGCCGTGCTGCCCGACCGCAGTGCCGCCAGCGACCACTATTTCGCGGTCGAGGACGAGCAGGAGTGCCCGCAGATCCGCTTCATCCGCCTGAACGGCTCGATCTTCTTCGGTGCCGTCGCCCACCTGCAGCAGCGCATCCAGGAGCTCGAGGAGGAGGAGCCGGAGCTCCGGCACCTGGTGGTGGTCGCGAGCGGGGTCAACTTCGTCGACCTGGCCGGCGCCGAGTTCATCGCCGAGCAGGCCCGGCACTGGCGCCAGAAGGGCGGCGCCCTGTACTTCTATCGCATGAAGCCGGCGGTGGCCGAGATGCTGCAGCGGGGCGGCTACATGGACGACGTCAAGGAATACAACCTGTTCCCGGTCGGCGTACGGCCCATCGAGGTCCTCGCCGAGCGCCTGGACGCCAACGTCTGCGCGGGTTGCGACCGGCGGGTGTTCAACCAGTGCGGCGTGGCCGGACGGGTCGCGGCCGGCGAACCGGCGCCGGCGTCGGCCTGAAACGAGAGGAAAACGACATGGTGCGCAAGATCGCCCGACTTTCGACCCGGGACGGCCAGCGTATAATCGGCGCCCTGCTGGGTGGTTTGCACGGCTGGCTCGTCAGCCTGGGCATGGGCCAGGACGGCCCCGCCGGCACCCTGCCGGAGGACCTCCGGGCGCGCTGACCCGTGCCCGCGCCGCGGGCGGACCGTTGGTCTGTGTCGTCGTCTAGTCAAACAGGAAGCATCCAATGATCCGCCGCAATCCCAATGGCGACCTCCCGGTCGTCCACGAAACCGCCTTCGTCGACCCGACCGCCATCCTGTGCGGCAAGGTGGTCGTGCAGCAGAACGTATTCATCGGCCCCTACGCCGTGATCCGCGCCGACGAGGTCGACGACGACGGCGGCATGGACCCGATCGTGATCGGCGCCAACTCGAACATCCAGGACGGCGTCGTCATCCACAGCAAGGCCGGCGCCGGCGTGACCATCGGCGAGAGCACCTCGATCGCCCACCGCTCCATCGTCCACGGCCCCTGCCGGGTGGGCGACAACGTCTTCATCGGCTTCAACTCGGTGCTCTTCAACTGCGAGGTCGGCGACGGCTCCGTGGTGCGCCACAACTCGGTGGTCGAGGGCTGCCACGTGCCGCCCGGCTTCCACATCCCGTCCACCACCAACGTCCACTCGGACGCGGAACTGGCGCGCGTCGTGCGGGTGACCACCGATCAGACCGATTTCTCGGAAAGCGTGGCCCAGACCAATCTCGAACTGGTGCGCGGCTACAAGCGCATCCGCAACGAGTTCTGAGCGCCTAGCCGGCCGGCCCGCGCCGGAGGCCGCGCCACAGGGTGTGGGCGCCGACCAGCAGGGCCGAGACGAAGGCGACCAGCGCCCAGCCGGCCAGGGACAGGCCGAGGATGACCAGTTCCCGGCTGGCGCAATTGCCGCGCGCCTTGAACAGCACCGGAATCCGGGCGTTCAGCCACTTGACCAGCAACTCGATGGCGTTGGGTTCGCCGCCCGCGCACAGGAATTCCGCACCCGGCTGGCCCTGCAGCCAGACCTGGTAGCCGGCCACGGCGCTGCCGGAGGCGGCGCAGAGCAGGAACAGCAGCCCGGCGACCAGCCCGGCCGGGCGGTCGCGGCCGAGCGCGGCGGCCAGCCCGAGCAGGGCCATGAGCAGGAACTCGAAGCGCTGGAATACGCACAGGTAGCACGGGTGCAGGTGCAGCGCCTGGGTGAGGGCGACGCTGCCGGCCACCAGGGCGGCGCTCGCCAGGGCCATCAGCAGCCAAAGCCGTGCCGGGCTGGCCAGGCGGGTCAGGATGGGTGCGGTCATGCCGGTCAGCCTTTCTCCAGTTCGTAGCGCTTCAGCCTACGCCAGAGCGACACCCGGTCGATGCCGAGCACCTGGGCGGCCAGGGTCTGGTTGCCGTTGGTCTCGTGCAGCACCCACTCGATGTAGCTGCGTTCCTGTTCGTCCAGGGTCGGCATGCGGCCTTCCTTCTTCCGGAAGGTGCGCAGCGACAGCTCGCGCAGGTCGTCGGGCAGCTGGCCCGGGCCGATGCCGGGACCGGACGAGAGGGCGACGCCGCGCTCGACGATGTTCTCCAGTTCGCGCACGTTGCCCGGGAAGTCGTAGGCCTGGAGCAGGTCGAGCACCTGGGGGTCGATCTCGCGCACGTCCTTGCGCATCAGGGCGGCGCACTTCGCCAGGAAGTGGTAGGCGAGCAGCGGGATGTCCCCGCGCCGCTCGCTGAGCGGCGGGATGTGCAGGTTGACCACGTTGAGGCGGAAGTAGAGGTCCTGGCGGAAACGCCCGCTGGCGACCAGTTCGGGGACGTCGCGGTTGGTCGCCGAGCAGACCCGGACGTCGATCTTGACCGGCACGGTGCCGCCCAGGCGCAGCACCTCGCGCTCCTGGATCACCCGCAGCAGCTTGACCTGCATGGCGGTGGACATCTCGGTGACTTCGTCCAGGAACAGGGTGCCGCCGTTCGCGGTTTCGATCAGGCCGGGCTTGCCGGTGGCGCCGGTGAAGGCGCCTTTCTCGTTGCCGAACAGTTCGTTGGCGAGCAGTTCCTCGTTGAAGGCGCCGCAGTTGACCGCCACGAAAGGGCCGTCGCGCCGGCTGCCGTGCTCGTGCAGGTAGCGGGCGAACAGCTCCTTGCCGGTGCCCGACTCGCCGGTGATCAGGACGTTGCAGCCGGACGGCGCCACCTGGCGGGCCATCTCGAGGAGCTTCAGCATGCGGCCGTCCTGGCTGATGATCCGGACCCGGCCCTGGAACCCGGCCAGTTGTTCGCGCAGGGCGTGGTTCTCGCGCTTCAGGCGCACCTTGTCCAGGGCCGCGCCGACCACCTGGCGCACCTCGTCGAGCCGGTACGGCTTGGCGATGTAGTGGAAGGCCCCTCCTTCATGGCCGCCACCGCGGAGTCGAGGCTGGCGTGCCCGGTGATCATGATCACCTCGGCGTCGGGGGCCAGTTCGCGGCACCGGCGCAGCACCTCCATGCCGTCGACCTTGTCCATCCGGAGGTCGGTGAGGACGACGTCGTAGACGTTCTTCTCAAGCAGGTTGAGGGCGTTCGTGCCGCTGGTCGTGGCGGTGACCTCGTGGCCGGCCCGCTTGAGCACGTGCTCGATGTTGCGTAGGGCGACCCGTTCGTCGTCGACCACCAGCAGGCGGCCGAGCGGCGGGACGGCGGCGGGGGCGTTCATGACGGCTCCTTGGGCGTATCGATCCGGCGCGGCAGCCGGATCCGGAAGACGGTGTCGGCACCCGGGACGCTTTCGGCGTCGATGCAGCCGCCGTGTTCCTCGACGATCTCGCGCACGATGAACAGGCCGAGGCCGGAGCCCTGGCTGGCCGACTTGGTGGTGTAGAAGGGTTCGAACACGTGCGCCAGGACGTCGGCCGGGATGCCCTGGCCGTGGTCGCGCACCTCGATCTCGACCGCCTCGGCGGGCGCCCGGTGCTCGTCCTGTTCGCGCGGGCAGGGCAGGGCGTCGGCACCGCGCACGGCCGCCGCTACCCGTATCTCGCCGGGCCCGGTCTGGGCCTCGACGGCATTCTTGAGCAGGTTCAGGAAGGCCTGCTGCAGGCGCGGCTTGTCGGCCGGCACGACGAGGTCGTCCGGGATGTCGAGGCGGAAGCCGACCCCGGCCGGCAGGTCGTTGCGCAGGAACAGCAGGGTCTCCTCGAGCGCCGCCTTGAGCGGCACCGGCTGGCGCCGGAATTCCCGTTCGCGCGCGTAGTCGAGCAGGGAGCGGACGATGCGCTGGGCGCGCACCGTCTCGGCGTCGATCTGGGCGAGCATCTCGTGGCGCCACTCGGGACCGGAGCTGTCGCCGTCCTCGAGCAGGATCTGGGCCGACGAGGAGATGTTGGAGAGCGGGTTGTTGACCTCGTGGGCGACCCCGGAGATCAGGCGCCCGAGCGCGGCCAGGTGATCGGCCTGGATGAGCTTCTCCTGCTGGCGCAGGCTGACCTCGTCGAGCACGTGGTTGAAGGCGCGCGCCAGCGCGGCGATCTCGCGGTCGCGCGCGGTGGCCAGGTTGAGGCGTGCCTTGTCGCCGGCGGCGACCATCTCCATGCGCCGTTCCATCTCCTGCAGCGGCCGCACGATGCCGCCCGAGACGACCACGGCGGCGACGCCGAGCAGGCCGAGCAGGCCGAACAGGGTGGCGAGCAGGAAGGTGCGCTGGTGGGCCAGGCCGGCGTGCAGGGCGGTCCGCTCGCTGGCGGCCAGTTCCTGGGCGTCGTTGACGATGGCCAGGCCCAGTTCGCGGACCGCCTGGGCGCGCTCGGGGCCGGGCCGGCCGGCATAGTCGGACATGGCGGCGGCATAGCGGTCGAGCGCCTGGCGCAGGCGGGCCAGGTGCGCAGGCGTGGCCCGCTTCTCGAAGTCCGTGCGTTCCTCGCCCAGCAATTGGCCGGCGCGCGCGGCGTAGGCCCGGTTCGCGGCCAGGTCGCCGGCCTGGCCGAACAGGAAGTAGTTCTTTTCGAAGCGGCGCAGCTCCAGGGCGACGTCGAAGAACTCCGAGATGGCGGCGCCGGCCTGGATCTGTCGCTCGGTCAGGCGCGACTCCAGGTAGTAGAGCCCGGACAGGCCGACCAGGAGCAGTGCGAAGACGGAGTAGCCGAGGATGATTTTCTGGCGCAGCGAGGACATGGCTAAACGTTGTATCGTGCCCGTTGCATAATGTAACTTTGCTGAAAAAGCCTTTTCATAATAGGAACATGGCGATATCTGCCGGCCTGGCGCCGGGGTCCTTAGTGTCGTCCAGCATGATGCATTCTGCAACCATCGTGCTGTTTCGGTGTTGCATGCTGTCGATTATCCATTTGATAAATAAGGTTTAACGCAGTGTGGCACGGCGTTTGCAGTGGACGCCGTCGTTTGAGTTGGGTGCTGCCCCTGGCCGCCATGTCCGAGCCATACCGCAAAGTGTTGCTGGTCCTGATCTCCGCGGTGCCGCCGCCGCGCGTGCTGGATGCCGCCTGCGCGCTGTGCGGCCGCCTCGGCGCCGGGCTGGAGATCGTCGCCCTGGGCGAGGGCCTGGCGCCGGCGCGGCTCGCCGGCCTGGCCGAGCGCCCGGGCGTGCACGCCTGCGTGTGCCGGGCCGAGGCGAAGCCGGACTGGGGCGTCGCGGACCTGGTGGAATGGGCCAACGCCCGCGCCTGCGTCGCCACCGTCGTGCTGCCGGAGGCGGACGGCGAGGCGGCCGAGTCCGAGTTGTGGCGGCACCTGGCCTGTCCGCTGGTGGTGGTCGGCACCGACCCCGTTTGACGAACGTACGTGAGCTGAGATGAACGCATTGCACCGCTACCTGCCTTTCCTGCGCTGGTTTCCCCTCAAGGCGGAGACGGCCCGGCCGGACTTCATCGCCGGGGTCACCGTCGCCCTGGTCCTGATCCCGCAGTCGATGGCCTATGCCCAGCTCGCCGGCATGCCGGCCTACTACGGCCTCTATGCCGCCTTCCTGCCGGTCGCCATCGCCTCCATGTTCGGCTCCAGCAATTTCCTCGGCACCGGGCCGGTGGCGGTCGTCTCGCTCCTGACCGCGTCCTCGCTGGCCCCGCTCGCCTCGCCGGGTTCGGCCCAGTTCGTCGCCCTGGCCATCCTGCTCGCCCTCATGGTCGGCGTCGTCCAGTTGTCCCTCGGCCTGTTCAAGCTGGGCGTGGTGGTCAACTTCCTGTCCCACCCGGTCATCGTCGGCTTCACCAACGCCGCCGCCATCATCATCGGCCTGTCCCAGGTGTCCAAGCTGTTCGGCGTCTCCATGGGCCGCTCGGAAAGCTTCATGAAGGACATCTGGGGCGTCGCCCTGCAGCTCGGCGACACCCACCTGCCGACCCTGGCCATGGGCCTCCTGGGCATCGGCCTGATGTGGGGGCTGAAACGCTTCCTGCCGCGCTGGCCCGGCGTGCTCATCGCCGTCGTGGTGACCACCACGCTGTCCTGGGCGATCGGCTTCGAGAAGAACACCGGCGCACGCATCGACGAGGTGGCGGACGTCGAGGCGCGTACCCTTTTGGCCGAGTTCGACTACGCCAACGGCCGCATCGCCCAGCTCAACGGCCAGCTGGAGGAGAAGACGGCCAAGCTGAACCAGGTGCACGAGGACCAGGGCGAGTTCTCCCATGACGCCGCCACCCTCAACTACGAGATCGACCTGATCAAGCTGGAACTGCACGACCGCGAGAACGAGAACCGCAAGCGCAACCGCGCCATGCGCAGCTACCTGTTCGAGCGGGTGCCGGCCAGCGCCGGCCAGCCGGCGCGCTTCTACCCGCTCGGCAAGGTGCCGGCCGGCGAGCGGTCGGACGGCAACCGCTGGCGCATCCGCAAGGTCGCCGGCGGCGGCCTCAAGCTGTCCGGCGGCGGCGAGGTGGTCGGCAAGGTGCCCGAGGGCCTGCCCGCCTTCCAGCTGCCGACCCTCGACCTGGGCGCGCTCGGCTCCCTGCTCAGCACCGCCATCGTCATCTCCCTGGTCGGCTTCATGGAGGCCATCTCGATCGCCAAGGCCCTGGCCACCAAGGCCAAGCAGAAGGTCGACCCGAACCAGGAACTGATCGGCCAGGGCCTGGCCAACATCGTCGGCGGCTTCACCCAGTCCTTCCCGGTGTCCGGCTCCTTCTCGCGCTCGGCGGTGAACTTCAACGCCGGCGCCCGCTCGGGCTTCTCGGCCGTGGTCACGGCCCTGTCGGTGCTGATCACCCTGCTGTTCCTGACCCCGTTGCTCTATCACCTGCCGCAGGCGGTCCTGGCCGCCATCATCATCATGGCGGTGATCGGCCTGGTGAACTTCAGCGCCGTCAAGCACGCCTGGCAGGCCAGCCGGCACGACGGCGTCGCCGCCATGGTGACCTTCGTCGCCACCCTGCTGGTGGCGCCGGACCTCGACCGCGGCATCATGATCGGCGCCGGCCTCGCCATCCTGCTCTACCTGTACCGCACCATGACGCCGCGCGTCGCCCAGCTCGGCCGCTATGCCGACGGCACCCTGCGCGACATCAAGGTCAACCCGGGCCTGCCGACCAGCCCGCACATCACCGCCATCCGCTTCGACGGTTCGCTCTACTTCGCCAACGTGGCCTATTTCGAGGACACCATCCTGGAGGCCGTGGCGGCCAAGCCGGACGCCGAGTACGTCCTGGTGGTCGGCGACGCCATCAACCAGCTCGACGCCTCCGGCGAGGAGGTGGTCCACCACCTGGTCAGCCGCCTGCGCGACGGCGGTACCGGCATCGTCTTCTCGGGCCTCAAGAAGCAGGTGCTCGACGTCATGCGCCAGACCGGCCTGTTCGAGCTGATCGGCCAGGAGAACATCTTCGCCACCGAGGATCAGGCCATCGCGGCCATCTACGAGCGCCTCGGCGAGACGGCACAGGATTCGTTCTGCGCCTTGAATCCGGCCCGGGCATGAGGAACAATCCCAAGCTTGCGTGCCGCTCCTCCCGTCCCGGCACGCCTCCATCCATGACCGAACGATGCTAGATGCGACCCCACTCGACTGGGCCTGGGGCATAGTCCTTTACTGGCTGCTCCTGGCCGGTGCCGGGCTGGCCTGCCGGCGCCACGCCCGCCTGGTCACCGGCCTGCTGTTCCCGCTCGGCGCCCTCGGCGCGCTGGCGATGGCGGCGGTCGGCCTGGCCGGCCTGGCCCTGCCGGCCGGCCACTTCGTCCTGCCCATCGGTCTGCCGGACCTGCCCTTCCATCTGCGCCTGGACGCCCTGTCCGGGGTCTTCCTGGCCCTGCTCGGGGCCGCCGCGTTCGGCGTCACGGTGTATGGCGCGGGGTACTTCCGCAGCATGGAGGCGGGTCCGCTGGCGCTCCTCGCGCTCTGGTACCACCTGTTCCTGGCCGGCATGGCCCTGGTGCTCCTGGCCGACGACGCCTACGCCTTCATGGTGGCCTGGGAACTGATGGCGCTGTCGTCCTACTTCCTGGTCACCACCGACCACAAGGTCCCGGTCATCCGCAAGGCCGGCTTCCTCTACCTGCTCATCGCCCACGTCGGCGCCGTGGCCCTGCTGCTCTGCTTCGGCGTCCTCCAGGGCGGCCATGGCGCCTATACCTTCGACTACATGCGGTCTGCCGCACTGACGCCGTTCTGGGCCTCGGCGGCCTTCCTGCTCGCCCTCTTCGGCTTCGGCGCCAAGGCCGGCCTGGTGCCGCTGCACGTCTGGCTGCCCGAGGCGCACCCGGCGGCCCCCTCGCCGGTGTCGGCGCTGATGTCCGGGGTGATGCTGAAGACCGCCGTCTACGGCCTGCTCCGGGTCACCTTCGACCTGCTCAACGTCCAGCTCGCCTGGTGGGGCAGCCTGGCCATCGCGCTGGGCCTCCTGACCGCCCTGTACGGCGTCGTCTTCGCCGCCGTGCAATCGGACATGAAGCGCCTGCTGGCCTGGTCGTCGATCGAGAACGTCGGCATCATCCTGGCCGGCTTCGGCCTCACCGTGATCTTCTACGCCGACGGCAAGGGCGGCCTGGCCGCGCTCACCCTGACCGCGCTGCTCTACCACGCGGTCAACCACGCCTTCTTCAAGGGCCTGCTGTTCGTCGGCACCGGCTCGGTACTGCATTCGACCGGGGTGCGCCACATGGGCGCCCTGGGCGGCCTGATCCGCTTCATGCCCTGGACCGCCTGGCTGACCCTGGTCGGCGTGCTCGCCATCGCCGGCCTGCCGCCGCTCAACGGCTTCGTCTCGGAATGGCTGCTCCTGCAGGCCTTCCTGCTCACCCCCGGCCTGAGCCACCAATACCTCAACATGATCATCCCGGTGGCCGCCGCCGCCGTCGCCCTGGCCGCCGCCCTGGCCGCCTACGTGATGGTGAAGTTCTACGGCGTCGTCTTCCTCGGCCAGCCGCGTGCCGAGAACCTGCGCCACGCCCACGACGCCGGCTGGCCGGAACGCCTGGGCATGGCCTGGCTGGCGGCCGGCTGCGTCCTGCTCGGCCTGTTCCCCTCGGTGGTGATCGGCTGGCTGGCGCCGGTGACCCGCCTGCTGCTCAGCCAGACCCTGGTCAACGACGGCAACTGGCTGATGCTGGCGCCGGTCTCGGCCGAGCGGGCCAGCTACGCGCCGGTGGTGTTCTTCCTGGTCGTGGTGGCCATCACCCTGGTCGTGTTCTTCGGCGTCAAGCGCGTCTACCACGGCCGCACCCGGCGTGCCGCCCCCTGGGACTGCGGCTTCCCCGAGCAGGACGCCCGCATGCAGGACAGCGCCGAGGGCTTCGGCCAGCCGATCCGGCAGATATTCTCGGTGTTCATGCGCGTCGAGCGCGAGACGCCGGACCCGTTCGACGCCCAGCCGCGCTACCGCGGCGACAGCCGCGACAAGGTCTGGCTGCTCGCCTACCAGCCCATCGCCGACCTGGTCGCCTGGCTGTCGGCGCAGGCCGGCCGGCTGCAGCACGGCAGCATCCAGTGGTACCTGATCTACAGCTTCGCCACGCTGATCTTCCTGCTTGTATTCACGCGCTGAGACCATGACCGCCGGCCTAATCCTGCAAACCTTCCAGACCGTCCTGGCGATCCTGCTGGCGCCGCTCCTGATGGGCTGGGTCAACCAGTGTCGGGCCTGGCTGCAGGGCCGCGCGGCGCCGCCGCTGACGCAGCCCTACCGGGTCATCCGCAAGCTGTTCCACAAGGATGCCGTGCTCGCCCACGACGCCGGCCCGCTGTTCCGCTTCGCGCCCTACATCCTGTTCGCCTGCATGGCCCTGGCCGCCGGCATCGTGCCGACCATCGCCAACGACCTGCCCTTCTCGCCCGCCGCCGACGTCATCGCCCTGGTCGGCCTGTTCGCCCTGGCCCGGGTGTTCCTGGCCCTGGCGGCCATGGACATCGGCACCGCGTTCGGCACCCTGGGCGCCCGCCGCGAGATGCTCATCTCCTTCCTGGCCGAGCCGGCCCTGCTCATGGTGTTCTTCACCGCCAGCCTGATCTCGCACTCGACCGAATTGCCGGTGATCGTCGAGACCCTGGCGCACAAGGAATTCGTCATCTACCCGAGCATGGCCTTCGCGGCGGTGGCGTTCTGGATGGTGTCGACGGCGGAGAACGCCCGCATCCCGATCGACAACCCCACCACCCACCTGGAACTGACCATGATCCACGAGGCCATGATCCTGGAATACTCGGCCCGCCACCTGGCCCTGATCGAGTGGGCGGTGGCCCTCAAGCTGTTCGTCTACTCGGCCCTCGGCATCGCCCTGTTCGTGCCCTGGGGCATCGCCCCGGCCGGCGACCTGGCGGCCCTGCCGCTCGCCATCCTGGCCCTGCTCGCCAAGATGCTGGCGGGGGGCGCCGGCCTGGCCGTGCTGGAGACCCTGTCGGCCAAGATGCGCCTGTTCCGCGCCCCCGAGTTCCTCGGCACCGCCTTCATGCTGGCCGTGCTGGGCATGCTCACCCACTTCCTGCTGGAGGCCTGACGTGAACCTCAGCTTCCACCTGCAGGTCATCAACCTGCTCGCCGCGCTCCTGCTCCTGATCTCCTTCGCCATGCTGTCGCAGCGCCGCGTGGTCGGCCTGGTCACCCTGTTCGCCTGGCAGGGCGCCGCCCTGGCCGCGTCCACCGCCCTGGTCGCCTGGTCGACCGGCCAGCACCACCTGTACTGGTCGGCGGCCCTGACCCTGGCCCTGAAGGTGGTCGCCATGCCCTGGTTCTTCTACCGCCTGGTCAGGAAGCTGGACATCAACCGCGAGGTCGAGGCGGTGCTTAACATTCCGACCACCATGCTGATCGGCATCGCCCTGGTCATCTTCGCCTTCAACCTGGCCCTGCCGATCTCGCAGATGGCCGGCACGGTGACCCGCTCGACCTTGGGCATCGCCATGGCCTGCGTGCTGCTCGCCTTCCTGATGATGATTACCCGGCGCAAGGCGATCACCCAGGTGATCGGCTTCCTGGCCATGGAGAACGGCCTCTTCTTCGCCGCCACCAGCGCCTCCTACGGCATGCCCCTGGTGGTCGAGATGGGCGTCGCCCTGGACGTCCTGGTCGGCGTCTTCGTGCTCGGCATCTTCTTCTTCCAGATCCGCGAGACCTTCGACTCGCTCGACCTCAAGCACATGGAAAGGCTGAAAGAGCGCTAAATGGAAATCTACTGGGTACTCGGCATCCCGCTCGCCGGCGGCCTGTTCCTGGCCGCCTGGGGCAACCGCGCCCGGGCGCCGGAACTGAACGCCCTGTTCAGCCTGGCCACCCTGGCGGCGGCCGCGGCCCTGACCATGCGCATCGTCGCCGAGGGCCCGATCATGGTCGGCGACGGCTGGTTCTTCATCGACTCGTTCAACGTCTTCCTGGTCGCCCTGACCGCCTTCGTGGCCTTCACCACGGCGCTCTTCTCGCGCCCCTACATGCGCATCGAGAAGGACCACGGCCGTCTCAACGACGCCCGCCTGCGCCTCTACCACAGCAGCTACCAGATCTTCATCGGCGCCATGCTGCTGGCGCTCACCACCAACAACATGGGCATCCTCTGGGTGTCCATGGAGGCGGCCACCCTGGCCACCGTGCTGCTGGTCTCCCTGTACCGCACCCCGGCCTCCCTGGAGGCGGCCTGGAAGTACTTCATCCTGTGCGGCGTCGGCATCGCCCAGGCCCTGTTCGGCACCATCCTGCTCTATTTCGCGGCCGAGAAGATCCTCGGCTCGGGCGGCACCGCCCTGCTCTGGACCCACCTGAACGGGGTCAAGGAGCAGCTCGAACCGACCGTGCTGCAGCTCGCCTTCGTCTTCCTGCTGGTCGGCTACGGCACCAAGGTCGGCCTCGCCCCCCTGCACAACTGGCTGCCGGACGCCCACGCCGAGGGCCCGACGCCGGTCTCGGCGGTGCTCTCCGGCCTCCTGCTCAACGTCGCCCTGTACGCCGTCATGCGCTCCAAGGTGCTGGTCGACGGCGCCCTCGGCAACGACATGGCCGGCAACCTGATGATGGGCTTCGGCCTCCTCTCGGTGGTCCTGGCGGCCTTCCTGATCAAGCGCCAGACCGACGTCAAGCGCATGTTCGCCTACTCGTCCATCGAGCACATGGGCCTGATCACCTTCGCCTTCGGCATGGGCGGCCCGGTCGCCAGCTTCGCCGGCCTGCTGCACATGACCATGCATTCGCTGACCAAGTCGGCCATCTTCTTCGCCGTCGGCCATGCCACCCAGAAGGCCGGCACCCAGGCCATGGACAGCATCCGCGGCCTGATCCGGACCAACCCGACCATCGGCTGGGGCCTCATGCTCGGCACCGTGGCGATCCTGGGGGTGCCGCCGTTCGGGGTGTTCGCGAGCGAGTTCCTGATGATCACCACGGCGATGCACGAGCACCCCTGGGCGACGCCCTTCCTGCTCACCGCGCTCGGGGTCGCCTTCGCCGCCATCTTCGGCAAGGTCCAGCCCATGGTGTTCGGCGAGACCGAGCTGCCCCGCCTGCCGCACCAGCCGGCCCTGGCGCCGGTCTTCGTGCACCTGGGCCTGGTCCTGATGCTGGGCCTGTTCATCCCGCCCTACCTGGCCGATTGGTACCGCCAGGCCGCGGCGTTGCTGGGGGGCTGACATGAGCGCCTTCGACAGCCTGAACCCGCAGGCGATCGGCAAGCATCTCTGGCGCCTGCGCCTGGCCGCGGCCCAACTGCCCGGCCTGGCCGAGGCGGTCAGGGAGGACGGCGGCCAGCTGGTCGCCCTGTGGGGTTCGGACGACCGCCACCTGGGCGCCGGCTACGCCGTGCACGTGGTCTTCCTGGCCGCCCGCGGGCTGGTCTGGGTGAGCGCCGGCCTGGCCGCCGAGGCGCCCGCCTATCCGGACCTGGCCGCGGTATTCCCGCAGGCCGGGCGCATGCAGCGTGCCACCTGGGACCTGCTCGGCATCCGCGCCGAGGGCGCCGCCGACGGCCGCAAATGGCTGCGCCACGGGGCTTGGCCGGCCGATGCCCACCCGCTGCGCAAGGACTACGCCGGCGAGCCGGTGCGCGAGACCGACGCCTATCCGTTCGTCCGGGTCGCCGGCGACGGCGTCCACGAGATCCCGGTCGGGCCCATCCACGCCGGGGTCATCGAGCCCGGCCACTTCCGCTTCTCCATCATCGGCGAGCGCGTGCTCAAGCTGGAGGAGCGCCTGGGCTACACCCACAAGGGCATCGAGAAGCGCTTCGAGGGCATGGACCCGGACACCGGTGCCCGCCTGGCCGGGCGCGTGTCGGGCGACTCCCACGTCGCCTACGCCTGGGCCTACTGCATGGCGGTCGAGGCCGCCACCGGCGCGCAGGTGCCAGAGCGCGCGCTCTGGCTGCGCGCCCTGTTCCTGGAGATCGAGCGGGTCGCCAACCACCTGGGCGACCTGGGCTACCTGGGCAACGACGTCGCCCTGTCGTTCGGGCTGAACCAGTTCTGGCGCCTCAAGGAAGAGTGGCTGCGCCTGAGCGAGGCGCTGTTCGGCCACCGCTACCTGTTCGACCGCGTCGTCCCGGGCGGCGTCGCGGCCGACCTCGTGGGCGGCTCCGCGCTGGCCGAGTACTGCCTGGCCGTGGCCGACGAGGTGCGCGAGCTGAAGGCCGTCTACGACGAACACGCCGGCCTCCAGGACCGCTTCGCCAACACCGGCATCTGCGCGCCCGAGCTGGCCGCGCGCCTGGGCCTGACCGGCCTCGCGGGGCGCGCCAGCGCGCAGGCCTGGGATGCCCGCGTGCAGTTCCCGCAGTTCCCCTACGACGGCCTCGAGGTCAACATGGCGACCCACCGGCGGGGCGACGTCCTGGCGCGCGCCGAGGTCCGCTTCGCCGAGCTGTTCGAGTCCCTGCGCCTGATCGCCGAGATCATCGCCGGCATGCAGGAGGGGGCGCTGCGCGCCGACCTGCCGCAGGTGACGGCCCCCTGCGAGGGTATCGGCTGGGTCGAGGGCTGGCGCGGCGAGATCGTCGTGGCCGTGCGCCTGGGCGCCGACGGGCGCCTCGACCGCGTCCACCCGCACGACCCCTCCTGGCGCAACTGGCCGCTCCTGGAGACCAGCACCCTGGGCAACATCGTTCCGGACTTCCCGGTCATCAACAAGTCGTTCAACCTCAGCTACTCCGGGCAGGATCTGTAATGGCCGCGCACCTGATACTGCAGAAGATACTCAAGACCGGCCGGGTGTCGGAGCCGGCGCCCGCGGCCGACCCGGCCCTGCGCACGCGCGTCCAGGCGTTGCAGGCCGAGATCCTGCGGGTGTTCGGCCAGGCGGTGGCGGTCCGCCACGTCGACGCCGGCTCCTGCAACGGCTGCGAACTGGAGATCCACGCCCTCAACGCGCCCCAGTACAACATCGAGGGCCTGGGCGTGAAGTTCGCCGCCAGTCCGCGCCACGTCGACGTCCTGCTGGTCACGGGGCCGGTGTCGCGCAACCTGGAGACGGCGCTCAAGCGCACCTACGAGGCTACGCCAGAACCGAAATGGGTGGTGGCGATGGGCGATTGCGGCTGCACCGGCGGGCTGTTCGGCGCCAGCTACGCCGCCTGCGGCCGGGTCGCCGACGTGATTCCGGTCGACGTCGAGGTGCCCGGCTGTCCGCCCACCCCGACCGCCCTGCTGCAGGGCATCCTGGCCGCGGTGAGCGGCGGCCGCTGAGCCGTATCCGGCGCCCGGGCGCCTGTGTATGATCGGCGGCCGTGAACGCCATCATCCTGAAGACCGTCTTCCTCCTGGTCCTGTCGAATTTCTTCATGACCATGGCCTGGTACGCCCATCTCAAGAACCTGGCCGACCGGCCCTGGTGGCTCGCCGCCCTGGCCAGCTGGGGCATCGCCCTGTTCGAATACCTGATCCAGGTGCCGGCCAACCGGATCGGCTACACCATGCTCAGCCTGCCCCAGCTCAAGATCATCCAGGAGGTGGTCACCCTGTCGGTGTTCGTGCCCTTCGCGGTCTACTACATGCACGAGCCGGTCAAGCTGGACTTCCTGTGGGCCGGGCTGTGCCTGCTCGGCGCGGTCTACTTCATATTCCGATCCTGAGCAATCGCCATTGCATCGCCGGCAAGGTAGAATCCCGCCTTTGATTTTTCGGGTTTTTTATCGCCATGTTCGCCGCCGACCATACCATCAAGAATACCGACCCCGAACTCTGGGCCGCCATCCAGGGCGAGGCCAAGCGCCAGGAAGACCATATCGAGCTGATCGCCTCGGAGAACTACACCAGCCCGGCGGTCATGGAGGCCCAGGGTTCCTGCCTGACCAACAAGTATGCCGAGGGCTATCCCGGCAAGCGCTACTACGGCGGCTGCGAGTGGGTCGACCAGGTCGAGCAACTGGCCATCGACCGGGTCAAGAAGCTGTTCGGCGCCGAGGCCGCCAACGTCCAGCCGAACTCCGGCTCGCAGGCCAACCAGGCGGTGTTCATGGCCTTCTGCAAGCCGGGCGACACCATCATGGGCATGAGCCTGGCGGAAGGCGGCCACCTCACCCACGGCATGGCCCTGAACATGTCCGGCAAGTGGTTCAACGTGGTCGCCTACGGCCTCGACAAGAACGAGAACATCGATTACGACGCCATGGAGGCCAAGGCGCGCGAGCACAAGCCGAAGCTGATCATCGCCGGCGCCTCCGCCTTCGCCCTGCGCATCGATTTCGCCCGCTTCGCCAAGATCGCCAAGGAAGTCGGCGCCATCTTCATGGTCGACATGGCCCACTATGCCGGCCTGATCGCCGCCGGGGTTTACCCGAACCCGGTGCCGCACGCCGACGTCGTCACCTCGACCACCCACAAGACCCTGCGCGGCCCGCGCGGCGGCATCATCCTGATGAAGGCCGAACACGAGAAGGCGATCAACTCCGCCATCTTCCCGGGCCTCCAGGGCGGCCCGCTCGAGCACGTCATCGCCGGCAAGGCGGTGGCCTTCAAGGAGGCCGCGTCGAAGGAATTCAAGCACTACCAGGAACAGGTCTGCGCCAACGCCATCGTCATGGCCAAGGTCCTCCAGGAACGGGGTCTGCGCATCGTCTCCGGCCACACCGAGAGCCACGTCTTCCTGGTCGACCTGCAGGCCAAGGGCCTGACCGGCAAGGAGGCCGAGGCGGTCCTCGGCCGGGCCCACATCACGGTCAACAAGAACGCCATCCCGAACGACCCGCAGAAGCCCTTCGTGACCTCGGGCATCCGCATCGGCACCCCGGCCATGACCACGCGCGGCTTCAAGGAGCGCGAGGCCGAGGCCCTGGCGCACCTGATCGCCGACGTCCTCGACGCGCCCGCCGACGAGGCGGTGATCGCGCGCGTCGCGGCCGAGGCCCAGAAGCTGTGCGCCAAGTTCCCGGTCTACGCCAGGTGAGAGGGTAGGGGCGCGGCGTACCGCGCCCCCGGCATGCCATGAAGTGCCCGTTCTGCGGCGCCGCCGATACCCAGGTCATCGAGACCCGACTGTCCGAGGACGGCGCCACCATACGCCGGCGCCGGCGCTGCCAGGCTTGCGAGAAGCGTTTCACGACCTTCGAGACGGCCGACATCCGGCTGCCCCAGGTGGTCAAGGCCAACGGCATCCGCGAGGACTTCAAGGCCGACAAGCTGCGCGAGGGCTTCCTGCGCGCCCTGCACAAGCGGCCGGTGCCGGCCGAGTTGATGGACGAGGCGATCGAAGGCATCCGCCAGAAGCTGCTCAGCCTCGGCGAACGGGAAATCCCCTCGCGCGAGCTGGGCGAGATGGTCATGAACGCCCTGCGCAAGCTCGACAAGGTCGCCTACATCCGCTTCGCCTCCGTCTACCGCAGCTTCCAGGACGTCGACGATTTCCGCGACGTCATCAACGACCTCGACAAATGAGTTTTTCGGCCGCCGATCACGGCTACATGGCGCGCGCCATCCGCCTGGCCGAGCAGGGCCTGACCACGGCGACGCCGAATCCCCGGGTCGGCTGCGTCCTGGTCCGGGCCGGCGAGGTGGTCGGCGAGGGCTGGCACGAGCGTGCCGGCGAGCCGCATGCCGAGGTGCACGCCCTGCGCGCGGCCGGCGAGCGGGCGCGCGGCGCCACGGCCTACGTGTCCCTGGAGCCGTGCAGTCATCACGGCCGCACGCCGCCCTGCGCCAATTCCCTGATCGACGCCGGCGTGGCCCGCGTGGTCGCCGCCATGACCGATCCCAACCCCCAGGTGGCCGGTCGCGGCATCCAGCTGCTCACCCTGGCCGGCGTCCGGGCCGAGGTCGGCCTGCTCGAGGCCGAGGCACGGGAGCTCAACGTCGGCTTCGTCTCCCGCATGACTCGCGGCCGGCCCTGGCTGCGCCTGAAGACCGCCGCGACGCTGGACGGCAAGACCGCCCTGGAGAACGGCGAGTCGAAATGGCTGACCGGCCCGGCGGCGCGCCAGGACGTGCAGCGCTGGCGCGCCCGCGCCTGCGCCGTCCTGACCGGTTCCGGGACCGTCCTGGCCGACGACCCGCAGATGAACGTGCGCCTGCCGGGCGCGTCCAGGCAGCCCCTGCGGGTGATCGTCGACAGCCGCCTCGCCACCCCGCCCGATGCCCGCATCCTGGCCGGCGGCCGGGTGCTGGTCGCCTGCGCGGCTGCCGAGCCGGATCGGCGCGCGGTACTCGAGGCGGCCGGCGCCGAAGTGGTCTGCCTGCCCGCGGCCGGCGGCCGGGTCGACCTCGCCGCCCTGATGGCGGAACTGGGCCGGCGCGGCGTCAACGAGTTGCACGGCGAGGCCGGCGCGACGCTGAACGGCGCGTTGCTCGAGGCCGGCCTGGTCGACGAATGGCTGGCCTATTTCGCGCCGCTGGTGCTCGGCCACCATGCCCGCGGCCTGTTCGATCTGCCGGCATTGACCGACATGGCCGGCCGGCGCGGCTTCGCCCTGCGCGATGCCGGCCTGGTCGGCGGCGATCTGCGTTTGGTGCTGCGGCCGACCAGCACGTAAAATGCTACCCCTTTTGCTGAACTGACCGAGCCCGCACATGTTTACCGGCATCATCCAGGCCGTTGGCCACATCCACTCGCTTACCGAGAAGGGCGGCGGCGACGCCCGCGTGACGATCAACGGCGGCGGGTTGAGCCTGAGCGACGTCGCGCCCGGCGACTCCATCGCCTGCAACGGCGTCTGCCTGACCGTCGTGGAACGCAGCGCCGAGCAGTTCTCGGTCGACGTCTCCCAGGAGACCTTCAACTGCACCATCGGCTTCACGCCGGGCGAGGCGATCAACCTGGAGAAGGCCTTGCGCGTCTCCGACCACCTGGGCGGCCACATCGTCTCCGGCCATGTCGACGGGGTCGGCGAGGTGATCCATTTCGCGCCGGTCGCCAGCGACGCCGAGGACGCCAGCTGGCACCTCGAGATTCGCGCCCCGGGCAGCCTCGGCCGCTACATGGCGGTCAAGGGTTCGGTGGCGGTGAACGGCGTCTCGCTGACCGTCAACACGGTGCAGGGCAACGACTTCTCCATCAACCTCATCCCGCACACCCTGGAAAACACCATGCTGCGCCACCTCAAGGTGGGCGCCAAGGTGAACCTGGAGGCCGACATGCTGGCCCGCTACGCCGAGCGCCTGCTCGCCTACGCGCAAGAGACGAACAAGGACTGACATGACCCTGGCAAGCACTGAAGAGATCGTCGCCGAGCTGAAGGCCGGCCGCATGGTCATCCTGGTCGACGAGGAGGACCGCGAGAACGAGGGCGACCTGGTGATGGCGGCCGAGCACGTCACGCCCGAGGCGATCAATTTCATGACCAAGTACGCCCGCGGCCTGGTCTGCCTGACCCTGACCCCGGCCCGCTGCGAGCAGCTGGGCCTGAAGCAGATGGTGAGCGACAACCAGACCCCGCACGGCACCGCCTTCACGGTCTCCATCGAGGCGGCCGAGGGCGTCACCACCGGCATCTCGGCGGCCGACCGGGCCTGCACGATCGTGGCGGCGGTGAACCGGGAGGCGCGTCCGTCCGACATCATCCAGCCGGGCCACATCTTCCCGCTGCGCGCCCAGGAGGGCGGCGTGCTGGTACGGGCCGGGCACACCGAGGCGGGCTGCGACCTGGCCGCCATGGCCGGCCTGGAGCCGGCGGCGGCGATCTGCGAGATCATGAACGAGGACGGCTCCATGGCGCGCCTGCCCGACCTGGTCGAGTTCGCCAAGGTGCACGACCTGAAGATCGGCACCATCGCCGACCTGATCCACTACCGCGCCGCCAACGAGCGCCTGGTCAGCCGGGTCGGACAGCGCGAGATCGAGACCCCATACGGCCCCTTCACCATGGTGGTCTACCAGGACAAGATCGGCCAGGCCACCCATCTGGCCCTGACCCGCGGCGCGATCACGCCCGACAGCGAGACCCTGGTGCGGGTGCACGAACCGGTGTCCCTGATCGACGTCCTCGACGCCGGGGCCGCCAGCCACACCTATTCGGTGCCGAACGCGCTCCGCATCGTCGCCGAGGCCGGCAAGGGCGTCATCGTCCTCCTGCACCGGCCGGAATCGGCGGGCGAGCTGGCCGCCCGCGCGCTGGCCGCCGGCGAGGCCGCCCCGGCCCGCAAGTTCGACCTGCGCAATTACGGCACCGGCGCCCAGATCCTGCGCGACCTCGGGGTCGCCAAGATGCGTCTGCTGGCGACGCCGCGCAAGATGCCGGCCATGGACGGCTTCGGCCTGGAAGTGACCGGCTACTACGAGGACCGATGACATGGCCGAGCGTATCGTCAACATCGCCGAGATCGAGGCCGCCCTGGATGGCAAGGGCCTGCGCATCGGCATCGCCATCACGCAGTGGAACACGGAAATCTGCGACGGCCTGCTGTCCGCCGCCACGGCAACCCTGGCCAAGGTCGGGGTGAACGAGCAGGACATCGTCCTGGTCACCGTGCCGGGCGCCCTCGAGCTGCCGCTGGCCCTGCAGAAGATGGCGCGTTCGGGCAAGTTCGACGCCCTGATCGCCATCGGTGCGGTCATCCGCGGCGACACCTACCACTTCGAGATCGTCTCCAACGAGATGGCGGCGGGCATCACCCGGGTCCAACTCGACACCGGGGTACCCATCGGCAACGCCGTGCTGACCACCGAGAACGAGCACCAGGCGGTCGCCCGCATGACCGAGAAGGGACGCGACGTGGCCCACTGCGCGGTCCACATGGCGCGTCTGCTGAGCAACCTATGAGCAAGAAGCGCGGCAACCGCCGCATCTCCCGCGAACTGGCCCTGCGCGCCCTGTACCAGTGGCAACTGACCGGCGACGACCTGGCACGCCTGCTGGTCCAGGCCGAAGAGGCGGAGGAGTACCCGGAGGCCAACGCCGGCTTCCTCGAGACGCTGCTGGACGGCGTCCTGGCCGAGGCGGCGACGCTCGACCAGGCCCTGGCCGCGCACCTGGATCGCCCGGCCGACCAGCTTTCGCCGATCGAGCACGCCATCCTCCTGATCGGTGCCTACGAACTCAGCCACAGCCTGGACGTGCCCTACAAGGTCGCCATCAACGAGGCGGTCAACCTGGCCAAGGCCTACGGCGGCACGGATGGCCACAAGTACGTCAACGGCGTGCTCGACAAGCTGGCCCGGGTGGTGCGCCGGATCGAGATCGAGGCGGCGGCGAAGGCCTAGTCGGGTCCCGGCGATGGCCTCCGAATTCGACCTCATCGCCCGCTATTTCGACCGTCCGGCGGCGCATGCCGTCCTCGGCGTCGGCGACGACGCCGCCCTGATCCGGCCCGGCCCGGGGCTGGACCTCGCGGTCTCGGCCGACATGCTGGTGGCCGGCCGGCATTTCTTCCCGGACGCCGACCCGGCGCAACTGGGCCACAAGGCCCTGGCCGTGAACCTGTCCGACCTCGCCGCCATGGCGGCGACGCCGCGCTGGGCCTTGCTTTCGGTGGCCCTGCCGGAGGCGGACGAGGCCTGGCTGGCCGGCTTCGCGCGCGGTTTCTTCGGTCTCGCCGAGCGCTACGGGGTCGACCTGGTCGGCGGCGACACCACGCGCGGTCCGCTCAACCTGAGCGTCACCATCCTCGGCGAGGTGCCGGCCGGCCAAGCCCTGCGCCGGGACGGCGCCCGGGTCGGCGACGACCTCTGGGTGTCCGGGGAACTGGGCGGCGCGGCCCTCGGACTGCGCCACCTGCAGGGCCAACTGCGGCTGGCCGAAGCGGAGGCGGCCGCCTGCCTGGAACGGCTGCACGCGCCGGAGCCGCGGGTCGCCCTCGGCCGGGCCCTGGCCGGGCTGGCCAACA
This sequence comes from Parasulfuritortus cantonensis, assembly GCF_004337445.1. Taxonomy (GTDB): domain Bacteria; phylum Pseudomonadota; class Gammaproteobacteria; order Burkholderiales; family Thiobacillaceae; genus Parasulfuritortus; species Parasulfuritortus cantonensis. Next base: position 2,342 of record NZ_SJZB01000002.1, on the reverse strand, counting down.
GTGCCATCGACGTCTCCGACGGCCTGCTCGGCGACCTCGGCCACATACTGGAGCGCTCCCGCCTGGGCGCCGAGATCGAGCTCGCCGCCCTGCCGGTACCGGCGGTACTGGCGGCGCGCCTGCCGGCCCCGCTCGCCCTGGCCTGCCTGCTGGCCGGCGGCGACGACTACGAACTCTGTTTCAGCGCGCCGCCCGGCCGGCGCGCGGCCGTTCAGGCCGCCGCCCACTCGGTCGGCGTCGCGGTCAGCCGGATCGGCCATATCGGCGCCGAGCCGGGGCTGCGTGTGCGGCGTCCGGACGGCGGCCTGCTCGACATGGAGGTGACCGGCTTTGACCACTTCGCCTGAACCGGGCCGGCCGGACTGGCCGTTCGCCCTGGCCCATCCGGCCCATTTCCTCGCCCTCGGCTTCGGGTCCGGGCTGGCGCCCAAGGCGCCCGGCACGGCCGGCACCCTGGCCGCGCTGCCGATCTATGTCCTCATGCACGGGCTGAGCGCGCCGGTCTACTGGGCCGCCGTCGCCCTGTTCATGGTCGCCGGCGTCTGGATCTGCGGACGCACGGGCCGCGACCTGGGGGTGCACGACCACGGCGGCATCGTCTGGGACGAGATCGCCGCCTTCCTGGCCGTCCTGCCCTTCGCGCCGGCCGTCTGGTGGGGCTATCTACTGGCCTTCGCGCTGTTCCGCCTGTTCGACATCTGGAAGCCGTTCCCGATCGCCTGGTTCGACGCCCGGGTGCCGGGCGGCCTGGGCGTCATGCTCGACGACGTCCTGGCGGCGGGGTACGCCGTGCTCTGCCTGATGGCGGTGTCGGCATGGCTGACCTGAACCAGGAAGCCCTGGAGGGCCTGGCCGCCGAACTGGGCGCCGTGCTCCTCGCGCGCGGCATGATGCTGGCCGTGGCGGAGTCCTGCACCGGCGGCTGGGCGGCGCAGGCGGTGACGGCGCTGGCCGGCAGCTCGGTCTGGTTCGAGCGCGGTTTCGTGACCTACAGCAACCAGGCCAAGATGGACATGCTGGGCGTGGCGGCGGCCACCCTGGAGCGCCATGGCGCGGTCAGCGAGGCGACCGCGCGCGAGATGGCGCTCGGCGCCCTGGCCCACAGCCGGGCCGAGGCCGCGTTCGCCATCAGCGGCATCGCCGGGCCGGGCGGAGGCTCAGATTCCAAGCCTGTGGGTACGGTATGTTTCGCCTGGGCCACGGCCGCGGGGCCGGTGCGCGCGACGACCTGCCGGTTCGCCGGCGACCGCCGCCAGGTGCGCATGCAGGCGGTGGCATATGCCTTTCGTGAGATGCGGGCGGTATTGGTGGCTATGCCATAATCGGCCGATTGAATTTGGAGAATAAAGACATGGACGACAACAAGAGCAAGGCCCTGGCGGCCGCGCTTTCGCAGATCGAGAAGCAGTTCGGCAAGGGCTCCATCATGAAGATGGGCGACGGCAGCATCGCCGAGGACCTGCAGGTGGTGTCGACCGGTTCCCTGGGCCTGGACGTCGCCCTGGGCGTGGGCGGCCTGCCGCGCGGCCGGGTGGTCGAGATCTACGGTCCGGAATCCTCGGGCAAGACCACGCTGACCCTGCAGGTGATCGCCGAGATGCAGAAGCTGGGCGGTACCGCCGCCTTCATCGACGCCGAGCATGCGCTCGACCCCGTCTACGCCCAGAAGCTCGGCGTCAACATCGCCGACCTGCTCATCTCCCAGCCGGACACCGGCGAGCAGGCCCTGGAGATCGCCGACATGCTGGTGCGTTCCAGCGCGGTCGACGTCATCGTCATCGACTCGGTGGCGGCGCTCACCCCGAAGGCGGAAATCGAAGGCGAGATGGGCGACTCCCACGTCGGCCTGCAGGCCCGCCTGATGAGCCAGGCCCTGCGCAAGCTGACCGCCAACATCAAGCGCACCAATACGCTGGTCATCTTCATCAACCAGATCCGCATGAAGATCGGCGTCATGTTCGGCAACCCGGAGACCACCACCGGCGGCAACGCGCTCAAGTTCTACGCCTCGGTGCGTCTGGACATCCGGCGCATCGGCGCGATCAAGAAGGGCGACGAGGTGGTCGGTTCGGAGACCCGCGTCAAGGTGGTCAAGAACAAGGTGGCGCCGCCGTTCAAGGAGGCCCTGTTCGACATCCTGTACGGCGAGGGGATTTCCCGCGAGGGCGAGATCATCGAGCTGGGCGTGGCCCACAAGTTGGTGGACAAGTCGGGTGCCTGGTACGCCTACCAGGGCGAGAAGATCGGCCAGGGCAAGGACAACGCGCGTGAATTCCTGAAGTCGCACCCGGACATCGCCGCCGAGGTCGAGGCGCAGATTCGCGAACGGCTGGGCGTCAAGC
>NZ_SJZB01000024.1 GCF_004337445.1 Parasulfuritortus cantonensis | reverse complement strand
TGGTGGTATGAGCCCTGGCTGCCCGCCTATCCGCCTGCGGCGGCCCCGACCCCGCCCAACCGCGACGCGGTGCGGGACGAGGTGGCCAAGAAGAAGTGCGACGGCGACTGCGGCTGCCAGGCCCCCTACGACACCTGCTACACCAATTGCGGCGGCCGCAAGATCGTCGAGACGCGCTGTATCGCCAACTGCCCGGCCAAGTGACCTAGCCGGCGCGGAGGTCGCGGATGCGCTCGTGGTAACGAGCGCGATAGAGCAGGCGGCGGCGCTCCGGGCTGTCGCTGAAGCCGTCCCGGGTATGCAGGACGTTGTTGCACAGCAGGCCCATGCCCGGCTGCAGCTTGAGGCGGAACCAGCCGAACGGCTGCCCGGCCAGGAGATCCTCGATGGCCTTCACGGCGGCCAGGGTGGTCGGGTCGTCCTTCCAGGCGATGCTCCTGGTCCGCGCCGTGTAGCGCAGGTGCAGGCCGCCGCTGACCGGGTCGACCAGAAACACCGGGCCCTTCTCCTCCGGACGCTCGCCGTCGACCTCGTCGACCCGGGCCGGAATGGTCATGGCGTCGGCGGCCATGAGGGCGCGGATGAAGTCCGGGTTGCTGTCGCGCAGGTGGATGTAGGCCAGGTCCTGGTCGAACAGCTCGTTCTCGCCGCCGTCCGCAGCCTCGCGCACGCAGTGCAGGGTCATGGCCAGGATGCGCCGGCTTTCCGGATTGTAGTAGCCGTCGGTGTGCCAGCGGATGCGGTGGTGGGTGTAGGGGATGTAGTCGCCACGCTTCTCGCCGCCCTCGTCGCGCGGCGTCAGGCTGGAGATGCCGTCCTCGTCCGCGAGCCAGTTGGCGTCGAGATGGGCGAGCCCGAACTGGGCCGAGAGCGCCCGCACGGCCGCCTTGTCCTCGGCGTCGCCCAGCCCGGTCGCGTAGACGACCATGTTGGTCCGTCGGACCCGGTCCAGGACGGCCCGGTACTCGGCGCCGGTGAGGGCATGCGGATCGCGCACCTCGACCACGAGATCCTCGGCCCGGCTCGGGTAGGCGGCCAGCTTGGCGTCGCGCCAGGCGCGATAGCCGGCGTCGTTGTCGGGATGAAACGGGCTTTCGTAGGGGATCATCTGAAGACCTCCGAGGCAGGCCGAACGGCTCGGTTCATGGCTCGGCCGACGCCATTTTCCCGCCCAGACGGGCATCCGGGCAAGCCTGTTCCGACCCGCTCGAGCACGCCGGGCAAACGTGGCAAACGGCCACCGTTGCGGCTATCGTTAGGACAAATCGGTCGCCTGCATGACGCGACCGGACATGAGGTGGCGGGTATGGAGACGCTCGTCGCCGGTGAACCCGATGACACGACAAAGAGGCCTCAGCCATGGACAACGAATCGGATGCCAGCCTGACCGCCCTGCTGGAACGGGCGGCACCGCATACCGCGGCGCGCTTCCCCCATGTCATCCGCCGCCTGGCCGGGACTTGGGCGGACCCCGAGGCGTGCCGGGCCTTCTTCCACTCCCTGCTGGTCGACGTCAGCCCGGGCCAGCAAGGTTTTCCGCTCGACGTCATGCTCGAGTTGATGCACCTGAGCGAGCATTACGAGATCGGCCTCAGCAACGACCGGGAAGGCGACGCCTGGTCGGCCAACGAACCCATGCTCTGACGGCCGTCAGGCCGGCGTGGGGTAGAAACCGTCCACCTGTTTCTTCACCGTGCCCAGGATCTCGGGCATCTCGATGTCCATGATCTGATCCTGGATCCAGGTCTGGTCCGTGCTCTCCATGCCTTCGCGGATCTGCAGGCTGAGGTAGCGGAGGGCCTGGAAGCTCGGCTTGTCGTCGGGAAAATCGTAGTGGGCGTATTCGGTCATGCGGTTGTTGAGCATGTCGATGTAGCCCTGCTGGTAGTCGTAGTCCGGATCCCGGGCCCCGCCGGTGACGTCGAGGATGTTGTCCTCCATGATCTCGGCCAGACGCACCCCGATGGCGCTCACCAGTTCGCCCCGCTTCCGGTCGTCCATGCGCGGGAAGACGACGCGATCGACGTAGTGCACCGCGAAGGCGGTCAGCTCGCCGATGATCTTGAAGCCGCGCTGCGGCGTGATGATGTCGTAGTCGGCCTTGGACAGGTTGTCGACGGCGCGGTCGGCCATGCGCCAGATGGTGGTGGCCAGGGCGGTCGCGATCTCTTCGGCCGGACGCTCGCCCTCCTTCTTGAACCAGACGGTCTTGACTCGGGTGGGGGCTGCCATATCAGAGCCTATGTCGATGGTGAACATGTCCCGCGCCGGTTGCCTGCGGGATGCAGCGCAAGGCACGGGGGACGAAGTGTAGTGATTCTCCACGAGTCGCCCGTAACGCAGCGATGCGCCCGCAGGCAGCCGGCCCTTCGGGTTGAGGCCAGGATCGGCGTCTGCGGCGTTGCGCCGCTTGCGAATGGAATGACCATTCGCCGCGCGACGCGCCTTGCATCCATCCGATCCTGGCCTCAACGCGGGGTATGTTCACCATCGACATAGGCTCTCATTCTCCGGTGGCGACGGGACGCGAGGGGTCGGTGATCCACTCGCTCCACGACCCGACGTAGAGCCGGGAGCCGGACAGGCCGGCGATCTCCATGGCCAACACGTTGTGGCAGGCGGTGACGCCGGAGCCGCACATGTGGATGACCTCCGAGGGCGCCCGGCCCTTGAGCAGGGCTTGGTAGTTCTCGCGCAGGGCCTCGGGCGGCAGGTAGGTGCCGTCCATGTCGAGATTTTCCTCGTAATTCCAGTTGACCGCGCCGGGCACGTGGCCCGCGACCGGGTCGAGCGGCTCGAACTCGCCGCTGAAGCGGCGTTCCGGACGCGCGTCCAGGATCAGTTTGTCGCCGCTCCGGGAGGCCCGCAGGACTTCGTCGGCGCCGACGATCAGGCTGGCTTCCGGCAGCTTGGCGCAGGAGGCATGGCCGTCCGCGGCCGGAATCTCCTGGCTGACCGGGTTCTTTTCGCGGACCCACTTGGGGTAGCCGCCGTCGAGCAGGGCGACGCCCGGGTGGCCGAGCCAACGCAGCAGCCACCAGAGGCGCGCCGCCATGGAGCCGAAGGCGTCGTCGTACAGCACCACCTGCTTGTTGATGCCGACCCCCCAGTGGCACAGCTTTCCGGCCAGGGCATCGATGTCGGGCATCGGGTGGCGCCCGGTCGCGGCACCCATCGGCCCGGCGAGGTCGTTGTCGAGATGAGCGTAATGGGCGCCCGGCACGTGGCCCTTCAGGTAGGCCTCCCGGCCTCCGTCCGGGTCGCTCAGCGAAAAGCGACAGTCGATCACCACCCAGTTCGGATCGTCGAGGTGACGCGCAAGGTGGCTGGTGGAGACAAGCGTGGTGTGGAACATCAGGGGAGTACTTCAAAGTGGAGGGTGGAAAACCGGGAGGCGGGCTCCCGGTTCTCGGCTCTCGACTCTGAAGCTCAGTAGCCGCCCTTGCCGTAGGGCTTGGGCAGACCGGCGACCTTGGAGGCTTGGCGGTTGGGCTGGTTCGGGAACAGCTCATAGAGCGTCTTCTTCCAGTCCACGCTGTCGTCCTCGTCGGTCAGCATGGCGACCATGTTGCGGAAGTTCGGGGTGTGGCCGTCTTCCTGATAGCGCTCGCGCATGAAGCGGATGACTTGCCAGTGCAGGTCGGTCAGTTCCTTGATGCCTTCGGCTGCGGCAATCACAGGGCAAACATCATCGCTGAAATTGGCTTCCAGGAGGAAGTTCTCGTCATCGCCTTCCAGTTCTTCGCCGTTCACTACGTATCCCACGGTTCTCTCCTATTTCCAAGCGTTGCAAAAAACTCGCGACCGATTCAGTCGATCGCTACTTCCTTAATTGATTTGTGGGGGACGAACAGGCCGCAGCCGTAGGCGCGGTGACGGCCCAGGCCCTGTTCCTGCACCTGCAGCGACTGCTCCAGGCTGACGTCGTGCAGCATCAGGCTGTAACCCCAGATCTCCCCCCGGGAGTGTGCATTTTACGCTTCTTCCCCGGGATCAGTCCGCATCGGATCGCCATTTTATCCAATTCCGCCCGTGCCGCTTCGAGGAAGGCCACCTCGTCCCCGGTACCGAAGTCGACCAGGGGGGCGTACAAGGTCGCGTACGGCGTCAGGGCCTTTTCCTTTGCCGCCCCGATCTGCAGCGCCCCGGCACCTGTCTCGATGCGCTGGCCGACCAGCGCCAAGGCGTCCGCGACCCGGTCGACCGGGAGCCGCAGCACCAGTTTGACGCGCCGGTTGATGACGAGATTCTCGTTGCGCCCGGTCGGCGCGCCGTGGATCGCGTGCACGCCGACGTCGGCCGTCTCGCGCAGCCAGGGCAGCAGACGCGCCAGCGCCTCGAACAGGGCGTAGCCGTGATCGGCGGGAATCTCGTTACCGGTCAGGTCGAATTGGACATCCTTGCAGCGCGCCACGTAGGCGTAGTCCTTGATCGCCTCCCACTCCGGGTTGTACATGCGCATGTCAGTCCCCGGCCTCGGTTGCCGCCGCACCCTCGGATGCCAACGGCGTTGCCCACTTGAGCATCTCTTCCGCCCAGTATTTTGCCGTCACCGGGTCGACATCGAAGATCGTGAAACGGGCACCCCGTTCGCGTATGCGCAGGCGCAGCATCGGCGTCCCGCCGGCCTCGTATTCCACCTGTTGCAACTCGATTTCCTGGTTGCCATAGGGATTACGGAATTTTGTCAGTGAATTGATCTGGTCCATAGCCGCAAGATTACTTTAGAATATGTCGGATTGCTAAATATTTGACAATATTTGTCAGGTATTAAACATTCCCGCCGAGGGAGTATGCAAACCTACCCGACCGGGTAGGTTTGTACCCCCCAAACGAAGAAGCGGGTTACCCCATCGGAATGATGGCCCGGAGCATCAGACGTCACTAATATGGCCAGACTGATCTCGTGCTGGCTTGAGGCCGACGGGTGGTGCAAAGGTAGTGACGACATATCGTTTCGCAAGACCTAAAGGAGAAACAGATGGCTAAGCAAATGTACGATACGCCGAATCTGGACGAACTGGAGAAGGGTCCCTGGCCCAGCTTCGTGACCGGCATCAAGCGGCTCGCAAAAGACAATGACATGATGGTTGACCTGCTCGGCCAACTGGAAACCTCCTACAACACCCGCTTCGGCTACTGGAAGGGCGGCACGGTAGGCGTGGTCGGCTACGGCGGCGGCGTGATCCCGCGCTTCACCGAGCTGAAGAACGCCGACGGCACCCCCAAGTTCCCCGAATCCGCCGAATTCCACACCCTGCGCATCCAGCCCCCCGCCGGCATGCACTACACCTCCGACCTCCTGCGCCAGATGTGCGACGCCTGGCTGGAAACCGGTGGTTCCGGCCTGGTGGCCTTCCACGGCCAATCCGGCGACATCATGTTCCAGGGCATCAAGACCGCTGACGTTCAGCGCTCCTTCGACAAGTTCAACGAAATGGGCTTCGACCTCGGCGGTGCCGGTCCCGCCCTGCGCACCTCCATGTCCTGCGTCGGTGCCGCCCGTTGCGAAATGTCCTGCTATGACGAAGCCCGCGCCCTGCGCACCGTCATCAACAACAACCTGGACGACATGCACCGTCCGTCCCTGCCGTACAAGTTCAAGTTCAAGTTCTCCGGCTGCCCGAACGACTGCGTGAACTCCATCCAGCGTTCCGACATGGCCACCATCGGCACCTGGCGCGACAGCATCCAGGCCGACGAGAAGCTGGCCCGCGACTGGATGGCCGGCCACAGCATGGAAGACCTGATCAACATGGTCGTCAACATGTGCCCGACCCGCGCCATCCAGCTGACCAAGAACGACGGCGCCGCTGCCGCCGAAGGCGTCACCAAGGTCGCCGTGTCCGACGCCAACTGCATCGAGATCGACAACCACAACTGCGTGCGTTGCATGCACTGCCTGAACGTCATGCCCGGCGCCCTGCTGCCCGGCAAGGACAAGGGCGTCACCATCCTGGTCGGCGGCAAGGGCGTGCTGAAGATCGGCGCCTCCATGGGCACCGTGGTGATCCCGTTCATGAAGCTTGAATCCGACGAGGACTTCGAGAAGCTGAACGATCTGTCCCGCAACATCCTGGACTTCTTCGCCGAGAACGCCCTCGAGCACGAGCGTACCGGCGAGATGATCGAGCGTATCGGCCTGGTCAACTTCCTGGAAGGCCTGGATATCCCGATCGACCCGAACATGATCGTCCATCCGCGTACCAACCCCTACGTCCGTACCGACGGCTGGGATGAGGAAGTGGAGAAGTGGAACGAACGTAAGGCCGCGGCCTAAACGTCCGGTTGCCTGACCCGGCGGGCCATCGGCCCGCTTGGGCGGCAAAGGATAGCGGATACCAGCATCTTAAAGTTTTCTGATCTCACCCAGTTGGAGACAAGAATGGCAGAACGTACTCACGACACCATCGAATCGGGCGCCCCGGATCCGATGCCGTACATGCACCCCGTCATGGCCAAGAACTATGGCAAGTGGGTCTTCCACAACCACCCGAAGCCGGGCGTGCTGTACCACAAGGCCGCCAGCGGCGACGAAGTCTGGACCGTCAAGGCCGGCACCCAGCGCCAGATGGACCACTACACCGTGCGCAAGCTGGCTGACATCGCCGACCAGTTCGCCGACGGCTATGTCCGTTTCACGACCCGTTCCAACATCGAGTACATGGTTACCGACGGCGCCAAGGTCGAGCCCCTGATCAAGGCCCTGACCGACAACGGCTTCCCGGTCGGCGGCACCGCCAACTCCGTGTCCATGGTCGCCCACACCCAGGGCTGGCTGCACTGCGACATCCCCGGCACCGATGCCTCCGGCGTCGTGAAGGCCCTGATGGACGATCTGTATCACGACTTCGTCAACTGCGAGATGCCCAACCGCGTCAAGCTGTCCACCTCCTGCTGCGAAATCAACTGCGGCGGCCAGGCCGACATCGCCATCATCGTCCAGCACACCAAGCCGCCCAAGATCAACCACGATCTGGTCGCCAACGTCTGCGAACGGCCCTCCGTGGTCGCCCGCTGCCCGGTCGCGGCCATCCGTCCCGCCCTGGTGAACGGCAAGCCCTCCCTGGAAGTCGACGAGAAGAAGTGCATCTGCTGCGGCGCCTGCTTCCCCCCGTGCCCGCCGATGCAGATCAACGACCCGGAGAACTCCAAGATCGCCGTCTGGGTCGGTGGCAAGAACTCCAACGCCCGCTCCCGGCCGACCTTCCACAAGCTGGTCGCCTCCGGCCTGCCCAACAACGCCCCGCGTTGGCCGGAAGTCGGCGCCGTGGTCAAGAAGATCCTGGACACCTACAAGGCCGATGGCCGTCCGTGGGAACGCATGAACGACTGGATCGACCGTATCGGTTGGCCCGCCTTCTTCGAGAAGACCGGTCTGCCCTTCACCAAGTACCATGTCGACAACTGGCGCGGCGGCCGTAGCAGCCTGAACGCGTCCGCTCACATCCGCTTCTGATGTTGATGCGTCCCGGGGGTCCCGTGCCCCCGGAGTTGCCGAGCAATCGGTTATCTGGAGTTAGGGATATTTAAATGAAGATCGGTGTACTCGTTAACGAAGGGCCTTACACCCACGAGGCCTCCGATAGCGCCTACAACTTCGTCAAGGCGGCTATCGAAAAGGGACACGAGATTTATCGCGTGTTCTTCTACCACGACGGCGTCAACAACTCGACCCGCCTGACCGAACCGCCGCGCGACGACCGCAACATCGTCACCCGCTGGAGCGAACTGGCCAAGGCGCACAACCTGGACATGGTGGTGTGCATCGCCGCCGCCCAACGGCGCGGCATCATGGACGAGAACGAAGCCAAGCGTCAGGGCAAGGATGCCAACAACATCGCCGAGGGTTTCCGGATTTCCGGTCTCGGCCAACTGGTGGAAGCCGGCATCCAGTGCGATCGCCTGGTGACTTTCGGCGACTGAGGAATTCGAGATGAGCGACGAAATGGATATGGAAGAAGGCGGCGTCATCAAGAAGTTCATGTTCGTGAACCGCAAGGCCCCCTACGGCACCATCTACGCCCTCGAGGGCCTGGAAGTGGTGCTGATCTCGGCCGCGTTCGAACAGGACGTGAGCATGGCTTTCATCGACGACGGCGTGTACGAGCTGAAGAAGGGCCAGGACACCAAGGAACTGGGCCAGAAGAACTTCTCGCCCACCTATCGTGCCCTGGAAGGCTACGACATCGAGAAGCTGTACGTCGAACGCGAGTCCATGGAAGCCCGCGGCCTGACCGAGGATGACCTCCTGGTGGACGTCATCGTCATGGACCGCGCCGAACTGGCCGCCAAGCTGGACGAGCAAGACGTCCTGATCAGCTTCTAAGGAGACGAGAACATGCTGCACATCGTCAACAAGTCGCCCTACGAGCGCAACTCCCTCGAGAGCTGCCTGCGTCTGGCGAGCAAAGGTTCCGCGGTCCTGCTGATCGAGGATGGCGTCTACGGCGCCACCAAGGGCGGCAGCTTCGAGGGCAAGGTCCTGGCGGCCATGGCCGACGTGAAGGTCTATGCCCTGGCTCCCGATCTTTCCGCGCGCGGCATGGCCGATCGCGTCCTGGATGGGGTGAGTGTCGTGGATTACGGCGGTTTTGTGGATCTGGTCGCAGAGCACACGAATTGCCAGTCCTGGTTGTAATGTTGAATTAATTAGGAGAACTACCATGCCTATGGTTGATATTGCTGGCAAGACCGTGGAAGTCGACGAAGAAGGTTACCTGGTCAATCTGGCCGACTGGAACAAGGATGTCGCCGACTACCTGGCCAAGGAAGAGAAGGTCGACATGTCCGAGAACCACTGGGAAGTCGTCAACTTCCTGCGTGAGTACTACGACGAGTACCAGATCGCCCCGGCCATCCGTGTGCTGACCAAGGCCATCGCCAAGAAGCTGGGTCCGGACAAGGGCAACAACAAGTACCTGTACGAACTGTTCCCCTACGGCCCCGCCAAGCAGGCTTGCAAGATCGCCGGCCTGCCGAAGCCGACCGGCTGCATCTGATCCAGGTGCCTGGCCGGCCCCACGGGCCGGCCACCACTCCCGGCTATGAATCCATAGCCGAGAGTCGAGAGTGGAGAAAACCGTCTCCATTCTCTACTCTCGACTGTACGTAATGAGGAACGAATGTCAGCCCTGACCGCTTTCTACATCGGCCTTTACTACGTCGCCGCGATCATTCTCATCGGCGGCCTGGCTTACCGGGTATATGAGTACGCGACCACACCGGCGCCGCTCAACATCCCCACCACCCCAGCGCCCACCACCCTGATGGGCGTGCGCTTCCGCATGTTCCGGGAAGTGGTCTTCTTCGAGAGCCTGTTCAAGTCCAACAAGTGGATCTGGATCTTCGGCTACCTGTTCCACGTCGGTCTGGCGCTGGTGCTGCTCCGTCACATCCGTTATTTCCAGGACCCGGTCTGGTTCTGGGTCGAATTCCTGCAGCCGTTCGGCAAGTACGCCAGCCTCGCCATGGTCGCCGGCCTGGCCGGCTTGTGGGCACGCCGCTTCCTGGTCGACCGCGTGCGTTACATCTCGACGCCGTCCGACCATCTCATCCTCGCCCTGCTGATCGCCATCGGCCTGTCCGGCATGGCCATGACCTTCGTCGCCCACACCGACATCATTGCCCTCAAGGCCTTCGCCCTCGGCCTGGTGACCTTCGACTGGCAGCCGCTGCCGGCCGACGCCCCGCTGCTGGTGCACCTGTTCCTGGTGGCTCTGCTGATGATCATCTTCCCGATCAGCAAGCTGCTGCATGTCCCCGGAGTCTTCTTCAGCCCCACCCGTAACCAGGTGGACAACCCGCGCGAACGACGCCGCCTGGCACCCTGGGCCGCCGCGCTGGAAAAGAACAACGGCTGAGCAGCGTCCAACCGGACATCGACTGTAAGAGAGTTAAGGAGCTAACGTGGCCGCACCCCAGTTCGAAGTACCCAAACTGTCGGATACCGCCTACACCGATGTGCCCAAGGTCCAGGAAGGATCGATGGGCCACATCAAGGCCTTCGTCGCCGGCCAGGGCCCGCAGGAATTCCTCGGCTATCCCTGGCAACTCGGTGACGACTGGAAGGAACGCGCCCTGGACCGCATGGGCCAGGTCCTGAAGAAATACCGTTCCGTGCGCGTCTTCCTGGACGCCTGCGTGCACTGCGGCGCCTGTACCGACAAGTGCCATTACTTCCTGGGCACCGCCGACCCCAACAACATGCCGGTGGCACGCCAGGAACTGATGCGCAAGGTCTACCGCCGCTACTTCACCCTCCCGGGCAAGATCGCCCCCTGGTTGGTGGGCGCCGAGGACCTGACCAAGGAAACCCTCGACCAGTGGTTCAACTACTACCACCAGTGTTCGGAATGCCGGCGCTGCTCGGTGTATTGCCCGTACGGCATCGACACGGCCGAGATCACCATGGCCGGGCGCGAGATCCTCAACTACGTCGGCTACGGCCAGAAGTACTCCAACGAGATCCTGGGCAAGGTCCAGAAGATCGGTAACAACCTCGGCCTGCCCGGTCCGGCCCTGGAAGACACCCTGGCCGGCCTCGAGGAAGACATCGAGATGGATACCGGCGTCGCGGTCAAGATGCCGCTCGACGTCCAGGGCGCCGAGATCCTGTTCGTGACCCCGTCGGCCGACTTCTTCTCCGAGCCGCACGTCGAGTCGCTGATCGGCTACGCCAAGGTCTTCCACGCCGCCGGCGCGTCCTGGACCATGTCCAGCCACGCCTCCGAAGCGGGCAACTTCGGCCTCTTCAACGGCAATTACGAGACCATGCGCAAGGTCGCCATGCGCATCCGCGACGCCGCCCTCCAGCTCGGCGTGAAGCGCATCATCGTCGGCGAGTGCGGCCACGCCTGGCGCGTCGCCTACGCCTTCTGGAACACCCTGACCGGCATCGGCTACGGCGGCGACGATCCGTTCTCCGTCGAACTGCAGAAGCAGCTCGACCCGCGCTACAAGCAGCCCACCCATATCTGCGAGTACACCTGGGATCTGATCCAGAAGGGCGTGCTCAAGTTCGACAAGTCGAAGAACGACCACCGCGTCGTCACCTTCCACGATTCCTGCAACGTCGCCCGCGGGTCCCGCATGGGCGACGAACCGGGCGGCCAGTTCACCATCCCGCGCAACGTCATCAAATCGGTGGTGAACAACTTCCACGACATGGCTCCGGAAACCATCGGCGAGTCCACCTTCTGCTGCGGCGGCGGTGGCGGCGTCCTGACCGACGACCTCATGGAGGTCCGGGTCAAGGGCGCCCTGCCCCGGATGAACGCCTACAACGCCGTGGCCCAGGAGCGGGGCGTCAACTTCCTGGCCCTGATCTGCGCCATCTGCAAGGCCCAGTTCACCAAGGTGGTTCCGTACTACGGGTTCGACATGAGCCAGGTCGGCGGCGTACACCAGTTGGTCAGTACGGCGATCCTGCTCGAACAGGATTGATTGGTTGAATTAGCCGCGGGCGACCGCGAAACAGATTAGGCGGCCTGGCCGCGCGATTTACGATAGGAGAGCGAAGATGTCGGTCACATCCAAGGACGTAAAGAAGACTGAAGGCGTAACCTGGCGTCGTTACAAGGACGGTCAGACGGAAGAAGACTACCGTTCCAACCAGGACAAGATTTTCCAGGCCGGCTGGACGCACAAGTGCCCGGAATACATGCTCTCCACGCCGCCCTGCCAAGGCTCCTGCCCGGCCGGTGAGGACATCCGTTCCTACCTGAACATCGTGCGCGGCATCGAGAAGCCGCCGGTCGGCGCCGACGGCAAGCCGACCATGCCGTGGGAAGAATACGCCTGGCGCCGCCTGACCGAAGCCAACCCGTTCCCGGCCGTCATGGGCCGCGTCTGCCCGGCCCCCTGCGAATCCGGCTGCAACCGCAACCAGGTCGAAGAGAACGTCGGCATCAACTCGGTCGAGCACTACCTCGGCAACTGGGCCCTCGAGCACAACCTGGCCTTCGCCCAGCCGACCAAGGACACCGGCAAGAAGGTCGCCGTCATCGGCGGCGGCCCCGCCGGCCTGGCCGCGGCCTACCAGCTGCGCCTGAAGGGCTACGGCGTCACCATCTTCGACGACCACGCCGAACTCGGCGGCATGATGCGCTACGGCATCCCCGGCTTCCGTACCCCGCGTGACGTCCTCGACGGCGAAATCAAGCGCATCGTCGACCTCGGCGTCGAGACCCGCCTGAACTGCCGCATCGGCACCGACATCAGCATGGCCGAGATCGAGAAGACCTACGACGCCGTGGTCATGGGCCTGGGCGCCCAGGGTGGCCGTTCGCTGCCGGTCGACGGCGCCGACGCCCCCAACTGCGTGACCGCCGTCGCCTTCCTGCGCGCCTTCAACGAAGGCCGCCTGCAGCACGTCGGCAACAAGGTCGTGGTCATCGGCGGTGGCGACACCTCCATCGACGTCGCGACCGTCGCCCGCCGCCTGGGCAAGATCACCAACGCCTCCAGCACCGACCTGCCCGAGATGGTCCTGGCCGGCCACGCCGCCCATGACGTCGCCTCCATCGCCGCCCGCCAGGGCGTCGAGGTGGTCCTCGTCTCGCGCGCCACCATCGACAAGATGGCCGCCAACAAGCATGAAATCGAGCAGGCCAAGGCCGAAGGCATCGAGATCGTCGGCGGCGTCACCCCGGTGGCCGTGATCAAGGGCGCCGATGGCCGTGCCACCGCCCTGCGCGTCGCCGAATTCGAGATGGTCGGCAACGAGACCAAGATCAAGGAAGGCACCGAGGTCGACATCCCCGGCGACCTGATCGTCTCCGCCATCGGCCAGGCCGTCGACTTCACCGGTCTGGAAGAGTTCAACAACAACAAGGGCCTGATCCGCGCCGACAAGAACTACCGCTTCCCCGGCAAGCCGAACGTCTTCGTCGCCGGCGACGTGATCCGCCCGCACCTGCTGACCACCGCCATCGGCCACGCCCGCATCTGCGCCGAAGGCATCGACGAGTTCCTGTCCGGCGAGGAAGTGGACAAGCGGCCCAAGGTCGACGTCCACCACTGGGACATGATCCGCAAGTGGATGGAATCCGGCCACGACTACCAAGAGCGCCACGGCCAGCAATGGGGCACCTCGGGCGACAAGGGTCTGCTGCACAACTTCGAGGACCGCTCCGGCCGCTACGTGATCCCGTCCACCGAACTGTTCCTCGGCCACTTCGCCAAGACCCCGCGTAACCAGCGCGGCGTCACGGTGCTGAACAAGGATTCGGCCCTCGGCAACTTCGAGGATCGTCTGCACGCCCTGGACGACAAGCAGGTCGTCGCCGAGGCCAAGCGCTGCATGTCCTGCGGCCTCTGCTTCGAATGCGACAACTGCGTCGTCTACTGCCCGCAGACCGCCGTGTTCAAGGTCAAGAAGAAGGACGGCCCGACGACCGGCCGCTATGTGGACACCGACTACGCCAAGTGCATCGGCTGCCACATCTGCGCCGACGTCTGTCCGACCGGCTATATCCAAATGGGCATGGGTGACTAAGCATGAAAGGCATGGCGAGACTGGGCCGACGGCTCCGCCTCGCCGCCCTGCTCGGGGTTTCCGCGTTGTTCGTGGCGCACACCCCGATGGCGGCGGCAGGCGTCGATAAACCTGAGCCGGTGATCGCGAAGGCGAAGACCGAGCACTGCATCCGGGATGAGGATTTCATGATCCGCCACCATCCCGACCTGCTGAAGCATCAACGCGACGACACCCTGAGGCGCGGCATCCGGTCGGGCGACTTCAGCCTGAAGCGGTGCATGGAATGCCACTCCAACAACGCCGCCGACCATGCCGCCATCAAGACGGACTGCGACAGCTGCCACGCCTACGCGGCGGTTCAGCTGGACTGCTGGGACTGCCACGCCAAGAGACCCGCCAAGGCCAAGGCGGCGCTGGAACAACCCGCTTCGCCGTCGCCCATGATGACCTCTGTACAACCGGGGGAACAGAAGCAATGAGCGAGCACGACAAGCACGCACAAGACAACGCCGACAACGGTCGGCGCGATTTCCTGAAGCTCGGTGCCGGCGCGGCCGGCGTCGCCCTGGCGCCGGGTGTCCTGCTGTACGGCATCAACGCGCACGGCCGTGCCCCCGACCAGCCGGCCTCCGCGAAGCAACGCTGGGGCATGCTGATCGACACC
>NZ_SJZB01000048.1 GCF_004337445.1 Parasulfuritortus cantonensis | reverse complement strand
GCAATCTGATCCGCAACAACGGCTACGGCTACAGCGCCGCCATGGCCGCCGTCGAGTCCGGTGCGGCGGACGCCATCGCCTTCGGCCGCCTGCTGATCGCCAACCCGGACCTGGTCGAGCGGTTCCGGCGCGGTACCCCGTTCAACCCCATCGACTTCGCGACGTTCTACACCGGCGAGGAGAAGGGCTACACCGACTATCCGTTCCTCGCGGGCTGAGCGCCCATGGCCAAGCGGCTGTTGATCCTGCTCCCGGCGCTCGCCCTCCTGGCGGGCTGCGCCGGTTCCCGCGACGTCCGGCGGGCGGACGGCTGGATGACCCACGTGATCAGCTGCAGCGGGCCCCTGCTCAACATGGGCCATTGCCTGGAGAAGGCGGGCGAGGTCTGCCGCGGCTACGGCTACACCATACTCAACGTCGAAGGCGGCGAGTTGCCGGCGTCGGCCGACGCCATGCCGACCGGCGGCCTGCCGGACGTGCCGACCTCGACCTCGGGCCTGCTCGACTTCAAGGCGCGCAAGCTCTACGTACGCTGCAACGGCTGACCATGTGGGACCAACGTTACGATCGCGAGGAGTACGTCTACGGCACCGCGCCGAACGACTTCCTGGTCGCCAGCGTCGGCCGCCTGCGCACGGGCGGACGGGTGCTCTGCCTGGGCGAGGGCGAGGGGCGCAACGGGGTCTGGTTGGCCGGGCAGGGGTTCCGGGTCACCGGCCTGGACGCCTCCGCCGTCGGCCTGGCCAAGGCGCACCGGCTGGCCGAACAGGCCGGCGTCGAGATCGAGACCCGCCAGGTCGACCTCGCCCAGGCCGACCTCGGCAGCGCGGAATGGGACGCGGTGGTGTCGATCTTCTGCCACCTGCCGCCCGACCTGCGCCGCCGGGTCCACGCCGGCGTGGTACGGGCGTTGCGGCCCGGCGGCGTGCTGGTGCTGGAGGCCTATACGCCGGCACAGCTCGACCACGGCACCGGTGGACCGCCGCACGCCGCGATGATGATGGACCTGGCCACCCTGGCGGAGGAGTTGTCCGGCCTGGAGTTCGAGCACGCCGTCGAACTACGCCGGGAGGTGCGCGAGGGCCAGGGCCATTTCGGCCTCGGCGCGGTGGTCCAGGTGGTCGCCCGCAAGCCCTGAGGGGTGCGGCGAACGGCGGCGGCCGGCGCCTGGCTCAGCCCGCCGGGTGCTGCCATTCCCGGAGCAGCAGGGCGGCGGCGCTGAAGTCGAAGTTGGCCATGGCCCGTTCCAGGTCGGCGTAACGCTCGCCCATCCGGCCGCGCAGCGCCGGGCTCAACTCGGCATAGGCCTCGATCGCCTCGATGTCGTCCTGTTCGAGCAGGGCGACCAGGCGACCGATGTCGGCATCGGCGGCGCCGGGGCCGTCGGGGTCGCTGGCGTCGTCGGCGCGTACCAGGTCGAGGCATAGGGTGAAAGTGCTGCCCACGCCCGCCTCGCTGGCCACCTCGATATGGCCGCCCATGCCTTCCGCCAGGCGTTTGCTGAAGGCGAGGCCGAGGCCGATGCCGGCATGGCGGCGCTGGGTCGTCGCGTCGGCGATCTCGAACGGATGGAACAGCCTGGCCTGCGTTTCCGGGCCCATGCCGATGCCGGTGTCGGCCACCGCCAGGCGCAGGTGAACCCGGCCGTCGGCGCTCGGCCTGGCTTCCAGGCCGAGGCCGATCCGGCCCTGGTCGGTGAACTTGATGGCGTTGTCGACCAGCTTGCCGAGTATGTGGCGGATGCGGTTCGGAGTGCCCACCAGGCGCAGGGGGTGCCCAGGTGGTCGGCCACTTCCAGGCGCAAGCCCTTGGCCGAGGCCGCCGCGCGCTGGCGCAGGGCGATCTCGCGCAGCAGGCGGGCGGGGTCGAACACCACGTTCATCTCGTCCGGCGGCCGGACTTCCAGGCGGGTGAAATCGAGTACCTCGGTGAGCAGGCCGAGCAGATTCGTTCCGGCCCGATGCAAGGCCTCGACATGGGCCTGCTGGTTGGCGTCGAGCCGGCTGCCACGCAGCAGGGCGGCCATCCCGAGGATTGCGTTGAGGGGCGTGCGCACCTCATGGCTCATGGTCGTCAGGAAAGCCGTCTTGGCCTGGCTGGCGGCTTCGGCATCGTCGCGCGCCTGGCTCAAGGCCCGGTTGCTCGCCTGCAGTTCGGTGCGCGCCGTTTCCAGGTCGCCGATGTGCTGGGTGAGCTCCAACCAGCGCCGGCGCAGCAATTCGAGCAACAGCCAGGCGAATAGGGCGACGACCAGGAAGACCGCGAGATGACTGACGGTTTCCCGGTGCAGCGTGGGTGCCAGGCTGGCTTCGACCGGCGCATAGGGCAGGCTGACGCTGATGCCGCCGCGCACGTCGCCGACCTTGTAGCCCTGGTCGGCGTGGCACGGCAGGCAGGCCGGGGTGACGGCAAGGGGGCCATGTAGCGGAGGAGACGGCCGCCGCCGGTACCGACCAGTTCGATGCGTTCCTTCAGGCCCCGTTCGAAGGCATCCAGGGCCTGGCGTTCCCAGTCGTCCGGCGCGTTGGCCGGGCGCAAGGGCTTCCGGCTGGTGATGTGGAAGGCGACCTCGCCTTCGGCCTTGGCCATCTCGGACAGCTGGCGCGTCATGTAGGCCGGGTTGATCATGGTCAGGCGAACGCCTTGCTCCGTCGTCAGGTCGCGCAGCCGGTGCTTCAGGTAGGGGTTGGGCTGCACCGTGTCGGTGACCGGGACGTAGACGCCCTGGTGGTCGGCGTTCCAGGCCCGGGTCAGGACCACCATCCGGAAGACGTGGCGGATGCCTTCGGTGGCGACCTCGAAGCCATGCCGGCGCTGGTCGTCGAGGTTGGCGTGCAGGGACAGCGCCGTCATCCCGGCCCAGACCAGCAACGGGATGAACCACCACAGCCGGCAACGGAAGAAGGCCGGTATGTCGCCGTTCATGGCCGGTCGTGCTCGGCCAGTCGCGGACACCCGGCGACGGCCTCGTCGAGCAGAGCGACGGCCTGGGCGAAGTCGAATGCCTCGATCTGGCGGCGCAATGTCGGCACCACCTTGGGCAACGTCGTTTCGAGCATCGGCAACGCGGCGCGGAAGGCGTCCTGGGCCCCGATGTCGTCGCCGACCAGAAGGAGGCGCAGGCGCGCCACGGCGGCCGCGGCGGCCGGCCAGTCGACCGCCGTCGCGGCCGCTACCGCGCCGCGGACCGGGAGGCCGCGCAGGGCGCCGGCAAAGCGGGCCTGGGCGGCCGCCAGGCGGCCGGCCAGGTCGGTCACCGCGACGTCATCGGCGCCGTTGCGGAAAGCCATGTCGAGGTCGGTCGCCAGGTCGCGCACCTCGTTCAGGCCGAGCGTGCCGGCGGCACCTTTCAAGGTGTGGGCGATCAGGCGGCCGCCGTCGCGGTCGCCGGCCTGGCAACGCTGCAGCAGGTCCGTCATGTCGTGCTCGTGCGACTCGACGAAACGGCTGAGCAGTTCGACATACTTGTCCAGGTTGCCGCGCAGGCGCTTGAGCCCGGCCTCGGGATCGAGGCCCGGCAGGGTGGTCAGGATGGCGTGCAGGTCGCCCTCGACCCGTGCGGCCGGACGGCTGCCGCCGGACAGGTCGGGCAGCCATTTGACCAGGGCCGAGTAGAGGACGTCGGGATCGACCGGCTTCGCGACGTGGTCGCGCATGCCGGCGTCCAGGCAGGCCTGGCGGTCCTCCTCGAAGGCATTTGCGGTCATCGCCAGGATCGGCACGTCGGCATAGCTGGGCATGGCCAGGATGGTACGGCTCGCCTCGATGCCATCCATGATCGGCATCTGCACGTCCATGAGGATCAGGTCGTAGTGGTTGAGGCGGGCCAGGTCGACGGCGATCCGGCCGTTCTCCGCCTCGTCGGCGTCGAGCCCGACATCGCGCAGCAGGGCCAGGGCGACGTCGCGGTTGATGGCGTTGTCCTCGACCAGCAGGAGGCGGGCGCCGCGCCGGCTCGACAGCGCCCCGGAACTGGGCGGATGCAGGTGCTCCGGTTTGCGCTGGCGGCCGCTGAACAGCTCGGTCAGGACGTCGTACATGTCGGACGGCGTGACCGGCTTGGACAGGAAGGCGTCGATGCCGGCCTGTTCGAGGTCGCGCCGCGACACCCGGTGGCCGTAGGCGGTGAGGAGGACACGCACCGGCGGCGCCTGCAACGGCAACTGCTTCAGGCGCTGCGCGGTCTCCAGGCCATCCATGCCCGGCATGTACCAGTCCATGATCACGACCGCGAACGGCCTGCCCGCCGCCTCGGCTTCCTGTACCGCGGCCAGGGCCTGTTCGCCGGCGCCGACGGAGGCGACCTCCAAGCCCAGGCGGACGAGGGTTGCACCGGTCACCTCGCGGGCGGCGTCGAGGTCGTCGACCACCAGGGCCCGGCGGCCCTTGAGGCCGGCCCGGACGATGGGCCTGGGCGGCTTGGCGTGCGAGCGCGCCAAGGGCACCTCCAGCCAGAAGCGGCTGCCGGCGCCCGCCTGGCTGTCGACCCCGATCTCGCCGTCCATCAGTTCGGTCAGGCGTTTGCTGATCACCAGGCCGAGACCGGTGCCGCCGAACCGCCGCGTCGTCGAACTGTCGGCCTGCTCGAAGGGCTGGAACAGGCGCTCGCGCTGCTCGGGCGTGATGCCGATGCCGGTGTCGATGACTTCGAAGCGCACCCGCAGGGTATCCCCGGATTCGGCGACCTGGCGGCAGACGATGCGGACCGAACCATGCTCGGTGAACTTGATCGCGTTGCTGGCGAAGTTGAGCAGCACCTGGCCGAGGCGCAGGGGATCGCCGCGCAGCATCACCGGCAGGCTGTCGAGGTCGGTGATCAGTTCCAGGCCCTTGGCGGCGGCCTTGTCGCCGACCAGGTTGACGACGTGGGCAACCACCTTCTCGAGTTCGAAGTCGGTGATCTCGATGAGCAGCTTGCCGGCCTCGATCTTGGAGATGTCCAGGATCTCGTTGATGATGCCGAGCAGGTGTTGTGCGGAATCGGCGATCTTGTCCAGTTGGGCGGCCTGATGGTCGTCGACCCGGCTGCGCCGCAACAGGTGGGCGAGCCCGATGATGGCGTTCATCGGGGTACGGATCTCGTGGCTCATGTTGGCCAGGAAGGAGCTCTTGGTGCGGTTGGCGTTCTCCGCCACCAGCTTGGCCGCGGCCAGTTCCGCGGTCCGGTCGGCGACCACCTCCTCGAGGTGTTGGCGGTGCCGCTCCAGTTCGAGCTCGGCCTCCTTGCGCGCCGTGATGTCGCGGTTCACGCCGCGCCGGCCGCGGAACTGGCCACCCTGGGTGATGGCGGGCTGGCAGACGTGTTCGATCCAATGGATGGCGCCGTCGCGGGCGCGGATGCGGAACTCCATGCGGGCGTGCGGCGCGCCCTGGCGGGCGGTCCCGATGACCTGGCGATGCCGGCTCCAGACCTCGCGGTCGTCCTCGTGCACCAGGCTGGCCATCAGCTCGGCGTCGGCCATCAGCGCCTGCGGGGGATAACCGCAGACCGCCTCGCAGCCGGGCGAGACGTAGACGAAGTGGCCTTCGGGATCGACCCAGTACTGCCAGTCCGGCGAATAGTCGGCCAGGATGCGGTAGCGCTCCTCGCTGGCCGTCAGTTGCTGACGTGCCAGGACCTTGTCGCTGATGTCCTGCACGGTTCCGGCGGCGCGCGCCGGGTTGCCGTCGGCATCCGGGAAGATCTCGGCGCGCTCGTGTACCCAGCGGGTTTCGTCGCCGACCAGGATGCGGTGTTCGATGTCGTAGGGCGTGCCCGCCAGGGCGGCCGTCCAGGCCGCCACCATGCGCTCGCGGTCGTCCGGATGGACCCGTTCGGTGAAATTGGCCAGGCCGAGCGGCGTGCCCGGGGCGACGCCGAACAGGCGGTAGGTCTCCTCCGACCAGGTCAGGCGGTCGTTGGCCAGGTCGAGCTGCCAACTGCCGACCCGGGCGACCCGCTGGGCCTGCCTGAGGGCCTGCTCGCTGGCGCGCAATTGCTCCTCGGCCTGCTTGCGCTCGCTGATGTCCTGCAGCGTGCCGGTGAGGTGGACCTGGCCGCCCGGGTCGCTGACCCGGCCGCTGCAGCGCAACTCGCCCCAGAACGGCGTGCCGGCGGCGTCGCGCAGGCGGCACTCCAGGGTGAACGGGGTGCCGTCGTTCAGGGCCCGCCACCAGGCCGCGCGCACCCGGGCACGTTCCTCGGCCAGGAAGTATTCCAGCCAGGCCTCGAAACCGGTGGGCACGCTGCCTGCCGGCAGCCCGAGCAGATACGGTATCTCTTCGGTCCAGACCAGGCTGTCGTCGGCCGGATTGCCCTTCCAGCCGCCCATGCGCGCGATGGCCTGGGATTCGCGCAGGAACCGGTCCGAATCGCGCAGGGCCCGCTCGGCCTGCTTGCGCTCGGTGATGTCGTGCCAGACCGCCACCACGCAGTTGCGCCCGCCCAGGCGTACCACTTCGTTGCTGGCCCAGATATCGCGCACGCTGCCGTCGCGGCTCCGGTGGGTGATCTCGAAGCTGCCGCCGCCCTGTTCGATCACCAGGGCCACGGCTTCCTGAACCTCGGCGCGGCTCAGCTTCCCCTGCAGGTCGACCAGGTCCAGCTGGGCGAATTCCTCCCGGCCGTAGCCGAGCAGCCGGCAGGCGACCTCGTTGAATTCGATAAAGCGCAGGCTCTCGGCATCGATCAGCGCCATGCCGTCCCCGGCCTGGTTGAAGATGGAGCTGAACTTCTCCTCGCTTTCGCGCAGGGCCTGTTCGCTGGCCTTGCGGTCGCTGATGTCGCGGCTCACCGTGATGATCACGTTCTCGCCGCCGATGCAGGCGCCCCGGGCACTGACCTCGGCGTCGTAGATGGAGCCGTCCTTGCGCATGTGCCGGGTTTCGAAGGTGGCGTTGACCGCCGGCACGTCCGAGAAGGCCGCTCTGACCTCCGCCTCCGAGAGTTCGGCCTCGAAGTCCCAGGTATGCAGTTGGAGTATCTCCTCCAGGGGGTAGCCCAGCATCTCGGTGAAGCGTTGGTTGGCCTCGACCACCTGGTGTTCTTCGTTGAAGATGGCGATGCCGTCGCGCGAGATGTCCATGAGCTGGCGCCGGCGTTCGACG
Source organism: Parasulfuritortus cantonensis (assembly GCF_004337445.1). Classification (GTDB taxonomy): domain Bacteria; phylum Pseudomonadota; class Gammaproteobacteria; order Burkholderiales; family Thiobacillaceae; genus Parasulfuritortus; species Parasulfuritortus cantonensis. Next base: position 18,396 of record NZ_SJZB01000048.1, on the reverse strand, counting down.
GCTTCGCGCATGGCGGCCTCGGCCGCGCGTACCGCGGTGATGTCGTGGGCGATGCCCAGCACGCCGATGAGTCTGCCCTGGCTGTCGTACATCGGCGTCTTGGTGGTGTCGAACAGGCCCCGGTAGCCGCTGTCCGCGAAGGTCAGCCATTCCTCGTTGCGGCGTGGGCCACCGGCCGCGACGGCGGCCCGGTCGTTGGCGCGGAACATCTCCGCCTGGCCGGCATCGATGAAGTCGTCGTCGTTCCGGCCCACGATTTCCGCCTCGGCATGGCCGTACAAGGCCTCGAAGCGCGGGTTGCAGGCCAGGTAGACGCCGTCCGGATCCTTCAGCCAGACCAGGTCCGGGATGGTCTGCACGAGCGTCTTCAGGAAGCCGCGCTCCTGCTCCAGTTGGGCCTTGGTCCGCTCCAGCACGGTGACGTCGCGGGAGACGCCGAGCAGGGCCGGGCGGCCGTTCCAGGTGCCGCGCACGATGCGGGTGTCGACCGTGATCTCGCGCCCGTCCGGGGCGAGCAGGGGCAGGGTTCCCCCCGTTGCGCCGTCGCCGGCCAGGCCCGCGGCGAGTATCTGCATGGCGCGCTCGTGCGCGCGCTCCGGATGCAGGGTGAGGACGTGGCGGCCGATCAGGCCGTCGCCGTAGCCGAGCCTGTCGCGCAGGGCCGGGTTGGCGTGCAGGATGTGGCCGCCCAGGTCGAGCACGAACACGTAGTCGTCGATGGTCTCGAAGAAGCCGTCCAGGTTGCACCGCTCCTGGGCCGCCTCCTCGGAGACGAGGAGGCGCTCCAGGGCCTGGCCGAACTGGACCGCGAGGCCCTCCAGGAACCGGACGACCGGCACGCTCAGGCGGTCGACGTGGCGGCTTGCCACGTACAGGCTGGCCATCGGCTGGCCGCCCGGGCTGACCGGCAGGGCCGCCAGGGCGCGCAGCCCCTCGTCGCGCAGGTGGGGCTGGCGGATCAGCTCCGGGTCGGTGCAACACTCGCAGGCGTCGGTGCAGCTCCAGGTCAGGCGGTCGGCCGGGATGGCGTGGGCACCGAGCGAATCGGGCCCGTATTCGGACGAGTGGGCCAGGAAATTCTCGCTGAAGCCCCGGCTGGCCGCCAGGGCGTAGCCACCTTCCGGGCGCTGCCAGTAGAGGCCCACGGCGTCCAGTTCGTCGAGCCCGAGGACCGTGTCCAGGACCGCTTCGACGAGACGGTCGCGATCGTCGTTCTGCGCCAATACGGTATTGAAGGCCTGCTGCAGGCGGAACAGCCCCTCCTCCTGTTTGCGTACGCTGACGTCGGTGTTGGCGCCCAGGCTGCGCAAGGGCTGGCCGGCGGCGTCGCGGGCGACGACCCGGCCCCGGGTATGCAGCCAGCGCCAACTGCCATCCGCCTTGGCGAACCGGTATTCGATGTCCACGGTGGCGTCGCCGCCGGTTCCCGCCAACGCCGATGCGACGCCGGCCCGGTCGTCCGGGTGGACGCGCGCCAGCCAGTCCGCGAGATGTTCCGGCAGGGTCAGGTCCGGGTCGGCCGGGCCGCCTGCGCGCAGGGTCAGCCGGTCGCCGGCGTGATCGTATTCCCAGACGTCGATGCCGACCGACTCGAGCAGTTCGCGCAGTTGGCCGTCGGCGGCCGGGGCGGCATCGGGGCGGTTGGCCATGGCCGCGCCGTTCAGTCGGCCAGGCCGATGGCGCGTTTCTTGGCCGACAGGCTCTCTTCGGTATCGGCGAAGCGTTCGAGTATCTGTCCGAAGATGTCCAGGTTGGCCAGGAAGGCGCTCACCACGTCGGGGTCGAAATGCTTGCCGCTGCCGTCGCGGATCAGTTCCACCGCCTGCTCGAACGGCATCGGCTCTTTATAGATACGTCGGCTGACCAGGGCGTCGAATACGTCGGCCAGGGCCATCAGGCGCGGGGCGACCGGGATGCCCTCGCCGGCGAGGCCGTCCGGGTAGCCGCTGCCATCCCACTTCTCGTGGTGCCAGAGGGCGATGTCCTTGGCTACGGCCAGGAACCCCAGCGGGACCTGCTCGAGTTCCTCGACGGCCGCCTCGAGGGCGTTGTGGCCGAGTCGGCAATGGGCTTGCAGGGCCTCGTATTCCTGCTCGTCCATCTCGCCGCGCATGGCCAGGTCGATGGCATCGCCACCGATGCGGCTATGCCGTTTCATGGTTTCGAACTCTTCCGGGGTGAGGCGGCCGGGCTTGAGCAGGATGTGGTCGGGGATGCCGACCTTGCCGATGTCGTGCAGGGGGGCCGACTTCACCACCATGCGGATCATCGCCTCGTTCAGGAAACCGGCGAAGCGGGGATGGCGCTTCAGGTGGCGGGCCAGCACCTCGACATAGGCCTGGGTGCGCCGGATATGGTTGCCGGTCTCGGTATCGCGCGTCTCGGCCAGGCTGGCGAGCGCGCGGATGCTGATGTCCTGGATGAGCTGGTTGTCGCGCATGCGCCGCTCGACCTCGGCCTCCAGGTAGGAATTCTGGTTCTTCAACCAGTCGCGCGCCTGTTTCAGCTCCAGCTGGGCGGCGACCCGGGCGAGCACGATGGCCGGCTTGATCGGCTTGGTGATGTAGTCGACCGCGCCCAGCTTGAGGCCGCGTTCCTCGTCGTCGATGCTGTCCATGGCGGTGACGAAGATGACCGGGATGTCCTGGGTGACCGGGTCGTCGCGCAACTGCCGGATCACCTCGTAGCCGTCCATGCCCGGCATCATGACGTCGAGCAGGACCAGGTCGGGCTTCGGGTCGGTGACCGCGATCTGGAGCGCGCGCTGGCCGGACGGGGCGACCCGGACGCGATAGGAAGGCTTCAGCAGCTGCCCGAGCACGGTCAGGTTCTCCGGCGTGTCGTCGACCACCAGGATGGTTTGCTGGGGCCCGGCCGGCCCGTTCGAATGAGTCATTCTCTACCCCTTACGGCATTCGACAACGCTATCGGCAAGTCCGGATAAACCTTTAGGGTTGCCGGCCTGACTAAGGTCAAGGCGACGTCGGCCCGGTTGCCGGACCATGGCGCTCCCTTCGCCTACGAGTGTCCGCCATGTACATCGCCCTGCACGACCACAGCCGCCCGGACGGCATCTACGCCTTCGACGCCCGCGGCATCGACCGGCGTTTCCGCCACGCCGCCATCTTCGGCGCCCTCGACGCCCTGAGGGCCGGCGAACGCATGCGCTTCGCCAACGACCACAACCCGCTCCCACTGCTGCAGCAGCTGGGCGAGCGCTACGGCAGCGCCGTCCAGGTGCGCTATTTGCGCCAGGACGAGGCCGGCGTCGTCATCGACTTCATCCGGATCTGATGCTGGTCTTCCTGGTTGCCGCCACCCTGGCCCTGCTGCTGGCCGGACTGGCCCTGCCGGTGGCCGCGTCGGTCTCGGCGCCGTTCGCCGCCCACCTGGTCCTCGCGCTGGCGGTGATGAGCCTGATCACGGCGGCCATGCAGCACTTCGTGCCGGTGCTGGTGCGCGGCCGCGGCGCCGGCCGCTGGCTGGCCCGCCTGCCCTGGCTGATGGCCCTGGCGGGCGCCCTGGCCGCGGCGGTATTCGGCGGCTGGCTGGCCTATGCCGCGGTCACCGTCGCCGCGCTCGTCGGCCTGGCCGGTGCCGCCACCATGCTGGCCTGGATGACGGCACGGGCCCGTGCGGCGCTGGGCCCCGCCCACCCCGGCCTGGCCTGGTACGTCGCCGCCATGGCCTGCCTGGCACTCGGCCTGGCCGCCGCCGCGCTGATCCCCTGGCTGCCAGGCTGGCACGCGGCCTTGCGGGCCTTTCACGTCCATATCAACCTGTACGGCTTCGTCGGCCTGACGGCGGTCGGCACCTTGCAGGTGCTGATGCCGACCGTGGCCGGACGGCCGGACCCGGACGCCGCGGCACGCTTGCGCCGCGACCTGGTCTGGGCGGCGTCCGGGGCGCTCATGCTGGCGGCGGGCAAGGCATTCGACGCGGCCGTGCCGGTCTGGCTGGGCATCGCCGCCTGGGCCTGGCCGCTGGCCCGCCTCGCGCGTGCCTGGGTGCGCCTGCACGGCCGGGCGATGGTGCGCCTGCACGGCGGCGAGCCGGTCCTGGCCGCGGCGCTGTTCGGCTTTGCCTGCGCACTCGTCTCCGCCGGCCGCCCGGACACCGCGCCGCTCGCGGTGTTCCTGCCCGGATTCCTGTTTCCCCTGGTCAGCGGCGCGGCCGGCCACCTGGCCCCGGTCTGGGCCCGGCCGGGTGCCCCGGCCGCCGTCCAGGCCGAGGCGCGGCGCCGGTTGAACCGGCACGGCGGCCTCCGGGCCCTGCTCTTCGCAACCGCCGCGGTCCTGCCGGCGTTGGCCTACCCGTGCGCCGGCATGCCCGGCCTCACCGCCCTCGTCTGGTTCCTGGCCCTGTTTGCCGCCTGGCTCTGGAAAGACTGATTGCCGCCCACCTTGGAAGGCGTATGCTGTATCCGCTTACCCATGAGGGGGTATCCATGAGCCACAAGCACGATCACTTCATCCGCGCGATCTTCCAGGACCCGATCAGCGCCAACATACACTGGCGCGAGGTGGAATCCTTCCTGCATCACCTGGGGGCGGAAATGGAACCGATCCAGGGCGCCCGTTTCAAGGTGGTGCTGAACGGCGTCGAGGGCGTCCTGCACCGGCCCCACCACAGCAACGTGTGCACCCGGCAGGAAATCAAGCACCTGCGCGAGTATCTGGCCTCGGCGCGGGTGACGCCCTCCCTGTACGAGGCGATTCAGGAACGTCCGGACAAGTAGCCGATCGGGTTCTGCGGCACGCCGTTGCGGAGCACCTCGAAGTGCAGGTGCGGGCCGGTCGACCGGCCGGTCGAGCCCATCTCGGCGATCTTCTGGCCCCGTTTGACCAGGTCGCCCTTCTTCACCAGCAGGCGCGAGGTGTGGCCGTAGCGGGTCACCAGGCCGTTGCCGTGGTCGATCTCGACCTCGTTGCCGAATTGCGGGTGGCTGGTCGCGGTCAGTACGACGCCGCTCTCGGCGGCCAGGATGGGGGCGCCCAGGTTGTCGGCGAAGTCGAGCCCGTCGTGGCGGGCGCGCTGGCCGGTGAACGGATCGATGCGGGTGCCGAACACGGACGACACGTAGCTGCTTTCGGCGACCGGCCGGTCCATGGGCAGCTTGCCCTGGCTGGCCTGGCGCAGCAACAGCTCGGCGTCCAGGACCAGCAGGTGGTCCGAAGCCAGGTCCATCTGCTCGGTCAGGCGGTCGAGCAGGGCGGCGAGGTCCGCCGTCGTGGTCGGCCGTTCGGGCGCCAGGAGGGGGCCGCCGCGGCCCGGGTCGCGACCGCCGGCCTCGGGCAGGGGCACGCCGGTCTTGCCGGCGACCCGTTCGCCGATCGCGGTCAGGCGCGCCAGGCGGGCCTGCAACTCGCCGACCCGGGTGGCCAGTTGGTCGACCTGCCGGCCGCTTGCGCTGGCGGGGACCAGGATGGTTTGGACGGGGGCGCCGCCGGCCGCGTACTGGAAGCCCAGGAAGGCCGCCGCCAGGACGGCGACCGCCAGCACGCCGGCGAACAGGGCGATGTGGCGGGCACCCAAACCGAAGCTGACGGTGCGTCCCTGTCCCTCGGACATGAGTATGACGTGCATGGGGAGTCCTCCGGGGGTGTCAGGCGGTCTGGCGGTTGGCCTTGTGGGCCTCGATGTCGAGCTTGACGACGGAGTCGGCCTCGGCGTTGTCCTGGTGGATCAGGCGGCCCTCGACGACCGCGCCGGGATGCATTTCCAGGGTGCGGTATTGGACGTCGCCGACGACGCGTGCCTTGGCTTGCAGTTCCAGGCGGTCGGCCACCCGGACGGTACCGGTGATGCGGCCGTTGATGATCGCCTGGGCGGCCCGTACCTCGCCTTCCAACTGGGCCAGCTCGCTGATGATGAGGACGCTGTTCTGGTTGCCCAGGACGTTGCCTTTGACCTGGCCGTCGACCCGCAGGCCGCCTTCGAACTGGACGTCGCCTTCGATGCGCGTTTTCACGCCGATCAGGCAGTCGATGCTGCCGGTGTTGCCGCTACTGGTCTTTTTGCCAAACATGACGGGATGCCTATCGATGTCGGGGTTAGGGACGATTCGCGATGTCAGGGTCTGTAGATCGACTCCGCGACGAGCTTGCCATTGTCCATCACACGGGCCACCGCGCCAAGCAGTTTTGCCCCGGGCGGGGCCTGGAACTGCCCCTCAACGCGTTGATAGCGTTGAAATTCCAGGGCCTCGCTGATCTTTCCGGCGTCCGCCGTCTGGGCGACACGGTCCTGGCCGCCCTGGCGGTAGCGGACCTGGAGCTGGAACTCGCCGACGAAGCTGCCGCCGACCTTGCCGGAGCGCATGATGAGCAGGCGGTAGCGCCAGGTGCCCAGGTTGCCGGCGCTGCTGGCCGGCTCGATCCGGAAGCCGCGGATGCTCGGCCGGCCGTCGTTCTCCGCGCTCGGAAACAGGTTGTCGAACAGGGCCAGGTCGCGGTTGAGGCGGTTGCGCTCGTCCTCCAGCTTGAGCAGTTGCGCCTCCATGGACTGGTGTGCGCCCTGCTCGATATGCAATTGCGTGCTGGCCGTCTCGAGGGCGTTGGTGAGTTCGGCGGCGCGCGCGCGCAGCTCGGCGTTCTCGCGCTTGAGTTCGGTCATGCTGCGGGCGGTGCTGAAACTGTCGTAGCCGGCGCTGTACTGGCCGCCCAGGAAGAGGGCCGCGCCGGCGACGGCCGCGACCACGGCGACCAGGCCGCCCCAGAGCAGCCGGTTCTGCCAGGAGACCGGCTTGCGGATGACCACCCGGGAAGTCAGCTGGGCCTTCGTCTTGCGCTGGAAAATGCCTTTGCGCGCGGCCCGGCGTGCGAAGAAAGACTTGATCGGCATCGCGGGATTGTACCCCGCCGGCCCAGGGTAAAATGGCGCTATGCGCAAAATCCGCCTGTTACCCGACCTGCTGATTTCCCAGATCGCCGCCGGCGAGGTCGTCGAGCGGCCGGCCTCGGCGCTCAAGGAACTGGTCGAGAACAGCCTGGACGCCGGTGCCCGCGAGATCCGGGTCGAACTGGAGGAGGGCGGCATCCGCCTGATCCGGGTCGCCGACGACGGCCAGGGCATCGCCGCCGACGACCTGGCGCAGGCGCTCGCCCGCCACGCCACCAGCAAGATCGCCAGCCTGGCCGAGCTGGAATCGGTGGCCAGCCTGGGGTTCCGCGGCGAGGCGCTGGCCAGCATCGCGGCGGTTGCCCGCCTGGGCCTGACCAGCCGCACGCCCGAGGCGGAACACGCCTGGCGCATCGCGGCCCAGGACGGCGCCCTCGGGGCGGTCGAGCCGGCGGCGCTCGGGCGCGGCAGCGTGGTCGAGGTGCGCGACCTGTTCTTCAACACCCCGGCCCGGCGCAAGTTCCTGAAGACCCCGGCGACCGAGTATGGCCACTGCGAGGAGGCGCTGCGCCGGGCCGCGCTGGCCCGCCCCGAGGTGGTGTTCGAACTGCGCCACAACGGCAAGGTGGTCTGGCGCCTGCCGCGCCAGGATGCCGAGGCGCGTGCGCTGGCCCTGCTCGGCGAGGAATTCGAGGCGGCCGCGCGCAGCCTGGACGAGGCCGCCGGCGAGCTGCGCCTGGCCGGGCTGGCCGGGCTGCCCGCCTACAGCCGGTCCGGGCGCGATGCCCAGTACCTGTTCGTCAACGGCCGCTACGTGCGCGACAAGCTGCTCGGCCACGCGGTGCGCGAGGCCTATCGCGACATCCTGCATTACGATCGCCACCCGGCCTACGTGCTGTATCTGACCCTGCCGCCGGACCAGGTCGACGTCAACGTCCATCCGGCCAAGACCGAGGTGCGCTTCCGCCAGGCCCAGGCGCTGCACGGCTTCGTCTTCCATGCCCTGGAGCGCGCGCTCGGGTACGCCCGGACGGCGGCCCCGGCGGCGGGCGTGGCCGCCACGCCGCCGGTCATGCCAGCCGCCATGCCGGCGCGGCCGGCCTTCCAGCAGGCCATGCCGCTGCGCACCGGGGAAACCCAGGCCTACTACGGCATGGTCGCGGCCGCCTTGGCCGAGGTCCCGATGGCCGAACCGGCCTTGCCCGGCCCGGCGGCCGAGGACACCGCCGCGCCGGCCCTCGGCTACGCGGTCGGCCAGGTCGGCGGCATCTACGTCCTGGCGGAGAACGCCCAGGGCCTGGTCGTGGTCGACATGCACGCCGCCCACGAACGTATCCTGTACGAGGGCCTCAAGTGCGCCCTGGCCGAACGGGGCCTGGCCGCCCAGCCGCTCCTGATCCCGGTGGTGTTCCAGGCCACGGCCCTCGAGATGGCCACGGCGACCGAACACGGCGAGGTGCTCGCGGCGATGGGTTTCGAGATCACCGCCGCGTCGCCCAGCCACCTCGCGGTGCGCGCCCTACCGGCCATGCTGGCCAAGGCGGATGCCGAGCGGCTGGCGCGCGAGGTGCTGAAGGACATCCATGCCTTCGGCGCCAGCGAGGCCCTGACCGCACACCGCGACGAGCTCCTGGCCACCCTGGCCTGCCACGGCGCGGTACGCGCCAACCGCAGGCTGAGCCTGCCCGAGATGAATGCCCTGCTGCGCGACATGGAGCGCACCGAACGGGCCGATCAATGCAACCACGGCCGGCCGACCTGGTTCCAGCTCACGCTGGCCGACCTGGACCGGATGTTCATGAGAGGAAAGTGATGACAGACAAGAAACCGTTTCCGCTGCCGGTCAACCCGGCGCCGCAGAGCATCGAGGACGACTTGGTGGCGTCCGCCTGCGCCGGCGGCGAGCCCTATGCCCTCATGGTGCTGGGCGACTCCATGCTGCCGGAGTTCGAGGAGGGCTGGGTGATCGTGGTCGAGCCGAACGGCCTGGCCAAGGACGGCTCCTACGTGATCGCCTGGGCGAACGACGAGTACATCTTCCGCCAGCTGGTGCGGCACGACGACGGCTGGATGCTGAAGCCGCTCAACCCGCTCTACCCGAACATCCCCGTCGACGCCGACCTGTCCGCGGTAAAGGGGGTGGTGATCATGAAAAAGAAGCCGGGCCGGCGCAAGGAATTCAAGTCCTACCTATGACCGGCGCCGCGGGCCGGCCGCCCGCCGTGTTCCTGATGGGGCCCACCGCGAGCGGCAAGACCGACCTGGCGGTGGCCCTGGCCGGGCGCTTCCCGTTCGAGTTGATCAGCGTCGACTCGGCCTTGGTCTACCGCGGCATGGACATCGGCACCGCCAAGCCGGACGCGGCCACGCTGGCGGCCTGCCCGCACCACCTGGTCGACGTCGTCGATCCGACCGAGCGCTATTCGGCCGGGCGCTTCCGCAGCGACGCCCTGGCGCTCATGGCGGAGATCGGCGCGCGCGGCCGGATTCCCTTGCTGGTCGGCGGCACCATGCTCTATTTCAAGGCCCTCAAGGACGGCCTCGGCGCGGCCCTGCCGGAGGCCGACCCGGACCTGCGGGCGGAACTGGAGGCGCGGGCGGCGGTGTCCGGCTGGCCCGCCCTGCATGCCGAACTGGCCGGCTTCGATCCCGTCGCGGCGGCCCGCATCAAGGCCAACGACAGCCAGCGCATCCAGCGCGCCATCGAGGTGTACCGGCTGACCGGGCGACCGCTCTCGGAACTGCTCGACCAGCCGGCCCAGGCGTTGCCCTACCGGCTCATCGAGTTGGCCGTGCAGCCGCCCGAGCGGGCCGTCCTGCACGAGCGCATCAACCGGCGTTTCCGGATGATGCTGGAGGCCGGCCTGGTCGACGAACTGCGCCGCCTGCGCGCCGGGTACGCCCTCGATCCCGCCCTGCCGGCCATGCGCAGCGTCGGCTACCGCCAGGCCTGGCAGTTCCTGGAGGGGGAGATCGACGCCGCCGGGTTGTACGAGACCGGTGCCGCCGCCACCCGGCAACTGGCCAAGCGCCAGATCACCTGGCTGCGCAGCTGGCAGGGTGCCCGGCATTTCGACAGCACCCGGCCGGATCTGGTCGAGGCGGTGTCGGCCTGGCTGGCGGAACGCCTGTCAGAATAGCGCCGAGTGCAGCGCCGCCAGGTCGTCCCGGGCCATGGCCACGATGACGGCCTGTTCCTCGGCGTCGATGACCTTGGTGGACACCGTGCGCTGGCCGGCGGCACGCAGGTCGTCGGGCACCCAGTCGCTGAGTTGCTGGCCCAGGCAGTCGGCGCAGGTCAGGATCGCCGTCCAGGTGTTCATGCTTTCCACCGTGGTGGGCGCCTCGTGGTCCTGGACCGCGGTGAGCACGTCTTCGGGCTGGCCCATGGCCGAAAGCAGGGCATGGCCGATGCCGTCGTGCCACTGGAACACCAGGCGCACCAGCTCCGTGCCGTCGGCCGCCAGGACCGGGTCCTGGCTGCAGCGGAAGAGCAGATAGAAGGCGCCGATGTCGTGGACGATGCCGAGGAAGAAGGCCTTCTCCGCATTCATGCGCTGGCGGCGCGCCAGCAGCCGGGCCAGCGCGGCGACCCCCAGCGAGTGTTCCCAGATCGCGTTGGCGATCGGCTGCAGCGGCTGCATGTGCTTGGAGCGGATGAGCTGCTCGACCGAGAGGGTGTAGGAAATGGTGCGCACCGCGTCCAGGCCGATGCGCATGATCGCCCGGTTGAGCTCGGTGATCTCCGGGCCGGAGCCGCGTACCGCTACGGAATTGGCATAGGCCAGCACGCGCGTGCTCATCAGCGGCTCGGCCTGGACCATCTCGGCCAGCTTGTCGATCGTGGTGTCCGGGTTCTTGAGCAGGGCCTGGACGTGCAGGGTCAACTCGAACGAGGTCGGGAAGACGACGTCGGAGCCCGACAGTTCGCGGGCGATCTGGCTGAGAAGGCGGGAGGCTACTTCGTCGAACATACGTGGTTACCGGCGATAGGTCAGACGGCGGAGGCGGCGTCCGCGTTCAGTTCGCGGAGGACGTTCCGGAGCATCAGGATGTCGCGCACGATGTCGAGCGCGAAGCCCAGACGCTGGCCACCCCGGTTGTCCAGCAGCAGGTGGTTGATGTAGTCGAGGCAGGCCTGGCTGCCCCAGTTCGTGGACAGGCGGGCCATCACGTGCGGCAGCGATTCCAGGCTGAGCGGGCCCGCTACGGGACTGGCCGCATAATCGCTCCAGTCGGCGATGGCGACGTTGTAATACTTGTGCAGGTCGGCCGCCAGGGCGTCGAACTCGGCGCGCTGGTTGGACTGGTGGTACAGCTCGAGCAGCTTGAGCCAGGGGTCGACCGACTGCCGGGGGTTGTCGCGGATATGCTGGCGGAGGGCGTCGATGGCCTGGCCGCTGCGGCCGAACGCCAGCATCACCTCGGCCAGTTCCATGACGTGGTCGAACGCGGCCACCGAGTTGACGCCGAAATCGCTCGGCTGGATGGTCTTCGCCTCGATGCCGTCCGCGTTCGGCTTGCCCACCTCGATGGCGGCGGGCGGCTCCGGACGCGCCGTGGCGGGCCGGGCCGGACGCATGGCGGTGGCGGCTGTCGGCGCCAGTGCCGGCGTCAGTTCGGGTTGCGTCCGGGCGGCGGCCTGCGACGCCACCGGCCGCGGGCGCTCGCGCCGGCTGCTCGGCATGGCCGGCAGGGTGCGGTTCTGGAAGTCATAGTGGCGTTCGCGCCGCTTCAGCCAGAGTGCGACGAGAGCGGCCAACACCAGTGCCACCGGCAGCCAGAGGTACGGCGACCAGGTGCGCGGGGCGGCCGGGGCCGGCTCGACCGCCGGTTCATCCGGGCTGGCCGGGGCCTGCTCCGCCGGCGCGGGCGCCGCCAGTTCCGGGGCCGGTTCGGGCATGGCCTGGACCGGCGCTGCGGGGGCGACCGGTGCGACGATCCGTGGCTCGGGCGGCGGCGTGGCGACGCTCGCTGCCGCCACGGGGGCCTTGCTTGCCTGTGCGGTACTGCGGTGCCTCGGCTTGGCCGGCGGGCTGACGGCACGGCGACGGCCGACGGGCGCGGCGGCCTCGGCACGGCGGCTGCCGGTGTCCGGGGCCGCGAGCGGCGCCGCGACGACGTGCGGCGGCGTGGCATTGGCGTCGTTGGGCGACAGCAGGATGACGAAGTCCTTCTGCATCGTCGGGCCACAGCCTTCGGTCCGCAGGGTGAACTCGAGGACAGGATCGTTGACCGGCCGGTCGGTGCTGATGGTGACGTAATGGCGGCCGTCGCGGTTGATCACGTCGATTTGGGCGCGGCCGAGGTCGGGGTGGTGGAGTGCAGGGCCGACCAGGCGTGCGCAGTGGTCGAGGAACGCCGTACCCTCGTCGAGGCTGACCGGCACGCTGGCCCGCAACGGCTCGCCCAGATGGCTGCTGACAGCGACCTCGCCAAAGCCAAATGCATGTGCCCCGAAACTTACAAGCAACGGTATCAGGGCCATCAATCGGCGGAGGGATATGGGCATCGGTCCTTGGCTATTATTCTGGCTTTTTGAAATTCTAGCCAAATATTGCCGGAGAAAGTTGATTTGCCGTGATTTTTCGGCGTCAAGCCGGGTGGCGCCGCTTGGCCTCCGCCGCGACGGCGGCGAGGTCGCCGCGCGCCAGGGTGATCTGCAGGGCATCGCCCGGCGCCACGGCGGCGGGGTCGCGCAGGATGCTGCCGTCGCCGGCCCGGACGATGCCGTAGCCGCGTTCCAGGACGGCGCGCGGATTGAGGCTGCCGAGCCGGCCGGCCAGTGCGTCGGCGGTCGCGGCGTTCCGGTCCAGGCCGGTGCGGAGCGCAAAGCCGAGGCGCTGGCGGAGCGTCGCGACGCGGCTGCGGCCATGGCCGAGGTCGGGTCTGGCGGCGGCGAGGCGCACCGCCAGGCGGTCCAGGGCCTGGTGTTTCCGGGCCAGCGTGGCGCCCCTCGCCAGGTTCAGGCGGTGCGCCAGCTGGGCGACCTGGCGGCTTTGCGCGGCGAGGCCGGCGGCCGGGTGGCGCAGGCGCCGGGCGACGCCGTCGAGGCGCTGCGCGAGACCGTGTAGACGGCGTTGCATGTCGGTGTTCAGGGTCCTGCCCAAGTGGTCGACCCGGCGCTGCCACTCGGCGCGGTCCGGCGTGGCGGCCTGGGCCGCCGCGGTCGGGGTCGGGGCGCGCAGGTCGGCGGCAAAGTCGGCGATGGTGAAATCGGTCTCATGGCCGATGCCCGAAACCACCGGTACCGGGCAGCCGGCGATGGCGCGCGCCACCGCCTCGTCATTGAACGACCAGAGGTCCTCTATGCCGCCGCCGCCGCGCACCAGCAGGAGTACCTCGCACTCGGCCCGGGTCCCGGCGGTGGCGATGGCGGCGGCGATCTGGGCCGCGGCCGTACTGCCCTGGACCAGGGTCGGGTAGAGGACCACCCGGGCGAGCGGCCACCGGCTTCGCAAAGTGGTGAGGACGTCGTGCAGCGCCGCCGCGCGCGGCGAGGTCACCACGCCGACCACGGCGGGCCGTTCCGGCAACGGACGTTTGCGCCCGGGGTCGAACAGGCCTTCCTTGTCCAGCTTGTTCTTGATCCGGAGGAATTCCTCGAACAGGGCGCCCAGCCCGGCCCGGCGCATCGCCTCGACGCTGAGCTGGAATTCGCCGCGCGCCTCGTACAGGGTCGCCTGCGCGCGCACCTCGACCTGCATGCCGTTTTCCGGGCGCCAGTCGACGAACTGGTTGCGGTTGCGGAACATCGCGCAGCGGACCGCGGCCTGGTTGTCCTTCAGGGTGAAATACCAGTGCCCGGACGGGGCGCGGGTCAGGTTCGATATCTCGCCGCCGATCCAGGCGACCGGCAGGGCGCGTTCGACGGCGAGGCGGGCCAGGCGGTTGAGTTCGGCGACGCTGAGGACGCGCGACGTCGGTTCGGCTTCGGACATGGATCGGCAGACTGGACTCGGGGGTGGAGTCGTCGATTGTCTCCGATCCCGGCGGCCGGGTTCAATCGGCCGCCGGCGCGCCGGTTCAGCCGGCCAGGTTCTCCAGCAGGTCGACCACGACGCGGGTGCGGATGTCCAGGATGCCGATGTCGGTGCCGACGAGCACGCGGATGTAGCCCTTGGGCAGCGGCGACAGCCGGGCCTCCAGGTCACGCGGCAGGGACACCCAGGTGTAGCCGAACGGATAGGCCTCGCCCTGGCGCAACTTGATGATCCGGCCCGCGGTCATGCCCGGCTGGTGGCCCTGCCGGTAGTAATCCCGGATGGCGGCGACGTCGCGGTCGCTGAACATCGCGCCGCCCTCGTCGTGGAAGTCGCGCGGCGCCGGTTCGCGTTCGCGCACCTGGGCCTTGTGTTCGCGCGCCTGCACCTCGCGCTCACGCACCTGTACCTCGCGGTCGCGTGCTTGCGCCTCCGGAGCATGTGCCTGTGCCTCGCGGTCACGCGTCTGCACCTCGTGTTCGCGCGCCTGCGCGTCGCTATTGGGCGGCGGCGTCTGGCAACCCGCCAGAGGAACTAGGAGTGCGGCTAACAGGCAGATGGACGGAAGGTTGGGTCTGATCATTGCGGTTTCCCCTACGGATGGATGCTGGATTTCGTGCTCGCCTCACCCCGGCTGCCATCGGTACCGACAAGGCACGCCCGCCTCGACCTGGTGCCTTCCTCTCCCTGAGGATCCGGAGGTATTTGGCAAATGTAATAAAAACACATTATGTGTAATTTAAACCAGCTAAAACGATAAATATATACTAAAGTGGTATTTATTACCTATTGAGTTCCACAACATGGGCGAGCGACCGGCCGCCAAAGGGGCGAGTGTGCGTTTTTGCGACGTGCGGAAGGCCCATGGCGCCCGGCGCGTGAGGGTTGAAAGTGACGATGACCATTCCCCGTACCGACCACCAGACGGCGGCATTCGTCGACCAGGGGATTGCCATTGCCGAGCAGGAGGGATTCGGTCAGGGCTATGTGTTCATGCGCGACCACAACGTCCCCCTGACTGTGGTGTTGCGCGTGCTGTCCGAGCCTGAGCAACGGCGGCAGCGGCAATAGCGGTGTCGGCAACGCACGGTGCCAAACCTTTGCGAAGGTGGCGTACCTCTCTTCGGCACTCCAACCTCGCGCGCAATATCGTCAAGCAGCGCCGCCCCCGAATTGGGCACTCTGCCTTAGTTCCGAATGACAGTGCAGCTGCTCAACCGAGTTAACTTGGACGTCCTCAGGGCAAGAAACGCTAGCCGCTTGAATCGGCTCCAGCCTTGCGACTAGGCGGATCGTGATCGTCGGGGTGCGGATGTCATCAAGCTCGATGTTTCAACCCACGCCCAGCCTTGCGACTGGGCGGATTAAGAGCGGGAGCTGTGCGAACTGGTGGAGAGCCCGTTTCAACCCACGCCCAGCCTTGCGACTGGGCGGATCCGCAAGAACGTGGCCAGCCAGAACTGGATCTGGGAGTTTCAACCCACGCCCAGCCTTGCGACTGGGCGGATCATCGCCCCGGCGCCGGCGTGCAGCATGCGCTTCTTGTTTCAACCCACGCCCAGCCTTGCGACTGGGCGGATCTGCCATGACTACGCCATCGGCAGATAGGGCGACCGTTTCAACCCACGCCCAGCCTTGCGACTGGGCGGATCCTGGTTGATCTCGGAGGACTGGCGGATGGCTGAGTGGGTTTCAACCCACGCCCAGCCTTGCGACTGGGCGGATCGGCTTCGTCGTAGTCGTCGCGGATCAGCTTGACGACGTTTCAACCCACGCCCAGCCTTGCGACTGGGCGGATCTTCCGCCCGGAGTGCTGATCTTGACCGGCCACTCGTTTCAACCCACGCCCAGCCTTGCGACTGGGCGGATCCTCGGCGGGGTCGAATTGGCTGCCCACCATCACCACGGTTTCAACCCACGCCCAGCCTTGCGACTGGGCGGATCACCCCGGCACCATCACGAGCCATCGCCCCGACGTGTTTCAACCCACGCCCAGCCTTGCGACTGGGCGGATCCTGACGCCGATGCCGGCCGCCACCGAGCGCAGCATGTTTCAACCCACGCCCAGCCTTGCGACTGGGCGGATCGTGGTGTCGCATCGTGATGCGGCTCGGCAATGCGGTTTCAACCCACGCCCAGCCTTGCGACTGGGCGGATCACTGGAACGACATGCACCAGCGCGGCCACCTGGAGTTTCAACCCACGCCCAGCCTTGCGACTGGGCGGATCACCTGCGCAAGGGAACCTGCCCCACCTGCGGCAAGTTTCAACCCACGCCCAGCCTTGCGACTGGGCGGATCTCTCGCCGTGCCGGCTGTGGCGCCGGGTAGCGTTGTTTCAACCCACGCCCAGCCTTGCGACTGGGCGGATCGCCGGCGCGGCCTGGGCCATCCGCGCCAGCAGGGCGTTTCAACCCACGCCCAGCCTTGCGACTGGGCGGATCGCGCCGCGCCCGCACCCTTGGCGCTGCGCTGACCATGTTTCAACCCACGCCCAGCCTTGCGACTGGGCGGATCATTTGCTCCTGAGTCGCTTTCTGGCTGGTCGCCGGGTTTCAACCCACGCCCAGCCTTGCGACTGGGCGGATCTTGGGGGACGGTGGCCTTTTTTTGGTCGAAAGGGGTTTCAACCCACGCCCAGCCTTGCGACTGGGCGGATCAAGTCCCCGCCCTTGGCCATCAACACCACCCAGCCGTTTCAACCCACGCCCAGCCTTGCGACTGGGCGGATCAGTTCAGTGCTAGTACCTAATTGAATTAGCAGGTGTTTCAACCCACGCCCAGCCTTGCGACTGGGCGGATCGTCGATGCCGGTGCCACCGCTCACGTCTTCCAGCTGGTTTCAACCCACGCCCAGCCTTGCGACTGGGCGGATCCTGTGGCTTACCGACGATCACCGACGGAGATGTGCAGTTTCAACCCACGCCCAGCCTTGCGACTGGGCGGATCCCGCATCCGCGTCGACGACCGGGACGCCTGGTGCGGCGTTTCAACCCACGCCCAGCCTTGCGACTGGGCGGATCTTCCGGGTCGGCGCCAGGTCCGTGCGCACCGCCTGTTTCAACCCACGCCCAGCCTTGCGACTGGGCGGATCACCGCCTCGCCCATGGACAGGTGCGCAGCCCGGTTGTTTCAACCCACGCCCAGCCTTGCGACTGGGCGGATCCGGATGCGTTTGGAGAGTCGGCGCCGTTGCCAATGTTTCAACCCACGCCCAGCCTTGCGACTGGGCGGATCTTCCTGCTGACGGCGACGTTTGCCGCTGAGTGCTGTTTCAACCCACGCCCAGCCTTGCGACTGGGCGGATCCTCCAGCGCCCAGGTCGGCATCCTGGCCGAGCGGGTTTCAACCCACGCCCAGCCTTGCGACTGGGCGGATCGCCAGGTTCGGCAGGATGGTGATCGGCTGCGCCTCGTTTCAACCCACGCCCAGCCTTGCGACTGGGCGGATCTCGATGCCTTCGCTGGATCAGGAAAGATGTACCGCGTTTCAACCCACGCCCAGCCTTGCGACTGGGCGGATCCAATACCCCTATTTTTTGTGACATGGAGCAGCCCGGTTTCAACCCACGCCCAGCCTTGCGACTGGGCGGATCATGAGTCGTTTGGTGATTTGTTGCCGGGCATTTCGTTTCAACCCACGCCCAGCCTTGCGACTGGGCGGATCCGCCACGCAGTTTCAACCTCTCGCCACGGCGTAGTTTCAACCCACGCCCAGCCTTGCGACTGGGCGGATCCGGAATGGGGGCGCGGGTGATCTGTGCGGAATATCAGTTTCAACCCACGCCCAGCCTTGCGACTGGGCGGATCCTTCAGGCCGTCCGACATGGACGTGTTGACGGCGGAGTTTCAACCCACGCCCAGCCTTGCGACTGGGCGGATCCCTTGGCCGCGGCCAGGGTCAGGTCGAGCTGGTCGTTTCAACCCACGCCCAGCCTTGCGACTGGGCGGATCGGCTGGATGGCAAGGATCACTTCTTCTCCCCGCAGGTTTCAACCCACGCCCAGCCTTGCGACTGGGCGGATCATGGCCTCCGAAGCCCTGGCCGCGAGCATCATGGAGTTTCAACCCACGCCCAGCCTTGCGACTGGGCGGATCCGCGCCACGGCCTGGACCTGCACCGTTTCATCCGGGTTTCAACCCACGCCCAGCCTTGCGACTGGGCGGATCGCCCACACCGGCTGGCGATGGAGACCCCATACTATGTTTCAACCCACGCCCAGCCTTGCGACTGGGCGGATCCCATGCTCGATTCAGTGTTCAGGGTCGGTTCCAGCGTTTCAACCCACGCCCAGCCTTGCGACTGGGCGGATCGGCAGTCGGCACCCAGGTTGGCCGCGGGCGAGACGTTTCAACCCACGCCCAGCCTTGCGACTGGGCGGATCACGGCGCCAGGTCGTAGGCGGCCGGCGTGGCGGCGTTTCAACCCACGCCCAGCCTTGCGACTGGGCGGATCCGCAGACCTGACCGGGATGCCCCGCAAGATCGCCAAGTTTCAACCCACGCCCAGCCTTGCGACTGGGCGGATCCACCGCGGCCGGCGCGGCACGGAATGGGCCACTGGTTTCAACCCAC
>NZ_SJZB01000020.1 GCF_004337445.1 Parasulfuritortus cantonensis | reverse complement strand
GGGCGGCCGCTTCGCGCCGCCGACGGTGATGGGGCCGCCGAGCCGCTTCCGCGGCGAAGGCGCCCGGATTGGGCGCCGGCGAATTTCCGCAAGCGAGCCGTCCGGTGCGGTCACGCCGAAGGACGGCGTGCAAAGACGGCAAGGGAATGGATGGTGGCCGAAGGGGGATCGAATTGCAGCCTGGGACTACGATGAATACTGGATTATTTGAACAGGCGAGGCGGTAGATACCGTCAAATATACCGTCAGTCCGTTGTGGCTTACCTTCAAAGAGCCAATATGCGGCGCCAGTGGAAACGCTATTGGATACGCCACCGACGACAAAAAAGAGGGCTAGTTCATCAACTTTACGGATTGCGTTTCTTCGACATCAGGCCCGGCCGCATTATGTGCAAGCATGGCCATCTCGGTGATGCGCTCAGCCATTCCGCCCAGCCGACCCATGGCAGCACTAATGCCCCGATACACGGCACCGGTGTCATCAATAGTCGGATGTTCCATGAGCACCTCCATCTCACAGGACAGGTAGAGGCATTCACGCGCCTCGAAATTGAGCAACGCCTTCCCGATCTGCTTTAGTGTGGCCTGTGCCTCGGCTAGCTGTCGCTCTAGTGAGCGAATTCGCTCCTCATTTCCGGTCATGATTTCCTCCACGTTCTGGTCGTTTGGCCTCCATCTGGTAGTCATACATGACTTCCCAGACCCGCATGTAGGCGTCGTGCCGTACTGGCTCATGTACCGAGTTCTTGAAATTGCTGTAGTCCAAACCTGTTGCCAGACCAGCTAACCTGTTGGCCACCACATCCCGAGGAATGAATGCGCGGTACGAATAATCCGTACCAGCTTTGGCAATGACGTCGAAGCCTGGAAAAACGCGCTCAATATCACCCTTAACCCGTGTACGAACGCAGAGCTTGTCCGGGTCCGGTCCCTTGCTGACAACAGATAGGAATGCATTGTTGAGAAACACCCACATGGCAGTCCTCCTATAGGTGATGGTCAGCTATTACCTGCAAAACCTTATTCCACGCCTTTGATCATGATATGCCTTCACATGCTTAATAACTGATCCTGGAATGGGTATTCAGCGTGCTTGTTTGAACTAGGGCCAACACGACAAATATGGAAACATTGAGAGTGCAGAATAACTATCAGATATCAATTAGATACGATTGTCAAAAAGCACTTTTCAACACCATCTTGGTTGTTCACGATTGGCCTTTTAGGTGTGCATTGCCTCACTACCAGCAGGAAAGCCGATGCGGGTTCTGAAGGCTCAGGCAAGTGATTGGAAGCCCGCCTGGGATACCACGACCGGCTTTTCGCACGAGCCGGTCCAGTACAAAACGGCTGCCTTAACTATTCCCAGCTACTCTCATTTTTCCACCCAGTTAGTCTCATTTTTCAGGACGCGTGTAATTGGAAAGTCACTGGTGCTACTAGAGTTGGGGCCGATCTAGAACCGGAATGAGACTTTAGATTGGACGGGAACGTAGACGGTTTTCCGGTAACGGTGGATGTACGGCCGCTCTCCTCCTGGATGGCTACATGGGTATACCCCAAATCCACACATCGGCGACCTTCGCCGGGGAGTGGCGGCCATGGTCATATTCCGCGTAGTCAAAGGAACGCCCGGCATCGTCATAAGCCACCACAGTTCCATATGCTAAGCCATCGACCTTGACCCGGTCCTCCAGGCAACGCCACCCAAACGGTGACAGAACTGCTTCAGGAATTGCCCCATACATCCCTGCGTCCATGGAAACAACTGTCGGCCACAGACCATAGCGCTCCCTGAAGGCATCAATGGTGTAGAGAATGCGGTACGCTGAGGTCAGGCCATATTGGTTGTCTTCGTGAAAAATCTTCCGGGCGTGTTGGGCGAGCCAGTCTTCATCCCTGAACCATTCCCGCCATTGTTCGCACCTGTCGGCCAGAGCCTCAGCGACCTTGTGATCGACTGTTCTATTTAGCAGTTTGGTAAGTAGCCCAGACGGGGCGAGTGACACGGCCTGTGACTCCCAGCCCATCTCGGAGGGCGTACCACCAATCCGGCGGGCGAGGTAGTAGCGTGTGTAGGTCTCGGAGCGCTTTGAGTCGGCCAGGAAATCTAGCAACTCAACTAGCAAACCGGCTTCCTCCAGGACTTCTCTGATGGCGGCTTCTCGAAGCGGTTCGCCGTGTGTCCGGCCTTTCGGAAACGTACAGGAGTAGCCACCATATTCATTGGTTGGATGTACCAGCCAAACCCTTCCATCCGGTTCGACCACAACCGCACCTGCTGCTGGCTCATAGCCCTTTGGGCAGGAAAATTCCGGCTCAGAGAATTGCCGGCCATAGGCTAGGCGGTTCAGATCGGCCGCGGACAAGGAAACAGGAGACATGCCAACTGCGTTTAGTTTGTCTGGACAACCTCCCTCCGGGATGCAGGTTGCAATCTGCGTCATGTCATCCCACGTATTTGACGTGGTGGCTTCAGAAGGTGCGTTGATGCGCACCTTCTGACCGTTGTCCCTGAGTTTTGGGTGGTACGTGGCCGTCATGTTGCCTCCCCTTCTGTGTCTATGCCACCAGCGTGAGCTTGGCCGGGGCCTGTTTTCCGCCTGGAATGCTGTCCAGCAACTTCATCAAGTCCACAGGAGTTTTCAACAGGTGGTAGGACCACTGTCCAAATCGCCCGTCCCGGTTGACCCCGGCACACCAGCGCAGCGCGCCGGTCTTCTTGAGTTCGGCGTCGCCGACTTCGCCTTTTACCTCGACGATGAGATAACGCTCGTCGGCCAGTCGCACGATGAAGTCCGGCACGTAGTGATGGACCTTGCCGCCTTTCCGGTAACGAATCATCAGACCCAGGTGGTCGTTCTTCGCCCAGGCGATGACCGAGGGGTGTACGTCAAGGCAATACGCGGCGCTCTGTTCCCATTTCTTGGTATCCGCCACGCACAGGTTCAGGTGGCTCTTCTCCACCGTTCCCCAGACATTGCGTGTGGTGAAGAAATTGACCTGGGCCGTGGAGCGCATGCCAGCAGGCCCGGCCGGTATCCTGGCCTTCTCGGCTTCAGAGCGCTCCTTGGCGACGGGCTTGAGAGCGTTGACGAGGGAATCCACAGCCTGAGAAAAGTAGGGGTCCAGCGCAGCATCCACTTTCTCGCGCCCGCCCATCGGGGCCAGTCGGGTGTCCAGCAAAGCCCGCGCGTATCCCAACAGTTGCGGAAATAGCTGGTGTGTCGGGATGGTCTGCGGGTGCTCCTCCAGCCATCGACCAGTAGCCTGTGCGGCGATACGGAATGCCACGTGTTGCTCGCGGATATCCTGGCGCCATTCGGCCAGGTCCAGGACTTGTGAGCCGCCCGGTCCGAAAGGCAGCAGTTTGCCATCCTGGGTGACCATGGGCCGCATGAGTGTACTGTCCGGCACCGTCATGGGGTTCAGTTCCAGGGTCGGCACCCGGTTCCAATCGATTTCGACCCCAACGTGGCCTGGGTCGTCATAGCCCTCAACCACCGGGAAGGTTATCTCGAAGACCGACTTGTCCTCGACGGCAAACACATGGTTCACCTCGCGCTCCCCGATGGGGCCGGTGGTGCCGCTTATCTTGAACGGTATCAGTTCGAAGGGAACGCCCAGTACCGATGCGTCCTCAACTATCAGTAGGCCGTCATCGCTCATGCTGTAGTGCGTACGCCGCAGCGCTCTACCCACTACCTGCTCGCATAGCAGTTGCGAACCGAACGGCCTCAGGCCAATGACATGGGTCACCGTGGTGGCATCCCAGCCTTCGGAGAGCATGGCCACCGAGATGATGCAGCGCACGTCGCGTCCCGGCGGGATGGCCGGATCGATCCAGACCACGTCGCTGTCGTCTTCGGCTGCCTTGGCGTTGTTCTTCGCGACGATGGCAGCGTATTCGTCCGGGACCTTGCCACCCGGCCAGGCGGTCTTGCCCACCGTTTCCAGCACGAAGCGCAGGCGCCGCGCCTCGTCGCTGCCGCTGCCGGATTCGATTTCCTCCGACACCTTTGAATCGATGCGCACGGTCACCATCTGGCCGGGCTTGTTGCGGAAGCACTCAGGTGCCGCGCCATAGGCGTCGTTGCCTTCTGCCAGCCAGCCATGCACTTCCTTGGCCAGGCTCGTATCCCGGCAGACGATGATGAATACCGGCGGCGCCGGTGAGCGGCGACGCTTGGCAGCGAATTCGTCGGCCCACTTATTTCTGGTTGTTTCCCACTCCTCGGCGAGCAGGCCGATGGGCTGGGCCGCGAAGCGCACCACGTCCTGGGGTGCCGGTTCACCGGCCGGACTGCCCTCGGCCAGCAATTGCGCTTGTACCCAGCGCCAGATGTTGAAATAGGCCGGTCGCTCGTCGCCGGTCGCGTCAGCACTCGGAAGCATGGGAATCTTCACCATGCCCGCCTCGATGGCATCCAGCAGGCCGAAGTCGGAGACGATCCACGGGAATGGTTTGCCTACCTCGTTTCCGCTGCCCTGGATGTAGAACGGCGTTGCCGACATGTCCACGCACAGGCGGATGCCATTACGGCCAGTTTTGCCGCCCAGCATCTTGTTGATGCGATCCAGTCCGTCGATCCAGACGGTGGCCTCCCGGTCGTTGCGGTCGGCCATCTCCTTGTCCAGAACCACTTCCTCGGCCACGTCGCCACGCCGGTAGGCATGGTGGGCCTCGTCGTTCATCACCATCACGGTCGGGCTGCGTCCGCGCCGGTTGCCCAGCACGCGCTGCACGAAGGCCCGGTCGGATTCCAGATACTGGGTCTCCTGGGTTTCCACCTTCTGGCCGTCGATGGTCTTGGTGACGGTCTTCGTTACCGGTACGCCGCGCTTCACAACCTTGGCCGTAACCCCGTTCACGTCCTTCATTTCCTGCAGGGCCAGGTTGTGCCAGTTGGTGACGATGACATCCCCCGGCGCAGGTCAGGCAGCAGGTGTGCCGGAACGATTTCCCGCGTGGCATACAGGGATTGCTCGCCCAGCAGCGGGTCCAGTTCCCGCAGCCGGTCGCGGATGGTCACGTTGGGGCAGATGACCAGCACGGTGTCGGTGAAGCGGTCGTCATCCGGCCGGTACAGGCGGTTGAGGATGCTCCAGGCAGCCAGCATGGCCATCACCGTGGTCTTGCCGGTACCGGTGGCCATCTTCAGGGCATAGCGGATGAAGGCACGGTAGCCTTTCTCATTGCTTGCCGGCCCAGGTTCATCCTTGGGTACCTGCTCGGCTAGGCCCTGCAACAGGTCCTGGGGGCCTTCGGTCAGGAAGATGACAGCCTCGGCGGCCTCACGCTGGGCGAAGAAAAGCCGTTCGCGCCGGTCTTCGCGGTGCCACAGCGCCAGGAGTTCCTGTGTGATTGCGGTAGCTCCCGCGTAACCACGTTCCTTCCAGCGCTTCACCCGCTCCCGTATCTGGTTGGCAACCTGAATCTCGACTTCCTCGCCAGGCGTGTCGCTCTCGAACAGTTCCCGCTGTTTTTCCTTCTTGGATTTGCCGCGTGCCGCGCCCTCGGGTACCCGGAAGTAATAGCTGGCGCTGCGCCGGCCCGACCGCTTCTCTGGCGGCTGACCCTTGCGGATGACCCAGTGGAACTGCGGCTCCTCAAAGGCCGAGTTGATGATGGGGTTTTCGACGGTAGGCAGGGCGCTCATTTCTTGCCCTCGGCCTTTACCTCCCGCACCGCCATCAACTCATTGCCCCGCTCGTCGATGACCTTCACGGCGATGCGGCGCCGCATGCCGAGTTCAAAGGGTTCGCTCTCCGTGCCGGCCAGGTGTTCCCATACCCCCGGCTCGAACTGGGCCTTGAGTGATTTCTGCAGGTTGTCCCAGGCACTCGTTTTCGGGAAGAAGACCTGGCTGGCGATGAAACACATCCCGTCGTAGTCCGTGTCCAGCATCCAGCAGGGCAGGTTCTCGGCGGCGTACTCCTCGGTTTCCAGGGTCGCCGGGTTGAAGATGTCCAGGCCCTTCAGTTTCACCTGCACCAGGTCTGTGCCGGTGTTCTTGTCCTTGCCGGCCTTCACCACGTCGATGTCCGGCAGGCCGGTCACCGAGAAGATTTCAGAAGCGCGGGTGGTCTTCAGCAGGTCGGACATGAGTACGTCCGGTGTCACGGTGATGAAGGCGCAGGGCAGGATTTTCTTGCTGCGGTCCTCCAGCATCTCCCGTGCCTTGGCCTGGATGGCGAAGCCGAAGAAATACAGCTTCGCGAACTTGGCATCGCTGGCTTCGCTGGCGGCAGCCCACACCGTCTCCGAGCCGATGGCGCCATCCTCCGGACCGAACACGATGGCCACCCGCTTGTCGCTGCCGTTCTGCTCCTCGGCCTCGGCATGCAGATAGTCGTAGCCGTCCAGGGAGCGCACGTTGTCGAATGCCAGGGTGCGGTTTTCCGGCAGGCGCAGGGTACGTGACAGCTTCAACACCCGCACCATGCGGTCGATGTGGTTGCCGCCGTCGTTGTAGGCGCCCAGTTCCTGCTGTGCTGTCAGGACAGGAGCGTCATCAGCCGCGGGGGCAGGCGGCTGCTCCACTTCGATAGCGGCCGGCATCAGGGCCTCGACCGCGAAGGGTCCGGCCACGCGGGTGACGTTCTTCAGGATTTCGGGCCGGTCAACCAGCACTTCCATCGCTGGCGGCTCGTCGTTGGCGATGGACTTGAGGGTGATGTGCGGCACCAGGCCGCCGACTTCCTCGCCCTTCCTATTCTGCTTGTGCTCATATCGGAAACCGCCACGGGGGCCGACCTTCGGGTCTTGCAGGTCGTAGTAAGGGAAGGTTGCGGTCAGCAGCCGCTGCCGCGCCAGGGCCAGGGGCACGCGGGAGGTGTCGGTGGTAATCCAGCGCCGGCCCCATTGCTCGGCAACGTAGGCGGTGGTGCCAGAACCGCAGGTGGGGTCGAGGACCAGGTCGCCGGGGTCGGTGGCCATGAGCATGCAGCGTTGGACCGCTTTTGTGGATGTTTGGACGACGTACAACTGTGGGTCGGAAAATCCGCTTACAACGGTATCGGGCCAAACAGTAGTGATTGGTCCAACAGCGAGGTCATCCAAAAAATTCACAAAGCGAAGTGTGTTCCCCATTGCGATTAAGCGGTTTGCATCAGCAAGTCGCTTCATTCCCTCCGGCGTGGTGGACCAGTGTTTGCCTTGTTTTGGGCGGAATATTCTGCCGTCAAACTCAAAGGGGTCTGTATTACCTCCAGAACCGGCGCCTTCTGGTGGTTTATGTCGGAATAATCTCGCTCCCGCTGGCCATATGGCCGAATCATCTTTTTCGTCTTTGGTTAAGCGGCGCCGTGCTCCATCGGGAAACTCAAACCAAAGGTCTTGCCCAACAAACGCGCTGGTTTCCATCTTCGGCACATAAAGCTGTCGGTACTTCGCATTCTCGGCGTTCTTTCCATACCAGCAGATAAAATCATAATTGGCTGGCAATAAGCCAGAAGCTTGGTATCCAGTCTTCTTGAACGCAATGACGCCAAGACAATTTTGTGGACCAAAAACCTCGTCCATTACGCTCCGGATGTGGTGCAGGTTCTCATCTGAAATCTGCACGAACACGCTGCCCGACTCGGTTAGCAGTTCCCGCGCCAGCAGCAGCCGGTCGCGCAGGTAGGTCAGGTAGGAATGCAGGCCCAGTTCCCAGGTGTCCCGGTATGCCTTCACCATCTCCGGCTCGCGGGTCATCTGGTCGTCGTCGGCGTGCTTCACGTCACGCTTGCGCACGAAGGGCTGGAAGTTGGAACCGAATTTCACGCCATAGGGCGGGTCCATGTAGATCATCTGGACCTGTCCGCCCAGGCCCTCGTATTCCAGCAGGGAGTTCATCACCACCAGACTGTCGCCCAGTACCAGACGGTTCACCCACGGTCCCTTGTGCTCGTAGGCGCGCAACTTGTCGGTGAGGTCAAGTTGCGGGTCGCCGAAAAGGTCCAGGGTGGTGCCCTTGGCTTTGTGGCTCTGGAGGCCGTCGATGATGGCCTTGGTGGAATGCCGCTCATGTACGAACAGCGGCAGGGTGGGCACCTTGATTTCAGCCCGTTCAGCCTTGCCGGCCCAGTTCAGGAAGGGTTTGGAAAGAGTTTGCAGAAGGGTTACGCAAGCCTTTAGGCTGGTTACCCGAAACCGTCCGTCAACGGTTGTTTGCGGTTGGGCGAACACGACTTCCTCGCCCTCATCCACACAGCGTTGGAGGAGGGAGAGCAGCCATTCCGCCTGTTCCCGACCGGGGTTCTCGTCCCAGGACAGGGCCGGGTCCAGGCTGGAGTCGTAGCGGTATGCCTTGGGCGGCCGCTTCTCCTTCAGGAATTCCTGTTGCAGGCCCACATCGGGGCGCTGAACGGCTTTCTGGTCGTGGGCATAGGTCTGCGCGTCGGCTGGCGACGCGGTCTTGGTTTTCTTGGCCACTGTACTGTCTCCCGGCTCTTATTCGCGTTGGCCTGGAAAGCTACCACAGCCGTGCTGGCCGAGCGACGTTACCTGAAGAAATCCGTAGAAACTGGACAAAAAATTGAATCAACTACCCCAAGAGAGGGGGGAACTACTCCATGCCGTGGGGCAGTCTCACCCCGGACGGTGGGGTAGCGATGATGTCCACTACCCTCTCGGACGGGGTGAAAATGACCTCCATAGGCGTGTCCGCTACCCCCACATCTGGGGACTATGTATTCCTACCAGTTATCGCAGCCGAAATTCCGGGTTTACCGGGCTTGGGGGTGGGGCGCTCGACTGCTTCAGCAAGGTTCAGATTTTCCATCAGCGCCCATGCGCCAGGGTGGTAGTTACGCGGTCCAATATCCAGGCCGACGTAGTTGTTGATGGAGAGCCAGGTGACCGCATAGAGGCTGGCACCGATGTTCCTGCCTCCCTGCCTGGTCTGGACAATCAACCCCCGCTCAATCAGTTCCGCGCGGGCGCGAGCCGGCGTGTTCCTGGACCAGCCGCGCTTGATCAGCCAACTCTCCGTCAATTGCAGGTGGCCGTTGTTGCGCCCGTTGAGTTGCCGACCGAGTTCCAGCAGGAGGGCCTTGGCCGTGTGACTGGCACCGGTGAAGGCGACGCTGTCCATCACCCGGTGCGGCAGCCGGAGGTGGCCCTCCGTGACGACTTGGGGAAGTGACTCACGCCGCCTTGTTGCCATGGAAAACCCTCCGGCATTCCTGGGCGTAGTGCCGGCCAATGTCGCCGGCCTGGGCAATTGCTGCCGCACTAAGCCAATACTGCGCGACATGGGAGACACGTCCGTGGTCACGAGTCAGCACACTAATGGTCATCTTGTGGATCGGCCAGCCCCTTGCACGCAACTTGTGGACATCGGCTGCCAGCCGACTGGCGCTAAACCGGTACTGAACATCTCTATGGGTCGGGCGGTAGCCTTCGAGCAGGATGCCCAGGACGCGACCATATACCGATTTGGCAGGCGGGTAAGAGAACGGCGGAATAGACGGGGTGTACTGGTTGGTGATGGCAGATACAGACCGAGCAACCCGCTCGTCAACGCCTTCAAGGTTGAGGTGAAGTTGTTCCATGTCGGCCTCCCCTTACTTCGCCGCAGCCAAGACTTGGCGGAGGTCTCCCACCCGCCACCGGGTAGCGCCACCCATCTTCACTGGAGCAGGCAGCCTGCCGTTCTTGACGTCACGCCAGACGCTGGTTGGTCCCTTGTCGATCAGGCCACCGACGACGCGGATGCCCACCAGGGCGTCGTCAGGGAGGGAGGGGAAGGCTTGCAGGGCAGCCGGAATCTTGGGCGACTTGGCGCGGCTGGAAGTCTTTCCAGCCTTCTTGTCGGTGGCTTCAGACGATGCTGAGTTCTGATGCTTGGTCATGCCGTCATGTCTCCTATACGGATTGGCACCGGGACGGTTTGCCTGGTGCATGGCGGCATCATCGGAAAGTTGAAGAATTAGCCTTTCTCGTTACTCCTGGGCTTTTGAGAATTTCTTGCGCATGCGATATACAGCAGACCGTATAGCGCCGCCAGTTACTGGCTTTTCTGTCTGTCGACGTCCATCAGCCTGTGCTTGACTCAAGGCGTGATTGAACATGCGCGCTGCGAATTCAAAGGTCGACGGTGCTGACTTACGCCTTTCCTTTTCGGCGTCCTGGTAGTCATCTCGGTACCAGTCTACTAGCTGAGCATACTGTTCCGCCTCATCTTCAATCCGGTCAATTCGCGCGGCTTCCGCCTTGATGTGGGTCTCATCACCCCGGTCTATTGAAGGCCAATCACAGGCTGCCTTCCAGAACAGCAGCATTAAACGTTGTCGGTGGCTATTGGGTGGTCTGTGACTCGGTTTCTGAGGTGGGAGCACATTCAGATGGAGAGCCGCCTCCGTTGCGGGGTGTTGGGTTACGCGCGACAACACATCCGACAGATAGCGAACCAAGTCCGGTTCCATTTGGGCGAACTCACGCAGTTGCATGGAGGCCATGCTCAACAACTCACCTCCGACTACGTGGTTGCCATTTCTCGCCTGCTCAATTTTGTCGGCAAGCCTGCCAACCGGCCACTTCTCGGGAGGTCTATTAGTTGAACCCATGACTAAGCGGCAAAACCGGGAAAGGTGAGAATTTCTGCGCCCTGCCTCAATTGATCTAGGTAATCTGCCCAGCGCTGCATCATCTCCCTTCTCTGAGGAAGGTGCGCCGTGCGGTTATAGGCGCGGCCGTTCGGGTCTCGTACCGCATGTGCAAGCTGGTGTTCGATCAGATCGGGGCGGAAGCCCAGGACCTCGTCCAGAACCGTCCGCGCCATTGCTCGGAAACCATGGGCAGTAAGGGTGGTTTGGTCATAACCCATCCGACGCAGGGCGGCGTTGACGGCGGCGTCGCTCATAGGTTTATTGTGGTCGCGGATGCTCGGGAACAGGTAGCGGCCATGGCCCGTCAGCGGTTTCAGTTCTTTGAGGATATCGACTGCCTGACGAGCCAAGGGCACGATGTGGTCCTGGGACTTGATCTTCATGCGCATGGCAGGGACCGTCCACGTCGCCGCTTCCAGATCGAACTCAACCCACTCTGCCAGGCGAAGCTCACCGGGCCGGACGAAAAAGAGGGGTGCTAATTGCAGGGCGGATTTGACCGGGAACGTGCCGGTGAATCCGTCGATGGCGCGCAGCAGGGGACCAATTTCCTTGGGGTCGGTTATTGCTGGGTAATGTTGCGGCTTCCAGGGAGCAAGTGCGCCACGCAGGTCACCGGATACATCGCGATGCGCGCGACCCGTGGCTACGGCATAACGGAACACTTGCCCGGCGTTTTGCATGGCTCTATGCGCGGTTTCGACGGCACCACGGGATTCAATTCGACGCAGGGATGCCAGTAGTTCCGGAGCGGTGATTTCAGCAATCGGCCGGCTGCCAATCCACGGGAACAGGTCGCGTTCCAGACGGCGGATAATCTTCTCGGCATGGCTCGGTGCCCAATGAGTGACTTGTTTCTGGTACCACTCGCGCGCGACGGCCTCGAAACTGCTCTCGGCAGCCTCTATACGGGAACGTTTGACCGCTTTCTTCTCAGCCATAGGGTCTATACCGTTGGCCAGCTTCTTACGCGCTTCATCGCGTCGTTCGCGCGCCTCAGCGAGCGTGATGTCGGGATAGACACCCAAGGCCAGTGTCTTGCGCTTTTCAGTGTGCCGGTAGTCCATCCGCCAGTACTTGCCGGATGGAGAAACCAGCAGATACATCCCCTTTTCATCGGCCAGTTTATAGGGCTTGTCCGCTGGTTTGGCCTTCTTAACAGCTACGTCTGTCAGTGCCATGACGGTATCTCCCATGACGGTATAACCGGATACCGCCATATATACCGCCAGTTGTGACGGTATTCAATGGGTGCCGTTGGTGCTGCTTGGGACATAAAAAAGCCCGCATGACCTGTATCCATGCGGGCTTCGTATCGTGTTGGTGTTTCTTGGTGTCGCGAATTGGTGGACCGAAGGAGGATCGAACTCCCGACCTCTGCATTGCGAACGCAGCGCTCTCCCAGCTGAGCTATCGGCCCTTGGGCGGCGAAATATAGCAAAAAATCCGAATGTTGGGTAATGGGCCCGGTCAGCTGCGCCGGAAAAAAAACACCAGGCCGAGCAGCACCATGGGCACGCACAGCCATTGCGCGGTGGACAACTCGAAGGGCAGGCCGCTGAATATGCCCGGGTCCGGGTGGCGGAAGAACTCGGCGGCGAAGCGCAGCGCACCATAGCCGACCAGGAACAGCGCCGAGACCTTGCCGACCGCGCGCGGCCGGCTGGCATAGAGCCACAGGAGGGCGAACAGCAACAGGCCCTCCCCGGCGGCCTGGTAGAGCTGGGAAGGGTGGCGCGGGATCTGGTCGACCTGCGGGAAGATCATCGCCCAGGGCAGGTCGGGGCTGGCCGGACGGCCCCACAGCTCGCCGTTGATGAAGTTGCCGAAGCGCCCGAACATCAGGCCGATGGGAACCAGCGGGGCGACGAAATCGCTGATCTGGAAGAAGGTCCGGCCGGTCTTGCGGGCAAACCAGGCGAGGGCGGCGAGGACGCCCAGGAAGCCGCCGTGGAAACTCATCCCGCCCTTCCACACCGCGACGATCTCCAATGGATGGCTGAAGTAATAGCCGGGCTGATAGAACAGCACCTCGCCCAGGCGCCCGCCGATGATCACGCCGAGGATGCCGTAGAACAGCAGGTCGTCGATCATGTCGCGGTTCCAGCCCAGGTCGGGGCGGCGCCGGGCATGCAGGCGGCCGAGCAGGATGAAGGCGACGAACGCGGCGACATACATCAGGCCGTACCAGCGTACCGCGAGCGGCCCGAGTTGGATGGCGACCGGATCGAATTGGGGGTGGACCAGCATCGGTGACCTCGGTGTGGTGGCGTCGCCTGCGTCGCTCGCCGGAGGCGCGGCAGCGCGGCTTCGCGTCCCGCGCGGCATCCGGGCCAAAGGGGCATCCCAAGGCGCCGGCGGGGGTTAAAATGGCAAAATTATAGACCGAGCAAGGTGACCGAAATGCCGCAATACCGTTCCCGCACCACCACCCATGGCCGCAACATGGCGGGGGCCCGCGCGCTCTGGCGCGCCACCGGCATGAAGGAGGGCGACTGGAACAAGCCGATCATCGCCATCGCCAACTCGTTCACCCAGTTCGTGCCCGGCCACGTCCACCTCAAGGACCTGGGCCAGATGGTGGCGCGCGAGATCGAGGCGGCCGGCGGCGTCGCCAAGGAATTCAACACCATCGCGATCGACGACGGCATCGCCATGGGTCACGGCGGCATGCTCTATTCCCTGCCCAGCCGCGACCTCATCGCCGACAGCGTCGAGTACATGTGCAACGCCCACTGTGCCGACGCCCTGGTCTGCATCTCGAACTGCGACAAGATCACCCCGGGGATGCTCATGGCGAGCCTGCGCCTGAACATCCCGACGGTGTTCGTCTCGGGTGGCCCCATGGAGGCGGGCAAGGTGACCTGGCAGGGCAAGACCATCATGCTCGACCTGATCGACGCCATGATCCAGGCGGCCGACAGCCACTGCTCGGACGCGGAGGTGGAGGCGACCGAGCGTTCCGCCTGTCCGACCTGCGGCTCCTGCTCCGGCATGTTCACCGCCAACTCGATGAACTGCCTCACCGAGGCCCTGGGCCTGTCCTTGCCGGGCAACGGTTCCCTGGTCGCCACCCACGCCGACCGCAGGGAGCTGTTCCTGCGCGCCGGCCGTCTCGCCGTCGATCTGGCACGGCGCTATTACGAACAGGACGACGCCTCGGTGCTGCCGCGTTCGATCGCCACCTTCGAGGCGTTCGAGAACGCCATGACCCTGGACATCGCCATGGGCGGTTCCAGCAACACCGTGCTGCACCTCCTGGCGGCGGCGCGCGAGGCCGGGGTCGACTTCACCATGAAGGACATCGACCGCCTGTCGCGCAAGGTGCCGCATCTCGCCAAGGTGGCGCCCTCGACCCAGCTCTATCACATGGAGGACGTCCACCGTGCCGGCGGCGTCATGGCCATCCTGGGCGAACTCGACCGGGCCGGCCTGATCCACCGCGAGGTCGGCACCGTGCACAGCGGCAGCCTCGGTGAGGCGATCCACGTCTGGGACGTGATCCGCGCCCACGACGTCTCGGTGTTCGACTTCTACAAGGCGGCGCCGGGCGGCGTGCCGACCCAGGTCGCCTTCAGCCAGGATCGCCGCTATCCGGAACTGGATCTCGACCGGGCCCAGGGGTGCATCCGGGACCAGGCCCACGCCTTTTCCCAGGACGGCGGCCTGGCCGTGCTGTACGGCAACCTGGCTGTGGACGGCTGCATCGTCAAGACCGCCGGCGTCGACGCCAGCATCCTCAAGTTCACCGGCCCGGCGCGGGTGTTCGAGAGCCAGGACGCGGCGGTCGAAGGCATCCTGGGCGACCGTGTCCAGGCCGGCGACGTCGTCATCGTCCGCTACGAGGGCCCGCGCGGCGGCCCCGGCATGCAGGAGATGCTCTATCCGACCAGCTACCTGAAGTCCAAGGGCCTGGGCAAGGCCTGCGCCCTGATCACCGACGGCCGTTTCTCCGGCGGAACGTCGGGCCTGTCCATCGGCCACGTCTCGCCTGAGGCCGCCGAGGGCGGCAACATCGGTCTGGTCGAGGACGGCGACACCATCGAGATCGACATCCCGAACCGGATCATCCGCGTCGCCGTCAGCGACGAAGTGCTGGCGGAGCGGCGCGCCGCGATGGTGGCCAAGGGCAAGGATGCCTGGACCCCGGTCGGCCGCGACCGCCTGGTTTCCCCGGCCCTGCGCGCCTACGCCGCCATGACCACCTCGGCGGCCAACGGCGCCGTGCGCGACGTCAGCCAGGTCGAACGCAAGTGACCGCCCAGGAGGCGCCCGAAACCGGCCTGCCCGACCCGCTCGCGCGGTTCCGGAACTGGCGCGCCTTCCTGTACGTCGCCGTGCTGCTGAACGGGCTGTTCATCTGGGGCATGTGGGGCAGCGTCGCGGATCCCAAGGTGGCGATCTGGACGAAGGCGATCAGCTGGCTGCCGTTCAACGTCATCGCCACCGTGCTGTACCTGGTCTTCATGGCCAAGACCGGTGGCCCGGACAGGTCCGGGCGGCGCTCGCCGGGCGGCGTCTTCCATGCCCTACTTTGTCTGGCCATGATCGCGGCGAACTGGCTCGCCATGGTCGTGGCCTGACGCCGACGACAACTACAGGAGCAGACCATGAACGTCACCGAATTGAACGAGCACTACGGCCAGCCCGGACTCCG
This sequence comes from Parasulfuritortus cantonensis, assembly GCF_004337445.1. Taxonomy (GTDB): domain Bacteria; phylum Pseudomonadota; class Gammaproteobacteria; order Burkholderiales; family Thiobacillaceae; genus Parasulfuritortus; species Parasulfuritortus cantonensis. The sequence goes on along the minus strand of NZ_SJZB01000020.1, from coordinate 6,987 downwards.
CTTCGCCGAGGGCGCGGGTGAATTGATCTATGCCGAGATCGACAACGCGGGCGGCAGCGCGCGCATCTGCCTGCAGGGTGCCCATATCGTCGGCTGGCGGCCGAAGGATCAGACCGAGCCGGTGGTCTGGGTGTCGGATCAGGCCAAGTACGGTCCCGGCAAGTCGATTCGGGGCGGCGTGCCGGTGTGCTGGCCCTGGTTCGGGCCGCACGCCAGCGAATCCGCCTTCCCGGGCCACGGCTTCGCGCGGACGACCATGTGGCAGGTGACGGGCAGCGAGACGCTGGCGGACGGCGCCACGCGTGTCGGCTTCATGCTCATGCCCAACGACCGTACCCATGCCCAGTTCCCGAAGGCCTGCCGGTGCGAGTTGATCGCCACGGTCGGTGCCAGTCTGCGCGTCGACCTGGTCACGAGCAACCTGGATACCGAGACGGTCACCATCGGCGAGGCCTTACACACTTACCTCCGCATCGGCGACATTGCCGACGCCGCGGTCACCGGGCTCGACGGCAGCGAGTACGTGGACAAGGTCGACGGCGGACGCCGCAAGCACCAGGCCGGCGCGGTGATGTTCTCGGGCGAGGTCGACCGGGTCTATGTGAACACCGAATCGGAGTGCCTGATCGAGGATCCCGTGCTCGGCCGCCGAATCCGGATCGCCAAGAGCGGCGGCCGCTCCACCGTGGTCTGGACACCGTGGCAGGAAAAGGCCGAGAAGATGGCGGACTTCGGGCCGGGCAGGGCCGGCCAGGGCGGTTGGCGCGAGATGGTCTGCGTAGAGAGCGGCAACGCGCTCGATGACGTGGTCAGCCTAGCGGCCGGCGAACGCCATACCCTGTCGGTGATCTACAGCGCCGAAGCGTTGGCCTGAGCGCTGCCGCGGCCGTGCGGCCGCGCCAAGAAAAAACGCCGCGTTAGCGGCGTTTTTCATGCTCCCGTCGGATTCAGTGCGGGCGCCGCGGCATGAAGCTGACCACGGCGGCGTCGCTCGGACCGCGCCGACCGGTGGTGGAACAGCTCCCCTCGGTCTCCGGCACGAAGCCGGTGGCCTCGTGCAGCAGGTTGATGACGTCCACCCAGTGACGCTCCTTGGCCATCTGCAGGGCCGTGCGGCCGGCCTCGTTGACCGCCTTGGCATCCGCCCCGGCGTCCAGCAGTACCTCGCAGACGGCGCCTTCGCCGCCGCCCGCCGCCAGCATCAGCGGGGTGATGCCGAAGTGGATGGTGGCGTTCGGATTGGCGCCGGCCTCGACGAGGGCCTTCACGACCGGCGCGAAGCCGGTGTCCAGCTCGTGGTTGTAGGCCGCCTTGAACAGGGCGGTCCAGCCGTTGGCATCGGCCGCGTCCGCGTCGGCGCCGGCGTCGAGGAGGGCCTGGACGGCGTCCAGGTGGCCCTGCCCGGCCGCCGCCATGAGGGCGGTCATGCCGGTCTCGTCGACGGCGTTGGCGTTGGCGCCGGCAGCCAGCAGCTTGCGCAGGGTATCGGTATCGCCGGCGAGTGCGGCGGCGTGCAATTCGGCAGACATGTTGAACTCCTGATCGGTGAATACCTGAGTATTGTAATCAACTATTGCCGTTGTTGAAAACCGGTATCAGGCCGCCTTCGAGCACACAGACGTCGAAACCGCGTTGGCCGAGCAGGAAGGCCGCCGCCGAAGCGCGCCGGCCACTCTCGCAGACGGTGATGTATTTGCGCCGCGGGTCGAGCTGTTCGGCGAGCCCGCGCAGGTTGCCGAGTGGCAGGTTGACACTGCTCGGCAGGCTGAATTCGCGGAACTCCGACTCGCTGCGCACGTCCAGGAAGCGGGCGCCGGCGCCCACCAGGATGGCCGCGGTGCCCGGGTCGACGCGGTGTACCAGGGGCGGTTTGAGCAGGGTGTCGAAGTCGGCCTGGGCCAGGCGCATGAGCTTGCCGGCGCCGGCCATGACCACCGTGGCATTACGCGGTTCGCCGGATAGCAGGGCCTCTTCGCCGAAGGTGTCGCCGGCGCCCAGCTGGGCGACCTTGGTCGCGTCGTCGCCGTCGTAGGCGCGCCAGACGTCCGCCTTGCCCTGCCGGATGATGTAGTAGTAGTCGCCGATCTCGCCCTGGCGCACGATGACCTCGCCGTCCGGCACTTCGACCGTTTCCAGACGGCTGAACAGGATGGCGAAGTTGTGGCTGGGAATCTTGGCGAAAGCCGGGTCGCAGATCAGCCGGAACATCCATTCCGGGTCCTCGCCGGAAATCTCGGTGACCTCGTACGCGGTGGTCTGGTCGGCGGTGAGCAGGTTGTCGAGCAGGTCCTCGTCGATGACCGCCACCTCGACCGGCGTGGCGGCGATGGCGGTGTAGCGCCGGGGCTTCAAGCGCGAGAGCGGGACGTGCGCGGCATCGGTGTCGGCTTCGATGTAGAGCGGCGCGCTGGCCGGATCGGAGCGCAGGGCGACGCGCCCGGACAGCAGGAAATACACGGCGTGGTCGCGCTCGCCCTTTCTGAACAGTTCGCCCCCGACGCCCAGCCGCTGCACGGTCATGGCCTCCGCCGCCTGGCCGAGGCCGGTTTCACTGAGGGCGTCGAGGGGGGAGAAATGGCGGAGCGATTGGGGTTCGAGCATGATATTCAGAGTCCGAGCTGGGACCAGATGGCGTCGACGCGCGACTTCACCTCGGCGGTCATGGCGATGGGCGTGCCCCATTCACGGTCGGTCTCGCCGGGCCACTTGTTGGTGGCGTCGATGCCGAGCTTGGAGCCGAGGCCGGAAACCGGGCTGGCGAAGTCCAGGTAGTCGATCGGGGTGTTCTCGACGACCAGCGTGTCGCGTGCGGGATCGACCCGCGTGGTCAGGGCCCAGATGATGTCCTTCCAGTCCCGCACGTTGACGTCGTCGTCGGTGACCAGGATGAACTTGGTGTACATGAACTGGCGCAGGAAGGACCAGACGCCGAACAGCACCCGCTTGGCGTGGCCGGGGTACTGCTTCTTCATGCTCACCACGGCCATGCGGTAGCTACAGCCCTCGGGCGGCAGCCAGAAATCGACGATCTCCGGGAACTGCTTCTGCAACAGCGGCACGAACACCTCGTTCAGCGCCGCGCCGAGCACGGCCGGCTCGTCCGGCGGTTTGCCGGTGTAGGTGCTGTGGTAGATCGGGTCGCGCCGCAGGGTGACCCGTTCGACGGTGAAGACCGGAAAGGTCTCCTGCTCGTTGTAATAGCCGGTGTGGTCGCCGTAGGGCCCCTCGAGGGCGGTCTCGCCCGGGTGGATGACGCCTTCCAGGACCATCTCGGCCGAGGCGGGCACGTCGAGGTCGTTGCCGAGCGCCTTGGCCACCTCGGTCTTGGCACCGCGCAGCAGGCCGGCGAACTGGTATTCCGACAGCGAGTCGGGTACCGGCGTGACCGCGCCGAGGATGGTCGCCGGGTCGGCGCCGATGGCGACGCAAAGGGGGAAGGGCTGGCCCGGGTTGGCCTGCTGGAAGTCGCGGAAATCGAGGGCGCCGCCTCGATGCGCGAGCCAGCGCATGATGACCTTGTTCGGGCCGATCACCTGCTGGCGGTAGATGCCCAGGTTCTGCCGGCTCTTGCGCGGTCCCCGGGTGATTACCAGGCCCCAGGTGATGAGCGGCGCCACGTCGCCCGGCCAGCAGGTCTGCACGGGCAGGCGGCCGAGGTCGACGTCCTTGCCTTCCCAGACGACCTCCTGGCAGGCCGGCGAACGGACGTTCTTCGGTGCCATGTTGAGGACCTGCTTGAGCACCGGCCATTTTTCCCAGGCGTCGCGCAGGCCCTTGGGCGGCTCCGGTTCCTTCAGATAGGCGAGCAACTGGCCGATCTCGCGCAGCCGGGCCGGGTCCTCCTCGCCCATGCCGAGGGCGACCCGTTTCACGGTACCGAACAGGTTGGCCAGCACCGGCATGGCGTGGCCCTTGGGTTTCTCGAACAGCAGGGCGGGTCCGCCGGCGCGCAGGACGCGGTCGCCGATCTCGGTCATCTCCAGGCGCGGGTCGACCTCGACCGTGATGCGTTTCAGTTCGCCGCGGGCCTCCAGCTGGCCCAGGAAGTCGCGCAGGTCGCGGTATTTCATGCCGTGAACCGCCAGTCGTAATGATCGCCCCGGCGATCCTTGCCCTTGCGGCGGTCTTCCTTGTCCTCGAAGCGCACGTCCTCGCGCCGCTCGTGGCCGGAGCGCCGCTCACGCCCGCTGCGGCGTTCCTCGAGGTCGCGCAGGTGGCAGGTGCACACGGCCTGGTCGCAGCCGGCCAGGGGTACGGCCGGGACCTTGCCGTAGGCGAAGCAGTGGCCGTTGGTCTCGAGCGCCCGCGCGCAGGCGCGCGTCGTGTCGGGGACGATGAACTGCTTGCCCCAGAAGTGGTGTTTGCTCGGGGCCGGCTGGGCCGACGGCATGGCGGGCTCGGCGGCCGGCACGACCACCACGACCTGCCCCGCACTGCGCTGCTTGAACAGCAGGTAGGCGAGCACGCCGGCGACGCCGGCCAGTATCAGTACCAGTATCCACATCATGGCGTGCCTTTGCGCGAAGCGCCCTCCCTTCCGTTCTGGACGGGTCAGTCCGTATATTCGAATACCTTGACCACGCGGCGTACCCCCGAAACGCGGGAGGCGGTTTCCGCCGCCGCATTGGCCTCGGCGTGCTTCACCAGGCCCATAAGGTAGACCACGTCGTTTTCCGTGACCACCTTCACGTGCAGGGCGTTGAACCGGTTGTCGTCCAGGAAGCGGGTCTTGACCTTGGCGGTGGTGTAGCCGTCGTTGCTGCGCGAGGTCAGGCTGGTCGGCACGCCGAGGACGAGTTCGTTGGCAATCTCGCGCACGTTCGGCAGCGTGCGCGCCAGGTCGGCGACGCGGCCCTTGACGGAGGTCGTCGGGACCTCGCCGGTGAGCAGCAGGCGCCGGTTGAAGCTGGTGAAGTTGACGTGCACGCCCTCGATGGCCTGCTCGCGCAAGCGGCTGGCCGCCTTCAGCTCGATCTCCTCGTCCATCAGGTAGGTGCTCGGCGTACGCCGGTCCTCGGCCATCAGGGCGCCGGTGGCGGCGGCGCCCCCGGCCACGGCGGTGCAGCCGGCAATGCCGACGGCGGTCGCAAAGGCGGCAAGGGCGAATAGCGAAGCGCGGTAGCAGGAGGGCATGGTCAGATTCCCAGTAACAGGTTGTCGATGGTGTCGCACAGGCAATGGATGGCGAGCAGGTGGATCTCCCGGATACGCGCGGTGGTCTCGGCCGGTACGCAGACCAGCACGTCCTCCTCATGCAATATCTCTGCCAGGTCGCCGCCGTCGCGGCCGGTCAGCGCCACCACGGACATCTCCTTCTCGTGGCCGGCGCGCACCGCCTCGAGCACGTTGCGCGAATAGCCGCTCGTGGAAATGGCCAGCAGGATGTCGCCCGGACCGCCCAGGGCGGCGACCTGGCGGGCGAACACCAGGCCATAGTCGTAGTCGTTGGCGATCGACGTCAGGGTGGCCGTGGCGCTGGTCAGCGAGATCGCCGCCAGGCCGGGCCGCTCGCGTTCGAAGCGGTTGATCATGGTCGACGCGAAGAGATGGGCGTCGGTCGCCGAGCCGCCGTTGCCGCAGGCCAGTATCTTGCCGTCGCCGAGCAGGGCGCCGACCATGTGTTCGGCCGCCAGGGCGATCGGTCCGGCCAATGCCTCGGCCGACTCCAGCACGGTTTGCGCGCTGTCGGCGAAGGTTTGCTGGATGTGTTCGGTGAGATCCATGGTCCGGCGATTTTATCGCGATTCCCCGAAGGCATCTTTAAGCCAGACCAACCGGTCGCCCTCGAACAGCACGGCGTCGAAGCGGCAGGGGGGCGGGGCGCCGAGTCCGGCCAGGTAAAGGCGCGCCGCATGCAGCAGGCGGGCCTGCTTGGTGGCGGTGATGCTGGCGGCGGCGCCGCCGAAGCGGGCGTCCTTGCGGGCCCGCACCTCGACGAAGACGAGGACGTCGCCGTCGCGCATGATCAGGTCGATCTCGCCGCCCCGGCAGCGCCAGTTGCGCGCGACCGGACGCAGGCCCTGCCTGAGCAGGTAGTCTGCCGCGGCGTCTTCCGCCGCCTTGCCGGCCGCCATGGCCGCCTCCCTTGATAAACTGACGGTACGACGCTAAACCCAAGCTATCCATCATGCAAGCCAGCGAATTCCGCGCCCAGCCGGGCACCCTGTACGTGGTGGCGACCCCGATCGGCAACCTGCGCGACATCACCCTGCGGGCGCTCGACATATTGAAGAGCGTCGACCTGGTGGCGGCCGAGGACACCCGGGTCACGGGCGGCCTCCTGGCCGCCTACGGCATCGCGGCCAAGCTGTTCGCCTGCCATGAGCACAACGAGCGGGCGGCCGCGGCCGAACTGGTGCAGCGCCTGCGCGAGGGCCGCTCCGTGGCCCTGGTCAGCGACGCCGGGACCCCGGCCATCTCCGACCCGGGTGCCCTGGTCGTCCAGGCGGCGCGCGCCGCCGCCCTGGCAGTGGTCCCGATCCCCGGCGCCAGCGCCGTCGCCACGGCGCTCTCGGCGGCCGGTCTGGCCACCGGCGGCTGGCGGTTCCACGGCTTCCTGCCGCACAAGGCGGGTGACCGCCGGCGCGTCCTCGAAGACCTCGCGGCCGTACCGGACAGTCTGGTCTTCTACGAGTCGCCGCACCGCCTGCTGGACACCGTCGGCGATCTCGCGACGGTGCTCGGCGGCGATCGCCGGCTGTTCATCGCGCGCGAACTGACCAAGCGCTTCGAGTCCTTCCACGACGGCCTGCTCGGCGAGGCCGCCGAGTGGCTGCGCGGCGACGACAACCGCCAGCGCGGCGAATTCGTCCTGGTCGTCTCCGGCCGCCCGGAGCAGGCCGACGAGGCCATGCGGGAGGCGCGCCGGGTGCTCGCCATCCTGGTCGAGGACCTGCCCGCCAGCCAGGCGGCCCGACTGGCCGCGCGCATCACCGGAGCCAAGAAGAATGCCCTGTATGATCTGGCCCAGACCCTGAAAGCGGAAAC
>NZ_SJZB01000040.1 GCF_004337445.1 Parasulfuritortus cantonensis | reverse complement strand
TTCAAAGGTGTTTTTCGCCCGCCCCGGCGGCCCGGCCGGCACGACGGCAAGGCGGCAGGCAAATATTGCCGGCCGCTGCCGCGCCCTCAGGCGCGCTCGACCCGGTTGCGGCCGGCCGCCTTGGCCCGATACATGGCCGCGTCGGCGCGCCCCAGCAGCCCGGCCTGCGCCTCACCCGGCGCCCACTGGGCGACCCCGGCGCTGAAGGTGATGAGCACGCGGCGGTTGTCGTGCAGGAAGTATTGCCGGGTGAGTTCACGCTGCAGGCGCAGCATGACCTTCTCGGCATCGGCCAGGTCGCTGTTGGGCAGCAGCAGAAGGAATTCCTCGCCGCCGTAGCGGGCCAGCGAGTCGGTCGGCCGCAGCATCTGCCGGACCACGCCGGCCAGGTGCACCAAGGCCTGATCGCCGGCCTGGTGGCCGAGCGAGTCGTTCAGGCGCTTGAAGTTGTCGATGTCGAGCAGGCCGACCGAGAACGGCGTCGCCATGCGCTCGGCGCGCGCCAGTTCGCGCCGGCACGCCTCGTCCATGCCGCGCCGGTTGAGGGCGCCGGTGAGCTGGTCCTCGCGCACCAGGGCGGATACGGCCTCGAGTTCCGACTCCAGCGCCCGAATCCGGGTCTCGGCCTCCTCGACGTGCCCCTTGGCCGCCACCAGCTCGCTATGGCTGCGGCCGATCTCGGCATCCATCTGGGCCATGTCGCCCGAGAGTCCGTCGATCACGTCGCCCAGCTTGGCGATGTCGTCGGCTTCCGCCAGGCGCGCCGCGTAGCCCTTGATGCGGGCGTTGTAATGGCCGGTGCTCGCGGAAAGCTCGCCGATCCGCAGGATGAAGGCGGAGATCAGGCGCTTCAGCTTCTCCTCGGCGTCGTGCAGGCTGCCCTTGAGCTGCTTCTGGCGCTGTACCAGCTCCTTCAGGCTTTCCTCGACCTGGAACAAGGCATGCGGGTTGACGCCATCCGCCAGGGCCGTGCGCATGGTTTCCGTCTGCCCGCTCAGCCAGGCGTCCTGCGAAACCAGTTCGCCGATGTTCGCGAGCAACAGGGCCAGGACGCGCTTGAGCCCGCCCAGCACGGCATGATTGTCCTCGGCACGCACCAGTATTTCGCGCCAGAGCCCGGCCATGGCGGCGACATCGGCATCGGCGACGGCACGCCCGGGCACCGAAACCCGGCGCGCCAGGGCCTCGCTCCGCGCCGCCAGGTCGGGCCAGAGGTCGCGGCTGAGGCCCGCGAAGTCGGTCAGGCATTGGCCGAGCAGCGGGCCGGCGGCGTCGGTCCCGCCGACCCCGGTCGCGGCGACGGGTTCGGCGGCGTCTTCGGGGACCAGGGCGGCGGCCGCACTGCCCGACTCGGCCCAGGAACGGGCCAGGGCGGCGAGCTTGACGGCGAGCTGGTCCGGCTCGTTGCCGAAGTTGATCAGGACCCGCTCGAGCATCTCGCGCTTCTTGGCCTGGGTCAGGCCGGCCTGATAGCCCTCCCACTGCGCCAGCAGCTGTCTCAGGGCTTCCGGCCAGACGGCGCCCGACGGCGCCTGGCCGAGCACCTCGAAATAGGCACGCCGGAAATTCTCCGGGGTGGGCGGCAACTTGCGCGCAGCCAGCCGCTTGATCGCCTCACGCGCGATCTCGCTCGCCTGATGGGAGGAGGCTTCCATGTTCCCGACGCGGCTTTCGACGTTGGACTAGAATGGCCCCTATGATCATTGCAGTCGACATGCGTTGTCTACGGGTCTGCGTCACGCTGGTGCTTATGTGCCAGGCCGTCGCCCACGCGGACGACCGGCAGGATTTCACCGCGCTGCGCCAGGCCGCCGCCGGATTCGTCGCCAGGCAGGCAACCGCGGCCTATCCGGGTACCCGAGTGGCCGTCGAGATCGGGCCGGTCGACCCGCGCCTGGCCCTGGCGGCCTGCCCGGCCCCGGCATTCGCCGTTTCCCCCGGCAGCAGCCTGTGGGGCGCCGGCAGCCTGTCGGCCAGTTGCGGCGCGCCGACGGCCTGGGAGTTGTACCTGACCTATCAGGTCCGCCTGGCCGGCCCCGCCCTGCTCGCCCGCCGCCCGCTCGCCCCGGGCAGCACCCCGGGGCCCGGCGACCTCGCCCGGGGCACCGTGGAATATGCCGGCGACCCGGGCCGCTACCCGCGCGACGAGAACAACCTGCGCGGCATCGTGCTGACCCGGCCCCTCGCCAAGGGCAACCCGCTGACCATCGAGATGGTACGGGCCCGGCAGCTCGTCAAGGCCGGCCAACGTGTCCGCATCGTCGTCGACGGCAACGGCTTTCAGGTCAGCCTCGAGGGCATCGCCCAAGGCCAGGGCGGCATCGGCGACAGCGTGCGCCTGAAGACCGCGTCCGGCCGCTATGTCCAGGGCACCGTGCAGCCGGACGGCACGGTGCGGGTCGCCCCGTGAGCCATCGGGCGCCCCAGCCGGCTAAAGCTTCCCGCGTACCTGCCGTTATCGGTTGCGATCCAGATTAGGAGGCCGGAGTGAAGATCGACGATGCACTGAACGGCGTGCCCATCACCCGCAGCCGGGAAACCCGCAAGACCAAGGCCGGAACCGGTTCGACGTCCGCCGGCGCGGGCACCTCCGGCGACAGCGTGGAGATCACCCAGGCGTCGGCGCAGCTGAGCCGGCTGGAAGAAGAACTGGGCCAGTTGGAGAGCGCCGATGCCGGCAAGGTCGAGGCCGTGCGCCAGGCCATCGCCCAAGGCCATTTCGAAGTCGACGAGGAGGTTGTCGCCGAGGCCCTGGTCAAGGACACTATGGAGAAATTGCGCCGGCAGGGAAACTGACGAAATGGACGCGCTGGAAAACGCATTGGCCGAGTTCAAGCATGCCTTGATGGAATTCATCGCACTGCTGGAACGGGAAGCCGAGGCCCTCAAGGAAGGCCGCACCCACGACCTGGGTGCCCTGATCACCGAAAAGGCGGATTGGTCCGAAAGCGCCAATACGGCCTGGAACCGGCTCATCGTCGCCGGTGGCATCGACGTCACCCGGGGTGACTCCATCGACGCCACCCTGGCCGCCGACCCCCGCCTGCACGGGAGCTGGAGCGACGCCCGCCGGCTGGTGGAGAGGGCCGAGCGCCTGAACCATGACAACGGCCTCCTGATCGAGGCACAATTGCAGCGTACCCGGCAAGCGCTGGACGTCCTGCAGACGGCCGCCAACCGCGGTGCCCTGTACGGCGCCAACGGCCGTATCGTGGACGGATTCCAATCCGGCCACACCCTCGACAAGGTATGAATGGACATATGGAAACGATCACACTGAACGTCGGCGGCATGAGTTGCATGGGCTGCGTGAACAGCGTCAAACGGCTGCTGGAACCCCTGCCCGGCGTGGCCGAGGTCACCGTCGAACTGACCCCCGGCAGCGCCCGCATCGTCTACGACCCGGCCAAGGTTGCCCCGGCGGCGCTCCGCCAGGCCATCGTCGAAGGCGGCTACACGGTCGCCGACTGAGCTAGTCCAGCCTGCGCCGCCAGGTTTCGGTTGCCGCCTCGTCGGCCGGCAGATCGATATCCAGCGAGCGCGCCACCTGACGATTGAAGATCAGTTCCACCCGCTCGGCGTGGCGCGCGGCCGGCAACCACCCGGAAACCGGGTTCCATTGCCTGGCCAGCAGGCCGCCCTGGCGGCCGATCTCGCCCGGGCTCGATACCAGCGAAGCGACCGCGCCGGCATTGGCCAGGCCGCGCGAGAAACCGAGCACCGGCACCCGCCGCCGGTAACTCGCCATCAATATCTGCCGGACGGTGTTTTCGTTCACGACCTGGGAATCGGGCACCAGGAGCAGGACGTCGATCTCCGGCAGCATGCGTTGCAGGGCGCGGGCGACCTCCTGCTGATCAGCCACCTTCTCGACCACCAATTCGAGATGTTGCCGGGTCGCTTCCCCGGCCAGGCCGCGCAGGTTGACCACCGCGTCGGGCGACACCACGACGCCGATCTTCACGGCCTGCGGCAGGAGCAGTTTGGCGAACACCAGTGACCGGCTGGCCGGCTGGTCGATGTACACGGCGGAGTCGCCCACCCCGGCATCGCCGAGCGATTCCAGGGCCGCGCGCGGCACCAGCAGCGCCAGCACCCGGGCGTTGTGGCCAGCCGGATCGTGGATGGCGCGGAGGGCCCGCATGCCGATCGGAACGATCAGTATCCGTTCGCCGTTCAGGTTCCGGATCTCACTGGCGCTCAGTTCCCCGGCCATGCGGAACTGGACCGGATACTTGCCGGCCAACGCCGCGACGAATGCCTCGGCCACCTCGTGGTAGGCCGCCGCACCATCGCTGAGCACGACCACCACGCGTGGCGACGACTCGGCGCGCGCGGCGGTCGTCGCCCAGCTCAGCCAGAGCCCGAGGAACAGGGCGAGGCCAAGCCAGGGGTTCGGCCCCCGTTTGTACCCACCCAGATCGAACTGCATCGATACCCCTCCTGATTTATTCAATTTTATTTGCCGGTCTGGGGTGGCTCCGGCGGGCATTCTCTACAGGGCGAGAATGCAAGTACATGTGCTCAATTTAGACCATCGCGATTGTCACAATAATGAAAACGCTCCGGCCGCGCTACCAGGTCGGAGTCTTGCCACACTCCTTGGCCATGCCTTCCAGATAGGCCAGGTGCGCGGCCTGCTCCTCGGCGCTGGCGGCCAGCACCTTGATCCCGACCGGCGCCCCGCCACGCCGCGACTGCGGCGGCGGGGTGAGGAACGATTCGATGGCCAAGCTGTCCTGGCCACGCGTCATGGCCAGGTACACTTCGGCCAGCAACTGCGCGTCGAGCAGGGCGCCGTGATAGGCGCGGCCGGAGTTGTCGACCTCATAGCGGCGGCAAAGGGCATCCAGGTTGTTTTTCTGGCCGGGATGCAGTTCCTTGGCCATCTTCAGGGTATCGAGCACACCCGCGCAGTGCTGGCGCAGTTCGTCGTCCCGATTCAGCCGGCGCAGTTCGGAATTCAAGAAGCCGACGTCGAAGGGGGCGTTGTGGATGACCAGTTCCGCCTGGCCGATGAAATCGAGGAATTCGGCCACCACATCCGGGAAGCGCGGTTTGTCGGCCAGGAAATCGCTGGTCAGGCCGTGCACTTCGACGGCGCCGGCATCGATCTCCCGGTCCGGGTTCAGATAGGTGTGGAAGGTACGGCCGCTGACCCGCCGGTTGACCACCTCCACCGCGCCGATCTCGATCACCCGATGGCCCAGCTCGGGATTCAGGCCGGTGGTTTCCGTGTCGAGTACGATCTTGCGCAATTCAGCGTCCTTTCCTGACCTTGTCGACGCCGGCATTGGCCAGGGCGTCGGCACGTTCGTTCTCCGGGTGGCCGGCGTGACCGCGCACCCAGCGCCACTCGACGTCGTGTTCGGCGACCAGGCCGTCGAGCAACTCCCACAGGTCGCGGTTCTTCACCGCCTGCCCCGTGCTGGTCTTCCAGTTCTTGCGCTTCCAGTTGCCCAGCCACTCCTGGATACCTTTCTGGACGTACTGCGAATCGGTGTGCACGCGGACCCGGCAGGCCCGCTTCAGGCTCTTCAGCCCCTCGATCACCGCAGTCAGTTCCATACGGTTGTTGGTGGTCTCCGGCGCCCCGCCGCACAGTTCCTTCTCGTGGTCGCCGAAACGCAGCAGGACCCCCCAGCCGCCGATGCCGGGATTGCCCTTGCAGGCGCCGTCGCTGTACATGTCCACCCAGTTGTCTTCGTTCATCTCGATTTGTGATTGATGATGCGGTTGCTCGGCGGCGCCCAAACCGGCTTGGCCAGCCATCTGTCCTCCCAGCGCGGCGCGATCAGGCGCATGCCGCGTACCCGTTTGACCGCGTGCAGCAGGTAGACGCCGCCACCCAGGGCCCACCAGCGGTCACCGGCCGCCTCCATGAAACGGAAGCGGCGCAGCCAGCCGGCCCGGTTCACCGGCGGCGCATAGCAGACCATGCGCCCCGACAGCAATTCGAACCCCAACAGGGAGAGCCAGTCCTTGATCCGGGTCAAGTGCAGGAAGCGGCCGTGCCACGGGTAGCCACGCTGACTGCCGAAAGTGCGCTTGAGGCCCCAGAGGCCGAACGGGTTGAAGCCGGCCAGCAAGAGATGCCCCTCGGGACGCAACACCCGCTCCACCTCGCGCAGCAACTGGTGCGGGTTGGGCGAGAACTCGAGCATGTGGGGCAAGGCCAGCAGGTCGATGCTCTGGCCCGCGATCGGCAGTTCCTCCGGCCGTGCCTGCAGGGTACCGTCGGCCACCGACGCATTGAACCGGAACGGCATCCGGTTGGCGCGCAGGAAGTCGATGTGGCACTGACCGATCTGCAGGGCATTGAACCCGAACAGATCGGCGCTCGTGGCGTCGAACCAGGCCTGTTCGCGTTCCAGCACATAGCGGCCGACATCCGAATCGAACCAGTTTTCCGTCATGCGACGGGCGTCCTATCATTCATCCTATGCTGAGTCTCGAACCCATCCTCGCCTTCGAGGACAATTATATCTGGACCATCCACGACGGCCGCGTCGCGCTCTTTGTCGATCCGGGCGAAGCGGGCCCTATTCTAACGTGGCTGGCAGACCGGCGCATGCGCCCGGCCGCCGTGCTGGTCACCCACCGCCACGGCGACCACGTGGGCGGCCTGGGACCATTGCGGGCCCGCTTCCCCGAGTTGCCCGTCTACGGCCCGGCCGGCATCGCCGGCGTGAACGTCGAGGTTGGCGAGGGCAGCCGCTGCACGATCGCCGCGCTCGGGCTCAGCCTCGATGTCATGGCGACGCCCGGGCATACCCTGGAGCATGTCGTCTACCACGGCCACGGCTGGCTGTTCTGTGGCGACACCCTGTTCTCGTGTGGCTGTGGCAAGGTGTTCGACGGCACCCCGGCCATGTTGCATGCCAGTCTCAAGCGCCTGGCGGCCCTGCCCCCGGAAACCCTGGTCTGCTGCGCCCACGAATACACCCTCGACAACCTGCTCTACGCCCGCGCGCTCGAGCCGGACAACCCGGTCCTGGCCGACTGGCAGACGCGCGCCGAGACGCTGCGCCAGGCCGGCCATCCCACCGTGCCCACCCGGCTGGCCGAAGAATTGGCCGGCAACCCCTTCCTGCGCTGCGACGATCCCGAGTTGCGGCGCTGCCTGGCCACGCGTACCGGCCACGCGACATTCGGCGACAGCACCGACGTCTTTGCCGTCCTGAGATCGGATAAAGACATCTTCAATTAGTCTTATTGCCGTATAAACACCTATAACATATTGTTTTAATTGGATTGTATTAAACGCCACCCTGTATTAGAATAGCGCCGTCGCAACGATGGAGCAGGCAACCAGCCGCTTTCCACCGCCGAAGTGAATGCCCGACTCTGCTTTCTCCTGCTGCTCGCCGGCCCATTCCTGACCTCTCCCGCGCTCGCCGCCGGACAGGTCGACAGCCAAGTCGCCAACGTCGGCGTCTCGATCAGCTACGACAGTACCCTCGATCTGGAGGCCGCCAGCCAGCGCGCCGAATCCGACTTGTGGCAGCGCATGCGCGCCGGCATGAAGCTGGGCGACCTCGATTCCCCCCTGGTCGACCGCCAGATCAGTTGGTTCCTCGATCACCCCGCCTACCTGGAAGCCGCCTCCAAGCGCGCCCGCCTGTTCCTCTATCACATCACCGAGCAGGTCGAGGCACGCGGCCTGCCCATGGAACTGGCCCTGCTGCCGGTCGTCGAGTCGGCCTACAACCCGCGCGCCCTGTCGCATGCCAACGCGTCCGGGATTTGGCAGTTCATGCCGGCCACCGGGCGGATATTCGGGCTCAAGCAGAACGGCTGGTATGACGGCCGCCAGGACGTGCTCACCGCCACGGACGCCGCGCTCGACTACCTGGCCAAGCTGAAGACCATGTTCGGCGACTGGCAACTGGCTCTGGCCGCCTACAACTGCGGCGAGGGCTGCGTCACCCGGGCCATCGCCCGCAACCAGACCCTGGGGCAGCCGACCGACTACCGCAGCCTGGACCTGCCGGCCGAGACCCGCAACTACGTCCCCCGCCTGCTCGCCGTGCGCAACCTGATCCTGGAGCCGGAGCGCTACGGCGTCCGGCTCGCGGACATCCCGAACCGGCCTTATTTCGAGAAGGTGTCCCTGCCCTACCCCATCGAGGCCCGCACCGCCGCGCGCATGGCCGACGTCGACATGGACGAACTGCTGGAGCTGAATCCCGGCTTCCGGCGCCACGTCATCCACGCCGAGTCGCAGGACACCCTGCTCCTCCCGGTCGACAAGGTCGACACCTTCCGGGCCGCCTTCGACGCCGAGGAGAGCCACAAGATTCGCCTGCGCAGCTACGTGGCGAGCAAGGGCGAGCTGCTGAGCCGGATCGCCGACCGTTTCGACGTCACGGTCAAATGGCTGCAGGACCACAACCCGCTCAGCGTCAAACGCGGCAAGCTGGCCCAGGCGCAGACGCTGTTCCTGCCGCCGTCGGCGGCCCGCCCCATGGCCCGCCCGGTCGCCACGACGACCCGCAAGGTGGCCCGGCCGAGCGTGCGCAAGCACACCGTGCGCCGGGGCGACACCCTGTTCTCCCTGGCCAAGCGTTACAAGGTCTCGATCGCGGACATCCGGGAATTGAACGGCGCCATCAAGGTGCTGCATCCGGGCGAGAAGATCAACATCCCGCTCGACAGCTGAGTCTCACAGCCCGTGACCGGGCGCGGAATCCAGAAGCATACGGGTATAGGCCTGCGTGGGGGCACCGAGCAGCGTGTCCGCGTCGCCTTGCTCGACGATCCGGCCCTGGTACATGACGGCGACCCGGTGGGCGAGATAGGCGACCACCGGCAGGTTGTGGGTGATGAACAGGTAGGCCAACCCCTGCTCGCGCTGCAGCTCCGCCAGCAGATTCAGTATCTGGGCCTGGACCGAGACGTCCAGCGCGCTGGTCGGCTCGTCGCATACCAGCAGCCGGGGCGACACCGCCAGGGCGCGGGCGATGGCGATGCGCTGGCGCTGGCCGCCGGAGAATTCGTGCGGATAGCGGCCGCCCGCATCACCCGGCAGGCCGACGCGGTCGAGCAGCTCCGCCACCCGGGCGGCACGCGGGCCGGCCGCCAGGTCGGGACGCAGCGCGGCCAGGCCCTCGGCGATGATGTCGGCGACCCGCATGCGCGGGTTCAGGGATGAAAACGGGTCCTGGAAGACGATCTGCATGGCGCTGCGCTTGCGTCGCAGGGCCTCGCCGGCCAGGCGGCCGATGTCCTCGCCGTCCAGGAGCACCTGCCCGGCGGTCGCTTCGATCAGACGCAGGGCGGCACGCGCCAGCGTGGTCTTGCCGCAGCCCGACTCGCCGACCAGGGCCAGGGTCTCGCCCGCCCGCACCGCCAGGCTGACGCCGTCGACCGCGCGCACCTGGCCGGCGACCCGTTGCAGCAGGCCGCGGCGAACCGGGAAATGCACCTTCAGGTCGCGCAGCTCCAGCACCGGCCGGGTCGTGGCCGGCGCCGCCGCGCCGGCCACCACGACCACCGGCGCCTCGGCGGCCCGGCCCGCCAAGCCGGCCGTCCCGGCCCGGCCGCAGCGCAGCCAATGGCCGGGCGCCACCTCGCGCAGTACCTGCGCCTCGGTCCGGCAGGACGGCGTCACCTCGGTGCAGCGGTCGGCGAACCGGCAGCCGACCAGCGCCGCATCCGGCGCCGGCACCCGGCCGGGTATCTGGGCCAGGCGTTCGCCGCGCCGCGCGGCCGAGGGCAGGACGTTGAGCAGACGCCGGGTATAGGGATGCCCGGGGGCCTCGAACAGGCGCGCCCGGCTGGTCCATTCGACGATCTGGCCGGCATACATCACCGCCACCCGGTCGGCCATGTCGCGGGCGATGTCGAGGTCGTGGGTGATCAGCAGCAGACCCATGCCGCGCGTCTGCTGCAATTCCTTGAGCAGACGCAGTATCTGCGCCTGGACGGTGACGTCCAGGGCCGTGGTCGGCTCGTCGGCGATCAGTACCGAGGGGTCGCCGGCCAGCATCATGGCGATCAGCGCGCGCTGGCGCTGGCCACCCGAGAGCTGCGACGGATAGGCGTCCAGGCGTTCCGCCGGCAGCCCCACCGCCTCGAGCAGACGGATCGCCTCCGCCTGCGCCGCGGGACCGCGCAGGCGCCGGTGCGCGGCGAGCGACTCGGCGATCTGCTGGCCGATGCTCAGGACCGGGTTGAGCGAAGTCATCGGCTCCTGGAAGATCATGGCCAGGCGCCCGCCACGGCGGGCGCGCATGAGCCGCTCGGGCAGCTCGAAGAACGACTCGCCGTCCAGCTCCGCGCGTCCGGCGGCGATGCCGGCGCCCTCGGGCAGCAGGCGCATCAGGGCCAGCGCGGTGAGGCTCTTGCCGCAGCCGGATTCGCCCAGCAGCACGACGCACTCGCGCTCGCCGACGCTCAGCGAGACGCCGTCGACCGGTACCAGGCGACGGCCGCCGTCGGCGTCGATCTCGACGCGCAGGTCGCGGACCTCGAGGCCGCGCCCGCTCACGTCCGGCTCCGGGTGCGCGGGTCGAGGGCGTCGCGCACGCTGTCGGCGAACAGGTTGGCGGCCAGGACCAGGACGAACATGAACAGGAAGGCCGCCACCAGCTGCCACCACACCACGGGTTCGCGCGCCAGTTCCAGGCGGGCACCGTTGATCATGTTGCCGAAGCTCATCATGCCGGGGTCGACGCCGACCCCGACGTAGGACAGCACCGCCTCGGCCAGGACCAGGCCGGAGAAGTCCATGACCACCGAGATCAGGACGATGTGCTGCACGTTGGGCAGGATGTGGCGGGTCAGAATGCGCCCGTCCGAGACCCCGAAGGCGCGCGCCGCGATCACGTAGTCCAGCTCCCGGACCTTCAGGGTCTCGGCTCGGAGCAGGCGGGCCAGGCCGGTCCAGTTGGTCATGCCCAGGATCAGGCACAGGAACAGCAGGCGCAGGTCGGCGCGCTCGGCGCCGGTCTCGAACCAGTCCGGGTGGGTCTCCAACTGGGCCTGCATGAGGAGCACCGCGGCGGCGATCAGGAGCACGCCCGGGATCGAGTTCAGGGTCGTGTACAGGTATTGCACGGCATCGTCGACGCGGCCGCCGAAGTAGCCCGCCGACACACCCAGGCCGATCGCCAGGGGCAGCGTCACCAGGGTGGTCAGGGCGCCGATCAGGACGCCGGTGCGGATGCTCTTGATGGTGGCGTAGAGGACATCCTGGCCGACCTTGTCGGTGCCGAAGACGTGGTAGTACGGCGCCAGGACGGCGAGCACGCCGGCCACCAGGCAGACCGCCAGGAGCGTGGCCAGCACGGCCCGGCGCGCGCCCCCGGCGGCCAGGCGGCGGCGCACCAGCCAGGCCGCCGGCAGCCAGGCCGCCAGGCCGAGCGCGAGGCCGAGGCCGGCCTTGCCGGCGATGTCGCCGGCCCGTCCCCGGTCGGGATCGGCCAGGTGCGCCCCGCCCCAGGCCAGGCGCGGATAGTCGCGCACGGTGCGGCCGTCCGGCAGGCTGATCGCCTCCTTGGCGAACAGGCGCGTGGCGAAGGGGGCCGAATAGCTCTTCTCCTGGTGCTCGACGAGCACCGCCAGGGCGCGGTCGAGGACGCTATTCACCTCGGCGGCGTACTGTGCCTCGCCGTTCGGCCCGGGCGGCAGGGCCGGCCGATAGTGCAGGGAATCGAGCACCGCCACGGCCGTGAAGCAGAGCAGCACCACCGCCGCCGCCATGGCCAGCGGATCGGCCGCCACGCGGCGCCAGGGCACGGCCAGGTGCGGGTGCCGGCGCACCAGATAGGCGAAGCCGGCCAGTCCGGCGACGAGCAGGAAGATCAGGGCATCGGTCCAGAGCAGCACCGGCATCAGCGCAACCTCACGCGCGGGTCGACCAGGGTGTAGGAGACGTCGGTCAGGATCAGGCCGGCGATGTAGAGCACCGCGCCCAGGAAGACCATGGCGCGCACGATGGCGAAGTCCTGCGCGTTGATGGCGTCGATGGTATAGCTGCCCAGGCCCGGGATGCCGAAGAAGGACTCCATGATCAGGCTGCCCATGAAGAGGAGCGGGAACACCGCCACCGCCCCGGTCAGGATGGGCACCATGCCGTTCTTGAGTATATGCCGGAACAGCACGCGCGCCTCGGACAGGCCCTTGGCCCGGGCGGTGCGGACGTAGTCCTTGCCGGCCTCCTCCAGGAACAAGGTGCGGTACCAGCGCGCCCCGGCACCGATGCCGCCGACCACGCCGATCAGGATCGGCAGCCATACGAAGCGGGCCGCGTTGAAGCCGTCCTGATAGCCCGAGATGGGCGCCAGTTGCCAGACCTTGGCGAACAGGTATTGGCCGCCGATGATGTAGAACAGGCTCGATACCGACATCATCGCCACCAGGGCCACCACCCCGGTCCACTCGACGTAGGTGCGCCGGAAGAACAGCAGGATGAGGGCGACGCTGATGTCCACCGCGAGGCCGATCACGAAGGTCGGCAGGGCGATGGCCAGGCTGGGCCACATGCGGGTCTTGATCTCGCCGGCGATGTCGCGGCCGTCGTCGGAGGCGCCGAAGCGGAACGCGAACATGGCCAGCGAGTGGCGGAAGAATATGGTGTCGCTGACCTTGGCGAGGCCGGCGGCCCCGGCGTTGAACAGGAGCGGCTTGTCGTAGCCGCGCTCCGCCTTCCATTTCTGCACCGCCTCCGGGGTCACCCGCTTGACGCCCAGATGCAGGCGCGCCATGTCGTCCGGGGTGTTGACCAGGAAGAAGAGCGCGAAGGTGAGCAGGTTGACGCCGATCAGGATGGGCACGGCGTACAACAGGCGACGCAGCAGGTAGGCGGTCATCGGGCGCGAGCCTCCTGGCGTTTACGGTAGGCCAGCCAGGCCGGCACCAGGGCCACGGCCAGGACCAGCACGGCCAGGACCGGACCGGCCCAGTGCGGCCGGTTCCAGGCCTTCCGGGCGGTGGCGCGGGCGGCGACGTCGATGCGCCGGTACTTGAGACCGTTGTTGGCCATCTGGTTCGGCTTCACGTTCTTCAGCCAGGCGTGGTGCAGGACGTAGTCCTTGGGGTGGAAGCCGAACAGCCAGGGCGAATCCTGGCGCAGCATGGCCACCATGCGGTCGATCACCGCCTGGCGCGCGGGACCGTTGTCCATGTCCTTCATCTGCACGAACAGGCGGTCGAACTCCGGGTTGACGTAGTTGGTGGCATTCTCGCCGCCCGCCCCCACCTTGCGGTTCGGGCCGTAGAGCAGGAACAGGAAATTCTCCGGGTCCGGATAGTCGGCATTCCAGCCCCACTCGAAGATCTGCTCGGTGCCCTCGCGCATCTTGTCCTGGAAGCGGTTGTAGTCGGTACCCCGCACGACCAGCTCGATGTCCAGCTTCCTGAACTGCTTGCGCAGCCAATCCAGGCGCGCCTTGTCGTCCGGCCCGCGCGCCATGGTGTCGAGGTTGAGCACCAGCGGCTTGCCGGTGGCCGCGTCGCGGCCGTCCGGATAGCCCGCCTCGGCGAGCAGGCGCCTGGCCTCGGCGATCGGCTTGCGCCGGGGCTTGCCGGCCACCCAGTCGTAGACCACCGGGTTGATGCCGGCGGCGCCGTCGCGGTAGCCGAACAGGCCGGGCGGCAGCGGCCCCTGGGCCGGGATGCCGCGGCCATTGGCGAAGATGGCGATGTACTCCTCGATGTCGACGGCGATGGCCAGGGCCTGGCGCAGCTTGCGATGGCGTTCGTCGAGCCCGCCGACCACCGGATCGAGCATGTTGAAGCCGGTGTAGAACGAGGTGGTGGCGACCGAGGTCTTCAGGGCGATGCCCTTGGCGCGCATGGCCGGCGTCAGTTCCGACTCGCCGCCGGCGCCGACCCGTACCGCCTGGTCGAAGTTGTCGGAACCGATCCCGGACGAGTCGTACCAGCCCTGCAGGAACTTGTTCCAATAGGGGATGCTTTCCGACTCCTTCGTATAGACCGCCTCGTCGATGAACGGCATGGTCTTGCCGGCGTCCGCGAGCAACCCCGCCGCCGCGTCGCCCGCCGCGCCGGCGTCCGGGTAGGCCTCGCCGCGGAAGTTCGGGTTGCGCGCCAGGCGGATGCGCCGGTTGTAGCGGTGCTCGGTCATCATGTACGGGCCGGTGCCGACCGGCCAGGTGTCCAGGGTGCGGTTGTCCGCCACCGCCTCCGGCCGGCTGGCCCAGGCGTCGACCTCCCAAGGCATCGGGGCGAAGAAGGCCATGGCCAGCCAGTAGACGAACTGCGGATACTTGCCCTTGACCCGGATGCGGTAGGTATAGCGATCCACGACCTGGGCGCCGGCCAGGGGATAGCGGCGCATGTCCAGCCAGCCCCTGGACGTCTTGGCGGCCCGTTCCAGCTCGGTACCCAGTTCGCGCAGGCCGACGATGTAGTCGGACATCAGGCCGAAGATGGGCGAATGCAGCCCCGGGTGGGCCAGACGCTTGACCTCGTATACGTAGTCGGCGGCGGTGAGCTCGCGTTTGCCGGCAAAGGCGGCGTGGGGCTGGAAATAGATGCCGGGCCTGATATGGATCTCGTAGACGCTCTCGGCGATCCGTTCGGCCGGCGCGTCCGCGCCCAGCGGCCGGCCGTCGGCGTCCACGTAGACGGGCCTGGGCAGTGCCGACGCGGTCAGCGGAATCAGTTCGTAGGGGCGTTTGAAATAGTGGTACTGGAGCGGCGGCTCGTATATCTGCGCCAGGTAGACTACTTCGTTGGAGGCGTAGGAGCGGGCCGGATCGAGATGCTTGGGCGGCTCGTCGAAGGCCGAATACAGGATGGCCTTGCCGTCCTCGGACTTCGGATAGGGATCGTTCATCGGCCCGGAGCAGGCCGACAGCACGAATACCAGCAGGCAGAAAAAGACCGGGCGCATTGCCGGCTAGTTTAGCCGAAATGCGCCCGGCTCATAGGGGCGGGACGTTCAGACCTTCAGGTCATCCAGGGTCTTGCCGGAGGCCAGGCATTCGCCCACCCACAGGGGACGCTTGCCGCGACCGGTCCAGGTCTGTTCCGGATTGGCCGGATTGGCATACTTCGCGGCGACCTTGCCGGCGGCGCGCGGCTTCGGAGCCGCCAGCAACTCCTCCAGGCTGACGCCCAGGGCCTTGGCCTTGTCGCGGAACTCCTGCAGCAGTTTCTGGCGCTCTTCCTTGCCGCGCAATTCCATCTCGACGGCAATATCCTTTTGCAGGGCTTTCAGTTCGGCGACGGAAAGGGTCTTCAGATCGATATTCATCTTGGCCTCATAAAATGATGTGGGGAAACGGATTCCCGGCACGGGCCGAAGATATTACCGGAAGATTCCTGCCGTCAAGCCGAATTAACCCGGATTATTGCTTTTCCGCCGCCGAATCGGGTAACGCCGCATAGGGAGCGACATATTCGATTTTCGCCCCGGCGCGTAGTTTCTTGACTTCCGCCTCGACCGATTCCATTTTCTTCTTATTCTCCAAATAGCGCAGGATCATCGGCGATGCCTGGTCCATGGACACCGGACGCGATTCGATTCCGGCCAGGATGATCAGATCCAGCTTGCCGCCCTGGGTCATGGTGATCGACTGGCCGGCCTTCAGGTCCTTCAATTTCGCCAGCAATTCGCTCGGCAATTCCTCGGCGTTCTTCACCACCTCGCGGCCAGCCACCGGAATGCCCTTTGCCTGCAAAGCCGCCGCCAGTTCGCGCGGGCTGTGGGCCTGGCGGGCCAGTTCCTCGGCCGCCTGGATGTTGTCCGCCGTGGTGCCGGCCACCAGTTCCTGCAGGCGGTAGGCGACCCGCTGGGCGAACAGTTCCGGGTGTCCTTCGTAATAAGCCTTGATCTCGGCCTCGCCCGGGGTCGCGCCCTCCTTGGCCAGGCCGGCGATTTGCGCCTCGGCAAGTATCTTGCGCCGGGCCGCGGCGATTTTCATTTGCACGTCCGCCCGGGCGTCGAGTTTTGCCTTAAGCGCCTGTTGCGCCAGGAGTTCCTGGTCGACGATATTGCCGAGCATCCGGTCGGCGATATTCTGGCGCTGGTCAGGCGGAATCTGGCCGGCACGTTCCAACTCGGCATCGACCAGGGCGCTTGGAATGGCCTCGCCATTCACGCGCGCCGCGGCCGGCTGGTCCACCTCGGCGGCCTTTTTCTCGCACCCCGGGAGGGCGATTATCAAGGTCAACGCCAAGCCGGTATAAATCATCCATTTACTATTCGCCACGATATTCACCTCAAAGAATTTCGGCGGCCCGGTCGGCCAGCCTGGAGCGTTCGCCACGGGCGAGCATGACGTGACCGCTGTGCGGCCAGCCCTTGAACCGGTCGACCACGTAGGTGAGGCCGGAACTGCCCTCGGTCAGGTAGGGCGTGTCGATCTGGGCGATGTTGCCCAGGCAGACCACCTTGGTGCCCGGGCCGGCCCGGGTGATCAGGGTCTTCATCTGCTTGGGGGTCAGGTTCTGGGCCTCGTCGATGACCAGGAACTTGTTCAGGAAGGTGCGCCCGCGCATGAAGTTGAGCGACTTCACCTTGATGCGCGAACGGATCAGGTCCTGGGTGGCCGCCCGGCCCCACTCGCCGGCCGCGTCGTCGGACTTGTTGAGTACGTCGAGGTTGTCCTCCAGGGCCCCCATCCAGGGGGTCATCTTTTCCTCCTCGGTACCGGGCAGGAAGCCGATGTCCTCGCCGACCGGCACGGTCACGCGGGTGAAGATGATCTCGCTGTACAGCTTCTGTTCCAGGGTCTGGGCCAGGCCGGCGGCCAGGGTCAGCAAGGTCTTGCCGGTCCCCGCCTGGCCGAGCAGGGTGACGAAGTCGATGTCCGGGTCCATGAGGACGTTGAGGGCGAAGTTCTGCTCGCGGTTGCGGGCGGTGACCCCCCAAACGCTGTTCTTGCTATGGCTGTAGTCCTTGATGGTGGTCAGCACGGAGCTCTTGCCGACGGCCTCGGAGACCATGGCGTAGAACGGCTTGGCGCCTTCCTGGTAGACGAATTCGTTGACCAGCATCGAAGCGCACAGGGGACCGGACAGGCGGTAGCGCACCCGACCGTCCTGCTGCCACGACTCCATGCCCTTGCCATGGCTGTCCCAGAAATTCTCCGGCAGCTCGCGGACGCCGCTGTAGAGCAGGTCGGTATCCTCGAGGACCTTGTCGTTGAAGTAGTCCTCCGCCAGGAAACCGAGGGCACGCGCCTTGATGCGCATGTTGATGTCCTTGGAGACCAGGATCACCGGGCGCGAGGGGAACTTGTGCTGCAGGTAGGACACCACGCCGAGCAGCTGGTTGTCGACCTTGCTCGCGGGCAGTACCGCGGCGATGTCGTTCTGGATGCTGGTGGTCTGCAGGTACAGGCGGCCGGTGGCGGCCTTGTGGCTGTGCGGGCCGAGCGGGATGCCCTGCTCGATGTCCAGTTCCTGGGTGCTGACGATCTCCTCCAGGAAGCGGCTGGCCTGGCGGCCGTTGCGGGCCACCTCGGTGACCCCCTTCTTGTTGTGGTCCAGTTCTTCCAGGGTCGCCATCGGGACGTACAGGTCGTGTTCCTGGAAGCGGAACAGGCAGGTGGGATCGTGCAGGAAGACGTTGGTGTCGAGGACGAAGAGCTTGGTCTGGGTTCTGGGTTTGCGGGCCATGTGCGCGATGGTGGTTTCGGGAAGGAGTGATTCAGATGGACTGCACGAAGGCCAGGACGTCCTGGACGTGGTTGGGCACCTTGACGCCCCGCCAGGCCTTGGCGACGCGCCCGGCCCGGTCGACCACGAAGGTGCTGCGCTCGATGCCGCGGACCTTCTTGCCATACATGTTCTTCATCTTGATGACGCCGAACAGCTCGCAGGCCGTCTCGTCGGCGTCGCTGAGCAAGTCGAACGGCAGGTTCAACTTGGCCTTGAACCCCTCGTGCGATTTCAGGCTGTCGCGCGAGATGCCGAACACCTCGCAGCCGGCGGCCTTGAGGGCATCGTGGTGGGCGGCGAAGTCCTGGCCCTCGGTGGCGCAGCCGGGCGTGTTGTCCTTGGGATAGAAATATAGGACCAGGCATTTGCCCAGATGGTCGGCGGGCCGGAAGCGGATTCCGCCGGTGCCGGGCAGCTCGAAATCGGGTACGGCTTGGTTTTCCATGTCGGCGCTCGCGGGTGGCTATCGCGTGCCATTATGTGGTTGCGGCCCGGCTGTCAGCAACCCGACCGCTAAAGTTGACGGCGATTCGTCCGTTAACGGCGCAGTGCCGATAAGCTACACGGAGACGAAGTTGTTCAATAAAGCCGCCAGCTCGATCCAGATCAAGGTTCTGGTCGCCATCTTCCTCGCCTTCGTCGCCATCCTGAGCATCTCGACCTGGCTCACCGCCAACGGCGAGCGGCGCCTGGCCAGCCAGGTCGGCATCGACAAGGCCACGGTCATGGGGCAGTCGTTCTTCGACGGCGTCAACACCATGATGCTGACCGGCAACCTGGACCAGAAGGCCTCGCTGCGCGACAAGCTGATGGTCGACGGCCTGCTCGACCTGCGCATCATCCAGGCCCCCGGGAAGATCAATCCGACGCCGCCGAGCGACGCCCTGCCGCGCGACGATCTCGACACCCGCGCCCTCGCCGGCGAGAAGGTGGCCGTGCTGGGCCGCCAGAACGGCCACCGCATCGTCACCGTGGTGGCCCCGATCAAGGCCACCGCCAATTACCACGGCACCAACTGCCTGGGCTGCCACCAGGTCGAGGAAGGCAGCGTCGTCGGTGCCGTGCGCACCACCTATTCGCTGGCCCAGCTGGATGGCCAGCACGACCACAACCTGATGGTCAACACCGGCGTCAACATCGCCCTCTTCCTGGCCGGCCTGGCGCTGGTCTTCTTCCTTCTGCGGGTCATCGTGATCAAGCCCCTGCTGGCAATCCGGCATACCATGCACGAAGTCGAACAGAACGCCGACCTGACCCGTACCTTCGCGGTCTCCGGCCAGGACGAAATCGGCATGCTGGCCAACTCGATCAACAGCATGCTGGCCAATTTCCGGACCAGCCTGAGCCGCGTCGCGGATGCCGCGGAACGGGTGTCGGGGGCTGCCGACAACATCGCCAGCGTCTCCGAAGGCACCGCCAACGCCGCCGCCGAACAACGCAACGAGACCGACCAGACCGCCAGCTTCATCGGCGCCCTGCAGGGCATCGCCGGCGAGGTCGGCGACAGCGCGGCCATGGCCGGCCACGTCTCCGTTGAAGCCGAGCGCCAGGCCAGCCAGGGAACCGCGATGACCCGCGAGGCCATCGGGGGCATCCTCGACCTGGTACGCGAGATCGAAGCCACCGCGAGCATCATCGAGCAGCTCGACAAACGCAGCCAGAACGTCAGCAACGTCCTCGACGTGATCCGCGAGATCGCCGAGCAGACCAACCTGCTCGCCCTCAACGCCGCCATCGAGGCGGCCCGCGCCGGCGAGGCCGGGCGCGGCTTCGCCGTGGTCGCCGACGAGGTGCGCAAGCTGGCGACCCGCTCGCACGAATCGACGCGCAGCATCGAGGAGATCGTCAGCCAGTTGCAGAACGAGGCGCGCCAGGCGGTCGGCACCATGGGCCATGCCCGGGCCAGCGCCGAGCACGACAGCCAACAGCTGGAACAGGCGGTCGCCAGCCTCGATCAGATCGTCGCCCGGGTCACCGAGATCCGCCAGATCAACGACCGCATGAGCGCCGCCGTCGAACAGCAGCGCAGCCTGACCGGCAGTTCCAGCGAAAAGGTGCTCAACATCAGCCGGATCGCCGACCGCACGGCCAGCGAGGCGATGCAGACCCGGGGCGTCAGCGAGGCGCTGGTCGGCCTCGCCCACGAGCTGAACGCCATGGTCCGGCAGTTCAAGCTCTAGCCGGCCGCCTGGACCTCGACCAGTTCCAGGGCGTTGCCGTCCGGGTCCCGGCAGAACAGGGCCCGGCGTCCCGAGCGGCTGAGGGTGAACGGCACCCCTGCCGCCCGCAGGCGCTCCTGCATGCCGAGCCAATCGACCACCGCCAGGGCGGTATGGCGGTCGCGGCCGCCGTGCTCGGGCCGGCCGGCGACGGGATCGGGATTCGCCAGGCAGAGCAGATGTATCTGGCTGCCGTTGCCGACGTCGTACCAGACGCCGGGGAAGCCCAGGTCCGGGCGCGCCGGGTTGGCTTCCAGGCCCAGCATCCCTTCGTAGAAGGCGCGCGAGCGCCCGACGTCCGCGATCAGCAGGGAGGCGTGCAGCAGCCCGACGATCCTAGGCATGGTTCTCTCCTCGTTCCAACTTGCCCGACAGCAGGCTGGCGGCGACGATCAGGCCGCCGCCCAGCCATTCCCTTGGCGTCATCACCTCGCCGGCCCAGTACCAGCTGGACACGGCGGCGGCCAACAGTTCGCTGAGCAGGATGACGATGGCGCGGTTGGCCGGCGTGTGGGCGAGCCCGTACTGCGCGCACAGGGTCGCCAGCACCAGGGCCAGCCCGGTCAGCAGAAGCAGGCCGTAGCCGCCCGCGCCCAGGCCGGCCAGGACCGGCACGGCCTCGCCGGCGGCCGGCCAGGCCGTGATCGCCAGCACGCCGGCGAAGATCCAGACGCTGCGCCGCGCGGTGGAGACCTGCTTGAGGCGCCGGCTCAGGACGTTGGACAAGGCGTAGGTGACGCCGGCCGAGAGTCCCAGCCATTCCGCCGCGCTGGCCGGCAACGGCCACGGATCGGCCGGGTTGTGCAGCATGACGACGGCGCCGGCCAAGGCCATGGCGATGACCAGGGCGCCCCAGGCGCCGGCCCGCTCGCCGAGCAGCAGGCGGGCGAACAGCACGGTCCACAGCGGCGCCAGGTAGAACAGCAAGAGGACGCGCATGATCTCGCCGCCGATCACGGCCAGGACATAGGCCAGGTTCGTCCAGCCGGCGGTCAGCGAGACGACCAGGAGCAGGCCGCGGTGGCCGCCCGAACGCCCGGGCCGGTAGATCGCCAGCATGACCAGCAGGGCGACGACATAGGTCAGCAGCGTGGCGAGCTGGCCGGACAGGCCGGCCGCCTCCAGGAGCCGGTACGGATACCAGACCACGCCCCACAGGGTGGCCGCCACGACCAGGGCGAGCGGCGCCAGCAGCGGGCGCGGGACGATGAACATACGTATAATTGCCGTTCTTGTTAGCCAGGACGTCGTCGAAGTGAATCCCCGTCTGAACCAGTTGCAGCCCTATCCGTTCCAGAGGCTCAGGGAGCTGTTCGCCGGCGTGGTGCCGAATCCGGGGCTGACGCCGGTCAACCTGTCGATCGGCGAGCCCAAGCACGCCACCCCGGCCTTCATCCGCGAGGCGCTGACGGGTGCCCTCGACGGTCTGGCGAATTATCCCATAACCCAGGGCGTGGACGGCCTGCGCCGGGCCATCGCCGACTGGTGCCGGCAGCGCTACGGCGTGGCCCTCGACCCGGCCAGCCAGATCCTGCCGGTGAACGGCAGCCGCGAGGCCCTGTTCGCCTTCGCCCAGGCCGCCATCGACCCCGGCAAGCACGTCAAGCGGGTGATCTCGCCGAATCCCTTCTACCAGATCTACGAAGGCGCCGCCCTCCTCGCCGGCGCCAAGCCCTACTTCCTCAACACCCTGCCGGAAAACGGTTTTCGCATGGACTTCGGCAAGGTGCCGGAGGACATGTGGCCGGAAGTGCAGCTGGTCTACGTCTGCTCGCCGGGCAACCCGACCGGCAAGGTCATGGACCTGGCGGAATGGCGCGCCCTGTTCGAACTGGCCGACCGGCATGGCTTCGTGATCGCCTCCGACGAATGCTATTCGGAAATCTATTTCGAGGAAGGCAAGCCCCCGCTCGGGGCCCTCACCGCGGCCCAGGAACTGGGCCGCGACTTCCGCCGCCTGATCGTCTTCAACAGCCTGTCCAAGCGCTCCAACGTGCCCGGCCTGCGCTCCGGCTTCGTCGCCGGCGACGCCGCCCTGATCAAGGGTTTCCTGCTCTACCGCACCTACCATGGCAGTGCCATGAACCCCGCCGTGCAGGCCGCCTCGCGCGCCGCCTGGCAGGATGAGGCGCACGTGGTCGACAACCGCCGCCAGTACCGTGAGAAGTTCGCCGCCGTGATGCCCATCCTGGAGGACGTCCTCGGCTTCGATGCCCCCGACGCCGCCTTCTACCTCTGGGCCCGGGTACCGGGCGACGACGCCGAATTCGCCCGCGACCTTTACCGCGACCGCCACGTCACCGTCCTGCCGGGAAGCTACCTGGCGCGCGACGCGGCCGGCGGCAATCCGGGCCGGGGCTATGTCCGCATCGCCCTGGTCGACAACCTGGCGGCCTGTGTCGAGGCCGCCCACCGCATCGTCGATTTCAGCAAGAATCGTTAACTCGAAACCAAGAAGGAAAGCACCATGCAGGAATTGCAAGCCATCATCGAAGAGGCCTTCGAGCGCCGCGCCGACATCACCCCGCGTACCGCCGAACCGAAGGTCAAGGACGCCGTCATGTCGGTGATCGACATGCTCGACAAGGGCCAGCTCCGGGTCGCCGAGCGCACCGATGGCCAGACCTGGGTCACCCACCAGTGGATCAAGAAGGCCGTCCTGCTGTCCTTCCGCCTGGAGGACAACGCCTTTATCAAGGGCGGCTTCACCAACTATTTCGACAAGGTGCCGTCCAAGTTCGCCGACTACAACAGCCGCGACTTCCGCGAGGGCGGCTTCCGCGTCGTGCCGCCGGCGGCCGCGCGCAAGGGCTCCTACATCGCCAAGAACGTCGTCCTGATGCCCTCCTACGTCAACATCGGCGCCTACGTCGACGAAGGTACCATGGTCGACACCTGGGCCACCGTCGGCTCCTGTGCCCAGATCGGCAAGAACGTCCACCTGTCCGGCGGCGTCGGCATCGGCGGCGTCCTGGAGCCGGTCCAGGCCGGCCCGACCATCATCGGCGACAACTGCTTCGTCGGCGCCCGCTCCGAGGTCGTGGAAGGCGTCGTGGTGGAGGACAATTGCGTCATCTCCATGGGCGTCTACATCGGCCAGTCGACCAAGATCTACGACCGCGAGACCGGCGAGGTCCACTACGGCCGCGTCCCGGCCGGCTCCGTGGTGGTGTCCGGCAACCTGCCTTCCAAGGACGGCAGCTACAGCCTGTACTGCGCCGTGATCGTCAAGAAGGTGGACGCCAAGACCCTGTCCAAGGTCGGCATCAACGAACTCCTGCGCGGCGTCTGACGCCCGCCCCGCCGCCGCGGCCATGGCCTGGCAATTCTGGATCGACCGCGGCGGCACCTTTACCGACATCGTCGCCCGCGCCCCGGGCGGGCAGCTGGTGCAACAGAAGCTGCTGTCGGAAAACCCGGAACGCTATGCCGATGCCGCCATCGCCGGCATCCGCCTGATCCTCGGCCTGGCCGACGACGCGGCCATTCCGCCCGGCCTCGTCGAGGCGGTCAAGATGGGCACCACGGTGGGCACCAACGCCCTGCTCACGCGCACCGGCGAGGCCACCCTGCTGGTCGCCACGGCCGGGTTCGCCGACCTGCCCCGGATCGGCGACCAGAGCCGCCCGGACATCTTCGCCCTCGCCATCGTCAAGCCGGAACCGCTGCACGCCGCCGTCGTCGAGGCCGACGAGCGCATCGGCGCGGACGGCACGGTGCTCCGCCCGCTCGACGAGGCGGCCCTGGAACGGGCCCTCGCGGAAGCGTATCGGAACGGCCTCAGGGCCTGTGCCATCGCCTTCATGCACGCCTGGAAGAATCCCGCCCATGAGATCGCCGCCGGCGCCGTCGCCCGGCGCGTCGGCTTTCCCCAGGTCAGCCTGTCGCACCGGGTCTCGCCGCTCATCAAGTACCTGCCGCGCCTGGACACGGCGGTGCTGGACGCCTACCTGTCGCCGCCCCTGCGCCGCTACGTCGACCGGGTGGCGGCCGCCCTGCCCGCGGATTGCCGGCTGGAATTCATGCAGTCGAACGGCGGCCTGGTCGCCGCCGACGCCTTCCAGGGCAAGGACAGCGTGCTCTCGGGACCGGCCGGCGGCCTGGTCGGCATGGCCAAGGTCGGCCAGGCCGCCGGCGCGACCCGGCTGATCGGTTTCGACATGGGCGGCACCTCCACCGACGTCTCCCTGTACAGCGGCGAACTGGAGCGCCAGGCCGAGGCGGAAGTGGCCGGCTGCCGCGTCCGCGTGCCCATGCTGGCCGTCCACACGGTGGCGGCGGGCGGCGGCTCCATCCTGCATTTCGACGCCGGCCGCCTGACGGTCGGGCCGGACTCGGCCGGCAGCGTGCCCGGCCCGTGCGCCTACCGGCGCGGCGGCCCGCTCGCGGTCACCGACGCCAACCTCTACCTGGGCCGCATCCAGGCCGGCCACTTCCCCGCCGTGTTCGGCCCGGCGGGCGACCAACCCCTGGATGCGAACGGCGTCGCCCGCGCCTTCGCCGCCCTGACCGAGCGGGTGAACCGGGAACTGGACCTGGACTACAGCCCGGAGCGCCTGGCCGAGGGCTTCCTCGCCATCGCGGTCGAGAACATGGCCGATGCGGTACGCCACATCACCCTGGAACGGGGCGTCAATCCGGCCGACTTCACCCTGGTCTGCTTCGGCGGCGCCGGCGGCCAGCTGGCCTGCCGGGTCGCCGCCAGCCTCGGCCTGACGCGTATCCTGGTGTCGCCCTTCGCCGCCGTCCTGTCGGCCTATGGCATCGGCCTGGCCGAGCGGCGCGCGGTCAGGCAGGTGGCTCTGGAGACGCCGCTGGCCGAGACCCGCCTGCCGGCCCCCGAGCCGGGTGCCCGGGAACGCGTCCTGCTGCGCTACGACGGCTCCGACACAACCCTGGCGGTCGCCCGGGCGGAGCCCGCCGCCATGGCGGCCGCCTTCCACGGCCTGCACGGCCAACGCTTCGGCTTCGCCGACCCGGCGCGTGCCCTGATCTGTACGGCACTCGAGATCGAACACGTATCCGGGGGTGGCGACGCGGCCGGACAGGTCGTCGCCGCCGCGGCACAGGCCGCCGGATCCGCCCGCATGCACCTGGACGGCGCCTGGCGGGAGGTCCCGCTCTACCGGCGCGACGGCCTGGCCGCCGGGCAGCGCGTGGCCGGGCCGGCTCTGGTCGTCGAGGCCGGCTCCTGCACGGTGGTCGATCCGGGCTGGCAGCTCGAGATGACCGGGCGCGGCGACCTCCTCCTCAGCAGCGCCGCCGGCCTGCACCGCCTGCCCGACCTGGCGCGGCCCGACCCGACCTGGCTGACCCTGTTCAACCGCCGTTTCATGAGCATCGCCGAGGACATGGGCCGGGTCCTCCAGATGACCGCCCGCTCGGTCAACATCCGCGAGCGCCTGGACTTCTCCTGCGCCCTGTTCGACCGCCGCGGCGACCTGATCGCCAACGCGCCGCACATCCCGGTCCACCTGGGCAGCATGGGCGACTCGGTCAAGGCTATCCTGACCCGCTTTCCGGACTTGGCCGCGGGCGACGCCTGCCTGATCAATTCGCCCTACCACGGTGGCACCCACCTGCCCGACATCACCGTGGTACGCCCGGTGTTCGCCCCGGACGGCGGCGAACTGCGCTATTTCACCGCCGCCCGCGCCCACCACGCCGACATCGGCGGCATCGCGCCCGGCTCCATGCCCGCGGCGAGCACCCGGATCGACCAGGAGGGCTGCCTCTCGGACGGCCTGCGCATCGTCGCCGGCGGCCGCTTCCAGGAGGCGGCGGTGCGCGCCTGGCTGGCCTCGGCGACGCCGGCCGCGCGCAACCCGGACCAGAACGTCGCCGACCTGCAGGCCCAGCTCGCCGCCTGTGCCCAGGGCGAGGCGCTGTTGCGCCGCCTGGAGGACGAGGTCGGCGCCGGCGCCGTGCTGCGCTACATGGCTTACGTCCAGGACAACGCCGAGGCCGCCGTGGTGCGCCTGCTCGGCCGCCTCAAGGACGGCCGCTTCGACCTGCCGCTGGACGGCGGCGGCGTCATCTCGGCCGCGGTGCGGATCGCCGGCGCGCGCGCCGGGATCGATTTCACGGCCAGTTCCGGCGCCGACCCGGGCAACCTGAACGCCCCCGCCGCCATCGTCCGCTCCGCCGTGCTGTACGTCTTCCGTACCCTGCTCGACGTCGACATCCCCCTCAACGCCGGGGTCCTGCGTCCGCTCGACGTCCGCCTCGCGCCCGGCTCCCTGCTCGATCCGCGGCCACCCGCCGCCGTGGTGGCCGGCAACGTGGAGACCTCGCAGAACATCGTCGACGCCCTCTACGGCGCCCTCGGCGTCCTGGCCGCCAGCCAGGGCACCATGAACAACTTCAGCTTCGGCGACGGCACCCGGCAATACTACGAGACGGTCTGCGGCGGCACCGGCGCCGGGCACGGCCACGCCGGCGCCGCCGCCGTGCACAGCCACATGACCAACTCCCGGCTCACCGACCCGGAGGTGCTGGAAGCCAAGTTCCCGGTCCGCATCGAGCGGTTCGCGATCCGGCGCGGCTCCGGGGGCGACGGCCGCTGGCCGGGCGGCGACGGCGTCGAACGCCGCCTGCGCTTCCTGGCCGCCATGCACGGCAACCTGATCGCCCTGCGCCGGGCGGTCGCCCCCTTCGGCCTGGCCGGCGGCGGCCCCGGCCAACCCGGCCGGCAGTGGCTCGAGCATGCCGACGGCAGCCGCACCGAGCTGCCCGAGCGCGCGGATTTCCAGCTCGCGCCGGGCGACCTGTTCGTCCTGCAGACGCCGGGCGGCGGCGGCTACGGCGACGTTTGACCCCGCTCCCCGGCGGTCCTGACCGCGGACTCGCCGCATGGCCCGACCTGGGCTATAGATAAAGCTTTAGCCACCATCCAGATCGCCATGACCGAAAACGCCAAGGACACCGTCAGCACCGCCGAATCCGAACCCGCCACGCCCGCCGGCAAGCCTGTCGCGAAGCCCCAGCCCGCCCGGCGCCGCACGCGCGCCAGCGCAACGCCGGACCAGGCGGCCGTCGCGGCGATCGAATCGGTCAGCCACGGCCCGGTCGCCGAGGCGGTCGCCCACGCCCCGCACGGCACCGACGAGGAAAGCGACTACGCCCCCCTGCCGGCCGGTTATCCGTACAAGACCCGCATGCGGCGCCGGGAATACGAGGCGCAGAAGGCCAAGCTGCAGATCGAGCTGCTCAAGGTACAGAACTGGGTCAAGGAGACCGGCCAGCGCATCGTCATCCTGTTCGAGGGCCGCGACGCGGCCGGCAAGGGCGGTACCATCAAGCGCTACATGGAACACCTGAACCCGCGCCAGGCGCGCGTGGTCGCCCTCGAGAAGCCGTCCGACCGCGAGCGCGGCGAATGGTACTTCCAGCGCTACATCCAGCATTTCCCGACCACCGGCGAGATGGTCTTCTTCGACCGCTCCTGGTACAACCGGGCCGGCGTCGAACGGGTGATGGGCTTCTGCTCGCCGCAGGAATACCTCGAGTTCATGCGCCAGACGCCGCAGCTGGAACGCATGCTGGTGAACAGCGGCATCCGCCTGTTCAAGTTCTGGTTTTCGGTCAGCCGCGAAGAGCAGTTGCGCCGCTTCATCGCCCGCCGCGACGACCCGCTCAAGCACTGGAAGCTGTCGCCCATCGACATCCAGTCGCTCGACAAGTGGGACGACTACACCGAGGCCAAGACCGCCATGTTCTTCCATACCGACACCGCCGACGCGCCCTGGACAGTGATCAAGTCGGACGACAAGAAACGCGCCCGCCTCAACTGCATGCGCCACTTCCTGGCCAACCTGCCCTACCCGGAAAAGGACGAGCACGTCGCCCACGCCCCCGATCCGCTCCTGGTCGGCCCGGCCGCCAAGGTGCTGGAGAACGAGGAGAACATCATCACCCGGTTCTGACCGGGCCCGGCCCGGGCGCGGCGGTGCCCGGCGGCCGTTCACATGAGCGCCTCGGGCGCCTCCATCTGGTCCTTGACCGCCTTCAGGAAGCTGACCGCCTCGCGGCCGTCGACGATGCGGTGGTCGTAGGACAGCGCCACGTACATCATGGGCCGGATCACCACCTGGCCGGCCACCGCCACCGGCCGGTCCTGGATGCGGTGCAGGCCGAGGACGCCGGACTGGGGCGGGTTGAGGATGGGGGTCGAGAGCATGGAGCCGAACACGCCGCCGTTGGTGATGGTGAAGGTGCCGCCCTCCAGTTCCTCGATGCGCAATTCCAGGCTGTTGGCCCGCTTGGCGAAGTCCGCGACCCGCTTCTCGATCTCGGCCAGGCTCATGGCGTCGGCGTCCCGGATCACCGGGACCACCAGGCCACGCTCCGAACTCACCGCCATGCCGACGTCGAAGCAATCGTGGTAGACGATGTCGCGGCCGTCCACGCTGGCGTTCAGGATCGGGTACTGCTTGAGGGCCCGGCAGGCCGCGGCGACGAAGAAGGACATGAGGCCGAGCTTGACGCCGTTGGCCTGCTGGAACTCCGCCTGGACGCGCTTGCGCAGCGCCTGCACGGGCTGCATGTCGATCTCGTTGAAGGTGGTGAGGATGGCCGCCGTGCGCTGCGCTTCCAGCATGCGCTGGGCGATGCGCTCGCGCAGGCGCGACATGGCGACGCGGCGGTCGGCGCGGCCGGGCGGATAGGCTGGCGCCGCGGCCGGTGCCGGGGCCGCCGCCGGGACCGCCTCGACGGCAGGCGCCGGGGCCGCAACCGGCGCGGCCGGAGGCGGCACGGGCGCCGGCTCGGCGGCAACCGCCTCGGGTGCCGCCGGCTCGGGCGCCACTTGGGCACCCGCCGCGGTCTCGATCTCCGCCAGCACGTCGCCGGCTTTGACCTCGCCCCCGGCGGGCACGCTGATCGCCGCCAGGACGCCGGCCACCGGCGCCGGCACCTCGAGGATCACCTTGTCGGTCTCCAGGTCGGCCAGGACCTCACCCAATGCGACCGTCTCGCCGACCTGCTTGCGCCACTCCAGCAAGGTACCGTTCTGGACCGATTCGGACAGCTCCGGGGTTTTGACTTGTACTAGCATGGGAAGTAACCATTCCGTCACGATCCACGGATTATAGGCCCACGCTGCTTGGACACTGTTACCTTGCTCGCCCTGCTGGCCGTCGCCATCGTGCTCCTGTTCGACTACACGAATGGCTTCCACGACGCCGCCAACATCATCGCCACCGTGATCGCCTCGCGGGCCATGCAGCCGGTCACCGCCGTGGTCATCGTCGGCGTGTTCGAGTTTCTCGGTCCCCTGCTCGGCGGGACGGCGGTCGCCAACACCATCGGCAAGTTCGTCGACCTGTCCGGCCTGCCCGGCACCTTGTCGCTGACGGTCCTGGTGAGCGGTCTGGTCGGCGCCATCGTCTGGAACCTGTTCACCTGGTGGCGGGGCATCCCGTCGTCCTCCTCGCATGCCCTGATCGGCGGGCTGATCGGTGCCGTGGTCCTGGCCGTGGGCCGCGACCACGTGGTCTGGGGTGTCGCCGAGCTGGCCGACGGCCACGTGAGCGGCGTGGTCAAGGTGGTCCTGGCGCTGATACTGTCGCCGCTGGTCGGCTTCGGGGTCGGCTACGTCGTGCACACCGTGGCCCTGTATGCCCTGCGCGCCGCCCACCCGCGCATCAACCGTCCGCTGCGCCTGGGCCAGTTCCTGACCGCCGCCGGGCTGGCCTTCTCGCATGGCGCCAACGACGCCCAGAAGAGCATGGGCATCCTCACCCTGATCCTGCTCCTGGGCGGCTTCATCCCCAGCTTCGAGGTGCCGTTCTGGGTCATGCTGGCCTGCGCCAGCGCCCTCACCCTGGGCATCATGTCGGGTGGCTGGCGCATCGTCCGCACCCTCGGTTTCGCCATCTACAAGGTGCGCCCACTGCACGCCCTCGATTCCCAGCTTACCTCCGCCGGGGTGATCTTCACCGCGTCGCTGATCGGCGCCCCGGTCTCGACCACCCACGTGGTCGCCACCTCGATCATGGGGATCGGCGCCTCCGAACACCCGCGCGCGGTGCGCTGGGGCAAGGCGCGCGAGATCGTCACCACCTGGCTGATCACCATACCGGCCGCCGCCCTGGTCGGGGCGATCGTCTACGCCCTGGTCTTCGCCATACTCCACAGGGGACAACCGTGATCCATCCCATCTCCATCCTGCACCGCGTGCTCGACCGGGTGTTCCCGAAGTCGCCGGACTTCTTCAAGCTGCTCGCCGACCAGGCCCAGCAGGTGACCCACACCGTGAACCTGCTGGTCGACTTCATGGGCACCGACGACGCCGAGATCGGCAAGCAGATACGCAAGGACGAACACGCCGCCGACGCCGTCAAGGTGCACAACATCCACACCCTGAACGAGGCCTTCTCGACCGACATCGACCGCGAGGACATCTACCGTGCCATCGTCGACCTCGACGAGATCGTCAACTACTGCAAGGACTGCGTGAACGAGATGGACGCCCTGGCGATCACGCCGGATAAATACACCTACGAACTGGCCGCCGCCCTGCGCAACGGTTGCCAGACCCTGGCGACGGGATTCGCCAAGCTGGGCAGCACGCCGGCCGACGCCGCCGTGGAGGCGAACATCGCGCGCAAGCACGGCCGCAGCATGGAGAAGCTGTACCGGCGTGCCCTG
Organism: Parasulfuritortus cantonensis; assembly: GCF_004337445.1. Taxonomy (GTDB): domain Bacteria; phylum Pseudomonadota; class Gammaproteobacteria; order Burkholderiales; family Thiobacillaceae; genus Parasulfuritortus; species Parasulfuritortus cantonensis. The sequence continues at coordinate 1,272 of NZ_SJZB01000040.1, read as the reverse complement.
GCCGAACTGTTCCAGGGCGAGGACTACATGAACATGCTGAAGCGGCGCGAGATATACCAGCACCTGGACCGGGCCGGCGGCCGCCTGGAGCACTGCGCCAACACCCTGCACGACATCGTCGTGAAGATCGGCTGAGCGCCGTCGCGGCCGCGGCGGGCGAACGCGACGGCACCGCGGCCGGGCTCAGTCGACGCGTACCTCGACACGGCGCGGCTGGGCGTGTTCGGCCTTGGGAATGCGCAGCTTCAGCACGCCGTGCCGGTAATCCGCCGACACCTTGCCGCTGTCCAGTTCCCGGGACAGGGTGAAGACCCGGCGATAGCGCGGAATGCCGACCTCGACGTGGCTGGCCTCCATGCCTTCCGGCAGGGCGAGGTCGAGGGCGCCCTCCAGGATCAGGGTGTCGCCCTCGACCCGGACTTCGAGGCCATCCTTGGCCACCCCGGGCAGGTCGGCGTACAGGGTGATGCCGTGGGCATCCTCGACCACGTCGACCGGCGGCAGCAGCGCCTCCTCGGCGCGGCCGGCTTCTTCACGCTTGCTGGCTTGTTCGCTCATGATGGTCTCCTTGCCGGTCATTGGATGGGGATGCGGCGCGCCTGCGCCGGTTCCTTGCGCGCCACGCAGACGTGCAGCACGCCGTCGCGGTAGGTCGCGGTGACGGCATTGGCATCGACGTCGTCGGGCAGGCTGACGACGCGCCGGAAGCGGCCGCCGAAGCGCTCGTCGATATGCACGGTGGCGCCCTGGCCGGCCGGCTCGTTCTTGCGTTCGCCGCTGATGGCGAGCATGCCCTTTTCGATCTGCACCTCCAGGCTGTCCGGGTCCATGCCGGGCGCGAAGGCGTAGACGTCGACGGACCTGGCGGTCGTGCCGACATTCATGGCCGGGTAGCCGCGGGTACCGCCCCGGATGCTGGGTGCGCCACCCAGGTTGCGGTCCAGTTCGCGCTGCATGCGTTCGATGTCGGCGAACAGGTCGCGCGGGAAGAAGCTGCGGTAGAGCATAACGTTTCCTCCTTGAGATCGTCGTTGCGACGCGCCACGCGGCGCGCCCCTCACGAGGACGAATATGGAGGGCCGGAAAGCACTTTCAAGTCCTTGTTTGGCGCCCCGCCGCCCCCACATAAAGGGGCATGTCGAACCACCCCGGACGCGATCCCGCATGAACTACCAGGACTACTACAAGATTCTCGGTGTGGCGCGCGATGCCTCGGCCGACGACATCAAGAAGGCCTTCCGCAAGCTGGCGCGCAAGTACCACCCGGACGTC
>NZ_SJZB01000038.1 GCF_004337445.1 Parasulfuritortus cantonensis | reverse complement strand
CATGATCGCCAAGGCCGAGGCGCGCGGCGAGATCAAGCCGGGCGACACCCTGGTCGAGGCGACCTCCGGCAATACCGGCATCGCCCTGGCCATGGCGGCCTCGATGAAGGGCTACCGCATGGTCCTGATCATGCCCGAGCACCTGTCGGTGGAACGCCGCCAGACCATGCGGGCGTTCGGCGCCGAACTGCTGCTGACCCCGAAGGCGGGCGGCATGGAGGCGGCCCGCGACCTGGCCGACCGGCTGGTCGCCGAGGGCAAGGGCATCATGCTCGACCAGTTCTCCAATCCGGACAATCCGGCCGCCCACTACGAGAGCACCGGGCCGGAGATCTGGCGCGACACCGGCGGCCGGATCACCCATTTCGTTTCGAGCATGGGCACCACCGGCACCATCATGGGCTGCTCGCGCTACCTGAAGGAGATGAACCCGGACATCCAGGTCATCGGCGTGCAGCCCGAGGAGGGCGCCAACATCCCGGGCATCCGCAAGTGGCCGCCGGAATACCTGCCGTCGATCTGCGACTTCCAGCGCATCGACCGCATGATCTACGTCGGCCAGGCCGCCGCGGAGGAGACCACGCGCCGGCTGGCGCGCGAGGAGGGCATCTTCGCCGGCATCTCGTCCGGCGGCGCCATGTACGCCGCCCTGCAGCTGGCCGCCGAGGTCGAGGACGCGGTCATCGTCAGCATCGTCTGCGACCGCGGCGACCGCTACCTGTCGACCGGCGTGTTCCCGGCCTGACCCGGCCGGGCCGGGCCCCGGCGGCGCCTAGAGGCTGAAGCGGCTGACGCTGGCCGCCAGGCTGGCCGCCAGTTGGCGCAGCAGGCCGGCCGCGTCGCCGTTGCGCTCGGCCGCCGAATTGCTCTGGCCGGCCATCTCGGCGATGCGCTCGGCGTGGCCGGAGATCGCCAGGCTGGCGTCCTTCTGTTCGCTGACCGATTCCGAGATCGAGTTGACGCCCTCGTGGGCGCTCGACACCGACTGGCTGGCCTCGGACAGGACCAGGGCGACCTCCTCGAGGATGTCCTGGCTGCGCTGGAGCGACTTCTGGCCGGCATCGATGGCGTGGTCGACCTGGCCGGACTGGCTGCCCAGGCGGCTGGTGACCTGGTCGATCTGGCTGGCCGACTCGGCCGACTTCTCGGCCAGCTTGCGCACCTCGTCGGCGACCACCGCGAAGCCGCGCCCCTGTTCGCCGGCGCGCGCCGCCTCGATGGCGGCGTTGAGGGCGAGCAGGTTGGTCTGGTCGGCGATGTCGCGCACCTGGCGGGTCATGGTGGTGATCGCCTCGGTGCTGCGGATGAATTCGTTCACCGACCGGCTGATGTCGGCCACGGCGTCTTCCACGGCGCTGATCTCGCCGATCAGCTCGGACAGCTTGACGTTGCCGTCGTGGCTGTGGGCGAGGCTCTGCTCGGTCTGCCGGCGCACGCTGGCGGCATGTTCGGCGACCGAGGCGATGGCGTGCGCCATCGCCTGCACGCTGGCCGCCGTGGAGCTGGCGGCATCGCGCTGGACGTGCGAGGCGTCGGCCAGGTCGGCCGCGTTGCCGGCCAGCCGCCCGGAGGTCTCGTCGAGCTGGCGCGAGGAGGCCAGGACGTCGCCGAGTATGGTCGCCACCTCGCGGCGCAGGTGTTCCGCGGTGGCCGCGATGCGGCCGATCTCGTCCTCGGTGTCATGCCGGATCGGGCGTGCGAAGTTGCCCTTGGCGATCTCGTTGAAGTCCTCCACCAGGCGTCCGGCCGGGGCCAGGATGGCCTTGCCGATGAGCCACTGGAAGGCGACGAAGGCGACCACGATGGCGACGCCCATGAGGGCCAGGCTGGACAGGATCTCCTGTTTGGCGCGGGCCGCGAAATCGGCCACCTGGGCGGCCGAAAGCGCCTGCCCGGCCGCCTCGTGGAGACCGTCGATCTCCTGCCAGGCCAGCCACAGGCCGGTCAGCGCGGCGGCCAACAGCAACGTGGTCCCGAGGCCGGTGATGGCCAACATCTTGCTGCGTATGCTGTTCACGTTGTCTCTCCATCGATTATCTAATTCTGCAGGTGCTTAACGGCAAAGCCGGCGCAGACTGTAGGGTGCGGCCCGGACGGGTCCGGATAGGGCCGCGCCGCCATTGCGGGTAAACTGCGCGCCATGACCGAGACCGACACCATCGAATTCAAGCTGAACGGCGACCACGTGCCGCTCTGCGATCTGCTCAAACTCACCGGCATCGCCGACAGCGGCGGCCAGGGCAAGGCCCTGGTGGCGGCGGGCGAGGTGACCGTGGACGGCCGGCCGGAAGCCCGCAAGACGGCCAAGATCCGGGCCGGCCAGCGCGTCGCCTGCCAGGGCCGGACCATCCTCGTGACGGCCTAGTCCATGACGATCCAGTGGTTCCCGGGCCACATGGCCTCGGCCCGCAAGCATGCCGCCGAGGCCATGGCGCGGGTCGACGTGGTCATCGAGGTGCTCGATGCCCGCCTGCCCGAGGCGAGCGGCAACCCGATGATTGCCGAGCTGCGCAAGCAGCGCCAGCGGCCCTGCCTCAAGGTGCTCAACAAGACCGATCTGGCCGATCCGGCCGCCACCCGGGCCTGGCTGGCCTGGTACGACGCCCAGGCGAACGTCAAGGCGGTGGCGATCTCGGCCAAGAAGCCGGCCGAGGTGGCCCGCCTGGTCGGCCTGTGCCGGCAACTGGCGCCCCACCGCAGCGACAACACCAAGCCGCTGCGCATGATGATCATGGGCATCCCCAACGTCGGCAAGTCGACGATCATGAACGCCCTGCTCAAGCGCAAGGTGGCGGCGGTCGGCGACGAGCCGGCGGTGACCAAGTCGCAGCAGTGCCTGGACCACGGTCCCGGCCTCACCCTGACCGACACGCCCGGCCTGATGTGGCCCAAGATCGAACACGACAGCGACGGCTACATGCTGGCGGCCGCGCATGCCATCGGGCGCAACGCGGTGATCGAGGAGGAGGTGGCGGAATTCCTCGCCGGGCTGCTCCTGGCCCGTTATCCGGAGCGCCTGGCCGAGCGCTACGGCATCGCGACCGACGGCCTCGACGGCCACGCCGTGGTCGAGGCGGTGGCGCGCCGGCGCGGCTGCCTCCTCAAGGGCAAGGGCGGCGGGGCGGACCTGGAGAAGGCCGCGCTGCTGTTCCTCACCGATTTCCGGACCGGTGCCCTCGGCCGCATCAGCCTGGAGACCCCGGCCAGCCGCGCCGCCATGCTGGCCAAACCGGCCAGTACGGAGACGGAGGACGCGGCATGAGCGACTTGGCCGCCCGGATCACCGAACTGGAGATCAAGCTCGGCTTCGCCGAGGACCTGATCGACACCCTCAACGGGACCGTGTTCCGGCAACAGGAACAGATCGACCTCCTGCAATCGCAGCTCACCGAGCTGTACCGGCGCATGCGCGAGGCGGAGGGCCAGGAACGGCGCGACCCGGGCGAGGAAATCCCGCCCCACTACTGATCAGAAGGTCTTGTCGACCATCTCGGCATCGTCGGCGAGCGCCTCCCGGGCAATGACGAAGCCGTGCACGGCGACGGTATGGCCGTTCTCGGTCTCCACCACCACGCGCCATTCGCCGGGCGCCAGGTTCTGCTTCCAGGTGTAGCCGCGGTAGCCCCCGGAGCGCCCGCCGGCGAGGTCGAAGCCGATGCGCGGGGCGTCGCTCCAGCCCGTGTCGGGATCGTGGCGCGACCAGCGGTGGTACAGGCGGGTGTGCAGGCCGCTCGGCGCGAACACCGCCGACACGCAGTAAAGGCGTTCGCCCGGCCGCAGGTGGACGGCCGCCACCGTGCGGTGCCAGAACTGCCACCAGGGCGCCTTCTCCTGATGCAGGCGGTAGGCGCCGTCGACGTGGCCGAGATCGTGGCCGACCGCGATGTCGCGCTTGACCAGGGGCACGGGCGGGATGACGTCGAGGGCGTAGGCGAGCAGCAGGGCGGCGGCGATCCCCCAGACCGGCCGGATGCGGCCGGGCCGGCCCGGTGTCCAGTGGCGCAGTCCCTGGGCCAGGCCGGCGCCCGCCAGGGTGCTGAGGACGAACCAGATGGCCGAGATGCTGCCGACCACGTGCGGCACGACGAAGTTGAGGAGCAGCATGGCGCACAGGCCGAACAGGGCCCAGGTCAGGGTGAAGCGCCGGTAGCGGTCCTCGAGGAACTCGTTGGCGACCAGGAGGCCGCCCAGGCCGAGCGCCCACAACGTGGCCAGGAAGTGGCTGGAACTCTCGAAGTAGAAGATGAACAGGGCCGAGAACAGGCCGCCGAAGAGGAACTGGAGCAGGAAGTAGGGGCCGGATTCCCGCCACCAGGGCCCCGTTTCGGCGGCTTCGCCGGCACCGGCGACGGCGTGCGCCTGGCGCCGGCCGATGAGCCAGAGCAGGGCGGCGGCGCCGGCCAGGTAGGCGCTCAGGAGCCAGAGGTCCATGGCCGCCACCGAGCGGCCCAGGGTGAGGGCGTCCCAGGCGAAGCCGGCGAAGAACGCCAGCGCCGGCAGGGCCTCGCGCAGGCGCTGCAGGCGGACCTCGAACTCCGCGACCAGGGACGGGACCACGGCGGGCCGGTCAGTGGATCAGGTTGAGCATGACCATCATGATGGCCAGGAATAGCACCGTCATGATGCCGCCGGCCTTCATGAAATCGGCCACCCGGTAGCCGGCCGGGCCCATGATCAGGGCGTTCACCTGGTGGGTGGGCAGGAAGAACGAGTTCGAGGTCGCCAGGGCCACGGTGAGCGCGAACACGGCCGGGTTGGCGCCCGCGTCGATGGCGATGTTCACCGCCAGGGGCACCAGCAGTACCGTGGCGCCGACGTTCGACATGACCAGGGTGAAGGCGGTGGCGAGGATGGCGATCACCAGTTGCAGCGCCCAGATCGGCACGCCGCCCAGCAGGGTCAGGGTCTGCTCGGCGATCCAGGCCGCCGTGCCGCTGGTTTCCACCGCCAGGCCGAGCGGGATCAGGCTGGCGAGCAGGAACACCGACTTCCAGCTCACCGCCTGGTAGGCCTCCTCGATGCGGATCACGCCGGTCAGGATCATGCCGAGCGCGCCGGTCATCAGGGCGATGGACAGGCGGATGTCGGTGAACAGGATCAGGCCGAGGGCGACGGCGAAGAACAGCAGGGCGGCGCCGACCTTGTGCGGGCGGAGTTCCTCGTGCGGGTACTCGGTGGTGATGATGACGAAGTTCCTGTCCTTCTCCAGGTGCGCCAGGGACTCCCAGGCGGTGTGCACGATGAGGGCGTCGCCGGCCTGGAACGGCATGTTGCGGATGCCCTCGCCCTCGCGCAGGGTGCGGCCGCCGCGATGCAGGGCCACCATGGCGAGACCGTAGGTCTTGCGCAGCCAGACGTCGCGGGCGCTCTTGCCGATCAGCTCGGAGCCGGGCGGGATGACCACCTCGGCGATGCCGGCCTTGGTGGCGGCCAGGACCTCGGCGAAGGTGACCAGTTCGTCGCGCAGCTGCAGGCCGTTGTTGGCGACGAAGGCGGCCAGGGCGTCCGGGGCGGCCAGGATGCCGAGCACGCTGTAGGGTTCCAGGCCGATGTCGCGGGCCAGGCCGCTGGGGCCGACGCGCAGGTCCTCGGCGCCGCGCAGGACACCGATCACGCGCACCCGCTGTTCGTGCTCGAAGCCGTCCAGCTGTTGGCCGACCAGCGGGCTGCCGGGGGGCACGACGACCTCGAAGAGGCCATAGTCGAGGCCGTAGACGTCCTGGAAATACTGCATCGCGTTGGCGCCCTCGGTGATGTGCTCCTGGTGCCCGCTCGGCAGCACGAAACGCCCGGCGAGGACGAAGTAGGCGATGCCGCCGGCGAGCAGCGCGAGGCCGATGGGGGTGACCGAGAACAGCGACCAGGTGGCCATCTGGTGTTCCGGCGCCAGGCCCTTGTTGGAGGTCAGGATCAGGTCGTTGAGCAGGATCAGCGGGCTGGAACCGACCATGGTGATGGTGCCGCCCAGGATGGCGCAGAAGCCCATGGGCATGAGCAGGCGCGACATGGGCAGGCCGGTGCGCGCCGCGATGCGGCTGACCACGGGCAGGAAGAGGGCGGCGGCGCCGACGTTCTGCATGAAGCTGGAGATCACCCCGACGGTGCCCGAGATGGCCGGGATGACGCGCGCCTCGGTACGTCCGGCCAGCTTCAGGATGGTCGCGGCGACCCGGCTCATGAGGCCGGTCTTGTCGAGCCCGGCGCCGATGATCATGACCGCCACGATGGACATCACGGCGTTGCTGGAGAAGCCCCGGAAGAGGTCGCCTGTGGGCACCAGCGGCTGGGACAGGCCGAACAGGCCGTTGAAGGAGCTGAGCAGGCCGAGGATGACCATCACGCTGACCCCGGCGACGTCGACGCCGACCACCTCGAAGGCGAACAGGAAGACGGTGAGCAGCAGTATGCCCAGCACGATGGCGATCTCGGCGCTCGGCACCGCGTAGGCGGCGGCCACGCCGAGGGCCAGGAATAGCAAGGCGGCGATGAAGACTTTGGGCGAGGTCTTGGACATGGCGTATCCCGATCTGGCAAGGAAGGATGGCGGCGCGCCGGGGGCCGGGCCCGCGGTTGGCTGAGGCAGGGCGCCATTCTACCGGCATCCGGGCCGGGCGCCGAACCCGGGCGGCCGGCCTAGGCGAGGCGCTTCAGGTGGCTGGCGCAGCCGTTTCGGCAATCCGAGGCGCCGAACCCGGGCACCACGACCTCACCCGCCGTGGCCTGGTTGACGGCGCATTCCGGGGCGTCCGTGCGGCGCACTTCGAGCACGCTCACGCCGGGCGCGGCGAGCAGATAGTCGATGTGCCAGCGCAGCGTCTTGGCCTGGCGCAGGTGGCGCGCGACGCGGGCCTCGAAGTTGCGCCTGGCGGACCCGGTGTAGACGTAGGTGCCGGCCGGGAACAGGTGGCGCCCGAAGCGGCCCACCGCGACCTCGACCGGCTGCGCGACCCGGATCACCAGCTGGTAGGTGCAGTAGGCCGGGGCCGGCGCGCCGGTCACGGCTGGGCGAGCGCGCCCAGCACGGCCTTGAGCAGGCTCCAGGCGCGCGCCACGGAGGCGACCTCGACCGCCTCGCCGGGCGCATGGGCACCGCGGATGTCGGGTCCGAACGAGATCATGTCGAGGCCGGGATGGCTACCGGCGAGGACGCCGCATTCGAGGCCCGCGTGGATGACCCGGAGGCCCGCCTCGGCGCCGAAGTGCTCGGCGTAGGCGGCCCGGCAGCGGGCCAGCAGGGGCGAGGCCGGGTCGGGCGTCCAGCCCGGATAGGCGCCGGTCTTGCGGGCGGCCAGGCCGTGTCCGGCGGCCTGCGCGACGATGGCGTCGGCGAGGCCGTCGGTCTGCCGGTCGGCCAGGCCGCGCGCCATGATCGTGGCGCGGAACGCCGTCCCGGTCAGGGCCGCCACGCCCAGGTTGTCGGAGGCCGCCACGGTGCCGGGGAAGTCCGCGCTCATGGCGGCGACGCCGTCCCGGGCATCGGCCAGGAAGTCGAGCAGGCGTGCCTGCGCCGCCGGCGCCAGGCTGCCCGTCGCGGCCGTCCCGTCCGGGCTACAGGCGAGGGCGACGCCGGCGTCGCCGGCGGCGAACCGGGTCCGCCACTCGGCGGTCTTGGCCGCGGCCCAGGCGGCCAGGCCGGCCGTCGCCGCGGCCGGCAGCGCCACGTCGGCCCAGGCTTCGCGCGGGATGGCGTTGCGCGCGCTGCCGCCGGCCAGTTCGATCAGGTTGAGGTCGGTTTGCCCGGCCAGTTCGCGCACGGCCTCGGCGAGCAGCTTGATGGCGTTGCCGCGGCCGAGGTGGATGTCGAGGCCGGAATGGCCGCCGCGCAACCCGGATACCGTGATGCGCCGGACCACCCGGTCGGCCGGCATCGGCACGCGTTCGACGGGCTGCTCGACCTCGATGTCGACGCCGCCCGCGCAGCCGAGATAGAAGTAGCCCCAGTCCTCGCTGTCCAGGTTGATCAGGTAGTGCCCGGCCAGGCTGCCCGGGGCCAGGCCGTGGGCGCCGTGCATGCCGTCCTCCTCGTCGACCGTCAGGAGCACCTCCAGGGCCGGGTGCACGAGGCCGGGTTCGGTCAGGGCGGCGAGCGCCAGGGCGACGCCGATGCCGTTGTCGGCGCCCAGCGTGGTGGCCTCCGCGACCAGCCAGCCGTCGCGCAGGACCGGACGGATCGGGTCATGCTCGAAGTCGTGGCCGGTCCCGGCATTGGCCTGGCAGACCATGTCGAGATGGCCCTGCAGTATCACCCCCGGCAGGTCGGCGCCGCCGGGGCTGGCCGGCTTGCTCAGGATCAGGTTGCCGGCCGCGTCGACCCGGGCCGCGATGGCGTTCGCCCGGGCCCAGGCCAGGAGGTGGTCGCGCACGGCCGCTTCCCGGCCGGATGGCCGCGGAATGGCGCACAGGGCGGCGAAGTGCGCCCAGACCGGGCGCGGCTGCAGGTTTTCCATGGTGTGTCCTGGTCCTCGGATGGCCGTCGAGCGCCGCCGGCACGGGGCCGGCGGCGCTCGACGAGGTCGTTAGGATGCCAGAACGGCGCGCAACGGTCGCGCCGGACGTCTAGCCGATGCCCTCCTCGGGGGCGCCGACGCGTTGCCAGGACAGGCGGTCACGTTGGCCGTCGGCGGCGTCGGCCGTGCTGGCGGCAACGGCTTGCTGCACCGGCACCGGTTGGCGTTCGGCCGCCGCGGCGAGGTTGGCCGCGCCGAGCAGGAGCAGGAGGGTTGCGATCTGGATGAGCCTGGTTTTCATGGTCTGTCTCCCAGGTTCCATCAATTCACCGAGGCCGGCCGTTCGTAGGCGGCGCGTACCGCCTGGTAGCCGTCGTCGGTCAATACCCGGCGGCGCACGCCGTCTTCGCCGAGCAGGTCCTGCAACTCGGTCAGCACGGCATATTGCACGCTGCTGGCGAGCGGCGTCCGGCAGGCCACCTCGAGGGCGTTCCACAGGTAGGCGTGTTGGCCGTCGCGCCGGTACAGGCGCTGGCAGGCGTCGAGCAGTTCGGCCCCGCGTTGGCCGCGTTCGGCCCCGTCGGCCATGGCCAGGAGGTCTTCGAACTGACTGCCCAGTATCTCGTTCTCGATCGCGGCCGCCAGGGGGCCCTGGCCGTGGCCGAGGGCGGCCAGCGCGGCGCGCTGGTAGGCGCGCGCCTTGGCCGAGGCCGGGTCGGCGATGCTGTGGCTGAGGCTGGCCCAGTGCAGCAGGCGCGGCCGTTCCGGGTCGTGTTCCGGCATGGTGGTCAGCAGGTAGTCGGCCAGGCCCTGGGCGCTCTCGTCGCGATTGGCGGAGAGCAGGTCGTAGAGGGCGCGGATGAAGGGCGGGCAGGGGTCGAGCAGGGTGACGTGCGACTTGATCCAGAGGTCGCGGTCGATGTCGCGCAGGCGGTCCTGGTTGTGGGCCGCGATGCTCTTGCGGCTCTGCGGGTTCTCCCAGTTCTGCACCGTCGTGACGGAGACGCTGGCGAGCACCGCCAGGGCCTCCTGGGACAGGCCGTAACGACGACGCAGGCCGTTCACCCAGTCGGCTTCGAATTCGCGCTGGCTGCTGTAGCGGCGGAGCGGATTGCGCTCGCGGCTGTATTCGCTCCATTTCTGTTCGAGGTAGGACATCGTCGTTTCCTTTCTGTCGCGGGCTTGACCGTAGTTTCACCATAAACCGGTTGGCCGTCCCGGTAAACCAACCTAGTTGGTCCGACGGACGGCACGGGCCGCCGTGTTGTGAAAAGGGGTATTGGTGCTTTAATTGGCAAAAACCCGAAACAGATAAACGGGGAGGTAACGTGAGCACACCGAATCGGGGCGCCGACGGCGTCCGCTCGGCCCGCCAGCCGGGCGTCCAACGCCATGTCCATCTGGTCGTATTCGCCCTGATCCTGGCCGGCGCCGTGGCGCTCGGCCTGGTCGTCGACCAGTTGCACCGGGCGTCGGTCTACCGCAACCTGGCCAGCGAGCTGGACGGTGCCACGCGCCTGCGCGGCGCCAACCTCGAGAACGCCATCGCGACCCTGCGCGAGGACACCCTGCTGCTGTCGCGCACGCCGCCCGTGCGCGGCATCCTGCGGGCGGACCGGCAGGGCGGCGGCGACCCGGTCGAGCATTACCCGCGCGAGGTCTGGATCAAGCGCCTGAAGGAGATCTTCGCGGTATTCCTGGAAACCCGGCCGGATTACACCCAGGCCCGCTACATCGGCGTCGCCGAGGACGGCCGCGAACTGGTCCGGGTGGACCGGCGCCAGGGCAAGGTGGTGGTGATCCCGGACGCCGAGCTGCAGCAGAAGGGCCGGCGCGACTACTTCCGCGACGGCCTCCGCCTGCGCGAGGGCGAGGTCTACCTGTCCGAATTCAACCTGAACCGGGAGCATGGCGACTTCGAGATGCCCCACGTGCCGACCGTCCGCGCGTTGACGCCGGTCTACGACCCCGACGGCCACCTGTTCGGCATGATCGTGGTCAACATGGCGGTGCGGCCGCTGTTCGCGCAACTGGCGCACGTGCCCCTGGCCGGGGCCGCGGTCTACGTCAGCGACGAACGCGGCCGCTATCTGCTGCATCCCGACCCGGCCATGGCCTTCAGCTTCGAACTCGGCAACCGGCATCGCCTGGCCGCCGACTTCCCGGAACTGGCCGGCATGCTCGACGGCGCCCGCCCGGGCGACGACGTCTACCCGACCCGGCGCATGCGGCTGGGTGGCCGCGACTGCCTGGTGGCGGCGCAACGCCTGCACGTCGATTCCGGCCGGCCGGGCCGCTTCCTGCTCCTGGTCCTGGCCGTCCCGGAGGACTCCCTGAGCGCCGGCATCGACGCCTTCCGGCTGCGCGCGGCGCTGGCCACGCTGCTGGTCCTGTTCCTGGTCCTGCCCGCCGTGTCGCTGCTGATCCGGCGCATCCTGGCGCCGCTCGACCAGTTGTGCCTGGCGGCGCAGTCGATCTCGCGCGGGCAGTACGACGTCGCCCTCCCGGAGACCCACCATCGCGAAGTGAGCGCCCTGGTCGCCGGTTTCGAGCACATGCGCGAGCAGGTGGCCCTGCGCGAGGACCAGTTGCGGCGCCACAATGCCCGCCTCGCGGAGCAGATCAGCAAGGGGGCGTTCGACCTCCTGCTGGCCGGCAGCGTGGTCGACAACACCAGCGAGGGAGTGATGGTCACGGACAGCCAGGCCCGCATCCTGTCCGTGAACCGGGCCTTCACCGAGATCACCGGCTACGGCGCCGAGGAGGCGGTCGGGGCGACTCCGCGCCTGCTGCGCTCCGACTACCAGGACGCCGAGTTCTACCGGGCCATGTGGCAGCAGTTGCTCGGCGACGGGCGCTGGCAGGGCGAGTTGTGGAACCGGCGCAAGAACGGCGAGGCGTTCCTGGAATGGCTGACCATCAACCGGGTGGCGGGTGCCCACGCCGGCGCGGAACGCTACATCGCCGTCTTCACCGACGTCACCGAGCAGCGCCGCAAGGACGAGCGCATCCAGTTCCTCGCCTTCCACGACCCGCTCACCGGCCTGCCCAACCGGGCCCTGGTGCAGGACCGCCTGCAGCACGCCATCGAGCTGGCGCGCCGCCAGCACGGCCGCGCCGGCGTGATGATGATCGACCTCGACCGCTTCAAGGCGGTCAACGACGGCATCGGCCACGACGTCGGCGACCAGTTGCTCAAGGTGGTCGCCGAACGCCTGACCGGCTCGCTGCGGCGCACCGACACGGTCGGCCGCATGGGCGGCGACGAGTTCCTGGTCGTCCTCGAGGACGGCGCCGCTCCCGAGATGTACGCCGAGGTCGCCGAGGGCCTGATCCGGACCATCTCCGAGCCGGCCGTGATCCAGGCCCACCACATCGAGGTGGGCGCCTCGGTGGGCATCGCCTTCTATCCCGACGACGGCGGCGACGTCGCCACCCTGCTCAAGCAGGCCGACGTCGCCATGTACGCGGCCAAGGCGGACGGCAAGGGCGTCTGCCGCTTCTTCAGCGCCGACATGACCGAGCGCGCCAGCCGGTTCCTGGCCATGGAGATGGAACTGCGCCAGGCCCTGGCCAGGGACGAGCTGGAACTGCACTACCAGCCCAAGATGTCGCTCGCCGACGGGCGCCTGCACGGCGTCGAGGCGCTGGTGCGCTGGCGCCACCCGACCCGCGGCCTGCTCATGCCGGCCGACTTCATCCCGGTCGCCGAAGACTCGGGCATCATCGTCGCCCTGGGCGACTGGGTGTTGACCGAGGCCTGCCGCCAGGCGGCCGTCTGGCAGGGCCGGATGGGGACCATCGCGGTCAACGTGTCCGGCCGCCAGATGGAGCGCGTCGATCTGGTCGCCCGGATCGGCGAGCTGACCGCGCGCTACGGCATCCCGCCCGCCTACCTGCAGATCGAGCTGACCGAGAGCATGATCATGGGCGATCCGGAGCGGGCCGCGGGCCTGCTCGGCAAGCTGCGCGAGCTGGGCATCACGGTGGCCATCGACGACTTCGGCACCGGCTATTCCAGCCTGTCCTACCTGCGCCGCCTGCCCATCGACGTGCTCAAGATCGACCGCTCCTTCGTGCTCGGCACCGGCACCGACCAGGAGGTGACCGAGATCGCCCGCACCGTCGTGGCGCTCGGCCAGGCCCTGCGGATGGCCGTGGTCGCCGAGGGGATCGAGGCCGAGGCCCAGGCCACCCTCCTGCGCGACATGGGCTGCGACCTGGGCCAGGGCTACCTGTATGCCGAGCCGCTCGCCGCCGCCGCGCTGGAGGCCTGGCTGGCGGCCGGCCGGGGGGCGGGCTGATCAGGCCCGGTGCAGGGAGACGGGTATCCGGCGGGCGCCGAACGGGCGCTCGAAATGCTCGAAGCGCCCGGCCACGGCGGCGCCGCAGTCCGGGCAGGTGCCCTGGTCGGTCAGGCGGTAATCGAGGATCTCGTACCAGTCGCGCACGATCAGCGGCTTGCCGCAGCCCGGACAGAACGTGGTGTCGCCCTGGCGGTCGTGCACGTTGCCCGTGTAGACGTAGTGCAGGCCGGCCGCCATGGCCAGTTCGCGGGCCCGGGCCAGGGTGGCCGGGGGCGTGGCCGGCAGGTCGCGCAGCTTGTAGTCGGGGTGGAAGGCGGAGAAGTGCAGGGGCACGTCCGGGCCCAGTTCGCGCGCCACCCAGTCCGCCAGGGCGCGGATCTCGGTCTCGGAGTCGTTCAGGGTCGGGATCAGCAGGGTGGTGAGCTCCAGCCAGACCCGGGTTTCCCGGTGCAGGTAAGTCAGCGTGTCCAGGATGGGCTGCAGGTGGCCGCCGCAATACTTGACGTAGAAATCGTCGGTGAAACCCTTGAGGTCGACGTTGGCGGCATCCATGACGGCGTAGAACTCGCGCCGGGCCGCCTCGTGCATGTAGCCGGCGGTGACGGCGACGTTCTTCAGGCCGGTCGCGCGGCAGGCCTGCGCGGTGTCGATGGCGTATTCGGCGAAGATCACCGGGTCGTTGTAGGTGTAGGCGACGCTCTTGCTGCCCATGCGGGCCGCGGCGCGGGCGATCTCGTCGGGGCCGGCGGCGTCCATCAGGCGGTCCATGTCGCGCGACTTCGAGATGTCCCAGTTCTGACAGAACTTGCAGGCCAGGTTGCAGCCGGCGGTGCCGAACGAGAACACCGAGGAGCCGGGGTAGAAGTGGTTGAGCGGCTTTTTTTCGATGGGGTCGACGCAGAACCCGGAACTGCGCCCGTAGGTGGTCAGCACCATCCTGCCGTTTTCCATCTTGCGCACGAAGCAGGCGCCGCGCTGGCCCTCGTGCAGCCGGCAGTCGCGCGGGCACAGGTCGCACTGGATGCGGCCGTCCTCCAGGGCGTGCCACCAGCGGCCGGGATGGCTGGATTCGGGGATCATGGCGCTTCCTTGAATTTCTCCACCGTGTAGCGGGACAGGCGCACGTCGTCGGCCCAGAAGTCGGCCGGCAGGCCGGCTTTCTGCTTGAGATGGCGCAGGAACGACGCCGGGGTCGGCAACTGGTCCCAGACCTGGGGCAGGAAGGTGCCGCGGTGCCGGTGCCATTCCAGGATCACGCCGTCGACGCCTGGGCGCAGCTTGGCCACGGCGTCGGCCTCGTCCGTGCACGGCAGGGGTTCCGGCTTCGACAGGATGGACACCTCGACCCGGGTGCGCGCCAGTTCCTCGGCGGCGAGGGCCGGAAAGCGCGGGTCGCCGAAGGCCGCCGCGCGGGCGTTGGCCTCAAGGTCGTCGGCGAGCGGCCGCCAGGCCTCCAGGGAACCGATGCAGCCGCGCAACTGGCCGGCCTGGGTCAGGGTCACGAACACCGCCCCGGGCGAGGCGAGCCAGTCCGGCCGGGTGGCCGCCATGGCGGCCGGCTGGCCCAGCTTGCGGGCGATGGCGGCGCGCGCGATGGCGGTCAGCAGGGCACCCTTGTCGGGCGTTTCCGGGAGGCGGGTCATGACACCGGCTCCTCGGTGAAGGCGAACGCCCCGTAGCCGACCACCCGGGCCCGGTCGCCGGCGGTGTCGCCGGAGTTGCGCAGGTCGAGCAGGTGCGCCTTGAGGCCCTTGTGGCCGGCCGCCACGAGCAGGCCGTTGATCGGGTGGCAGCCGCAGGCCATCTCGCCGACCAGGTCGCTGCGCAGGTGCAGGATGGCCTCGGCGGTGCCGGCGTCGGCCTGGCGCGCCAGGGCATAGGGCTGGTAATGCGAGAGGTCGGAGCTGACCACGATCAGGGTCTCGGGGCCGCCCCACAGGCGTTCCAGGACCTCGGCCACCTGGCGCGGGCTGGCGCCGCCGACCGCCAGGGGCACCAGCTTGAAGTCGGCCAGGACGGCTTGCAGGAAGGGCAGCTGGACTTCCAGCGAGTGTTCCATGGCATGGGCGGCGGGGTTGGTTTCGACCTGGGGCAGGTCGGCCAGGCTCCGTATCGCCTCGCGGTCGAGCTCGACGCGTCCCAGGGGGGTGTCGAAGGCGTCGACGCCGGGCAGGGCCAGGCCGGCGGTCCAGACCCGGTGCACCGGGCCCAGCAGAACCACGCGCCGGATGCGTTCGCGCAAGGGCGCCAGCGCGGCATAGGCGCTGGCCGCGATCGGCCCGGAATAGATGTAGCCGGCGTGCGGCGCGATGATCGCCTTGGGGATCAGCTCGGTCGGCTTGGCCGCCGCCAGCATGGCCGCGATGTCGCCCTTCAGCGCGCTGCCTTCACCCGGATAGAACATGCCCGCGACGACGGGCGCTCGGACTTGCAGCATGGCAGTCTCCTGGATACTCCTTCAATCTAAAATCTAGGGTATCGAAGCCAGATAACAATCCGATATGTCACGCTATTTCGCCCTCCTGCCGGCCGCCGGCGTCGGTGCCCGGATGGCCGCCGGCGGACCCAAGCAGTATCTCGCCCTGGCCGGCCGGACCATGCTCTGGCACGCGGCGCGGGCTTTCGAGGCGGCGCCGGCGATCCTGCGTACCTACGTCGTCCTGGCCCCGGACGACGACCAGTGGGGGCGGCACGACTGGCAGGGCCTGGCCAAGCTGGCGGTGCTCCGGTGCGGCGGCGCGACCCGGGCCGAGACGGTGCTGAACGGTCTGCGCGCGATCGCCGGCGAGGTGGCCGGCGACGACTGGGTGCTGGTCCACGATGCCGCCCGGCCCTGCCTGTCCGCCGAACTGCTCGAACGCCTGCTCGGCGGTCTCGCCGACGACCCGGTCGGGGGCATCCTGGCCGCCCCGGTGGCCGATACCCTGAAGCGCGCCGATGCCGGCGGCCGCATCGAGGCGACCGTGCCGCGCGAGCGTCTTTGGGGTGCCCAGACGCCGCAGATGTTCCGCCACGGCCTGCTCGCCCGGGCCCTGGAGCACGCCGGCACCGGCGTCACCGACGAGGCCTCGGCGGTCGAGGCCCTGGGCCTGGCGCCGCGCCTGGTGGAGAGCGACATGAGCAACCTGAAGGTGACCTGGCCGCGCGACCTGGAAGTGGCCGAGTGGCTGCTCGGACGCCGGCGCTGAGATGGCCAAGCGCGCCTCCGGTCCGCCCCGTCGCCCGCGCAACCCGGTCGCCAAGGCCGTGCGCACGCCCCGCTTCCGGATGCAGGTGGTCGAGGACAAGCGGGAACGGGAGAAAAGGCGTCTCGCCCGCTTGGAGCGGGCGCTGCACCAAAAAGGGGAGAAGGAGGAGGATTGAGGTTAGAATCCGACCTCCATCCACGCCTGGCCCGCGCGGCCACGACGTAAGCAATGCAAATACCGGTAAGCCAACTGATCGTCCGGTTCATGGAACGCCTGGGCGTCGAATGCCTGTTCGGCATCCCCGGCGCCCACATCCTGCCCGTCTACGACAGCCTGTACGACTCCGGCATCCGGCACGTGCTGGCGAAACACGAACAGGGGGCGGCCTTCATGGCGGGCGGCTACGCGCGCGCCTCGGGCAAGGTGGGCGCCTGCATCACGACGGCCGGGCCGGGGGCGACCAACCTGGTCACCGGCATCGCCAACGCCTATGCCGACAAGCTGCCGGTGCTCATCGTCACCGGCGAGACGCCCACCTACATATTCGGCAAGGGCGGCCTGCAGGAGAGTTCGGGCGAGGGCGGCGCCATCGACCAAGTGGCCCTGTTCAAGGGCATCACCCGCTACAACAAGATCGTCGAGCGCACCGATTACCTGGAGAATGTCCTCAACCAGGCGGCCAAGATCCTGCTCTCCGACCAGCCCGGCCCGGTCCTGCTGAGCTTCCCGTACAACCTGCAGAAGGAGACGGTGGACGACGCCATACTCGAGCGGGTCGAGAGCGCGCGCCGCATCCGGCCGTCGATCAGCGCCTCGCACTCGGTCCAGGAACTCACCGACCTGCTGCTCGGCGCCCGCCGGCCGGTCATCGTCGCCGGCTACGGCTGCATCCGTTCCGGCGCCCAGGCCGAGGTGGCGCGCCTGTCCGAGACCCTGGCCATCCCGGTCACCACCAGCCTGAAGGCCAAGGGCACCATCAGCGAACAGTCGCCGCTGTCGCTCGGCAGCCTGGGCGTCACCTCGAGCGGCCACGCCTACAAGTACATACTCGACAACGCCGACCTGGTGCTGTTCCTCGGCGCCGGCTTCAACGAGCGCACCAGCTACGTCTGGGAACCGGCCCTGCTGGCCGGCAAGCGCATCGCCCAGATTGACAACGACTTCGGCCAGTTGGAAAAGGTGTTCAAGGCCGACCTGGCGATCAACGGCGACATCAAGGAGGTCTTGGGCGGCGTCCTCGCCCGCCTGAACGGCCGCGATGTCGCCACCTGCGAGCGGGTGGGCGGCCAGATCGGCCGTTCCAAGGCCGCCGTCACCACCGACTACGTACTCTTCCAGTCCGGCTTCGCCCTGGTCCAGCATTTCTTCCAGGCCCTGGAACGGCGCTTCCCGAGCGGCGTGGCGGTGTTCGACGACAACATCATCTTCGCCCAGAATTTCTACAACGTCAGCGCCGGCAACCGCTACTACCCGAACTCCGGCGTCTCCTCGCTCGGCCACGCCATCCCGGCCGCCATCGGCGCCCGCCTGGCCGACCCGCGCACCACCTTCGCCATCCTGGGCGACGGCGGCTTCCAGATGTGCGGCTTCGAGCTGATGACCGCGGTCAACCATGGCATCCCGCTCAACGTCGTGGTGTTCAACAACGGCACCATGGGCCTGATCCGCAAGAACCAGCTCCAGCATTACGACCGGCGCTACATCGGCTGCGACTTCCGCAACCCGGACTTCGAGTTGTTGGCGCGCGCCTTCGGGGTCGGCTACCGGCGCGTCGGCGCCACGGCCGACATCGACGCCCTGTTCGCGCGCGACGACCTGGCCGGCGGCATCAACCTGATCGAGATCGTCATCGACAAGGACCTGTTCCCCAACTATTCGTCGCGGCGGTGAAGGTGGCGGGCGCGGCCAGTCGGCACGACTTCGTCATCGTCGTCCCGGTCGCCGACCGGCCCCGGCACCTGGCCGACTGCCTGGCCAGCCTGGCCGGCCTGCTCCAGCACCACCCCTATGCCGGCGCCGTGCAGGTGCTGGCCGTGGACGACAGCCTGGCGGCCGACAACCAGGCCCGCCACCGCGCCATCGCGGCCGAGTTCAGCGCCGCCGGCCTGCCCGTGCATTACCTGGACCAGGCCGCCCAGGGCGACCTGGTCGCCGCCCTGCCGGCTTCGCTGCGCGGCCGCCTGGCCGGGCCGCTCGGCGACGGCGGCCGGCGCGGCCACAAGGGCGCCTCGGTCACCCGCAACATCGCCTACCTGTGGCTCAACCGCCTGCCCGACACGGGCCGGCCGCAGTTGTTCTGGTTCGTCGACAGCGACCAGGAGTTCCGGGTCAACCTGGCCCGGGGCGAGGACGAGGAGCTGGCCTATGCGGTCGACTACCTGGGCGAACTCGACCGCCTCTTCAGCACGACCGGGACCCAGGTCCTGACCGGCAAGGTGGTCGGCGACCCGCCGGTCTCGCCGGCCGTGATGGCCGGCAACTTCGTCGCCGACGTCACCGCCTTCCTGACCGACCTGGCCGGCCTGGATGGCGACGCCGAGTGCCGCTTCCACGGCCGGCCGGCGCGCCAGGCCGACGATGCCGCCTACCACGACATGGCCGACCTGTTCGGCTTCCGGGCCGCCGCCGAGGCCTGGCGCTATCCCTGTCCGCTGCGCGGGCGCCACGATCACGCCGCCTGCCTGGCCGACTTCGCCGCCCGCCTGGGCCATTTCTTCGACGGCGAGCACCCGACCCGGCGCAGCCATTACCGGCCGGACGCCGGGCCGGCCGGCCTGAAGCCGGCGCGCACCGTCTACACCGGCAACTACGTCTTCAGCCGGGCCGGCCTGGCCTGGTTCATCCCGTTCGCCGATCTCCGCCTGCGCATGGCCGGGCCGACCCTGGGCCGGATCATGCGCGCCGAGTTGGGCGACGCCTTCGCCTCCGCCAACCTGCCCATGCTGCACCGGCGCACCGTCGCCGACAGCGGCCGCGCGGAATGCCGGCCCGGCGTCGTGCACGGCGGCCAGGCCGTCGACCTGTCGGGCGAGTTCGAGCGCCAGTATTTCGGCGACGTCATGCTGTTCAGCATGGAGACGCTGTGCGCGGCCGGCTATCCCGGCGCCGAGCCGACGGCCGTCGCGATCGCGGCGACGGTGGCGGCGACCGAGGCCGCCATGCGCGGACGCTACCGCGAGCGCCAGGCCAGCATCGCCGCGCAGGTCGAGGATCTGGCGGCGCTGTTCGAGGCCCCGGAGCGCTGGTGGCACGGCACCCCGGGCCTGGCCGCGGCACGCGCCGGGGTAGGCGAGTTCATCGCCAACCTGCGCGCCAACTTCGGCACCGGCGCGCCCGCCTGGCACCGGATCGAGGATGCCGGCGTGCGCCAGGCGCAGCTCGATGCCATCGCCGCGGCGATCGGCCGCTACGGCGCCGACCGCGCCGCCTGGCAAGCCGCCCTGGCGGCGGGGGCGGCATGAACGTATTCATCCTCAACAGCGGCCGCTGCGGCTCGACGACCTTCATCCGGGCCTGCGGCCACATCGTCAACTACAGCGCCGGCCACGAGACCCGGCTGCGCCTCGTCGGCGACGACCGCCTGGCCTATCCGGACGACCACATCGAGGCCGACAACCGGCTCGCCTGGCTGCTCGGCCGCCTGGACCGGCGCTACGGTGCCGGCGCCTTCTACGTCCACCTGACCCGGGCGCCGGAGGCGGTCGTCGCCAGTTTCGCCAGGCGCACCGGGATGGGCATCATGAAGGCCTACCGCGACGGCATCCTGCTCGGAGGCGAGGCGGGCCAGAGCGCCGAGGCGCTGGCGCGCGACTACCTCGACACCGTCGAGGCCAACATCGCGCTGTTCCTGCGCGACAAGCCGAACCGGATGGCCTTCCGCCTGGAAACCGCGCAACAGGACTTCAGCGAGTTCTGGCGCCGCATCGGCGCCCGCGGCGACCTGGCCGCGGCGCTCGCGGAGTGGCAGACCCGCTACAACGCGAGCGCCGACTAGCGGTCGCCGACAG
Source organism: Parasulfuritortus cantonensis (assembly GCF_004337445.1). Taxonomy (GTDB): domain Bacteria; phylum Pseudomonadota; class Gammaproteobacteria; order Burkholderiales; family Thiobacillaceae; genus Parasulfuritortus; species Parasulfuritortus cantonensis. Next base: position 88 of record NZ_SJZB01000038.1, on the reverse strand, counting down.
GTCCTGCGCTGTCCACCGGCCAGCGCAGGACCAGCCGGTTGGCCTGCTCGGCGTAGGCGAACTTGCGCTGCTGCTCCGCCATCAGTCC
>NZ_SJZB01000028.1 GCF_004337445.1 Parasulfuritortus cantonensis | reverse complement strand
GCCTGCTGCTCCTGGTGGTCACCACCGCCCTGGCGGTGTTCTACCGGGTGCGCTACCTGCAGCGCGAACTGGACCAGCGCGCCACCCGCGATTTCCTGACCGGCATGCCGAACCGGCGCCATTTCATGGAACTCGCCGAGCGCGAGTTCGTGCGCGCCGCCCGCCACGGCACCCCGCTGGCACTCGCCGTGGTCGACCTCGACCTGTTCAAGAACATCAACGACACCTACGGGCACGAGGTCGGCGACCAGGTCCTGAAACGCTTCTGCGCGGTCACCCGCCAGGCCCTGCGCCACCTCGACACGCTCGGCCGGGTGGGCGGCGAGGAGTTCGCCATCTTGCTGCCCGACACCCGCCTGGCCGCCGCGCGCGAGGTCGCCGAACGGGTGCGCCAGGCGGTCGAGGCCGCCGACCTGACCACGGCACGCGGGGAGCGCGTGGCCTTCACCGGCTCGTTCGGGCTCACCGCCTACCTGCCCGGCGATACCGACCTGACAGCCTTGTTCCGGCGTGCCGACGTTGCCCTCTACGAGGCCAAGGCGGGCGGCCGCAACGCGGTACGCGTCCAGGCCGACTGACTGGCGTGACGGCGGCAGGCCTGTGCTATATATTAGGACACCCTAATATATAGGAGTCGCGCATGACCGCCCCCGACAAGCAGGCCCTTGCCCAGGAAGCCTACGACAAGGCTCTGCAATATGAACTGGACTACGGCTGCTGCCCGCAGTGCGTGCTGGCCGCGGTCCAGGAGACGGTCGGCATCGTCGACGACAGCGTGATCAAGGCCGCCCACGGCCTCTCGGGCGGCGGCGGTCTGTCCGGCAAGGGCGCCTGCGGGGCGCTGACCGGCGGCCTGGTGGCGCTCTCCGCGAAGCGCGGGCGCGACCGCGACAAGCTCGACAAGGGCCGCTTCATCAACAACTTCAAGAAGGGCGACGAACTGGTCGCCCGTTTCCGGGCCGAGTTCGGCGGCGTCACTTGCGAGGAACTGCAGCAGCAGTTCACCGGCCGCACCTACGACATGTGGCAGGCCGACCAGTACCAGGCCTTCAGCGACGCCCGCGGCGACAAGTGCGCGCGCGCCACCGCCGCCGTGACCAAGTGGGTGGTCGAGATGCTCTGACCGGTGTCCGGCCGCCCGGGCCGGACGCGGCGCTGGCATCGCACGCCGGCGTGACCGACAATCCGGGGCTCGTCCCGCACGTTCAGGAAACTCCATGACCAAGCACATCGGCATCCTCACCTCCGGTGGCGACAGCCCCGGCCTCAACGCCGCCATCCGCGGCGTCGGCAAGGCGGCGCTCGACCGCAAGATGCACGTCCTCGGCTTCCGCGACGGCTTCCGCGGCCTGATGGAGAACCGCGCCGTCGAGCTCGACAGCGCCAACCTGTCCGGCATCCTCACGGTCGGCGGCACCATCCTGGGCACCAGCCGGGAAAAACCGCACAAGATGACGGTGGCCGGCAAGGTGCGCGACATGACCGACGCCATCGTCGCCAACTACCGCGCCAACCAACTCGACTGCCTGGTCTGCCTGGGCGGCGGCGGCACCCAGAAGAACGCCCTGCGCCTCAAGCAGGCCGGGCTCAACGTGGTGACCCTGCCCAAGACCATCGACAACGACGTCGCCGAGACCGACATCACCTTCGGCTTCGACACCGCCCTGGGCATCGCCACCGACGCCATCGACCGCCTGCACAGCACGGCGCACAGCCACCACCGCATCATCGTGGTCGAGATCATGGGCCACCGGGCCGGCTGGCTGGCCCTGGGCGCCGGCATCGCCGGCGGCGCCGACGTGGTCCTGGTCCCGGAGATCCCCTACCGCGTGGAAAGCGTCGCCGACGCGATCAAGAAGCGCAAGCGCGGCGGCAAGCCGTTCTCCATCGTCGCCGTCGCCGAAGGCGCGCTCACCGTCGCCGAGCACGAGGCCCTGCTGGCGGCACCGCCGGCGGCCAAGGGCAAGAAGTCCAAGGCCGGAATCGAGGTGCGCGAGATGGTCTATGCCGACCGCACCATCCAGCTCGCCCAGCAGTTGGAGGCCCTCACCGACCTGGAGGCCCGCATCACCATCCTGGGCCACCTGCAGCGCGGCGGCACGCCCTCGGCGGCCGACCGCATCCTGGCCACCCGGCTGGGTACCGCCGCCGTCGACCTGATCCAGGCCGGCCAGCACGGCGTCATGGTCGCCGCGCGCGGCGAGGCCACGGTGCCGGTCGCCCTGGAAGAAGTCGCCGGCCGGATCAAGACCGTGCCGGTCGACCACCCCTGGGTGACCAGCGCGCGCCAGGTCGGCACCAACTTCGGCGACTGAGGTGGCCGGCGCCGGCGCCGAGCTGCTCGCCCCGACGGGCAGCCTGGCCATGCTCGACACCGCCTTCGCCTACGGCGCCGACGCCGTCTACGCCGGCCAGCCGCGCTACTCGCTGCGCGTGCGCAACAACGACTTCGGCGATCTCGCGGTGCTCGGCGCCGGCATCCGGCGCGCCCACGCCCTCGGCCGGCCCTTCTACCTGGTCGCCAACATCTACCCGCACGGCGCCAAGCTGAAGACCTTCGTGCGCGACCTGGCGCCGGCCGTGGCGCTCGGCCCGGACGCCCTCATCATGTCCGACCCCGGCCTCATCATGCTGGCGCGCGAGACCTGGCCCGAACTGGCCATCCACCTCTCGGTGCAGGCCAACACGGTGAACTCGGCGGCGGTACGCTTCTGGCAGCGGGTCGGCATCCGCCGCGTCATCCTGTCGCGCGAACTGTCCCTGGACGAGATCGCCGGCATCCGCCAGGACTGCCCGGACATGGAGCTGGAGGTATTCGTGCACGGCGCCTTGTGCGTCGCCTACTCGGGCCGCTGCCTGCTGTCCGGCTACTTCAACCACCGCGACCCCAACCAGGGCACCTGCACCAACTCGTGCCGCTGGGAGTACAAGCTGAACGCGGCCCGGAGCGACGCCGCCGGCGACGTCTGGCTGCTCGAGGAGAACGAGCGCCGGCAGGGCAGCTACATGCCGATCGAAGAGGACGAGCACGGCACCTACATCCTCAACTCGCGCGACCTGCGCGCCATCGAGCACGTCCACCGGCTGGTCGAGATCGGCGTCGACTCGCTCAAGATCGAGGGCCGCACCAAGTCGCCCTACTACGTCGCCCGCGCCTGCCAGGCCTATCGCCAGGCGATCGACGACGCCCGTGCCGGCCGGCCGCTCGACCCCGGCCTGCTCGGCCGCCTGGCGGGCCTGGCCAACCGCGGCTATACGGACGGCTTCTTCCGCCGCCATACGCCGGCCGAGTACCAGAACTACCTGCGCGGCCACTCGGAGTCCGGCCGCAGCCTGTACGTCGGCGACCTGGTGGCCTGGGATGCGGCGCGCGGCCTGGTCGAATTCGAAGCCAAGAACAAGCTCCGTCTCGGCGACCGCATCGAGGTCATCCAGCCGGCCGGCATCCTCGATTGCACCCTGGAGCGGATCGAGAACGCCGCCGGCGAGCCCCTGGCGGAAGTCCCCGGCAACGGCCACCGGGCCTGGCTGGCGTTGCCGGCCGCGACGGTCGGCGCCTTCGTGGCGAAATTCGTCTGACGTTGCAAGTCGCCGGGCGTGGCTTATGATCCAGAAAAAGCCCGCTCAGGAATCACCTTGAGGCCCTGTCCCGCGTTTCCGCGCTTCGTCGCGACCCTATTCGTGGCCGTCGGACTCGCTGTATTCCCGCTTGTCTCGCCCGGGCTCACCGGCAAGACCGTGCCCTTCTCCTTCCGCGACATCGACGACCGCCCGGTGCGCCTGGCCGACTTCCGCGGCCAATGGCTGCTGGTCGCCTTCTGGGCGCCCTGGTGCCCCATGTGCAAGCTGGAGATGCCGGCCCTGAAGCAACTCGACGCCCGGCCCGACCTGAGCGTGCTCGGCGTCGGCCTGGATTACGACAGCCCGGACGCCCTGCGCGAGACCGCGAACCGCTTCGATCTGCCCTTCCGGATCGTCGCCGGCGGCTCCCGGCGCGCGCCCGACAGCCCGCACCGCCAGGTCGGCCCGGTCGACTACTTCCCGACCTCCTACCTGTACGACCCCAGCGGCGAGATCGTCATGTACATACCCGGCCAGGTCAACGTCAACAAAGTGGTCGCCTTCATGGCCGCCCACCCGGCCGGCGCCGCCGGCGCGACCGCCGCCGCGCCGGTCGCCCGCAACGACCGCCTGGCCGCCTTCCTGCGCGACCGCTACGGCGCCAAGGGCAGCCAAGCCTACGCCGACTGGCAGCGCCTGGTCGACCAGGCCGCCGGGGCCGGCGCCGCGGACAAGCTGGCCCGCGCCAACGACTTCTTCAACCGCCGCATGCTGCAGAGCACCGACCAGCGGGCCTGGGGCCAGGCCGACCACTGGGCCACCCTGGGCGAGTTCCTCGGCCGCGGCATGGGCGACGGCGAGGACTTCGCCATCGCCAAGTACTTCACCCTGCGCGCCATGGGCATACCCGCCGAGCAACTGCGCCTGGTCTACGTGAAGCTGCGCGGCGGCGGCGATCCCGTGCACATGGTGCTGGCCTATTTCGACCAGCCCGGCCGCGAGCCGGTGCTGCTCGACAACCGGGTCGCCGACATCCAGCCGGCCGGCCAGCGCAGCGACTTGCGGCCGGTCCTCAGTTTCAACGACGAAGGGGCCTGGGGCGACAGCCAGGACGTCCCCGAGGCGGCCGGCGGCCGCCTGCCGCTCTGGGACGACGTCCTCCGGCGCGCCCGCGACGAGGGCTTCCAATGACGACCATGCCGAGCAACCCCGTCTCCCTACGCCATCCCCGCGCCCCGACGCCCCGGCCGCCGCGTCGCCCGCCCAAGGAGTAGCGCCATGTCCATGTACCGCCAACTCTGGTTGTCCATCCTCGTGAGCGCTTTGCTCGCGCTGTCCGCCTGCCTGCTCGCCGCGTTGCTCAACGCCCGGGCCTACCTGGAGACGGAACTGGCGCGCAAGAACCACGACAACGCGGTCGCCCTGGCCCTCGCCCTCAACCGTGCCGACACCGACCCCGACGACGTGGTGGTGACCGCCACCGCCCTGTTCGACAGCGGTCATTACGAAATGGTCCGGATCACCGCCCCGGACGGCCGCGTCCTCGTCGACCGGGTCAGCCGCGACCCCGATGCCGGCGCCCCGGCCTGGTTCGTCGACTGGCTGCCCATCCGTTCCCTGCCCGGCAGCGCCCAGCTGAGCGGCGGCTGGACCCCGCTCGGCAGCGTCACCCTGATGAGCCGGACCCGGTTCGCCTACCGCTCGCTCTGGCGTACCGCCCTCACGATGACCGCGGCGATCGCCGTCACCGGCCTGCTCGGCGGCGTCCTGGTCAGCCTGGTGCTGCGGCGCATCCGGCGGCCCATGCAGGCGGTGGTCGAACAGGCCCGGGCGATCACCGAGCACCGCTTCGTCAGCATCCCGGAGCCCGAGGTGCCGGAATTCCGCCAGCTCGCCGCGGCCATGAACGCGACGGTCGGCCGCCTGCGCGAACAGTTCGCCGAGGACGCCCGGCGCTACGAGAACCTGCGCCGCGAGGCCAACTTCGACGCCCTCACCGGCCTGGCCAACCGCAATTTCTTCCTGGCCGCCCTGGACCAGGCCCTGGGCGCCGAGGACAGCCTGTTCGGCGCCCTCGCCATCATCCGCCTGCCGCATCTGGACCACGTCAACCGCGAGCTCGGGCGCGAGACGGCGGATGACATGCTGCGCCGGGTCGGGCGCGCCATCGGCGAACTCACGCCCTACTGCGCCGGCACCTACGCGGGCCGCCTCACCGGGGCCGATTTCGGGCTCATGCTGCCGGCCGGCTGCGACGCCGGCGCCCTGATGGACGAACTGATGACCAAGCTGCGCGAGGCGGTCGAGCCGGTCGGCGGCCGCCACGGCGAGGTCGACATCGGCCATGGCGGCTTCATGCCGGGCGAAAACCCGACCCGCCTGCTGGCGCGCGTCGACGCCGCCGTCGCCTGGGCCCAGTCGGCCGGCGGCAACCGGGTCTGCGAGGCCGCCACCGACGGTGACCCGAGCCTGCCGGTGAGCGCCAACGAATGGCGCGCCGCCCTGCGCTACGCCCTCCACGACGGCAACGCCCTCAAGCTGGTCCACCATGCCGTGCGCATCAACGGCGATCCGGCCACGCACCGGGAATGCCCGCTGCGCATCCGGGTCCGGGAGGACGGCGACTGGCTGCCCGCGCGCCGCTTCCTGCCCCTGGCCGAACGCCTGGGCGTGATCCCCGAACTCGACCTCGCCGCCCTCGCCCTGGCCCTGGACGAGCTGGACGCCGACGCCAGCGTGGCCGGCCTCTGGCTCAACCTGTCGGCCCGCTCGATCGCCGAGGCCGCCTTCCGGCGCCAGGCGGTCGATCTCCTGGAACGCCACCCGGACGCCCGCGAGCGGCTTTGGCTGGAGGTTCCCGAGTCGGGCGGCCTACACCGCCTGAGCGCCCTGCGCGACCTCGGGCGCCAGCTCAAGCCGCTCGGCTGCCACCTGGGACTGGAACATTACGGCCACCACTTCAACCAGGTCGGCCTGCTCTACGATCTCGGGCTCGATTTCCTCAAGGTCGACAGCGCCTTCGTCCAGGGCATCGACGGCAACCCGGGCAACCAGGCCTTCCTGAGCGGCCTGTGCGAGATCGCCCATCACATCGGCATGCGGGTGTACGCGGAAGGCGTGGAGAACGAGGCGGAACTGCGCAAACTGCTCGACCTCGGCTTCGACGGCGTCACCGGGGTGGCCGTGCGCGAAGTCTAGACGCGCGCCTGTTCCTCGGCGCCGAGCGTGCGCAACTGCTCCAGGCCGCGCTCGAAGTGGGACTCGGCGCGGTCGAGCGGATAGACCATGTAGGCGGGCATGGTGATGAGCGGGCTCTCGTGCACGCGCCAAAGCTGGCCGCGCTCGATCGCGTCGCGCGCCATGCGCAGGGGCAGGTAGGCCGAACCGCCATTGGTCTGGACCAGGTGCATGGCCAGCCAGCCGGCGTTGACGGCCCGCGCCGAGGTCGCCGTGGCCGGGTAGCGGGCGCCGAACTGGGCATGGAATTCCGGCCCCCAGTCGACGTGGATGTAGCCCGAATCCGGCCAGGGCCGCTCGGGATTGCGCGAGACCAGCACCATGTGCTCGTCGAACAGGCGCTCCACGGCCAGGCCGGGACGGCTTTCCGGGGTGTACATGACGCCGATGTCGATGGCGCCCTGGACCAGGCCCTGCATGATGCCGTCCTCGAAGCCGACCTCCAGGCGCAGCGAGATGCCCGGCACGTTGGTGCGCATCCAGTCGGCCCAGTTGGGCAGGAAGGTGTCCCAGAGGGCGATGCGCCCGCTCAGGGTCAAACCGCCGTTGAAGCCGCTCGGCAGGCTGACCTCGTGGCGGGCCTGCTCGAGGGTGCGCACCAGGGTCTTGGCGTGGCGCAGGAAGCGCTGGCCGGCCGGCGTCAGCTCGGCGCCCGTGCGGCTGCGCCGGAACAGGCGCGCGCCGATCTGGGCCTCCAGGGTCTGCACCCGGCTGCTGACCGTCGACTGGGTGACGCGCAGACGCTCGGCGGCACCGACAAAATTGCCGGCCGCTGCAACGGCGAGGAAGGTGCGCGCAAATTCGATATCCATAATATTATTTTATATTGATATTCTCAGCTTACACAGCCGTTCGTCCGGAACTTGCCACCGCGCAACGCCCGGAGATCCGTTGCCACCGCCACCTCCGGCCTCCGATCCGGGGGCAACGGAAACCTTTTTCCCCCGGCACGACTCTATCCGGCGTCTGACGCCGCGCGGCACCGGGCCCCCACCGCCGCCGCGGCCATCCCCATCGAGGCGTACGAGGAGAAGCCATGCAAGCCAAATTCGTCAACCGCGTCCTGCCCGCGCTCGGCCTGTTGGCCCTGGTCGCCGCGGGCTACAACTGGTGGACGGTCCGGCACGGCGCGCATGCCGCCGCGCCCGCCGTTCCGGCGCCGATCATCCAGGCCGTCGGCGGCCTGCCCGACTTCAGCGCCATCGCCCAGGCCTACGGCCCCAGCGTGGTCAACATCACCACCGCCAGTTCCGGCCACAACGCCCAGGCCGCCGACCTCGACCCGGACAACCCGGCGTTCGACTTCTTCCGCCGCTTCGGCATCCCGGTACCGCGCCAGGACGACGGCCCGCGCATGGCCGAGGGCTCCGGCTTCATCGTCAGCCCGGACGGCATCGTCCTGACCAACGCGCACGTGGTCGACGCCAGCGACGAGGTCACCGTCCGGCTCACCGACAAGCGCGAATTCAAGGCCAAGGTGATCGGCTACGACAAGCCAGCCGACGTCGCCGTGCTCAGGATCAACGCCAAGGGCCTGCCGGCCGTGCGCCTGGGCGACCCGGCCAAGCTGAACGTCGGCGAGTGGGTGCTCGCCATCGGTTCGCCGTTCGGCTTCGACAACTCGGTCACCGCCGGCATCGTCTCGGCCAAGGCGCGCGCCCTGCCCGACGAGAACTACGTCCCCTTCATCCAGACCGACGTGGCGGTCAACCCGGGCAACTCGGGCGGCCCCCTGTTCAACATGAAGGGCGAGGTGGTCGGCATCAACTCGCAGATATACAGCCGCTCGGGCGGCTACCAGGGACTGTCCTTCGCCATTCCGATCGACATCGCCATGAAGGTCGAGGAACAGATCGTCAAGCACGGCAAGGTGGTGCGCGGCCGCATCGGCGCCGCCATCCAGGACCTCAACCAGGACCTGGCCGACTCCTTCGGCCTGAAGAACGCCGACGGCGCCCTGGTGGCCTCGGTCGAGCACGCCAGCCCGGCCGAGCAGGCCGGCCTGCAGCCGGGCGACGTGGTCCTGGCGGTGAACGGCCGGCACCTCGGCTCGTCGCGCGAACTGCCGCCCCTGATCGCCGACCTGGCGCCGGGCAGCTCGGCGACCCTGGACGTCTGGCGCGACCACGCCAGCCGCCAGGTCACGGTCAAGATCGGCGAACTGAGCAGCCGCACCGAGGTCGCCGATGCCGGCAACGGCGAGCCGGGCCGGCTCGGCCTGGCGCTCCGCGAACTGGGCGCGACCGACCGGGCCCGCCTGCACACCGACGGCCGCCTGGCGGTGGTCGAGGCGAGCGGCGCTGCGGCGCGCGCCGGCCTGCAGGCCGGCGACATCATCCTGGCGGCGAACGGCACGCCGGTGCGCGACGTCGAGCAGTTGCGCCTGATGGCACGCAAGGCGGGCCGCCACATCGCCCTCCTGATCCAGCGCGACGACATGAAGATATTCGTGCCCGTCAACCTTGGCTGAGCGAGACGCGATGCCACGCCGCGCTGGCGAAGGCCTCAGTTCGCACATCCTGCCCACCTCGGCCAACCTGGTCGGGGCGTGCATGTGCGCGATCCCCCTGGTCAAGCTGCTGCCGCGCACCGGCTGGGCGAGCTGGATCGACGAGGTGCTCCTGGTCGCCAGCCTGCTGTTCATCACCAGCGCGACCTCGTCCTACGCCTCGATCCGCGTCGCGCGGCGCGCCGAACGCCTGGAGAACGCCGCTGAAACCCTCTTCCTGGCCGGCCTGGGCGCCGTCTTCCTGGCCCTGCTCGGGCTCGCCCTGAGCATGGCCTGAAGCGGGGCTATTCGGGGCCGAACCACTCCAGCGCGGGGGTCGGATCGTCGAACACGCGCAGTTCTCCGTCCACCAGCAGGCTGTTCAGCCAGGCCAGCCAGACCATCCACTCGTCGCCGGTCACCACGGCGATCTTGCGGAAGTCGTAGCGGTGCTCGCGGTTGAACTTGATCTCCTCCCAGACCACGTCGACCGTGTAGCCGACCATGTCGCGCAGGTCGAGCAGCAGGTTGACCCCGCCGGCCTTGAGGTGGTCGAGGATGTGCTGCTCGAACTCCTTGTAGTCGGACACCGTGAACTCACCGATGACGGAGATGCTGACCAGCTTGCCCTGGTCCTTGATGGCGATCATGTTGGCTCCTTCTTGTTCAATACCACCGCCCAGACACCGGCCGCGACGGTCAGGGCGATGCCCAACCAGGCGATGAAGGGCAGATCCTCATTCCAGATTAAACCATCCAGCAGGCTTCCGAACACCACCGTGCTGTAGGCCAGGCTGGCCACCACGACGGTGTCGCCGCGCCGGTAGGCGCGGGTCATGGCCAGTTGCCCGAAGGTGGCGAACAGGCCCATGGCGGCGAGCAGCCAGGCGTTGGCCAGGCTGGGCGCGTGCCAGCCGCTCAGGCCGGCGAACAGGCCGGCGCCCAGGCTGGAGACGGCGGCGAACCAGAACACCGTGCGCCACTCCGGCTCGCCCAGCTTGCCGAGCTGGCGCACGTGGACGTAGGCGAGCGCCGCCATGAAGCCGGAGAACAGGCCGGCCAGGCCGGCCTTCAGGTCGCCGGCGCCCTGCCAGGGCCGCAGCAGCAGGGCGACGCCCAGGAAGCCGAGGGCCACCGCCAGGTACTGCAGCGGGCGCGGCCGTTCGCCCAGCCACCAGGGCATGACCAGGGCGAGGAACAGCGGCGAGGTGTAGTTGAGGGTGATGGCGACCGACATGGGCAGCCGGGTGATGGCGTAGAAGAAGGTCGCCAGGGCGACGAAGCCGACCACGCCGCGGCGCAGGTGCATGGCCAGGTGGGCGCTGGCCAGGCCGCCCTCGGCGCGCCCCGCGACCGGCAGGCGCAGGAACACGTATATGAAGGCCAGGCCCAGGAGCGAGCGCCAGAACACCAGTTCGTGGCTGGAGAACTGGCCCGCGGCCAGCTTCACGAACACGCTCATGAGCGCGAAGCTGGCCCCGGCGGCCAGCATCCACAGGGCCCCCATCAGTCGGCGTCGGCGGGCAGCCTGGGCACCGGCTCGACCGGGCTCGGAGCGGCCAGATCCTTGTCCGTGGCCTTGAGGTCGCGGAACTTGCGCGCCGTGACCAGGACCCGGCTCTCCAGCGAGGCGACCGCCTTGTTGTAGGCCTCGGTGGCCTGGCCCAGGTTCTTGCCCACGCCGGCCCAGTGGCCGGCCAGGGTGGCCAGGCGCTCGTGCAACTCCTTGCCGAGGGCGGATATCTGGCGCGCGTTCTCGGCCAGGGCCTCCTGGCGCCAGCCATAGTAGACCGCCTTGAGCAGGGCCAGCAGGGTGGTCGGCGTGGCCAGGATGACGCGCTGCTCGGCGGCGTACTCGATCAGGGCCGGGTCGTGCTGCAGGGCGGCGCTGAAATAGGCCTCGCCGGGCAGGAACAGGACGACGAACTCGGGCGACGGCGCGAACTGCGCCCAGTAGGCCTTCGAGGACAGGCTGGCGATGTGTTCCTTGACGTGCCGGGCGAAGCGTTCGAAGGCCAGGTCGCGCTTGTGCTCGTCCTCGGCGGCGACCGCATCCATGAAGGCGTCGATCGGCGTCTTGACGTCGACCACCACGGTCTTGCCGGCCGGCAGCCGGACCAGCATGTCGGGGCGCTGGCGCCCGGCCTCGGTGTCGACGCTGGCCTGCTCGTCGAAGTCGCAATGCGCCTGCATGCCGGCCAGCTCGACCACCCGGCGCAACTGCACCTCGCCCCAGCGGCCGCGCACGTCGGGCCGGCGCAGGGCGTTGCCCAGGCTGCGGGTCTCCTTCTGCAGGGCCGACTGGGAATCGATGAGCTGCTTCACCTGTTCCGACAGCTGGGTGTAGGCGACCGCCCGCGCCTGTTCCAGGCCGACGGTCTGGCCTTCCAGCTTGGCCAGGGTCTCGGCAAGCGGCTTGACCAGGTTCTCGACCGCCTTGTTGCGCGCCTCCAGGTCGTTCCTGGCGCCCTCCTGGAACTTGCCCAGGCTCTCGCGGGCGAGGTCCAGGAAGGCCTGGTTGTTGCTCTTCAGGGCCTCGGCGGACAGGGCCCGGAAGGCGTCCAGCGACTGCGCCCGCATGTCCTCGAGCAGGCGGAGCTTCTCGGCCAGGGCGGCGCGCTCGGCCTCCAGTTCGGCCTCCAGCTGGGCGATGCGCACCCTGAGCTCGCCGCGCTCCGCCAGCCAGCGGCCGCGCAGCCAGAAGGCCAGGCCGGCGCCGGCGGCCAGGCCGGTGAACAGGGCGAACAGGATTTCCGTGGTCATGCGGTGCGGCGTCCGGGTGGCTCGAATCCCGGCATTATTCCACGAAGCCCGGGCGCCACGCCCGGCGCTATAATCGCGCCCCACGGCGCGGCCGGCCCCGGCCGCGTGCGACGTCACACGAGGAACCAAGGTGCCCGACCACCCGGAGTCCACTGCCCGCGCCGGCACGCCCGGCCGCTTCCTGTACAGCCTGCCCGGCGTCCTGACGGCGGTCGCCCTGTACGCCCTGGCGCACACCACCGCCCGCCTGCTGGCGTCCGGCAACCTGGGCGAGGACGACCCGCGCGAGAGCCTGCTCATCCAGGTCCTGGCGCCCGGCTACGAGGTCCGCCACGGCCCCCTCTACGACTGGGCGCTCTGGCTGCTCGAGCGCCTCCTGGGCACCGGCGTGCAGCCCTTCCTGGTGCTCAAGTACGGCCTCCTGGTGGCCATGGCCGGATTCCTGTTCGCCATCGCCCGCCGGGTCACCGGCAGCGCCATGTGGGCCTTCATGGCGGTCGACGCCATGGCCCTGGTGTACCAGATATTCTGGCGTTTCCACGAAAGCCTGAGCCACGTCATCGGCACCATGACCCTGGTCCTGGCCAGCCTGTGGGCCCTCTTCCGCCTGGTCGACCGCGGCCGGCCGCGCGACTACCTGGTGTTCGCCCTGCCGGTTGGCCTCGGCCTCCTCAGCGAGCACAGCTACGCGGTCTTCCTGTTCGCCCTGTTCGCCGCCGCGGCACTGCAGGCGGACGTGCGCCGGCGCGTCTACGCCCGGGCCATGCTGGCGGTGCCGGTGGTGGCCGCCCTGATCGCCTCGCCCTACGTCGCCTGGCTGTTCGGCGAGCCGGCGCGCCGGGCCGAGTTCCTGGCCAGCCTGACCGCCACCGACTTCGAGGCGCCGCCCGTGCTGCACGCCCTCGGCGATGCCATCGGCTTCCCGGTCCTGGTCCTGGCCCCGTACATATTCATCCTGCCGCTGGTCTTCCCCGGCGTGCTCCGCACCGTCTTCCGCGGCGCCTCGGCGGGTCCGGCGGCGGGTCCCGACTTCGGCCGCCTGCTCGGCCACCTGCTGCTCTTCGAACTGGCCTGGATGGTGCTGTTCGACGCCATCCTGTTCCCGCGTGCCGACTATGCCGTCCAGGGCCTGCTGCCCCTGTTCGTGCCGGCCCTGGCCTGGCTCACCGACCGGGCGCGCGCCTCGGCCCCCTCGGCGGGGCGCATCCGCCTGTTCGTCGCCATCATGCTCGCGCTCACCGTGGTTGCCTTCGCGGTGCGCGCCGCCAACATGTACGTGCTCGACCCGGTCTGCTCGAAGTGCCGCTGGGGCGTGCCCTACGGCGAGCTGGCCCAGGCCATGCGCGGCGCCGGCTTCCGCGCCGGCACCGTGGTGATCGAGGACGAGGAACTGGGTGGCAACCTGCGCCGCTTCTTCCCGCACGCCCGTTTCCTGGTGCCCGGCCGCGGCATCCCGGCGCCGGCCGGCCGCCCGGGCGGCCAGACCGCCCTGGTCTGGGACGTCCGGCCGGGGCATCCGGAGGCGCCCGCGGCGCTCCGCGCCTACCTGCCCGGCGACGCCGTGGCGACGCCGGTCGAGGTGCCCTGGCACCACCTTTGGAAGCCGACCGGCTACCGTAGCTCGCGCTGGGCGATGGTGATCCTCGACCCCGCCCCGGCGGCCGTTCAGGGCAGCGCGAGCCAGTAGATCCGGTGGCCGGCCGTGGCCATGTGCAGGAGCGGCCGCTCGACCACCTGCGGCTGGCGCCCCGGGAACGCCACGGCATACTCCGTCCAGGCCCGGTCGCCGCGGTCGTGGCCGCCGTTGTCGGCCAGGAACCAGACCGTCCGGCCACGGTATTCGGCCAATGCCGCGCGCAACCCGTCGGGCGACCAGACCACGCCGACCCGGCTGTCCGGGAAGGCCAGGCGCATGTTGCCGGCGAGCAGCTCGTTGCTGGCCAGGATGACGTCCGGGCGGCCGGCCTCGGCGCGCAGGGCGGCGGCCAACTCGGCGTAGGGCAGGTTGCGGCGCGACGCCTTGTCGTGCAGCGAGGCCCAGAGCGCCTGGCCCGGCAGCAGCACGGCCACGGCCAGGGCGATGGCGCCGGCCAGGCCCAGGAACACCCGGGCGTGCGCCACCGTCATGGCCGCGAGCAGCGGCACGAAGAAGAACAGCGGCTGCATCCAGCGGTCCTTGACGTGGGTGGCGCCGGTGACCAGGACGAAGGCCATCAGGAGGCCGAGCATGACCAGCGCCAGGCGGACCAGCAGGCCGGTATGGGCGCCGTCCAGCGCCGCCGGGCGCCCGCCGGCGCGCCGCCAGCTGAGCGCGTAGGCCAGGATCAGCGGGCCCAGGAAGGCGAGCACCGCGTACAGCACCGAGACGGCGCCGGCCGGCGCGAAGCCGCCCGCCATCTTGAACTTGGCACTGCTCGCGGTGGCCGCGCCGGCATGGCCGGCGAACCAGGCCAGGTGCGGCGCCAGCACCAGCAGGGCGACCGCGACGGCGAGCAGGAGGCGGGGCGTCAGCAGGCGCCGCCGGTAGGCCGGGGTCAGGAGCGCGGCACCGATCAGGGCGAGGACGAAAAAGCCGAAGTTGTACTTGCTCAGCACGCCGAGACCGACCAGCACGCCGAGCAGGACGTGGTTGGCCAGCGAGGGCGCCCGGTAGAGCCGGAACAGGGCCCACAGGGTCCAGACCGCGCACACCGTGGCGAGCACGCTGTGGGTGAGGTCGCGCTGCGATTCCCAGACGAACTGCGGGATCAGGGCCAGGCCGGCGACCGCGAGCAGGCGCGCGCGCGCATCCAGGCCGATCTCCCGGGCGGCCTGCAGCATGCCCGCCACGAGCAGGCCGAGCAGGGCCACCTTGACCGCGTAGAGGACCGCCAGGCTGGGGCCGGTGAGCGCGAACAGCAGGTTGACCAGCCAGGAATACAGGGGCGGCTGCGGCCCGTAGCCCCAGCTCAGGTCCTGGCTCAGGACCAGCTGCTGGGCCTGGTCCAGTTCCGCGGTGGGCGAGACCAGGCACTGGCTGAGCGCGTTGACCGCGAAGTAGGCGAGCGCGCCCAGGCCCAGCCAGAGGTCTTGCCCGCCGCGCGCGGGTGAGGTCGGAATCGCATGCATGGGGTTCCCCGACGGGTAGGCGCACAAGGGCGCCATGATACCCGCCCGGACGCCGTTCAGCCGCCCGCCAGCAGCGCGCGCAGCAGGCCGAAGGCGGCGCAGGCGCCGATCACCGGGACGACGTCGACCCGGTAGCGCCAGAGCGCCACCAGGGCGGCTCCCGCGAGCGCCGCCGAGGTCCAGTCGAAGGCGCCGGCGAACGGCTCGGCCGCGCTTCCGGCCGGCCAGAAGGCGTGGCGGGCGAAGAACACCGCCAGGTTGACGATGACCCCGACCACGGCGGCGGTGATGGCGGTGAGCGGGGCACCCAGCTTGATGTCGTCCCGGCTCGCCTCGACCAGGGGCCCGCCGGCCAGGATGAACAGGAACGAAGGCAGGAAGGTGAAGAAGGTCGCGACCGCCGCCCCGGCCAGGCCGGCGCCCAGGTAGCCGACCCAGGTCACCACCATGATCAGCGGCCCCGGCGTGGTCTCGCCCAGGGCCAGACCGTCCATCATCTGGGCGCCGGTGAGCCAGCCGAACTGCTCGACCGCGCCCTGGTACACGTAGGGCAGCACCGCGTAGGCGCCGCCGATGGTGAGGAAGGCGGCCTTGGTGAAGAAGGCCGCCATGGCCGCCAGGGGGGCCTGGCCGGCCACCGTCGCCAGGGCGGCGAGCCAGAGCACGACCCCGGCCGCCAGCACGGCGAGCAGCCGGGACCAGGCGAAGTGGGCGTGCGGCGGCGGCGGGGTGTCGTCGTCGATCAGGGCCGGGCCGTAGCCACGCCCGGCGCCGCCATGGCCGCCGCCGGTGCGGAAGCGGTCCGGCGCCAGGCGGCCGCCCAGGGCGCCGAGGAGGCCGGCGCCGAGGACGATCCAGGGAAAGCCGATGTCGAGGAAGAAGATGCCGACGAAGGCCAGGCCGGCGATGCCGTACAGCGGCGCGCTGCGGAGTGCCCGGCTGCCGATGCGCCAGGCCGCGTACAGGACCACGGCCACCACCGCCGGCTTGATGCCCTGGAACAGGGCGAGGACCAGCGGCAGGTCGCCGTAGGCGAGGTAGAGCGCCGCCAGCCCCGAGAGCAGGGCGAAGGCGGGCAGGAAGAACAGCACGCCGGCGGCCACGGCGCCGGCCAGGCCGTGCAGCAGCCAGCCGATGTAGATGGCCAGCTGGATGGCCTCGGGGCCGGGCAGCAGCATGCAGTAGTTGAGCGCGTGCAGGAAACGCCGCTCGCTGATCCAGCGCCGCCGCTCGACCAGCTCCCGGTGCATCATGGCGATCTGCCCGGCCGGGCCGCCGAAGCTCACGAAACCGAGCTTGAGCCAGTACGGCAGGGCCTGGGCGAGGCTGGGCCGGGCCGGCCGCCCGGGGTCGCTCACGCACCCTCCCGGGGCGAGGAGTAGAGGTAGTCGAAGGCCCCGGTGGCGGCCTCGAGCAGGGCATCGTCGTCGGCGACCATGGCGTGCATGCCGCCCAGCAGGGCCTCCAGGCCGGCCGATTCCGGCACCGGCAGGCCGCCGACGTCGAGGTAATGGACCATGCCGGCGACGCGCGCCAGGCCGGGGTCGGCATCCAGACCGAAGCTCGCCAGCAGCGTCTCGAAGGTGACCCGTTCGCCGACGTGGCCGAACTCGGCGCCCTCGAAGTCGAAGCCGACCGCGCCGGGCGGGCAGTCGGCCGGCTCGTCGAGCCAGATGAAGCGGGCGTCCGGGTCGATGAAGCGGCGGATCAGCCAGGCCGAGGCCAGACGGTCCACCCAGGGCCGCTTGCGGGTCGCCCACAGCCGGCGCCGATATTCCAGCGCGAGATGGTGGACGACGGCGCCGGTCCCGGCGGCCGGCTCGCCCGGCTGCAGGCGGGCGCGCACGTCGGCGTCCAGGCGGTCCAGCTGGGCGGCCGCGTCGAGGCGCGCCTGGCCGGGGTAGAAATCGATCGCCGCCAGGGCGTCGAAAATCTTGCGCAGCTTCCTGGCCCGGCGCGCCAGATCGGCCTCGGCCAGACGGTCGATGGCGGTCCGGCAGGCCGCGATCTCGACCGCCAGGCGGCCGTACTCCGGGGTCCGGTCGAACAGGCCGGTGAAGTCGGCCCCGCCCGCCTCGAGCAGCCAAGCCGTGCCGCCCGAGGCGTCGACGTCGGCGGCCACCGCGGCCAGGGCGGCGCGGTGCGCCGGGCCGGCCGGCAGCACGTAGACGCCGTCGCGCAGGACGGCGGCACCGGCCCCCTTGAGGGCGCGCCAGGCCCGCATCCGGGCCGACGCGTTGCGGGTGGGTAGCGTGAGAATAAGTAACATCCATGACATGGTGTAGAGAACACTACACAGAACCTTTATCAAGGACAAGCCAACACGCGGAAAAATTTCGACTCCGCCCTGATCGGACTGAGGTACATTGGCGCAGCGGCCCCAAGACCGCGCGAGGAGACGGGATGTTCAAATATTTGCTGTGGCTGTTCGCGGTCATGCCATCCTGCGTGATCGCCGCCCAGTCCAAGGTCATCACGGATATTGGCCTCTCCGGCGTCAGCATCCGGGCCATCACCGCGGTGAACGCCGACCGGCGCGTACTTTGGGACACCTTGACCGACTACAACCGCCTGGCGGCCTTCGTGCCGGGCATGACCCTCTCGCGCCAGATCTCGCCGGCCAACGCGCGCACCAAGCAGGTCGAGCAGCGGGGCGAAGGCGGCCTGCTGGCGATGGTCCTGCCCGACCACGTGATCATGGAACTCGACGAGCAGCCCTACAGCCGCATCGGATTCCGCTCGGTTTCCGGCGGCCTGTCCTCCATGCAGGGCGAGTGGGTCATCCTGGGCGAACAGGCGCCGGTCACGCTGGGCTACCGCGCCCGCGTCGTCACGGCCCTGCCGCCGCCCCCCGTGCTGACCGAGGACTACATCCGCGAGGAGATCCGCCTGCGCATGGAAGCCGTCGCCCGCGAGGCGGAGCGGCGCATGCGCCTGGGACGCTGAGGCATGCGCCTGTCGTTGCTCCTACCCCTCGCCAACCTGGCGACCCGCCATGCGCGCACCCTGGTCGCCCTGGCCGGGTTGTGGCTGCTGGCCTGCGCCCTGTTCTGCTTCGACATCGAGCGCCGGCTCACCCTGGACCCCGGCTGGGACGCGCCCGACAGCGGCTCCGCGCTGGCCGCCGCGCACATGCGCGACGAACTGGGCCGCAACGAGACCCCGGTCGTGGTCCTGTTCAGCCCGCGTCCGGGCGGCCCCGGCGAGGTCGACGCGGCCGATTACCGCCAGGCCGTGGACGATGCCCTGACGCCGCTGTACGGCAACCCCGACATCGGCAGCCTGCACACCTACTACACCACCGGCAACCCGGCCCTGCGCTCGCGCGACGGCACCATGACCTACGCCATCGTCAACCTGAAGCGCGGCCATGACGAAGGGGTCGCCGCCTACCAGCACCTGCGCGCCAGCCTGGCCAGCGACCGCCTCGACATCCGCCTGGGCGGCGAACTGGCCGTCTACGTCGACGTGCGCGAGCAGCTCGACCACGACCTCAAGCTGGCCGAGACGATCAGCTTCGTCCTGCTGGCCGGCCTCCTGGTCTGGGTGTTCCGTTCCGGGGTCGCGGCCGTGCTGCCGCTGATCGTCGGCGCGGTCACCATCGTCACCAGCGTCGCCTGCCTGAAGCTGGCCACCTGGGTCACCGACATCAACGTCTACGCCCCCAACGTGGTTTCCATGCTCGGCCTCGGCCTGGCGGTCGACTACAGCCTGTTCATGGTCTCGCGCTTCCGCGAGGAACTAGCGCTCGACCAGGCGACCGACCTGGCCCTGCGCACCACCATGCTGACCGCGGGCCGCACGCTGGTGTTCAGCGGCGTGACCGTCGCGGCCAGCCTGTTCTGCCTGTTCCTGCTGCCCCAGCGTTTCTTCCACAACATGGGCCTGGCCGGCGGCATCTCGGTGGCCTCGGCCATGCTGACCACGATCGTGCTGCTGCCCGCCCTGCTCGCCATCCTGGGCCGGCGCGTCAACCGCCTGGTGCCGCCCTTCCTGGCCAGGCGGCCGCCCGACACCGGCGAGACCGGCAACTGGTACCGCTTCAGCCACTTCGTCATGCGCCACGCCCGCAGCGTGCTCCTGGTCTCGCTGGCGATCCTGCTGGTGATGGGCCTGCCGGTGAAGGACATGAAGGTGGGCCCGGCCGACAGCCGTTCGCTGCCGCTGACGGCCGAGAGCCGCCAGGTCCAGCAGAACCTCGAGAACCATTTCCCGACCAGCGAGGTGGCCCCCATCGTGGTGGTCGTGCACAGCCGCGACGTCCTCACCGCGCCCGCCAGCCTGTCGGCCCTGTACCAGCTGTCCGACGCCATCGCCGGCCTGCCCGGCGTTACCCGGGTGGCCGGTCTGATGAGCCTGGATCCCGGCTTCTCGCTGGCCGACTACCAGATGCTCTACCAGCACCCGGACCAGTTCCCGCAGGCTGCCGCCGCCCTGGACGAATTCAGCCGCGACCGCACCACCCTGATGTACGTCCATTTCAAGCAGGACCCGACCTCGCCCGAGGCCCGCGCGCTGGTCGCCGCCATCCGGGCCCTGGCACGCCCGCCCGCCCTGGCCAAGGTCCATGTCGGCGGCTTCCCGGCCTTCCATCTCGACTACCTGGACACCCTGGGTCACCACGTCCCGATCGTCCTGGCCGCCATCGTCGGGGTGATCTTCGTGCTTCTGTTCCTGATGCTGGGCAGCCTGCTGGTGCCGCTCAAGGTGGTGCTGACCAACCTGCTTTCGCTGTCGGCCACCTTCGGCGCCCTGGTCTGGATCATCCAGGAAGGCCATCTGTCCGGCCTCCTAGGCTTCACTCCGCAGGGCGCCCTGGACGGCACCATCCTGGTCCTGATCTTCGCCAGCGCCTTCGGCCTGTCGATCGACTACGAGGTGTTCCTGCTCTCGCGGGTCAAGGAGATGTGCGACCTGACCAAGGGTGACAGCCTGAAATCGGTCTCCACCGGCATGCAGCGCAGCGGCCCCATCATCACCAACGCCGCCTTGCTGATCGGCGTCGTGCTGGGCGCCTTCGCCATGGGCCAGGTGGTGTTCATCAAGGCCATCGGCCTCGGCCTCCTGCTCTCGGTGCTGGTCGACGCCACCCTGGTGCGCATGCTCCTGGTGCCGGCCACCCTGCGCCTGATGGGCTGGCTGAACTGGTGGGCGCCGAAGCCGCTGATGCGGGTATACCAACGCCTGAACCTGGGCGAGATCGAAACGGATTTCCGGAGCAAGCAAGAATGACACATCGAGGCACCGGCCTTCTCCTGTTGGCATTGGCCCTCTGGCCGGCGTTCGGCGAGGCCGACCTGACCCTGTCCGGATACAGCGCCGCGGGCGCCTTCGGCATGCCCTTGTCGAGCCAGGAGCACATCTACATCCACGACACCCTGATCCGGCGCGACTACGTCGACCGCGGCCGCTACTTCAGCCACCTGTTCGACCTGGCCAAGCACCGGGTCGCGGTGATCGACCACGCCGCCCGGCAGATCGAGATGCACGACCTGAACAATCTCCAGGCCACCGCCGAGGTCAGCGCACCGGCCGCCGGCATGAAGCTGGCCATGGAGCGCACCGGCCAGACGCGGCCGCTGCGGACCTGGAACTGCGAGGCCTACCGCCTGACCGCCAGCATCCCGGCCCGGTTGGGCAACGAGGAGACGGTCTTCCACCTCAACGGCCTGGTCTGGGTGGCCAGCAACGTAGCCGAGCAGGCCGAGGTCAAGGGCCTGGTCAAGCTGGCCCGGCAGCCCGACTTCTTCCTCGGCATCCCGGCCGTCGCCAAGGTCACCCCGGCGCAATCGCAACTGTTCAGCGAGATCATCCGCTCGCTGGCGCCCAAGGGCCTGCCGTGCGCCTGCGAGCTGGAGGCCAGCTACGAGGGCAACGGGCCCATGGCCAACCTGGCTAGGAAGATGCCGACCCGCCTGAACATCGCCTTCCAGGACTTCACCGGCGCGGCGCTCAAGCCGGAGCTGTTCAACCTCCCGGCGGGCTATTCGGTCCGCCCCTGAGCCCCCCGCTCAGCGTCCCGGCCGGGCCTTGTAGAAGCGCATCGGCGTAGTCTTCAACTCCTTGGCGCGCTGGTTCTGCACCGCGCGTTTCAGCTTGCCCATGACGTGCATCTCGCAGGCCTTGCAGTCGAAGCGCAGGGTCAGCTTGTCGTCGCCGCTGACCAGGCTGAGCGGCTCTGCCTTGATGGTGCCGTGCACCCCGGTCACGCCCTGGGTCTGGCGCGGGCACAGGCTGAGCGAATAGCGCACGCAGTGCTTGGTGATCATGAGCGAGACCTCGCCCTCCTCCTCGTGGCTCTCGTAGGCGGCGGCGATCAGCTTGACGCCGTGGCGGGCGTAGAAGTCGCGCGCCTTGCCGTTGTAGACGTTGGCCAGGTAGGACAGGCTGTCCTCGGGGTAGACGGCCGGCCGCTCCGGTGCCCTGGGCAGGCGCTCCAGACCGGCGGCGCGCACCGCCTCCAGGGCGGCGACGGCCTCGCGGCGCAGCTGGTTCGCCGCCGACGCGGGCACGAACCAGGGCTGCGCGAGGTCGAGGACGATCCCGGTCGGCTCGAATATCGTGGTGCCCAGCTTGGCCAGGTTGTCGCGCAGGCCGGCCTCGGCGCGGGCGGCGTCCTTGGCCGGCTCCTTGGCCAGGAAGGCGCTGGCGCCGGCGGCAAAGCCGTCGGCGTCGATCAGGGTGAGGGCCAGGCCGTCGGGGGTGTCGGCCAGGTGCAGGTGGACGCCGATGCGGCGCTCGGCCGACTTCCTGTCCAGCACGCGCTGCCAGCTCTGGTCGCGGTTGCGGTTGATCTCGGTGCCCGGGCGCAGGTCCTTGAGGTCGGCGACGCGGTCCTTGGGGCGGACCCGCCAACGCTTGCCGCCCAGAGGCTCGGCCTCGTTGATGGCCAGTCCGGTCAGCTCCTTCTGCAGGTCGTAGTAGCAGAGGCCGTCGCCGTTGTTCAGGCTGACCTCGGTCTCGATCTCGACCCAGTCGGGGCCGACCCGGGTCGCCCAGCCGATCGGCCGGCCCGGGTTCTTGGGACTGTCGAACGCGCCGATGTCCTGCTTGCGCCCCTGCACGAAATAGTCGGTGGCGCCGCGGTTGAAGTTGAGTTCCGGGTCGGGCGTGAAGGTGCAGGTGCAGCGGCCGCTGGAGGCCGGCGCCAGGTCTGGCCGGCGTTCCAGTATCTCGTCGAGCAGCCGGCGGTAGTGGGCGGTGACGTTCTTCACGTAGCCCATGTCCTTGTAGCGGCCCTCGATCTTGAAGCTGCGGATGCCGACGTCGACCAGGGCGTCCAGGTTGTCGCTCTGGTTGTTGTCCTTGAGCGAGAGGACGTGCTTGTCGTGGGCGACGATGCGGCCCTTGGCGTCGGTGACCTGGTAGGGCAGGCGGCAGGCCTGGCTGCAGTCGCCCCGGTTGGCGCTGCGCCCGGTCTGGGCGTGGCTGATGTAGCACTGGCCGCTGTAGGCGACGCAGAGGGCGCCGTGCACGAAGAACTCCAGCGCCGCCGTCGTCGCGGCGCGTATCGCGGCGATCTCGTCCAGGCTCAGTTCGCGCGCCAGGACCAGTTGCGAGAAGCCGGCCGCCTCCAGGAAGGCCGCCTTCTCGGGCGTGCGGATGTCGCACTGGGTGCTGGCGTGCAGCTGGATGGGCGGCAGGTCGAGCTCCAGCAGGCCCATGTCCTGGATGATCAGGGCGTCGACGCCGGCGTCCCAGAACTGCCAGGCCAGCGCGCGCGCGCCGTCCAGCTCGTCGTCGCGCAGGATGGTGTTGAGAGTGGCGTAGATGCGGGCGTGGTAGCGGTGCGCGTGT
Organism: Parasulfuritortus cantonensis; assembly: GCF_004337445.1. Taxonomy (GTDB): domain Bacteria; phylum Pseudomonadota; class Gammaproteobacteria; order Burkholderiales; family Thiobacillaceae; genus Parasulfuritortus; species Parasulfuritortus cantonensis. Next base: position 261 of record NZ_SJZB01000028.1, on the reverse strand, counting down.
TCGACCAGGCGGGCGATCTCGGCGACGCTGTTGTCGGCGTTGCTGCGCGCCCCGAACGAGGGCCCGCCGATGTAGACGGCGTCGGCACCGTGGTTGACCGCCTCGATGCCGATGGCGACGTCGCGGGCGGGGGCGAGCAGTTCGAGCTGGTGGGCGAGCATGGTCGGTCCGGGCAGGCGGTCAGCCCTCGCCCTGCAGCATGGCGACGATCTGGCGCTCGCCCTGGCCGCCCAGCTTGACCCGGCGGATCTCGCCGTCCAC
>NZ_SJZB01000030.1 GCF_004337445.1 Parasulfuritortus cantonensis | reverse complement strand
GGGGCCGAACCAGGCCAGGCCGAGGCCGTACACCAGGCCCGGCACGAGTACGGCACCGAGCCCGAAGGCGAGGCCGAGCAGGGCGCCGCCGGCGGCGCTGGCCAGGGCGGCGGCGGCCACCAGGACCAGGCCGAGCGGCGCGCACGGGGTCAGGGCCATGGCCAGGCCCATCAGGTAGAGGCCGCCCGGCATCAGGGGCGCGCGCCGGTCGATGCGCCGGAGCGTCCGGACCGGCCCGGCCGCCGGCGCGGCGCAGCGGCCGCTGCCGCGCGCGCGCCAGAGCGCGAAGCCGACCAGCAGGGCGGCCAGGCCCAGCACCAGGCCCACGGTGCCGTCGCCGACCGCCTCGGTCATGGCCCGGCCGGCCAGGCCGCTGGCGGCGCCGAAGCCGGCGTAGCCGGTCAGGCGGCCCAGGGACACCGGCAGGATCAGGCGCCAGGATTGGCGGACGCCGCCGTCGCTGTTCAGGAACACCGGGCCCAGGTAGGGCATGCAGGCGAGCAGGCAGGGGCCCATGCCGAACACCAGGCCGAGCGTGAAGGCCAGCGGCAGGCCCACCGGGGTGGGCGGCATGAGGACGTCCAGGGCCATGGGTGTGAGCACGCCCTAAACGCCGCGCCGCTCGGCCAGCCACTCGGCCCGGGCCAGGATGGCGGCGCCGAAGGCGGTGGTGGTCTGGGGATGCTCGGGCACCACCAGCTCGCGTTGCAGTTCGTCCTGCAGGGCCGCGACGAGGCCGCGGTTCAGGGCTGGGCCACCGTCGAAGTAGACCCGGTCCTCGATGCCCACCCGCTTGGCCAGGCGCAGGGTGCGCTTGGCGATGGAGTAGTGGATGCCGGCGACGATCTCCTCCTTGCCGTGGCCGTTGGCCAGCAGGCCGATGATCTCCGACTCGGCGAACACCGTGCAGGTGCTGTTGATGGTCAGGGGCGCGCCCTTGCCGTTGAAGTGGTAGTCGCCCAGCTGTTCCAGGTCGATGTCCAGGTTGGCGGCGGCCACGTCCAGGAAGCGGCCGGTGCCGGCGGCGCACTTGTCGTTCATGGCGAAGTTGACCACCGTGCCCTGGTCGTCGATCTGGATCGCCTTGGAGTCCTGGCCGCCGATGTTGATGATGGTGCGCACGCCGCCGTGGGCCTTGCCGGCCTCGTGGGCGCCGATGGCGTTGGCGGTGATCTCGGAGATGGAGTCGTCCGCTTCCTTGAACAGCTTGCGGCCGTAGCCGGTGGCGATCAGGTAGCTGACCTGCTCGCGTTGCAGGCCGTGGCCGTCGAGCAGGGCCTGCAGGGCGGCCTTGGCGTTCTTGTGGAACAGGCTGCCGGAGTCGGTGACGTGGACGCCCACGAGCTGGCCATCCCCATCTACCAGGGCCGCCTTGATGGCGGTGGAGCCGATGTCGATGCCGACGAACCAGTTCATGCCTGGCCTCCGGACGCGGCGCGCTGGCGCTTGCGGGTCTTGATCGATTCCAGGAAGGCCTCGATGCGGGTGGACAGCTGGCCCATGTCGTCCGGGCTGTAGTCGGTCTCGACGTACAACATCGGGATGCCGGCCTCGTTGAGCACCTTGCCGACGCTGCGCTGCTCCATCTCGTAGACCTGGCAGCCGGAGTAGGCCTGGTAGACCACGCCGTCGGCCTCGAAGTCGCGCACCAGGTCCAGCAGGCGCCGGCAGCGGTCGTCGTTGCGGGTGAAGATGGGGCAGGTGCAGGGCTTCAGGTAGTGGTCGGCCAGGCTGTCCACCATGTGGTTGACCAGCCATTCGTCCACCACCGGCATGTCGTAGAGCATGCGGTTGGCCGAGCAGGTCTCGTCCGCCACCACGACGCCGCCCGCCTCCTCGATCAGCAGGGGCAGCTTGAGGTTCGGGAACACCGGCGGCGAGCCGGTGAACAGGATGCGCGGCGCCTTGCGCTGGGCGGCGTTGAAGCCGGCCGCGGCGCGCTCCTTGAGCTCCGCCACCAGGGCCTCGACGGCGTCGGTCCAGCGCTCCAGGTCGTCGAAGAAATAGGCGTTGGTGACCAGGAAGACGTCCTTGCCGAGGACCACCGAAGGCGCCTGCTTGCGCAGGTTGTGCAAGGCGCGGAAGGCCGTCTGGGCACGCCTTGTACGGGCCATGGCCTGGTTCAGGCGCTTGCGGGTCAGGCGCTTGCCGGTCAGCTTCTGGAGCTGGACCGCGAAGTCGCGCACCGAGCGCTGCCAGTAGATGCGCGCGGCCTCGCTCTCCTTGACGTTGGGGAACTCCAGGTGGTGCACCGCGTAGCCCATCTCCTCCATCATCGCCCCGGCCTTCTTCTTCTGGTCGCAGGTGGACGGGTTGACGATCATGTCCAGCTTGCCGACCCGGGGCACGCCCATCTCCTGGTCCTGCAGCCGGCCCAGGGTGGCCTTGACCAGCGAGCACGACTTGGCCGGCATGAAGTCGGCGCCGATCTGGTCGTAGTGGTAGGCGCCGTTGCACAGGCGGACCGGCGTGGCGCCGACCGCGTAGATCAATTCCTCCGGCACCTGGATGCAGGTCATGCCGACCTGGGGCGCGGCTGGGCGTTCCAGCGCCTCGCCCTGGATGTAGACGCGCCGGAACAGGTCGTAGAAATAGGCCATGGCGGCCGGGTTGTCGGTGAACTCGTCCACCAGCTTGTCCAGCATCACTTCCGCCTCGCGCGCCTGGCGGCCGCGGTTGAAGGGCAGGGTATCAACGTTTGCAGGCGTCATGGCCGGCTCCTTTGTTCATGCGTTTGAGGAAGCCTTCCTCGGTGGCCTGGAAGATGTTGATGCGGGCGAACTCGACCTTCAGCGCGCCCGGTTCCGGACAGGCGGCGACGCACTTCAGGCACAGCGTGCAGTCGTCGGTCATGATGTCCTTGCGCTCGAGGTCGTCGGCGATGGCACGGATCTCCATGTCGCAGACGTTGAAGCAGTTGCCGCACTTGGTGCACTTGTCGCCGTCCTTCTTGAGCTTGAGCAGGGCCGGCTTGGAGATCAGGTAATGGAGCGCACTCATCGGGCAGAAGAAGCAGAAGAAGCGCTTCTTGATGAACGCGCCGACCAGGAACAGGCCGGCGATGAACATGCCCAGGCCGGTCAGGACCAGGGTGCCGATGCTGGAATAGTCGATGGTCAGCTGCAGGGGATCGGCCGTGAACAGGGGCAGGATCACCCGGCCCGGGCAGATCTGGCAGAACGGCGCGCCCCAGTCGTGGGACAGGAGGCCGCCGCCGATGGCGAGCGGGATCAGGAACATCAGGGCGAGGAGGACGAACTTCACCCAGGTCAGGCGGTTGAAGGCCTGCTCGCCGTAGAGCGAGTAGCGGATGCCCAGGCGCTTGCGCAGGCTGGTGAGCCAGTCCTGCAGGGTGCCGAGCGGGCACATGAAGCCGCACCAGCCCTTGTTGAGGACGATGAACCAGAGGAAGAAGGTGGCGAAGCCGGTCAGCACGCCGATGCCGGCCCAGCCGAACAGCTGCGGCCAGGGCCGCGACAACTGGTGCTGCAGGGGCAGCAGGTAGCACACCCCGGCGCGGCCCTCCTGGTTGTAGCCGCACGAGAACATGGGCAGGCTGTTGCCCAGGTCGACGGCCAGGTAGCCGCCGTAGACGAACAGGACGAAGGCCGCCGCCTGGAACCAGAAGCGGAAGCGTTGCAGGTCGACGTTGTCGACCGCGCGGCGCAGCCGGCTAGTCATCGAAACGTACCTCCTTGTAGGGCTGTACGCGGCGGCGCCGGTAGGCATAGATGCCGGTGCCGGTGAAGAGCAGGCCGGCGAGGCCGACCAGGAGGCCGTCGGAATAGGATTCGTAGTCGGTCACGCCCGGGTAGTAGGCGCCCGACAGGGTGGCGGTGTAGCGCGTGCGGGCATATCGGCCGCCCTGGTAGTCGCCCGCCTCGGGCGTCGTGAAGCTGGCCGCGACCAGCCAGGTCTCGCGGTGGCGCTTGTCGAACAGGCGCCATTCGTCGGGGTAGTAGTCGCGGATCACGGTGAAGCTGGCGCGGCCGTCCTCGTCGCTCTGCACGCTGTGGCTCCAGCCCTGGCCGGAGGTGAAGGTGACGCGGGCGTTCTGCACCGGCTTGCCGTTCCGGAGCACCTGGAAGCTGATCGCGTCGCCGTAGCTGACGCGCGTGAACAGGGCCTCCTTGTCCTTGCGCTCGCGCACGATCTCGACCGGTACGCGGGCGTCGGTGCGGGCCGGCACCAGGCGCGCGTTGTCCTCCCGGCTCAGGCCGTGGCCCATGCCGGCGCGCGTCACCTCGGCCTTGGCCGCGGTGACCTCGAGGGCGTCCTGGTCGAGGATCCGGCGGATCAGGTAGACGTTGTAATAGCCCTGTTCCGGGGTCGGGAAGGTGACGTTGTAGGGGCCGCCGTGCGCCTCCACCGGGAGTTCCGCGGCCTTGCCGTCCGGGCCCTGCAACAGGGCGGTCTCGTCGCCGCTGGCCGGGTGGGCGTCGAGCGGGTTGGCGCCGGCGCGCAGCCAGACCCGTTTGCTCGCCATGGCATCCGGCCCGCCCTCGGCCATGCCCGCCATTCCGGCCATCCCTGTCATGCCGGGCCGGCCGCCGCCCGGCCGGCCACCCGCGTGGCCGCCGCGCCGGGGCGGGCTGTCGGTCAGCCAGAGCAGGGCGTCGCGGCCGCCGCCCCAGCGCGGGGCGGGCGCGGCCGGGGCCGGCGCCGGCGCCATGCCGGTGTGGCCGGCATGGCCGGCATGGTCGGCCTGGCCGGGGTCGCCGGCCGGGGCGCTGGCCGCCCGTTCGGCGGCCCGCTTCTGCCAATAGGCGCGCTTCGCCTCCGGGCTGGCGTCGGCGTCCGGACGGCCGGCGGCCGCGCCGGCGCTCGGCGTGGCCGCCTGGTCGGCTTGGGCGCGGCGGGCGAAATAGGCGGCCTTGGCCGCCTCGTCGACCTGACCGTCCTTGACCCAGGGCGGCGGGCCGTCGCCCCAGGGCGCGTGCCGTGCGGCGGCGTCGCCGGGGGCCGCCTCGGCCCAGGCCAGGGCGGCCGTGCCGCCCAGCAGGAGCGCCGCGAACAGGTGCTTGGACAGGGTCGCTTTGGCCATCGCCGGGCTCCGATCAGAAATTGTAGGAGGCGCCGATCCGCACGGTCAGCGGGGTGTAGCCGGCCGTGTAGGTGTCGCGCACGCCGGCGTCGGTGGAGCCGACGCGCTCGGCGTACTTGGTGTCGAACAGGTTCAGCACGTGCAGCCAGAAGCCCCAGTTCTTGCCCGCGTAGTTGGCGCGCAGGTTGTACAGGTCAGGCCGCTGGTAGCGGTCGGTGAGGGCCTGGTTGGTGTAGTAGGAGTCGATGTGGTCCATCTCCAGCTCCACCTTCCAGCGCGGCGCCGGGCGCAGGGCCAGGCGCAGGTTGATGTGGTTGCGCGGCGTGTAGTAGCGCTCGTTGCCGGAGTAGTCGGTAGTGCCGGACACGTAGTCGTCGTACGTGTAGCGCGCGTAGGTGTGCGACACGCCGATGTCCAGGTAGTCGGTGATCGGGTATTCCAGGAGCGTCTCCAGGCCGCTGGCGTGGGCGCTGGCGGCGTTCTCGTAGCGCGTGTAGCAGAGCTCGGTCGGTCCGCACAGGGTCGACACGATGAGGTTGCGGAACTCGGTGTGGTAGAAGCCGGTGTCGTAGCGCAGGCCCGAGGCGAGGCGGCCGCGGATGCCGATCTCCTGGGTCATGGAATCCTCGGGCTCGAGGTCCATGTTGGTCGGGATGTAGCGGGATTTCACGGCGGCGGTGTGGCTGCTCGGGGTCGCCGTGCCGGAGCCGATCAGGGTGCTCACGCCGGGCCCCATGAAGCCCTCGGCGATGTTGAGCCAGAGCAGGTTGTCCTGGTTCAGCTCGTAGACCGCGCCGATCTTGCGCACCAGGCGCTTGTACTGTTTGCGGCCGTCCTTGTAGTCCTTGATCTGGTCGTCGACCTCGTATTCCAGCTTGTCCCAGCGGGCGCCGAAGGTCAGGCGCAGGGGGGCGATGGGCGACATCTCGTATTGCAGGAAGGGCGACCGGGCGGATTCCTTGCCGATCGAGTCGCCGCTCAGGGCGCCGCGCACGAAGTCGAAACTGGCCGTGCCGGTGCCGGCGTAGCTCTTGGTCCGGCTGTCCGTGGCCAGCATGTCGAGGCCGCCGGTGACCGCGCCCTTGGCGGTGGCGAACATGTGCTTGTAGATGAGCTGGAGGTTGTCCTCGGTCGAGTCGGTGTCCTTCACGCCGCTCGCGCTGGCCGTGCTGTAGGAAGGCGCGTTGGCGGTCGAGTTGGTGATCCGGCGCTGGCCGTACACGTTCAGCTCGGCGGTCTCGCCGAACAGCTTGCGGTAGTGCAGGGACGGCGTCGTGTAGCGGACGTCGGTCCGGTAGTAGGTGCCCGGTTCGGCCTGGCGCCAGTCGTCCTTGAATTCCTCCTCGGTCAGGTTGCCCGGGTCCTGGTAGTCGTCGTGCAGGTATTCCAGGCGGAAGTTCAGCCTGGAGGTGGCGTCCGGGCGCACCTGCCACTTGGTGCTGAAGGAGTCCTTGGTCTGTTCGGTATGGTCGCGCCAGCCGTCGCGGTCCATGCGGTTGACGTTCAGGAAATAGCCGACCGCGTTGTTGATCGGTGCCCCGGTGGTGAAGCCGGCCCGGTAGCCGCCGTCGCTGAACACCTCGCCGGTGGCCTGGTGTTCCGGCTTGGCCGGCGGGTCGCGGGTGATGACGTTGATGGTGCCGCCGATGGCGTTGCTGCCGCTCAGCACCGAGCCGGGGCCGCGGATGATCTCGATGCGTTCGATGTCGCCGGCGTTGACCTCGTCGAGGAAGGTGTAGGTGCCGGTGTTGCGGGCACGCATGCCGTCGATGCGGTTCTCGGTGTAGTTCTTGCCGCCGTCGGTGAAGCGCAGGTTGCGCGACATGCTGATGCCGGGCACGCGCGGCAGCAGCTCGTTCAGGGAGTCGACGAAACGCACCGTCTCGACCTCCTCGCGGGTCACCACGTTGCCGGCCAGCGGGGTGTACTCGGTCAGCTTGCCGAGCTCGGTACGCGCCTGTACCTCGACGTCGCGCGCCCCGCTGGCGGTGACGCTGGGCAGGACCTTCTCGGCGTCCGCCGGCGCCGCCGGCTCGGCCGCGGTTTCCGGCTGTGCCGTCGTCTGCTCGGTCGGCGTGGCCGGCTCGGCGCTCTCGGCGGCCTGGGCCGGGCATGCGCAGGCAAGGCTGGCACTCGCGGCCAGGGCGATCAAATGCTGCTCGAAACTCATCCGGAAATCCTCAGTGGCTTGCCTGGTTGGCGGGGTCGGTGACGAAGGCGATGCGCGACAGGCCGGCGTACTGGGCGGCGGCCAGGATGCGGGCGACGGCCTCGAACTCGGTGTGGCGGTCGGCGCGCAGGCGCAGTTCGGGGATGTGCTGCTCGACGACGGCAGCCTGGAAGCGCCGGTTCAGCTCCGCGAAGCTGATCGGCGCGTCGTCCAGGTAGAGCTGCTCGTCGGCGTCCAGGGCGACGCGCAGGATGAACGGCTTGTCCTCCACGTTGCTGGCGCTGACCTTGGGCAGGTCGATGGGCACCGCCTGGTTGAACAGCGGCGCGGTGATGATGAAGATGACCAGGAGCACCAGCATCACGTCCACCAGGGGCGTGGTGTTGATCTCCGCCATGGGCGCCTGGTGGCCGCCCTGCTCGAAGCCGCCGAACGCCATGGTCAGTCCGCCGGGCGCACCACGGCGCGGCCGCCGGTGGTCAGGTAGGTGTGCAGGTCGTGCGCGAAGCCGTCCAGGTAGGCCAGGGTCAGGCGGTTGGCGCGCGTCAGGGCGTTGTAGGCGAGCACCGCCGGGATGGCCACGAAGAGGCCGGCGGCGGTCATGATCAGGGCCTCGCCGACCGGTCCGGCGACCCGGCCGAGCACCACCTGGGTGGCGCCGGAGAGGCCGACCAGGGCGTGGTAGATGCCCCAGACGGTGCCGAACAGGCCGATGAACGGGGCCGTCGAGCCGATCGAGGCGAGTGCCGTGAGGCCGGACTCCAGGCTCGCCTGGCTGTGCGTGATGTGGTTGCGCAGGGCGCGCGTGATCGCCTCGCTGCGGGTCACGCCGGCGCCGATGCCGCTGGAGTTCTGGTGCTGCTCGGCGGCCTGGTTGGCCACCTCGGCCATGCCGGCGAACAGGCCGGACGGGTCCTTGCCGCGCATGGCGGTCACCGCCTCGCGCAGGTTGCCGGCCGCCCAGAAGGCGTCGAAGGCCTGGCCCAGGCTGCGGTTCTGGCGCAACTGCCGGAAGAAGCGCTCGATGATGACGATCCAGCTGAACAGGGACAGCAGGACGAGGAGCACGGCGACGCCGTGGCTGACCCAGTCCGCCTGATTCCAGAAATGCATGATGCCCATGGCGGGTCCTCCTAAGTCAGGTCAGGGAAAAGACGATCGGTACCACCACCCACGACGCCACCGCGTTGCTGCCGCGCTTGGCCGGCACGAAGCGCCAGCGGGTCACGGTTTCCTGGGCGCAGCGGTCGAGGCGCTCGAAGCCGGAGCTGCGCTTCACCTCGACCTTGAGCGGCAGGCCGTCGGTGCCGACGTGGACGCGCAGGTGGACGACGCCCTGCTCGCCCAGGCGGCGCGAGATCAGGGGGTAGGCCGGTTTCGGGTTGGCCAGGTAGTCGGCGTCGAAGCGCGCCTCGATGAGCGGCTCGGGCGGCGCCGGCGGCACCGGCACGGTGACCGGCATGGCGAACGGCACCGGTTCCTGGACGGGTACCGGCTCGGGCGCGGGCGGTACCGTCATGGTCGCCTGGGTTGCCGCCTCGGTGGCGACGACCACCGGTTCCGGCTGCGCCACCGGGGCGACCGGCGCGCTCTGGCGCGGCGGCGGCGGTGGCCGTTTGGGCGGGGGGGCGGCGGCGGCTCGGGTGGCTTGGCGGCCTCGGCCAGCATGCGCACTTCGACCGGGATCGCCTGTTCCAGGTAGTCGGCCGCCTGCGGCCAGGCCAGGAGCAGGGCGGCGGCCGCCCCGGCGTGTACCAGCAGCGCGCCGGTCCACGCCCGCAGCCGGCCGGGTGCGGTCAGGCGGAAGTCGGGTTGCAGGCGGTAGGGATTGGACACGGGCGGAATGAAGGCTGGATCGAACGGCCCGGTACTATATTCATACCTTCATATCCGAAACATGCGGCAAATTGTCGCAGTGGTTGCCAGATATATCAGTTTCATCAGATGTGCCTGGGCTATGCGGTACGTGCCGGCGGCGCCCGTGGCGACGCGGTCCGGCCGCCCGGAGATGGCGTCGGCGTGCCAGCCGAGCGGGTGCAGGACGGGGAGGTGCGGCCGCCGCCGTACCGGCCCGGGCCACGTGGGCCGGGCCGGGGCGGGGCTCAGAAGCGGGCGCTCAGGCCGACGTAGAGGGAACGGCCGGGACCGGGGACGGCGGTGCCCCATTGCGGGTAGTTGCCGACCGGCGGGTTGATCGCCATGGTCGTGCCCTGGCCGACGTAGGCGCCGCCCAGGGGCAGGTCGTAGTAGCGGTCGAACAGGTTGTCGACCCCGACGTCCAGGCGCAGGTGCTGCCACTGGTAGCTGCCGCGCAGGTTGAACAGGCTGTAGCCGCCGGTCTCGATCTCGTTGCGGGCTGCCGAGACGTCGTGCTTGCCGGCCACGAACTGCGCCTCCAGCGTCCCCGTCCAGCGGCCCAGATTCTGGGTCAGGGCCAGCTTGGCGTTGAGCGGCATGACGTTGTACAGGCCGTCGTCGGTGTCGGTGTTCTTGCCGCGCACGTAGTTCACCAGGCCGCTCAGCGTGAAGTCGCCGTAGCCGGTGTCCTGGGCGACGCGGGCGTGGCCGGACAGGTCGACCCCGTACAGGCGGGCGGTCTGGTTGACGTACTGGAGGACGTTGAACTTGCCCGCCGTGCAGGTGGTGCCGGGCCGGCATTGGGCGTCGATGTAGTCGCGCACGTGGGTGTAGTAGGGCGCGATGCGCACGCCCCAGGCCCGGTTGCCGGCGTCGTGCCAGTCGGCGGCGAAACTCACCGTATGGGCGACCTCGGGATCGAGGTCGGGATTGCCGACGTAGCCGTTGCCGTCGCCGACGAAGTTGTTCATCACCGCCGCCATGGTCCAGGTCGACCACGGGTACAGCTCGTAGAGGTTGGGCGAGCGCGTCTTCTGGGCGAGGCCGATCTCGTAGCTGTGCGTGGCGTCCGGCGTGTAGCGGGCCAGGCCGGTCAGGTCCCAGTTGTGGTCCGTGCGCTTGCGGTCGAGGGCGTTGAAGGCGGCGCTGTCGGTGAGCTGGCTGCCGCCGCAGGGCGCGACCGTGCAGTAGCCCTCGACGTCGTCGGTGTCCGCCTTGACGATCTCGTGGCGCACCCCGAGCAGGGTGGTCCAGCGCTCGTCCAGCTTCGCCTCCCATTCGCCGAACAGGGCATAGCGATCGCGCGTGCCGTTGTTGATGTTCCAGAAGGTGCCCGGCCACATGCCGCCGCCGGAAGGCGGCCACCAGTCGTCGAGGCGGTAGAACTGCAGTTCGCTGCCGATCCGGACGACGTCGTTTTCGCTGACCGGCAGCTCGGCGCTCAGGGCCAGGCCGTTGGTCCGGCTTTCCGCGTTCATCGGCATGCCGGCCGCGCAGGTGGAGCCGATCGGCGAACAGGGCGTGCCGTCGGTGGCGGTCGAGCCGCCCGAGGCGGAGCCGTACCAGAAGCGCTTGTCGGCGCCGAAGTCCATGGCGTGCTCGGTTTCCTCGTGGTAGACACGCGCCTTCAGGGTGCCCCAGCCGAACAGCCCGGTGTAGCTCAGGTTGACCTTGTCGCTGTCGTTGCCGGTCAGGTCCATGCGCTGGTTGGCGAAGTTTTCGTAGGGGATGTGCTGGCGGCTCAGCTTCAGGTCGAGCAGGTGGGCGCCGCCGCGCAGGGCGATGTCCAGGCTCTGGTCGATCGACTTGTAGGCGGTCGAGCCGACCTCGTCGTAGGGCAGCGTATGGCCGATCCGGCCGGTGAACAGGTAGTCCTTGAAGTCGCCGCCCGCCTTGTAGTTGTCGGATTTCGCGGTCGCCCCGGAATAGCGGATGCTCAGGTTTTCCCCGGCCAGGGTGACGGCGGCGTTGGCGCCGCTGGCGTGGCCGTTGCTGCGGTAGAAGGCGCCCAGCTCGCCCTTGGTCAACAGGCCGCTGCCCGCCGATGCGAACTCGGGCGCCGCCGAGTTGACGACGACGGTGCCGCCGGTGCTGTCGCCGCCCACGCTGACCGGGGTCACCCCGGCGTAGACCTTGGCGTCGGCCACCTGGCTCGGGTCGATGTAGGAGAGCGCCGGGTTCATGTGGTTGGGGCAGGTCGAAATGGTGTCGGCACCGTCGACCAGGGTGCGCAGGCGGTCGTCCGCGAGGCCGTGGACGACCGGCAGGCTGGACACCCCGCCGGCCCCGTACAGGCTGACCCCGGGCACGTCGCGCAGCAGGCTCGCGGTGTCGCTGGTGGCCGGCTTCAGGGTGGCGATCTGCTCGCTGGTCAGGGTGGCGGCCTCGGGCAGCGCCTCGGCCATGCGCTGGCCGCTGACCACCACCTCTTCGAGGGCATAGCTGTCGTCGCCGGCCCAGGCCGGGCTGGCGATGGCGGCCAGGACCAGCAGGGTCAGGCGCCGCGGCGTGGATGTGTTATGCATGTCAACGTCCCCTTTAGGCAAAGAAAAACCCCCTTTCGGGGGTCAAGGTCACGGCAATGCCATGATTGGAAGCGTCTTGATTCTAAGTCCCGGCGGCGGGCCGGCCGGTGCGACAAATCGCCGCAGGCGGCCGGCCCCGGGGCGGCCTCAGGCCTCGCCGCGCGCGGCGCACTCCTGGGCCTCGTACCACATGGCGTTGAGGACGGACAGCATGATGGCGGCCGAGATTCCCAGCACCCAAGCGAAGTACCACATAGCGATCTCCTTGTTTCTCAGTAGGCGGAATGGTCGTTGGCCTGGATGTAGGCGGTGGTCACCTTGCCGGCCATCTTCTTGTAGGCCCAGCCGGTGTAGCTGATCACGATCGGGGTGAAGATCAGCGCGGCCCAGAACATGATGTCCAGGGTCAGGTGGCTGGACACGCTGTCCCAGGCGGTCAGGCTGGAGCGCGGGTCGCTCGACGAGGGCATGACGAACGGGAACATGGCCACGCCGGCGGTGCCGATGATGCCCAGTTCCGCCACCGCGCTGCCGACGAAGGCGAACACCGGCTTGTCGGCCCGGGCCATGACGAGGCCGAACAGGCCGCCCAGGAAACCGGCGCCCGGGACCAGCCAGAGCAGCGGGTGGGCGGCGAAGTTGGCGAGCCAGGCGCCGGCCTGCACCTCGACGGTCTTGTCGAGCGGGTTGGGCAGGGCCGAGGGGTCGACCGCGGAGGTGATCACGTAGCCGGAGATGCCCAGGGTGACCCAGACGCCGGCGGCGGCGAAGCCGGCCAGCATGACCAGGCCGAAGATCAGGGCGGCGGCCTTGGCGCGCTCGTAGACGGCGCCTTCGGTGCGGATCATCAGGTAGTGGGCGCCGTGGCAGGTGAGCATGGCCAGGCTGACCACGCCGGCGAGGAGGGCGAACGGGTTGAGCAGGGCCCAGAAGCTGCCCGTGTAGACCGGCATCAGGTTGTCCTCGAAGTGGAACGGCACGCCCTGCAGCAGGTTGCCGAAGGCGACGCCGAAGATCAGCGCCGGCACCGCCCCGCCCACGAACAGGCCCCAGTCCCAGGCCGTGCGCCAGCGCGGATCGGCCACCTTGCTGCGGTAGTCGAAGCCGACCGGGCGGAAGAACAGGGCCCAGAGGACGGCGAGCATGGCCCAGTAGAAGCCGGAGAAGGCGGTGGCGTAGACCAGGGGCCAGGCGGCGAAGATGGCGCCGCCGCCGGTGATGAACCAGACCTGGTTGCCGTCCCAGTGCGGGCCGACGGTGTTGATGATGACGCGGCGCTCGACGTCGTTCTTGCCGACGAACGGGAGCAGGGTGCCCACGCCCATGTCGTGGCCATCCATGACCGCGAAGCCGAGCAGCAGGACGCCGACCAGCAGCCACCAGATGATCTTCAGGGTTTCATAATCCAGCATGGTTTTCTCCTAGTCGGGCGATCAGGCCTGGGCGGTTTCGAAGTGGTAGCGGCCGACGCCGAGCGAACTGGGGCCGAGGCGGGCGTACTTGAACATCAGGAACAGTTCGACCACGAGCAGGCCGGTGTAGAAGAACATGAAGCCGGACAGGGAACCGTACAGGCTGCCCGCGCTCAGGGTCGAGGTGGACAGGTGGGTGGGCAGGACGCCGTAGATGGTCCACGGCTGGCGGCCGTACTCGGCCACGAACCAGCCCATCTCGGAGGCGATCCAGGGCAGCGGGATGAACCAGACCGCCCACTGGAGCAGCCAGCGCTTCTCGTGGAAGGTGTTCTTGGCCGAATACCAGAAGGACAGGGCGAACAGGACCAGGAACAGGAAGCCCAGGGCGACCATCAGGCGGAAGGTCCAGAACATCGGCGCCACCTTGGGGATGGCGTCGCGGGCCGCCTGCAGGACCATCTCGGGGGTGGCCTGGCTGACGTCGGCGGTGTATTTCTTGAGCAGCAGGCCGTAGCCGAGGTCGTCCTTGTTGGCCTCGAACAGGGCGCGCGTGGCCTCGTTGCCGGTCTTGGCGCGCAGCTGCTCCAGGGCGGTCACGGCCAGGGCGCCGCGGGCGATGCGTTCGGCGGCGTGCTTCTCGAGCTGGTCGATGCCGGGCAGCACCTTGTCGGCGGAGCGGGTGGCGATCAGGCCGAGCAGGTAGGGCACCTTGATCTCGGCACTGTTCTCGCGCTTGTCGTCGTCCGGGATGGCGAACAAGGTGAAGCCGGCCGGGGCGGCCTCGGTCTTCCACATGCCCTCCATGGCGGCCAGCTTGGTCTGCTGGTGCTCGGTGACGGCGTAGCCGGATTCGTCGCCGAGGACGATCACCGACAGGGCGGAGGCGAAGCCGAAGGCGGCGGCGATGCGGAACGAGCGCTTGGCGAACTCGATGTCGCGGCCCTTGAGCAGGTACCAGGACGAGATGCCGAGCACGAACAGGGAGCCGGTGACGTAGCCGGCCGAGACGGTGTGCACGAACTTGGCCTGTGCCGCCGGGTTGAACAGCAGGTCCCAGAACGAGCTCATCTCCATGCGCATGGTCACCCAGCTGAACTCGGAGCCGACCGGATTCTGCATCCAGCCGTTGGCGATCAGGATCCACACCGCGGACAGGTTGGAGCCGATCGCGGTCAGGTAGGTGATGACCAGGTGCTGGCGCTTGGACAGCTTGTCCCAGCCGAAGAAGAACAGGCCGATGAAGGTCGATTCGAGGAAGAAGGCCATGAGGCCCTCGATGGCCAGCGGGGCGCCGAAGATGTCGCCGACGTAGTGGGAGTAGTAGGCCCAGTTGGTGCCGAACTGGAACTCCATGGTGATGCCGGTGGTGACGCCGAGGGCGAAGTTGATGCCGAACAGCTTGCCCCAGAACTTGGTCATGTCCCGGTACACCTCCTTGCCGGTCATCACGTAGGTCGTCTCCATGATGGCGAGCAGGAAGGACAGGCCCAGGGTGAGCGGCACGAACAGGAAGTGGTAGAAGGCCGTCGCGGCGAACTGCAGCCGCGACAGGTCGACGACACTCGAATCGATCATGGTTATGGCTCCTTGTCAGAGGAAGAATTGGCGATGGCCGGAGTGGCCGTGGCCGCGGTCGGGATGGCCCCGGACAGGTGCGCGCCGATGCCGCGGGCGACGGCATCCTTGCCCGGTGCCTGGGAAAAGAAGGCCCACCACAGGGCGGCCAGCAGGGCGGTCTTGACGACCAGGGTGAGGGCGATCTCGCGCCGCAGGCGCGGCCGCCCGGTCTTCTTGCCGGCGTCCGTGCCGGCGGGTGCCGGATGCGGGCCGAGGCCCGGCCTGTTGCCGATGTGTTGGTACGGTCCCATGTCTCCCTCGCAGAGGTGAATCGGGCCGCCCCGGCCCCTTTCCGGGCAACGGCCATGGAAAATCTGCGGGAAATGTATAAGACGATACCGAT
>NZ_SJZB01000041.1 GCF_004337445.1 Parasulfuritortus cantonensis | reverse complement strand
GCCAGTTCGGTACGCTGGGTCTCCAGGACACCGCCGGCCGCCAGCCGGCCGGTCAGGCGCACCGGCGTTCCGGTCGCCACGTGGTCGACGCCCACCGCGGTCAGGCCGCCGATCCGCACCGTGCGGCCGCTGCTCGCCTCGACGACCCCGGTCACGCTGACCGTCCGGGCCGCCGGCAGGCGCCCGACGTGGGTCGCCAACAGGCTGCCGTCCGGGCTGCGGAAACCGTCGACCCGGACGAACTCGCCCGCCTGCGGGGCCCGGACGCCGGACGCCGGGTGCACCGTCTGGCCGAGCACCATGAAGGCGTGGCCGCCGGGGGCCGACCAGTCGACCGGGCCGACCACGGCGGAATTGAGCTCGATATGGCGGGCCCGCAGCGAGGCGCCCCCGCCCACCGCATCGACCGAAACGAGGCGCCCGATCGCCAGCTGTCCGGCCGAGGCGGAACGGCCGTCCATGGTCACCGGCGTCCCGGCGTCGTAGTGGATCTCGAGGCCGTTGACGCAGATGCTGCCGAAACCGGTGATGATGCCGACCACGCCGGTGCCGCCGATGCCGCTGCCGTCGGCGCGCCGCCCCGTGCCACCCATGCCGGAGCCGCCGATCCCGTCCTCTGCCCGCAGGCCGGTCCCGCCCAGGCCGGTGCCCGAATCGATGCCGGTCCCACCCATGCCACCCTGGGCACGCAGGCCGGTCCCACCCATGCCGGTACCCGAACTGATGCCGGTGCCCCCCATGCCGTCGCCGCCCAGCCCGGTACCGCCCATGCCGGTGCCGGAGTCGATGCCGGTGCCGCCCATGCCGGACGTGAACGGCAGGCCGCCTTCCGGCAAGGCGCAGGGGTTGGCCCAGGCGGACAGCGCCAGGAACAGGGTCGCAGCGAGGGCACCGAAGATGCGGGCGAGCGCCCGCTCAGTTGCCCGCGCCATGCCCCAGTTCGTCCTCGGCGTAGAAATAGGTTCCGAAGGTCATGCGCCGCTTCGCGCCCTGCCGGTCGGCGTCCTGCTGCTGCAGGCGGAGCGCCTGGCGGTTCACTTCCTGGAGGGCGGATACCGCCAGTTCCCGGGTCAGCTCGCGCAACGCCTCGACCGACTCGTCCGACAGGCCGTCGTAGTAGACGCAGCGTTCCAGGAAGGCCGGCGTCTGGCCGGCCAGGTTGTGGACGCCGGCGGCCAGGTGATCGGAGACGTTCTTGCCGAAGTAGAACATCTTCTCTTCCAGACCGCGGGCCGGGATGAACGCCTCCTCGGCGAGGTGGACCCGGTCATCCTCGTCGAGCCGGGCGACACCCAGGCGCAGCCATTCGTCCAACACGGCGCGCGGCCGGATATCCTTGTTGACGCCGGCGACCAGGCTCTCGAAGGACACCTCGCCGCCGGCGCTGGCCAGGCGCGGCAGTGGCGCCGGGCGGCGCCGGTGATCGAGAAAGGCGTTCTCCGCACACCAGCGCGCGATGACCCTGGCCCCCAGCGAAACCGCCGGCGGCGGCGCCTGGTGCTGGAGCGACTCGGCACGCAGGCGCTTCACCTCGCGCCGGTGCACGCCCGAGAGCAGGCTGACCCGGCTGTCGGTGATCGCCCCACCCTCGCTCGGGAAGTCGCGTGCGGCGACGTCCACGAACACCGCCTTGGCCAGGTTGGCGAAGGCCGGGAAGTCCATGCCGAACGACATCAATAGGCGCGCCAGAGGCCGCAGCAGGCGTTGCACCGCCTGGACCAGCGCCGGATGAGAGGCGAATTGCACGGTCAGCATTACGTTCATGCCCAAATAATATCATGTGTGCAAACTTTACACACATAAGCGCACAGGCGCCGAAACCGTGCCCGGCGAAACGCCGCGCCGGGCACAGGACGGCCCGACCGCACGATGACCCGGCCGACCCGAATCCAAAACAAAGGCCATCTAGGTGGCCCGACGCCGCGACGTCGCGCCCGACCCCGTCCTGGCCGTTGCCGGGATCATATGCCGGCCGCCCGAAAAAGACAGCAACTTCCGATTGACGTGGGATTTTTTCACACGTATTCTGAACAAAAGCCCGGTCAGGGATGGGGTTGTCGCCAAATGCCTTCCGCCCGTGGGAGGTTTGATTGAGGAGATCGTGAGATGAAGCGAACGCATGCGTGGTGGTGGCTGATCGTACTGGTCATGCCCTGGATGACGGCGCTGGCCGAGACGGAGTCGGAGAAACTGTCCGTATCGGCGAGCAGCGTCAACATGTTGGTCGGCGACCTGGCGACATTGCAGGTATACAACGCCGAAGGAAGCATCAAAGCGACGACCTCCAAACGCAAGGTCGCCAGCGTCTCCATGTCCGGGAGCGCGCTGACGATCACCGCCAGGGCGGCCGGCAAGGCGACCATCACGGTACGCAACAAGCATTCCACGGCGAAGGTGGCCGTCAGCGTCACCGGCTCGAGCAGCGCCGCTCCGAGCGCCGGCAGCACCTCGGGCCTCACCGCCACACCCAGTTCCGTGTCCCTGGCACCCGGACAATCGGCCACGGTCAAGATCGGCAACGCCCGCACGTCGTTGTCCGTCTCGGTCGCCAACACGGGCGTCGCCAGCGCGACGGTGTCGAAGACCGACGTCAAGATCACGGCCAAGAAGGTCGGCAGCACCTACGTCACGGTCAAGGACCGCTACTCCAAGGTGGTCGTCCCGGTGGTGGTGCAGACCGGCACCACGACGACGTCGTCGACCTACACGCTGCTGGCCTGGAACGACCTCGGCATGCACTGCATGGACGGCGACTACTCGGTGTTCGCCATCCTGCCGCCCTACAACAACCTGCACGCCCAGCTGGTCGACAGCGGCACCAACAAGCTGGTGACCCAGGGCGTGACGCTGACCTACGAGGCCATGGCGGACGCCGATGGCTCGATCAACACCATCTCCTCGACGAAGACCAACTTCTGGCAGTACGTGGAGAACTTCTTCGGCGTCAGCCCGGCGCCCGATACCGGCCTGACCGGCAACAAGACCGCCAGCCTGACCCCGCAGCCGATGGCCTACGACAGCGCCGCCAGGCAATTCGTCGCCGACGGCATCCCGATCACCCCCTATGACGACAGCTTCCACAAGAACACCTACCCGATGGTCAAGGTGGTGGCCAAGGACGCCAGCGGCAAGCAGCTCGCCCAGGCCCGCGTCGTCCTGCCCGTCTCCGACGAGATGAGCTGCTCCAGCTGTCACGCCTCCAATTCGGACGCCGCCGCCAAGCCGCAGGCCGGCTGGGTGAACGACGCCAGCCTGCCGGAGCGGGATTGGAAGCGCAACATCCTGCGCCTGCACGACGAGAAGCAGGCCGCGGACGCCGCCTACGCCAGTGCCCTGGCCGGAAAGGGCTACGACGCCGCCGGCCTGCTCGCCACGGCGGACGCCGGCAAGCCGGTCCTGTGCGCATCCTGCCACGCCTCGAACGCCCTCGCCGGCACCGGCGTCGCCGGCATCAAGCCGCTTACCGAGGCGATCCACGGCCACCACGCCACAGTCAAGGACCCGGCCAGCGGCGTGATGCTCGACAGCATCACCAACCGCTCGTCCTGCTACCAGTGCCACCCGGGCTCCGAGACGAAGTGCCTGCGCGGCGTCATGGGCAATGCGGTGGACGCCAACGGCAAGCCCACGATCGACTGCCAGAGCTGCCACGGCACCATGTCCAACGTCGGCCGGTCAGGGCGGGTCGGCTGGCTGGACGAACCCAATTGCCAGGCTTGCCACCACGACGGCCAGCGCGAGTTGAGCGCCGTGAGCAGCACCGGCATCCTGAAGGTCTGGCTGGACAACCGGTACGCCACCAACGCCAACGCCCCGGCCGCCGGCTTCTCGCTGTACCGGTTCAGCAGCGGTCACGGCAGCCTGCAGTGCGAGGCCTGCCACGGCGCCACGCACGCCGAGTACCCGAGCAGCCACCGCAACGACAACGTCCTGGCCAACGACGTGCAGGGCCGCAGCGGCACCATCGGTGAGTGCAGTGCCTGCCACAAGAGCGTTCCGCTCACCGCCACCGGCGGCCCGCACGGCATGCACACGATCGGCTCCGCCTGGGTGAGCGGCCACGAGTCCTACGCCGAGAGCAACAAGACCGCGTGCGCCTATTGCCACGGCGCCGACTACCGCGGCAGCGCCCTGTCGACGGCCAAGGCGGCGCGCAGCTTCAGCGTGGAAGGCAAGACCGTAACCTACAGTGCCGGCCAGAAGGTGACCTGTTACGACTGCCACAACGGCCCCAACGGCGATTGACGGTGATGACCCGGCGGCCTCCGGCCGCCCTTTCCAGAACCGCGCTCCGGCGCGGTTTTTTTTCGCCCTCGGGCAACGGTAGGCGCGCGCGCCCCGACCCATCCGGGTCGGCCCGTGCCGGGGATTCGGGCGGTCGGGATGGCGGCCTGCGACAACCATCGCCTCGCGTTCGCGGGCCGGCGCCGAAGGCGGCAGGCCGCGTCAACAACAGGGTGGGGATGTGATCTGAAGGGGCCGCCATGCCGGCGTCGACCGGGCGGGGGGCGGAGACAGCGGACCGGGCGTCGCCGACGGCGATCAAACCCGATCAGGTCGGATGGGTCGGCGGAGCGACCGGAAAAACTGGTCGATGCAGGCGAGCCTGCCGCCTGATCGACCAGTTCATGGGCGCGAACTCAGCTCATTGCCGGAGCTTCATTCAACTCCCCATGCAGTGCGGGCACGCGGCGGAACTGGAGTACCAGAAATGGGCCGCTTCCCGAAGCGACGCCGCCATGCTGCTGCGGACGCCGATGTAACGCAGCTTTTCCTTCGCCGGCAGCGACGGACAGCCGTGCTTGTGAACAACATGGTCACCGTTTTCGTTCGGGAGCCTTTCCACGTAGAACTCGTTCATTTCAACTTCTCCTCTCAGATGAAAATATAACCACAATACTTGAGTGGTTTTGTCGGTTGTCGGGCATTTGTCCGAAATGTTTGCACCGTACCCGACAGAACTACTTGGTTTTCCACTCGAACCGGTAGTCAAGGGGGATACGTGCAATTTCCGTTCCAATCCGGCGCACGGTTTGCAGCGGGAGGTTGCGCGCGGGTGTCCCCGGCCGCCCATCGGGCGGGGCGCTGTACAGCCGGATGGCGGCCGGGGCCGGGCCGGCTTCGCGCGTGCGCGCCACGGGCACCGGTCTGCCCGCAGCCGCCCCGCGGACGCCGCCGCGGGGTCGGTGGCGGCGTCCCCGGTGGCCGCCCTACTCGGCTTCGCCGCCGAGGGCGTCGACCAGATCGGCGAGCAGGCGGGCCAGTTCCCCGGTCATCAGGGCGAATTCGATGTGGAACATCGCCTCGGCGTCCTCCGCCTGTTCGCTCGCCTCCTTGAGGATGTCGAGGAACTGCAGGCGCTTGATCTCCAGCTTGTCGGTCAGGATGAAGGAGATTCGATCCGACCAGGTCAGGCCGAGCCGGGTCGCCTGCTTGCCGGCGGCGATATGGCCGCCGATCTCCTCGCCATCGAGGGCATGGCGGACGTAGCGCACCGTGGCGCGGTCCTCGCCGGGCAGGCGCAGTTCGCAATCGCGGTCGATGCTGAAACCGCTCGGGGCCTCGTTCGCCGCCAGCCAGCCGGTCATCGCCGCGCCGGGCGACAGCTGGGTGTGCGGCAGGGTGAGCGCCAATTCCGGCGCGCTCTCGCCAAGCAGCTTGACCACCGCCTCGGCCTTGCCGGTACTGGCGGCGTCCACGGCCAGCCAGCCGTGCACCGGGTCGAGCCAGGCATACACGGTGGTGCGTTTGCTGAAGGCCCGCGGCAGCAGGTCGTCCTCGACCTGCTCACGTATCTCGCGGCGCCGCTTGGCGCCCGGGCGGTAGCCCTCGGCGGCGGCGACCTCGGCCACCTTTTCCTCGGCCATCTGCTTGACCACCGAGGCCGGCAGCAGCTTGTCCTCGATGCCCAGGGCGATCAGCACCTGGCCGTCCAGGGCAAAGACGTAGTCTTCCTCGGCGCGGATCGGGCGCCATCCCAGGTGTTGCCGGTCCAGCCCGCCGCAGGGCGTCAACGGCCGGGTGGCGAGTTTGCCGGCCAGGGTTTCGGGATCCAGCCGGGTGCCGGCCGGCAGGCGATACAGCTGCAGGTTTCTGAACCACATGGTCAAAGTTCTTTCGGTAAGCTGGTGAGGGCTTGGGCGACCCGGGCCGCTTCGGCCTCCAGGTCGGCGAATACGGCGTCGGCAACCTCGCCGGCGCGGCCGTGGGTCTCGAGGGCCTGGGCCAGTTCGGCCAGGCGCAGGGCGCCGAAGGTGGCGCTCGACGAACGCAGTCCGTGCGCAAGACGGGCCACCTCCGCGGCGTCAGCGCGGGCGACCGCCGCGGTAAGTTCGGCGAGCAGGCCCGGCGTCGAGTCCAGGTACACCTTCACCATGGCGGGAAAATCGTCGCCCAGGCCCTCGCGCAGTTCAGCCAGGACCGTGGCGTCGAGGACGCCCGCCGCCGTCCCGGCGCCCGCTGCGGCGGCCGGTCCCTGGGCAGGGGGAAGATCGGAACCGGGCAGCCAGCGCGCCAGGACGCCGGCAAGCTCGTCGGGCTTGAACGGTTTGGACAGGAAGTCGTCCATGCCGGCCTCCAGGCAGCGGTCGCGCTCGGCCGGGAGGGCGTGCGCGGTGAGGGCGACGATGGCGGTACGCGGCCGCCCCGACTCCGCCTCCAGGCGCCGGATGGCCCGGCTCGCCTCGTAGCCGTCCATGACCGGCATCTGGCAATCCATCAGGATCAGGCCGTAGTCGCGCGCGCGCCATGCCTGCAGCGCCTGGGCGCCGTCCTCGGCGAGCTCGACGCCGAGGCCCAGGCGCTTGAGCATCAGGGTCGCCACCTTCTGGTTGGTCGGCACGTCCTCGACCAGCAGCACCCGGCCGTGCAGGGCGGCCGCTCCGGCGGCGCTGGCGGCGGCCTCCTCGACCAGGTGTCGGGTGACCAGGTGCTCGCGCCGCCCGGCCAGCCCCATCACGGCCGCAAGCACGCGCTGCAGGCTGCCCGCCTCGACCGGCTTGGGCAGGTAGCCGTTGAAGCCGAGCCGGCGGTAGTAGTCGGCGTCGCCCTTCTGGCCGGACGACGAGAGCAGCACCGCCGGCAGGTCGGCGATGGCCGGGTCGGGATCGGCGCGCATGCTCCGGATCAGCCCGGCGCCGTCCATGGCCGGCATCATGAAGTCGAGGATGGCAACGTCGAAGCGGCGGCCGCCCGTCGCCATCCCGTGCAGGCGGTCGAGCGCGGCGGCACCGCTGTCGGCATGTTCGACCGTCATGCCGAAGTGCTCGAGCATGCGTTCGACGATGCGCCGGTTAACCTCGAGGTCGTCCACCACCAGGGCATGCCGGCCGCGCAATTCGGCGGCGGGCAGGGTCGGGATGGCGCTGACGACCGGCAGCGACAGCCGTATCCAGAAGGTGGAGCCGCGCCCGGGCTCGCTGTCCAGGCCGATCTCGCCGCCCATCAGGCCGATCAGGCGGCGGCTGATCGCCAGGCCCAGGCCGGTGCCGCCGTACCGGCGCGACATCGAGGAGTCGGCCTGGGTGAACGATTCGAACAGGCGTTCCTGGACCTCGTGCGGGATGCCGATGCCGGTATCCGAGACCGCGATGCGGACGCCGATGCGGTCGCCGTTCGGCTCCGCCTCGCAATGCACCTCGATGAGGACGTGACCGTGCTCGGTGAACTTGACCGCATTGCCGGCCAGGTTGAGCAGGACCTGGCGGACCCGGCCGGCGTCGCCGAGCACCTGCACCGGGCAACCCTCGTCGTAGCCGACCACCAGTTCCAGGCCCTTTTCCGCGGCCCGCGGCATGAGCAGGCGGGCGACGTCGTAGACCGACCGGCGCAGGTCGAAGGCGATCGGATCGAGGCCCAGGCGGCCGGCCTCGATCTTGGAGAAGTCGAGGATGTCGTTGATCACCGTGAGCAAGGCGTTGCCGGACTGCGTGATGGTGGCGACATAGTCGCGCTGCTCGGTGTCCAGCTCGGTCTCCTCGAGCAGTTGGGCCATGCCCAGGACGCCGTTCATCGGGGTGCGGATCTCGTGGCTCATGGTGGCCAGGAACTCGCTCTTGGCCTTGGTCGCCGCCTCGGCCGCCTCCTTGGCCTCGATCAGGGCCCGGCGCGCCGCCGCCTCCTGGGTGTGATCCTCGAAGGTGACGACCACGCCCTCCTCACCCGAACCGCGCTTGAGCGGCGCCACGGTGTAGGACACCGGCATGGCGCTGCCGTCCTTGCGCCAGAACACCTCCTCGGGCGCCCGCTGCGACTGGCCGGTCCGGATGGCGACCGTCTTCGGGCACTCGTCGACCGGATAGACCGAGCCGTCGGCGCGCCGGGAATGGAAGAGATCATGGGCGGAGCGGCCGAGCATCTCCGCCGCGCTGTAGCCGAGCATGCGCTCGGCGGCCGGGTTGACGAAGCTGATGCGGCCCTCGCGGTCGAGGCCGAAGATGCCCGTGTTGGCACTCTCCACCATCAGTCGGGAACGCTCCTCCGCCTCCCGCTGGGCGCGCTCGCGGACCTGGCCGCGCATGGCCACGAAGGCGCGCGCCAGGATGCCCACCTCGTCGCTCCGGTCGCTGGCCAGGTCGAGGTCGCCGCGGCCGGCCGCGAAGGCCTCGACCGAGGCCGTCATCTGGCGTAGCGGCCGGGTGATGCCGCGTACGGCGAGCCAGGCCAGCAGACTGCCGGCGAGCAGCAGCAGGACCGTCGTGACGCCGGCCCGGCCCGCCGTCGCCAGGGTCACGGCACCGGTCTCGTACGGCGCCGTGACCACCAGGACGATGCGCCGTTCGGTCAGGCCGCCGTCCAGGGCCAGGCTGCGCGCCCCGACCACCACCGGCCGCGGCCGGGCCAGGCGGTCGACCAGGGTCGTCTCCTCGGGAATGCCGTTCAGGATCACCCGCCCGAGCGTGGGCAGGTAGCGGTCGAGCTCCGCACCCTCGCCGACCCCGGGAAACTCGAAGCCGAAGCCACAGGCCTGCCCGGCCGGGGCGACCAGGCAATAGCCGCGCTCGTTGAACAGGTAGTAGCCCTCCTCCGCGAGCAGGGTGCGGCGCATCTCCTCGAATACCGACCACATGTCCAGCTCGATCATGACGATGCCGAGCGGCTCGCCGTCGGCGTCGTGCACCGGCGTCACCGCCCGGATGACCACCCGGTGCGGGGTGGCGATGCGGCCGGCCTCCCGGCGCAGGCCGATATCGCTGAAATAGACCTCGCCGAACGGCAGGGCGATGCCGAGCCGATACTCGGGACGGTTGCCCAGGCGCGGCAGGACGCCGTCGTCGCCGCCGATCGCCCCGGTCGCCGGATCGCGCTGGACCCGGACCAGTTCGCGGCCGCCGTCGCCGACGCCGACGAAGTGCACGCTCAGGTATTCCGGGCGGTTCCGGATCAGGGCGTCGAACACCTCGCGGACATGCCGGCGCGTCTCCGCCGTCGGCCGTCCGGCCCGTGCCCATACGCCCAGGCGGGCCAGGTCCGGCTCGCCGTCCAGGGTGAGCACGTCGCGGCTGAGCTGCTTGACCACCGCGTCGCGGAAGTGCTCGCCGACCGCGCGGGCGGAATAGTTCAGCGCCCGCCGCTCGGTGTTCTCCATGTCCCGCGTGAACTGGTGGATGCTGAGCCAGCCGATCAACCCGCCGGTGGCGAGGATGAGCAGGGCGATCAGGAAGGACAGCCTGAAGCTGATGCTGGAGTAGCCGCGCATGGCCATGATGCCGGATCAGCGCCCCAGGGCGGTCTCCAGGATGGCCTCCAACTGGGCCTTGTGCATGCTCGCGAAGCCGGTCGCCGGCGAAGCCGACTCGGGCCGGCCGGCATAGCGGACCGGCAAGTCGATGGCCTGGCGCAGGCGCCAGGCCATGTAGCGCCAGGCGCCCTGGTTCTGCGGCTCGTCCTGGGCCCAGACGAGCTCCTCGGCGTTCGGGTAGCGGTCCAGCTCGGCGACCAGTTCGAGGTCGGGGAAGGGGTACAGCTGTTCGATGCGGATCAGGCCGACCTGACGCAGGCCGCGCTCGCGCCGGCGCGCCGCGAGGTCGTAATAGAGTCGGCCGCTACAGGCCACCAGGCGGGTGACGGCCGGGTCCTCGGCCGCCTCGGCGCTGCCCAGGACCGGCCGGAAGGCGCCCTCGGCCAACTCGGCCAGGTCGGAGGCGGCGTCGGGATGGCGCAGCAGGCTCTTGGGCGTGAACACCACCAGCGGCTTGCGGTAGGGGCGCAGGACCTGGCGCCGGAGCAGGTGGAAGAATTGCGCCGCCGTGGAGGGCTGGACGACCTGGAAGTTGTCCTGCGCGGCCAGTTGCAGGAAGCGCTCGATGCGCCCGGAGGAATGCTCCGGCCCCTGCCCCTCGTAGCCGTGCGGCAGGAACATGACCAGGCCGTTCAGGCGCCCCCACTTGGCCTCGGCGGCGGCGACGAACTGGTCGATCACGACCTGGGCGCCATTCGCGAAATCGCCGAACTGGGCTTCCCAGACCACCAGTTCGGCCGGCGATGAACTGGCGTAGCCGTATTCGAACGCCAGCACCGCCTCCTCCGAGAGCAGGGAATCCACCACCAGGAAACGGGCCTGGTCGGGTGCCAGGTTCTGCAGCGGCAGGTAGACGCCGGCGTCCCAGCGCTGGCGGTTCTGGTCGTGCAACACGGCGTGGCGATGGAAGAAGGTGCCGCGCCCCGAGTCCTGGCCGGTCAGGCGCACGCCGTGGCCTTCGCCGAGCAGGCCGGCGTAGGCGAGCGACTCGGCCATGCCCCAGTCCACCGCCAGGCGGCCCTCGGCCATCTGGCGCCGGTTGCCCAGGACCATGATGACGCGCGGATGCAGCTCGAAACCCTCCGGCACCTCGGCCAGGCGGGCGCCAAGCGCCTGCAGGCGGTCGAGCGCCATGGCGGTGGCCGCCGGGGCGCGCCAGTCGTTGCCGCGGTAGGGCCGCCAGTCGGCGATGTAGGGGGTGTAGGGGCGCTCGGGCGCCTCCGGCATGGCGTCGAACGCCGTCCGGCAGGACTCGACCATCGCCTCTTCCTCGCCCGCGCGCAGCTCGCGGGCACGCCGCAGGGCGGCGGCATAGAGGGCGCGCACGGGCGGGTGCTCGCGGATGCGCCGGTACATGGCCGGCTGGGTGACCATGGGCTCGTCCTGCTCGTTGTGGCCCAGGCGCCGGTAGCAGACCAGGTCGATGGCGACGTCGTGATGGAAGGCCATGCGGTAGTCGAAGGCCAGACGCACGGCCCGCAGGACCGCCTCCGGATCGTCGCCGTTCACGTGCAGCACGGGCGCCTCGATCATCTTCATGACGTCGGTGCAGTAGAGGCTGGAGCGGACGTCGCGCGGGTCGGAGGTGGTGAAGCCGATCTGGTTGTTGATCACCACGTGGATGGTGCCGCCGGTGGTGAAGCCGCGCGTCGCCGACATGTTGAGCGATTCCATCACCACGCCCTGGCCGGCCATGGCGGCATCGCCGTGGACCAGGATGGGCAGGACCTTGCCGCCGTCCATGTCGGCGCGCTTCTGCTGCTGGGCGCGCACCCAGCCGAGCACGGCCGGGCCGACGATCTCCAGGTGCGAGGGGTTGAAGGCCAGGGCGACCCGGATCGGCCCGGCCAGGGTCGCCACCTCGCGCGCGTAACCCTGGTGGTACTTGACGTCGCCGGTCAGGGCGCCCTCGGGCACCGCGCTGTCCTCGTGGTCGAAGAAGGTCAGCGCCGAGCGGCCGAGGACGTTGTGCATGACGTTGAGACGGCCGCGGTGGGCCATGCCCAGGCCGACCTCCTCGACGCCCGCCCCGGCCGCCAGTTCGAGCAGGTAGTTGAGGAGCGGGATGAACGATTCGCCGCCTTCCAGGGAAAAGCGCTTCTGGCCCACGTAGCGGGTATGGATGACCTTTTCGAGGGTCTCCGCGGCGGTCAGCTGGCCGAGCAGCCAGCGCCGGCGGGCGCCGTCCGGGGCCTGCCAGTCGGCGTCCGTCTCCAGGCGCTGCTGCAGCCAGCGCTTGCGCACCGTGTCGGTGAGATACATGTACTCGGCGCCCAGGGTGCCGCCGTAGGCACGGCGCAGGCGGGCGACGATGTTGGCCAGGCTGTCGCGGGCCGGGCCGGCCAGGGAGCCGGTGTCGAACTCCGCACCCAGGTCGGCGTCGTCTAGGCCGTGGTAGGACGGGCACAGTTCCGGTACCGCGACGGCCTCGCGATGGCCGATCGGGTCCAGGTCGGCGCTCCGGAAACCGTGGAAACGCCAGGCGTTGATGAGCTGCAGCACGGCGACCTGGCGGTTGTCGCAACTGGGCAGCGGGTACTCGGGCGACGGGAACGCCAGCAGGCCGGCAGGCGGCGGCGCCGGCATCGGCGCGGGCACCGGTTCCGGGTCGGCCAGGGCGGCCAGGTATTCGGCGCTGGCACCGTAATAGGCGGTCGAAAGAATCATGACTTAGCCGCTCCGCGGCCCGACAACCCCGTTCCCCCGGCCCGGGCGGGCCGGCCCGCGGAACCGGCGGCACCGGCGACGCGGGGGAACCGGCGTGCATCAGGTGCGCTGTTCCATGGGGACGAAATCGCGCCGGACGGGACCGGTGTAAAGCTGGCGCGGACGCGCGATGCGCTGCTCCACGCTGGACACCATCTCCATCCACTGGGCCACCCAGCCGGCCGTGCGGGCCAGGGCGAAGATGGCGGTGAACATGGAGTTCGGGATGCCCATGGCACGCATGACGATGCCGGAATAGAAATCGACGTTGGGATACAGCTTCTTCTCGACGAAATAGTCGTCCTCGAGGGCGATCTTCTCCAGCTCGAGGGCCAGCTTGAACAGCGGGTCGTCGTGCAGGCCCAGCTCGTTGAGCACCTCGTGGCAGGTCTGGCGCATGATGGCGGCGCGCGGGTCCATGTTCTTGTAGACCCGGTGGCCGAAGCCCATGAGGCGGAACGAGTCGGTCTTGTCCTTGGCACGCCGGATGTACTCGCCGATGCGCGAGGCGTCGCCGATCTCCTCCAGCATGGTCAGCGTGGCCTCGTTGGCGCCGCCGTGCAGCGGGCCCCAGAGCGAGGCGATGCCGGCCGCCACGCAGGCGAAGGGATTGGCGCCCGAGGAACCGACCACCCGCACGGTGGACGACGAGGCGTTCTGCTCGTGGTCGGCATGGAGCACGAAGATGCGGTCGAGGGCACGGGCCAGGATGGGGTTGGGCTCATAGTCCTCGGCCGGCGTCGCGAACATCATGTAGAGGAAGTTCTCGGCGTAGTTGAAGCGGTTCTGCGGATACATGAACGGCAGGCCGACGTTGTACTTGTAGCTCCAGGCCGCGATGGTAGGCACCTTGGCGAGCAGCCGGTAGGCGGCCACCTGGCGCTGCTTGGCGTCGAAGGAATCCGAGGAGTCGCGGTAGAACGCCGACATGGCGCCCACGGTACCCACCATGACCGCCATCGGATGGGCGTCGCGCCTGAAGCCGCGGTAGAAGTTGGACATCAGGTCGTGCAGCAGGGTGTGCCGGGTGACCGTGTTGACGAACTTCTCCTTCTGCTCGGCATTGGGCAGGTCGCCGTGGATGAGCAGGTAGGCCACTTCCAGGAAGTCGGAATGCTCGGCCAGTTGCTCGATGGGGTAGCCGCGGTAGTACAGCAGCCCGGCATCGCCGTCGATGTAGGTGATGTTGGACGAACAACTGGCGGTCGACATGAAGCCCGGGTCGTAGGTCAGGATGCCCTGGCTGCTCAGCGAACGGGTGTCGATCACGTCGGGCCCGAGGTTGCCCTGCATGATCGGCAGCTCGATGCTGTGGCCGGTATCGTTGAACGTGAGGGTGACGGTACGTTGGCTCATGACGAAATACCCGTTGAGGAACACGATTGAGAACGATTGTATGAAAATCCGGCCCGATCCGGGCAGTTTTTCCACCGGCTGCACCGAGCGCGCCGCTTCAAGTATCATTTTCGTCTCGACAGTCCCGTCCCGGATTCGACCGGCACCCCGCGCCCCGCGCATTTTGCCCGCCCCGATGCTTCCAATCACCGCGCCACGGCGCCTCGTCCTCCTACTGTTCGCGTTCCGGCTTTGCCTGCTCGCCCTGCCGCTGGGCGCCGCCCCGGTGCCGGTGTCCGTGCAACTGATCTGGAAGCACCAGTTCGAGTTCGCCGCCTTCTACGCCGCCCTCGACCAGGGCTACTACCGCCAGGCCGGGCTCGACGTCACCATCAAGGAAGGCGGCCCCGGCATCGATGCCGTCGGCGAGGTGTGCGACGGCCATGCCGACTTCGGCGTCGGCACCTCGGCACTCGTCGTCGACCGCTACCGCGGCCGGCCGGTGGTCAGCCTGGCGGCGTTGATGCAGCATTCGCCGATCGCCCTGCTCGCCCTGCGCCGCAACGGCGTCGAAAGCGTGCACGACCTGGCCGGCCGGCCGGTCGCCGCGGACCCGCACAGCCGGGACGAGATCGAGGCCTACCTGCTGGCGGCCGGCATCCCGCGCGCGCGCATCCATCTGGTCGAGCAGACCGACTGGACCATGGCCGCGCTCGACCGCGGCGAGGTCGCCGCCAAGGTCGTCTACCTGTCCAACGAACCGTTCTGGATCCGTGGCCATGAACACGAGTACCTGATCCTGACGCCCCGCTCGGCCGGCATCGACCTGTACGGCAACACGCTGTTCACCACGGCGGCGACCATCCAGGCGCATCCCGACATGGTCAAGGCATTCCGGGCCGCGACCCTGAAGGGGCTGGTCTACGCGCTGGGCCATCCGGAGACCGTCGTCGACCTCATCCTCGACCGCTACAACAGCCAGGGCAAGTCGCGCGAGCATCTCCTGTTCGAGGCCGCCCAGATCCGCGAACTGACCCGTCCCGACATCGTCGAGCCCGGCTACCAGAGCCCCGGCCGCTGGCGCCACGTCGTCGAGGTGTACGCCGGCCAGGACAAGCTGCCGGCCGATTTCGACCTGACCGGGTTCATCTACGACACCAGCCCGCCGCAAACCCCGGCCTGGGTGCCCTGGAGCCTCGCCGGCCTGGCCGCCCTCCTGGCCGGCGCCCTGACCGTGCTGTTCAAGGTGCGCGGCCTGAACCGCCAGCTCAGCCGCGAGAACCACGAACGGGCACTCGCCGAGCAAGCCTTGCAGGAGAGCGAGGCGAAGTACCGCGAACTGGTCGAGCACGCCAATGCCATCGTCCTGCGCGTGGGCCTGGACGGCACGGTGACCTATTTCAACGAATACGCCGAGCGTTTCTTCGGCTACCAGGCCGAGGAGATACTCGGCCGCCACGTCGTCGGCACCATCGTGCCGGAACGGGAGTCCGACTCGGACCGGGACCTGGGCCGCCTGATCAACGCGATCCTGAGCCACCCGGAGGATTTCCAGCACAACGAGAACGAGAACATGACCCGCGACGGCCGCCGGGTCTGGGTGCGCTGGGCCAACATGGTCATCCCGGACGAGTACGGCCGGCCGGTCGGCATCTCCTGCATCGGCCAGGACATCACCGAGGCCCGCCTGGCCGAGGAGACCATCCGCAACCTGGCCTTCTACGACGCCCTCACCCAGTTGCCCAACCGCCGCCTGCTGATCGACCGCCTGTCGCGGGCCCTGGCCATGAGCGCACGCAACCGGCGCCATGGCGCCCTGCTGTTCATCGACCTGGACAACTTCAAGCTGCTCAACGACAGCCACGGCCACGACATCGGCGACCTCCTCCTGATCGAGGTCGCGCATCGCCTGCAGGCCTGCATGCGCGAGGGCGACAGCGTGGCCCGGCTGGGCGGCGACGAGTTCGTGGTCATGCTGGAAGGCCTCGACGCCTCGCCCGACGCCGCCGCCGGCCAGGCCGAACTGGTGGCCGAAAAGGTCAGCGACACCCTGCGCAGGACCTACCACCTGGGTGCCGTCGAACACCATGCCACGGCGAGCATCGGCATCGCCCTGTTCCAGGACAAGACGGTCGGCGTCGACGAACTGCTCAAGCGCGCCGACCTGGCCATGTACCAGGCCAAGTCGGCCGGGCGCAACGCGCACCAGTTCTTCGACCCGGCCATGCAGGCGGCCGTCGAGTCGCGTACCCGGCTGGAGGGCGAGCTGCGCCGGGCGATCCTGCGCGGTGAATTCCTGTTCCACTACCAGCCCCAGGTCGACGCCGAAGGCCGCATGCTGGGGGTCGAGGCGCTGGCGCGCTGGCGCCACCCCGAGCGCGGCCTGGTCGCGCCGGGCGAGTTCATCGGCCTGGCCGAGGAGACCGGCCTCATCGTCGCCATCGGCCAGCACCTGCTGCGCCGCGCCTGCGAGCAGCTGAAGGAATGGGCCGGCGTACCGGCCACCCGGCACCTCACCCTGTCGCTGAACGTCAGCGCGCGCCAGTTCCACCACGCCGACTTCGTCGACATGGTGCTCGCCAACCTGAACGCGGCCGGGGTGGCACCCGACCGCCTGGTGCTGGAGATCACGGAAAGCCTGCTGCTCGACAACATCGACGAGACGGTGGCCCGCATGGAGGTGCTCAAGGCCAGCGGCATCCGTTTCTCCATCGACGACTTCGGTACCGGCTATTCCTCGCTCGCCTATCTGAAGCGACTGCCCCTGGACGAGTTGAAGATCGACCGTTCCTTCGTCAAGGACATCGAGACCGACGAGAACGACGCCGCCATCTGCGCCGCCTTCGTCAGCCTGGGCCACATACTGGGGCTGCGGGTGGTCGCCGAGGGCGTGGAAACCGAGGAGCAGCGCTACTTCCTGGCCCGGGTGCACGGCTGCGACATGATGCAGGGCTACCTGTTCGGGGCCCCGGTGCCCGCGGAGGGGATCGCCGCCTCAGTACGGGCCGCGGATTAGCGCCAGCAGGCCGGCCTGCTCGGAAGTCGCCGGGGCGCGCCGGCCCATCACCAGATCGAACAGATCGGCGTCCTCCATCTCCAGCAGGGTCGCAAAGGCGGCCCTGACCGGCTCCGGCGCGGTGGCGTAGCGGCGTTCCAGGAAGCCGTGCAGGATGTGGTCCAGCTCCAGCATGCCGCGCTGGCAGCGCCAGCGCAGCCGGTTGAGCTCGGCGTTCACAGCGAGCGCTTGACCAGCAGGGTCTTGATCTTGCCGATCGCCGCGGTCGGGTTGAGACCCTTCGGGCAGACCTCGACGCAGTTCATGATGCCGTGGCAGCGGAACAGCCGGTAGGGGTCTTCCAGGTAGTCCAGGCGTTCGTCGGCGGCCTGGTCGCGGCTGTCGGCGACGAAGCGGTAGGCCTGGAGCAGCGCGGCCGGGCCGAGGAACTTGTCCGGATTCCACCAGAACGACGGGCAGGCGGTGGTGCAGCAGCCGCACAGGATGCACTCGTACAGGCCATCCAGCTCGGCACGCTGCGCCGGGCTTTGCAGGCGTTCGGATTCCGGCTCCGGATCGAGGTTGATCAGGTAGGGCTTGACGGCACGGTAGTGGCGGTAGAACTGGCCCATGTCGACGACGAGGTCGCGGATCACCGCCAGGCGCGGCAGCGGCCGTATCTCGATGGGCTCCTTCAGGCCCGCCAGGGCGGTGACGCAGGCCAGGCTGTTGACGCCGTTGATGTTGAGGCCGTCGGAACCGCACACCCCTTCGCGGCAGGAGCGCCGGAAGGCCAGGCTCTCGTCCTGCTGCTCCTTGATGGCGATCAAGGCGTCGAGCACCTTCTTGCCGGCGGGGTCGAACGCGATCTCGTAATCCTGCATGCGCGGCCGGGCGCCAGACTCCGGGTCGTAGCGGTAGATGCGGAATCTCATGCCTGCTCTCCTCCTGCGCCGGCAGCAGCCGGGCCGCCGGGCGACGCACACGGGGAGTTGGGAAGCGCGAGGCCGTCTGTCATCGCATCTGCCTCGGCGGCTCAGTAGGTCCGTTCCTGGGGCTGGAAGGTCTCGACCGTGAGCGGCTTCAGCCGGACCGGCTTGTAGTCGAGCTGGTCGGCCGCGCGGGTGTACAAGGTGTGACGCAGCCAGCGGTCGTCGTCCCGGGCCGGATAATCCTCGCGGCTGTGCGCCCCCCGGCTCTCGGTGCGCGCCAGGGCGGACACCAGGGTGGCGCGGGCGACCGGCAACAGGTTCTCCAGTTCCAGGGCCTCCAGGCGGGCCGTGTTGAAGACCTTGGAACGGTCTTCGACGTAGGCGTCCGCCAGGCGTGCCTCGACCCCGCCCAGCTTGGCGATGCCGGCTTCGAGCAGGTCGGCCCGCCGGTACACGCCGCAGTGTTCCTGCAGGATGCGCTGCATCTCGGCGCGCAGCTGCGGCACGCGTTCCGTGCCCGTGGGACGCTCCCAGCGCGCCAGGCGGGCCAGGCTGGCGGCCACCGAATCGCCCGGCAAGGCGCGCGGGAAGGGGTTCTCGCGCAGGTATTCGATGGCATGGTCGCCGGCGGCACGGCCGAACACCACCAGGTCGAGCAGGGAATTGCCGCCCAGCCGGTTGGCCCCGTGCACGGAGACGCAGGCGCACTCGCCGACCGCATACAGGCCCGGCACGGCCTCCTCCGGGCCATAACGCTCGGGGGCCACGACCTGGCCGCGCAGATTGGTCGGGATGCCGCCCATCATGTAATGGGCGGTCGGGGTGACCGGGATGGGCGCCTCGCACGGATCCACCCCGGCGAACTGCATGGACAGCTCGCGGATGCCCGGCAGGCGCTCCTTGATCTTGTCGGCGCCGATGTGGTCGATCTTGAGCAGGACGTAGTCGCCATGCGGACCGCAGCCGCGCCCGGCCAGGATCTCCTGGGCGATGGCGCGCGACACCACGTCGCGCGACGCCAGGTCCTTGGCGTTCGGCGCATAGCGCACCATGAACTTCTCGTTGTCCTTGTTGAGCAGGTAGCCGCCCTCCCCCCGCACCCCCTCGGT
Source organism: Parasulfuritortus cantonensis (assembly GCF_004337445.1). Lineage (GTDB taxonomy): Bacteria > Pseudomonadota > Gammaproteobacteria > Burkholderiales > Thiobacillaceae > Parasulfuritortus > Parasulfuritortus cantonensis. The sequence goes on along the minus strand of NZ_SJZB01000041.1, from coordinate 3,495 downwards.
GATCAGGGAGCCGACCTCCGGAATGCCGGTCGGGTGGAACTGCCAGAACTCCATGTCCTCGAGCGGCAGCCCGGCGCGCAGGACCATGCCGAGGCCGTCGCCGCTGTTGATGTGGGCGTTGGTGGAATGGCGGAAGATGCGCGCGCCGCCGCCGGTGGCCAGCAGGGTGACGCGCGACTCGAACAGCATGGGCTCGCCGCTCTCGATCTCCAGGGCGACCACGCCGAGGACGTAGCCCTCGGCATCGCGGACCAGGTCGAGGGCGAAGAACTCCTCGAAAAACTGCGTGCGGGCGGCGATGTTGCGCTGGTAGAGGGTGTGCAGCAGCGCGTGGCCGGTGCGGTCGGCGGCGGCACAGGTCCGCACCGCCTGCTCGCCGCCGAAATGCTTCGACTGGCCGCCGAACTGGCGCTGGTAGATCTTGCCGTTGGCCAGACGGGAGAACGGCAGGCCCATGTGCTCCAGTTCGTACACCGCGCTGGCGGCGTTCCGGCACATGAACTCGATGGCATCCTGGTCGCCCAGGTAGTCCGAGCCCTTGACCGTGTCGTACATGTGCCAGTGCCAGTCGTCCTCGGACACGTTGCCGAGGGCCGCGGTGATGCCGCCCTGGGCGGAAACGGTGTGCGAGCGGGTCGGGAACACCTTGGACAGGACCGCCACCTTGAGATCGGCCCGGGCCATCTGCAGGGCGGCGCGCAGACCGGCACCGCCGCCGCCGACGATCACCGCATCGAACGTCCGCTTGGCGATCATGCCGGAACGCTCCAGAGGATGTCCGCCGCCCAGGCCAGGCAGCCCAGGTAGGCGAGCGCGAACAGGAACAGGAGCGGAAGCCGCAGGGCCAGGGGGTGGACGTAGTCGATGCAGATCTCGCGCAGGCCGACCCAGGCGTGCAGCAGGAGTGCGGCGACGAACAGCAGGCCGGCGACCTTGCTCGCCAGGGGCGCGAACAGCGCCCGCCAGCCCGGGTAATCGAGCGGGCCCGAGGCCCAGGCGTAGGCCAGGAACGCCGGCAGGTAGAGCGCCATGACGACCGCGCTCGCGCGCTGCGCGAGCCACAGGCCGAGACCGCGGCGGGCGCCGCCGACCGTCTTCACGGCCACCACCGGAGCGCGAGCCCGGCCGTGCCGGCGACGGCCAGGGCGAGCACCGCCCAGGCCGAGCGGCGCGCCGCGAGGCGCGCCTCGCCGAGGCCGACGTCGAAGCCGAGGTGGCGCAGGCCGGCCAGCAGGTGGTGCAGCGTGGCCCAGGCCACGGCAAGCGCGAACAGGGCGCCGATGCCCCCGGCCAGGAACGTGCGCGCGCGCTCGTAGCCGGCCGGCGAGGCCAGGCTGAGCATGAGCAGCCAGAGCAGGACCGGGGCCGCCAGGGCCAGGGCGGCCCCGCTGGCGCGGTGCAGGATGGACACCCAGCCGCCGACCGGCAGGGCGATGACGCGCAGGTCGAGGAAGAACGGCCGCCGGTTCGTCGTCACGCCGACTCGCTCTCCGCCAGCCAGCCTTCCGCGAACGCCACCTGGCGCAGCACCGGGCGCTCGGCCTCGGCGTCGGGCAGGCGGGCCAGGGCTTCGGCCAGTTGTCCGGCGCGCGCCCGGCCCTCCATCTCCCGGGCGGCCTCGAACAGGGCGGTCGCCGCGACCGTCTGGGCGGCCCCCTTCAAGGCGTGGGCGTGGAAGGCGAACCGCTCGGCGTCGCCGGCCCGCCCCGCCTCGGCGAGTTCAGCGAGCAGGCGGTCGAGGTCGCCGACGAAGATGGCGAACACGCTGGCCGCCAGCCCGGCATCGTCCATCACCCGTTCCATGAACTCGGCGCGCTGCCAGCTCGCCGAGCGCACCTCGGCCACGACCGGTGCGGGTGGTGACGGCGCCGCCGGCGTTGCGGTCGGCAGCCACTTCGCCAGCATGGCCGCCAGCTCTTCGCGCTGGACCGGTTTGCTCAGATAGTCGTTCATGCCTGCTTCCATGCATTCCTGTTTCTGTTCCGCCATGGCGTGGGCGGTCATGGCGACGACCGGCACCCGGCAGTCGAACTCGCCCGGCGCCGCGGCGCGAATCCGCCGGGTCGCCTCGAGGCCATCGAGGACCGGCATCTGGCAGTCCATGAGGACCAGGTCGTAGTGGTCCCGCTTGAGCCGCTCGATCGCCTCCTGGCCGTTGTCCGCCACCGTCACGTCATGATAGCCAAGCTTTCTGAGCAGGGCCTCGGCGACTTTCTGATTGGTCGGGTTGTCCTCCACCAGGAGCAGGCGCCCGGGCAGGCGGCGCTGTTCCTGCACGCTGTAGCGCGTGACCAGCGGCGGCGGCGCGGCGTCGGGCCGCGCGACCGGCCCGGCCAGGATGGTCACCAGGGTGGCGTACAGGATGTCGCTCTTGACCGGCTTGGCCAGGTAGCCGGCGAAGCCCTCGTCGTGCAGGCGCCGGCCGTCGCCGCGCTGGCCCGCGGAGGTCATCATGAGCAGCAGCGTGGCGGCCAGAACCGGGTCGGCCTTGATCCGGGCACCCATGTCCTCGCCGGACATCCCGGGCATGTGCATGTCGACGATGGCCAGGCGGTAGGGGTCGCCCGCGCGCGCCGCCTCCTCGAGCGCGTCGAGGCCGGCCCGGGCGGAATCCGCCTCGGCGTGGCGGAAGCCCCAGCGGCCCAGGAAGGTGGCCAGGATGCGCCGGTTCGTGGCGTTGTCGTCCACCACCAGGAGGCGGGTCCCGGCATGGCGCGCCAACTCGCTGGCGGTGGCGGCCGGCGCCATCCCGGCGTCGGGCCGCCGGATCAGGGAGACGGTGAACCAGAACGTGGTGCCCTCGCCCGGCCGGCTGTCGAAACCGATCTCGCCGCCCATCAGGTCGACCAGCTGCTTGGAGATGGCCAGGCCCAGGCCGGTGCCGCCGTACTTGCGGGTGATCGAGGCGTCGGCCTGGTTGAAGGCCAGGAACATGGTCGACTGCTTGTCCAGCGGGATACCGATGCCGGTGTCGCGCACCGTGAACCGGAGCAGCACGCGGTCGTCGTTCTCCCGGCTCAGCTCGGCGCGCAGGTCGATGCTGCCCTGGCCGGTGAACTTGACCGCATTGCCGAGCAGGTTGCTGAGTATCTGGCGCAGCCGGCCGGGATCGCCGCGTACCTGGGCCGGCACCTCGGGGCCAATCTCGCCGGTCAGCTCGACCCCCTTTTCCTCGGCCCGGATGGCGAACAGGTCGACGGTATCCTCGAGCATCGCCCGGAGGTCGAAGTCGATCTCCTCCAGGTCGAGCCGGCGCGCCTCGATCTTGGAGAAGTCCAGGATGTCGTTGATCACGGTGAGCAGCGAGGCGGCGCTGTTCTGGATGATGCGGGCGTATTCGCGCTGCTCGGCATCCAGGCGGGTGTCCATGAGCAGCTCCGCCATGCCGAGCACGCCGTTCATCGGCGTGCGTATCTCGTGCGACATGTTGGCGACGAATTCGCTCTTCGCCCGGCTGGCCGAGTCGGCCGCTTCCTTGGCCTCGATGAGCTGATG
>NZ_SJZB01000021.1 GCF_004337445.1 Parasulfuritortus cantonensis | reverse complement strand
CTGGCGCGCGACGAATGGCTGGCGCGTCTGCACGGCGCGAAGCCGGAGCGGCGGGCCGAATGCGAGGCCGGCCTGCAGGACACCCTGGAGCGCCTGGGCCGCGTCACGGAGACGCTGGACCTGCGCCGTTACGCCGAGGACTTCGATGCCGTGATGTTGGCGCCCGAGCGCCACCTCAGCATCGAACGGACGCGCATGGCGCTGGACGCCATGGGGATGCTGCGGGAACCCGAGCCGGACGGCCGCGACGAGGTCGAGTTCTGCGACCTGCTCGGCCGCGACCGGCGGCGCTGGACGGTGGTGCTGATGTATTGCGACCAGGTGCGCGACGAGACGGCCATGGGCGACCGCCTGAGCATGGCCCAACGCTGGTTGGGGTTATGATTACGAGCTGATTACGAGTTGATTACGTAGGCGAAGGGGACAATAAAATGATACACGCGCGTGCAGTCCTGGCCGGACTGCTGCTGTGCTCGGGCGGCGCCCAGGCGGCCGGTTTCGCACTCATCGAGCAGAACGCCAGCGGCCTCGGCAATGCCTACGCCGGGCAGGGCGCGGTGGCCGAGGACGCCAGCACGATCTTCTTCAACCCGGCCGGACTGACCAAACTCCCGGGCCGCCAACTGGTGTTGGCCGGAAACTTCATCCGGCCGTCGGCCAAGTTCGACGACCAGGGCAGCAGCGCGGCGCTTCTGCAGGCCGGCGGCGGCGAGGGCGGCGACGCCGGTGGCCTGGGCTTCAGCCCGAACTTCTACTACGCCATGGACATCCAGCCGGACCTGAAGTTCGGTCTCGGCGTCAACGCCCCGTTCGGCCTCAAGACCGAGTACGACCGGGACTGGATCGGCCGCTTCCACGCCGTGACGTCCGATCTCATGACCGTCAACGTCAATCCGACCCTGGCCTGGCGGGTGAACGACCGCTGGTCGGCCGGCATCGGCCTGGATGCCCAGTACATCCACGCCAAGCTGACCAACATGACCAACTACAGCGCGCTGATCTACCAGGCCACCGGGAACCCCGTGGCGGGGGTCGAGGGGCTGGCGCGCGTCAAGGGCGACGACTGGAGCTGGGGCTACAACCTGGGCGTGCTGTTCGAGCCGGTCAAGGATACCCGCGTCGGCCTGAGCTACCGCTCCCGGGTCAAGTACACCCTGGACGGCACCGTCGCCTTCTCCGACCGGCCGGCGCTGCTCGAACCCTACCTGCCGGACGGTGACGTGACCGCCAAGGTGACCCTGCCGGACTCCTGGTCGCTGAGCCTGTTCCACAAGCTGAGCGAACGCATCGACCTGCTCGCCGACGTGACCTGGACCCATTGGGCCCTGTTCAAGGACCTCACCGTGGTGCGCGACGGCGGCACCGTGCTGTCGACCACGCCGGAGCATTGGGACAACGTCTGGCGCTACTCCGTCGGCCTCAACTACCACGCCTCCGATGCCCTGACCTGGCGTTTCGGCGTCGCCTTCGACCAGTCGCCGGTGAGCGAGAGCTACCGCACGCCCCGCATCCCGGACGAGGACCGGACCTGGCTGGCGCTCGGCATGCAGTACCGCTTCGCCAAGTACGGCCGCGTCGACGTCGGCTATGCCCACCTGTTCGTGCCGGATGCGCCGATCAACGGCGGTTCCCTGGGGACCGGCTACCTGGTCGGCGAATACGACGACGCCGTCGACATCTTCAGTCTCCAGTACACGCACACCTTCTGAGCAAGGAGTGAGGGTCATGACTCCCGCCAACGACACCCTGTTCTCCGCCCTGGTCGGCGCCATGCGCCGGTTCGGTCGTCACACGCCGGGCCAGTGGGAGGACATGAAGCCCGGGACCTACAGCTACGGCGACCTCGTCAAGATGTCCCTGGCGCTCGGCCGCCTGACCAGCCGGATCGCCGTCGCGGGCGAACACATCGGCATCCTGATGCCCAACATGGTCGCCACCGTGTGCCTGCTCATCGGCGTCTCCGCCTATCGGCGGGTGCCCTGCATGCTCAACTACACGGCCGGTTCGGAGGGGATGCAGAACGCCTGCCACACGGCGCGCATCCGCACCATCGTGACCTCGCGGGCGTTCCTGACCAAGGCCAACCTGACCGACGAGGTGGCCCGCCTGCACGACGTCCGCCTGGTCTACCTGGAGGACCTGCGCGGCGAGTTCGGCTGGCGGGACAAGCTCTGGCTCATGGCCTACGCGATCTGGTTCCCGCTCCGCGCGGTCCCGGCCGGCGACCCGGAAGCCCCCGGCGCGGTGCTGTTCACCTCCGGTTCCGAAGGCAAGCCCAAGGGGGTCGTGCTGTCGCACCGGGCCATGCTGACCAATGCCGCCCAGGTCCTGGCGATGTTCAGCTTCGGGCGCACGGACAAGATGTTCAACTGCCTGCCCATCTTCCATTCCTTCGGCCTGACCTGCGGCGTCCTCATCCCCATGGTGTCCGGCGCCCGCCTGCTCCTGTACACGAGCCCGCTGCACTACAAGGTGATCCCGGAACTGGTGCGCGAGAAGCGGCCCACCGCCCTGTTCGCGACCGGCACCTTCCTGAACCAGTATGCCCGCCACGCCCGCCCGGACGATTTCACGAGCCTGCGTTTCCTGGTCGCCGGGGCGGAGCGCCTGGCCGAGCCGGTGCGCCGGCTCTGGCAGGAGAAGTTCGGCATCGACATCATCGAGGGCTACGGTGCCAGCGAGACGGCGCCCGTGCTCTCGATCAACCCGCCCGGCGGCAACCGGTACGGCAGCGTCGGCCGGCTCCTGCCCGGCATCGAGGCGCGCCTGTCCGTGGTGCCCGGCATCAACAGCGGCGGCGAGTTGCACGTGCGCTGCCCGAACCTGATGTCCGGCTATTACCGCTATGACCGTCCCGGCGAGCTGGAGCCGCCGGCCTCGGCCTTCGGCCCGGGCTGGTACAACACCGGCGACGTGGTCGACATCGATACCGACGGCTACCTGTCGGTGGTCGGGCGCCTGCGCCGCTTCGCCAAGGTGGCGGGCGAGATGGTGTCCCTCGAGGTGGTGGAGAACATCGCCCACGCGGTGTCGGCCGACGCCATGCATGCCGCCACCAGTACCAGCGACCTGCATCGCGGCGAGGCCATCGTCCTGTTCACCACGGATTCCGACCTGACCCGGGAGCAGTTGGCCGCCGCCGCCCGCGGCCTCGGTTATCCGGAGATCGCGGTGCCGCGCAAGATCAAGGTGGTCGAGAGCCTGCCCCTGCTGGGCAGCGGCAAGGTCGACTACATGCGCCTGCACAGCATGGGTACGCAAGCGATATGAAACGTTCCATCGGTTATCTGTCCCTGCTGGCCGCCTGCGGCGCCGGCCCCGCCGCCGCGGCCGAGCCGTCCGAGGACTACTTCCTGGCCGACCTGCCCACCGTGCTGACCGCCTCGCGCCTGGCCCAATCCACCCTGGACGCCGCCGCGCCGGTCACGGTGATCGACCGCGAGACCATCCAGGCCTCCGGCTTCACCGAGATCCACGACCTGTTCCGCCTGGTGCCGGGCTTCCAGGTGGCGGACTGGCCCAAGGGCGGCGCCGTGGTCGCCCACCACGGCATGGGTTCGTCCTACCCGCATGCCCTGCTGGTCCTGCTGGACGGCCGCTCGGTGGTCAACCCGGTGACCGGCGACGTCGACTGGCAGTCGCTGCCGGTCCGCCTGGAGGACATCGAGCGCGTCGAGGTCGTGCGCGGGCCGAACCAGGCCAGCTATGGCGCCCTGGCCTTCAACGGCGTGATCAACATCATCACCCGCCAGCCCGGCGAGGACGAAGGCGGTAGCGTGGCGTTCTCGCGCGGCGAGCGCGGCTTCACCGACAACTACGCCCGCATCGCCGGCCGCGGCGAGTCGCTGGACTGGCGCCTGAGCGCCTCCAGCCGGGGCGCCGAGCCCTTCCACGACAAGGCCGAGCCGTACCACTACTACCGCGAGATCAACAAGCGCCAGACCCTGTGGGCGGCCATGACCTACCGGCCCGGCGGCGACGGCGAGTTCACCGCCGACCTCGGCCTGACGCGCGGCGACGACCGCCTCGGCAGCACCCTGAACCCGGTCAGCGAGCCGTACCACGACCGCGACCTGGCCAGCGATTTCCTGCAACTGGTCTGGCGCCAGACCTACGCGCCCGGGTCGGAGTGGTCGATGCGCTTCTTCCATTACCGGCGCGACCTCCAGGAGGAGTATCCGGTCCTGTACGGCAACGTGCTGGCCAACCTGGACGTCGACATCCGGCGCGACGACCTGGAATGGCAGCAGGTGCACACCTTCTCGGACACCCTGCAGGGGGTCTGGGGCGCCGGCCTGCGCCGCGACAGCGTCGAGTCGGCCCATTACTTCTACGGCGAGGGCAAGCTGGACGGCGAGCAGTGGCAGATGTTCGGCAACCTCGACTGGCGTTTCGCGCCGGACTGGCTGCTGCACGTCGGCGGCATGGCGGAACGGCACTACAACACCGGCTGGCTGTTCTCGCCGCGCGTGGCGCTGAACTACGCCGTGGCACCGAGCCAGTCGATCCGGGTCAGCGTCGGCAAGGGCTACCGGGCCACCACCCTGCTCGAGTCGGACGCCTATGAGGTCTACACGACGCCCGGCGGCCTCCCGGTCCCGATCCCCGGCCTGCGCTCCTATGACTCGCTCGACCCCGAGCGGGTCAGCTTCAGCGACCTCGGCTACGTCGGCCGCTTCGCCGGGCTCGGCCTGCAGGTCGACGCCCGCATCTACGCCGAGACCTATTCCGACATCATCTGGGTGACCGGCGGCGAGTTCCAGAACCTGCCCGGCGAGGTCCATACCAAGGGTGCCGAACTGGCCCTCGACTGGCGCCATCCGGTCTTCGGGCGCCTCCGCCTGGCCCACGCCGCCACCCTCATCGACGGCGGCACGGGCTTCGGCAACGACGAGGAGAACGTGCCCAAGAGCGCGCCGCGCCACAGCACCAGCCTGCTCTGGTCGAAGGAACTGCCCTGGGGCCTGCTGGCCAGCCTGGGCTACTACCACGTCGGCAACATGGTCTGGCTGGGCGACGGCAAGACCCAGCCGGCCTACGAGCGCTTCGACGCCCGGCTGGCCAAGCGCTTCGGCAAGCGGGACGCCGGCAACGAGATCGCCTTCACGGTGCAGAACATGAACGGCGAACACCTGGAGTTCATGGACGGCACCATGTCCAGCTATACCGAGCGCCAAGCCTTCGTCACCCTGCGCCTGGGCTGGTGATTGAAACGCACGCAACTGCCTAAATATAAGATGCCGTTGATATAATCGACGCCAAACGGAATTTTAGGAGTTCGTCATGCCCATCTACGCCTACAAGTGTTCGTCCTGCGGCCACGCCGAGGACGTGATGCAGAAGATCAGCGACGCCGTCCTGACCACCTGCCCGAAATGCGGTGCCGAGACCTTCGGCAAGCAGTTGACCAGCGCCGGCATCGCCCTCAAGGGCAGCGGCTACTACGCCACCGACTTCAAGAATTCGGGGGCCAAGCCGCAATCCTGCTCGGCCGAGGGCGGCTGCTGTCCCTGCGCCGGTTCGAACTGAAACCTGACCGGGAGATCGGGCCAAACGCCGCCGGCGTTTGGCCGTTTCCTTTCTTATGACCACCGCACACGTCAAACGCCACTTCCTGACCGGCCTGCTGATCCTGGTGCCCCTGGGCGTCACGGTCTGGGTGATCACCGCCCTGGTCGGCTTCATGGACCAGACCCTGCTCCTGCTGCCGGAACATTGGCGGCCGGAACGCCTGCTCGGTTTCCGGCTGCCCGGCCTGGGCGTGCTGCTGACCATCATCATCGTCCTGGTCACCGGCATCCTGGCCGGCAACCTGCTCGGCCAGCGCATGCTCAAGCTGTGGGAGGGCCTGCTCAACCGCATCCCGGTGGTGAAGTCCATCTACGGCAGCGTGAAGCAGGTGTCCGACACCCTGCTGTCGGGCAACGGCCATGCCTTCCGCAAGGTCCTGCTGGTGCATTACCCGCATCCGGAGGCCTGGTCGCTGGCCTTCCAGACCAATGTGCCGATCGAGGTCAGGGACGAACTCGGCGGCGAATGGCTGGCGGTGTTCATCCCCACCGCGCCCAGCCCGGTGAACGGCTTCTACTTCTACGTGAAGCGTTCGGAGACCGTGGAACTGGATGTCTCCGTCGACATGGCCCTGAAATACATCGTGTCCATGGGGGTGGTGGCGCCCCAGGGCAACGGCAGCAATTCTTACCCTGGCGACTGACGCGCCAAACTTAGGAACAACGAACCATGCGTAGTCATTATTGCGGCGCCGTGCGCGCCTCGGATATCGGCAACATCGTCACCCTGTGCGGCTGGGCCCATCGCCGGCGCGACCATGGCGGCGTCATCTTCATCGACCTGCGCGACCGCGACGGTACCGTGCAGGTGGTGATCGACCCCGATACCCCGGAGGCCTTCAAGATCGCCGAGGACGTGCGCGCCGAGTTCGTCCTCAAGGTGGTCGGCAAGGTGCGCGCCCGGCCCGAGGGCACCGAGAACGCCAACCTGCCCACCGGCATGGTGGAGGTGCTGACCCAGACCCTGGAGGTGCTGAATCCGTCCCTGACGCCGCCGTTCCAGCTCGACGACGAGAACCTGTCCGAGAACGTGCGCCTCCAGTACCGCTACCTGGACCTGCGCCGGCCGGCCATGCAGGCCAACATGGTGCTGCGCTACCGGGTCGCCAAGCTGATGCGCGACTACCTCGACCAGCAGGGCTTCATCGACGTCGAGACCCCCATGCTGACCCGCTCCACCCCGGAAGGCGCGCGTGACTACCTGGTGCCCTCGCGGGTCCACGACGGCATGTTCTACGCCCTGCCGCAGTCGCCCCAGCTGTTCAAGCAGCTCCTCATGGTGGCCGGCTACGACCGCTACTTCCAGATCGTCAAGTGCTTCCGCGACGAGGACCTGCGCGCCGACCGCCAGCCCGAGTTCACCCAGGTCGACCTGGAGATGTCCTTCGTCGAGGAGAACGACGTCATGACCCTGGTCGAGGGCATGATCCGGGAGACCTTCATGAAGGCCAAGGGCATCGAACTGGCCGAGCCGTTCCCGCGCATGGCCTACGCCGAGGCCATGGCCCGGTTCGGTTCCGACAAGCCGGACATGCGCGTCACCCTGGAACTCACCGAGGTCACCGACGCGGTCAAGGACGTCGCCTTCAAGGTCTTCTCCGGCCCGGCCAACGACCCCAACGGCCGCGTCGCCGCCCTGCGCGTGCCCGGCGGTGCCGCCCTGACCCGGGGCGAGATCGACGGCTACACCGAGTTCGTCAAGATCTACGGCGCCAAGGGCCTGGCCTACATCAAGGTCAACGACGCCAGCCAGCTCAACGAGGCCGGCCTGCAGTCGCCCATCGTCAAGAACCTCAACGAGGCGGCCCTCAAGGCCATCATCGAGCGCACCGGCGCCCAGTCCGGCGACCTGGTCTTCTTCGGCGCCGACAAGGCCAAGGTGGTCAACGACGCCATCGGCGCCCTGCGCCTGAAGATCGGCCACGAGAAGGGCCACGTCGACGGCCGCGCCTGGGCGCCGCTCTGGGTCGTGGACTTCCCGATGTTCGAATACAACGAGGACGAGAAGCGTTGGGACGCCCTGCACCACCCCTTCACCTCGCCCAAGGACGGCCACGAGGAACTCCTGGCGAGCGATCCGGGCCAGGCCCTGTCCAAGGCCTACGACATGGTCCTGAACGGCTGGGAGGTCGGTGGCGGCTCCATCCGTATCCACCGCGAGGCGATCCAGGAGAAGGTCTTCGCCGCCCTCAACATCGGCGAGGAGGAACGCCGCAACAAGTTCGGCTTCCTGCTCGACGCCCTGCAGTTCGGCGCGCCGCCGCACGGCGGCCTGGCCTTCGGCCTCGACCGCCTGGTCACCCTGATGACCGGGGCCGAGTCGATCCGCGACGTGATCGCCTTCCCGAAGACCCAGCGCGCCGCCTGCCTGATGACCGACGCGCCCAACGCGGTGGATGAGAAACAGCTGCGCGAGCTGCACATCCGCCTGCGCAACGCGGTGCCGGGGGCGGCCGCCTGACTGGCGGGAAGCGGACAAAAGTAGTCGTGGCCGGGGCATTTGCTGGGTAGAATCCCTCCAACGTTCGACAACAAGAACCAGGAGACCGATACCATGAGCCATACCGTTTCGGGTTCGACGGCGGCACGTCCCGACCTCGACTGGAGCCAGATCCGCGAAACCATCCTGATGCTCAACCTGGCGGTCGCGCAGTTGGAGATGGCGATGCGCGACTCGGGCGGTTCGGTCGAGGTGCTCACCAACACCTTCACCGACATGTACGGCAACCTGATGGGCCTGGTCGAGGCGACCGGCGGCCTGCCCGACTCGCCGATCAAGCAATCGGTGCAGGAACTCGGGGTCAGCGTCTCCGGCCAGATGCAGCAGGCCATCGTCGCCTTCCAGTTCTACGACCGCCTGAGCCAGCGCCTCACCCACGTCAGCCACAGCCTGGAGAACCTGGGCAGCATCGTCGGTGACTCGGCCCGTCTCTACAATCCGCATGCCTGGCGCGAACTCCAGGACCAGATCCGCTCGCGTTACACCATGGAGGACGAGCGCGAGATGTTCGACACCCTGCTCGCCACCGGCGACGTCAAGCAGGCCCTGGAGCAGTACGTCGAGCGCAAGCACGAGGAAGCCGGCGGCGCCGACGACGTCGAACTGTTCTGAGGCCGCGCCGCGCCCTTGGCCTACAAGATTCCCGTCTCCGTCCTGGTGGTCATCCATACCCCGGACCGCCAGGTGCTCCTGATCGAGCGCGCCGACCACCCGGGCTGGTGGCAGTCGGTCACCGGCAGCCAGGAGGCGGGCGAGAGCCTGGTCGAGACGGCCCGCCGCGAGGTCGCCGAGGAGACCGGGCTGGACGCCGGCAGCGGCCTCGCCGACTGGGGCTACAGCAACGTGTACGAAATCTACGATTGCTATCGGCACCGTTACCCGCCCGATGTCAGCCACAACACCGAGCACGTGTTCGGCCTGCAGTTGCCGGCCCCGGTGCCGGTGCGCCTGGCCGCGGACGAGCACCTGGCCTGGCGCTGGCTGCCCTGGCGCGAGGCGGCCGAGGCCTGCTTCTCGGCCAGCAACGCCGAGGCGATTCGCCGACTCGGCGATCTTGGCCGATAATTCACAGCGATGACCATCCCGCTCACGAGTCGCCAGCCATGAAACTCAGCCTCGCCATCGTCGCGCTGTTGCCCGCGCTGGTCGCCTGCGACGCGCTCAAGGACCGCATGGGCATCCCCGATCCGGCCAAGGTCGAGGCCGAGGGCAAGGCGGTCGGCGGCGCCTGCCGCCTGGCCGGGCGCGGCCTCGAGGACTGCTATGCCCTCAACCCGCGCGCCGACAAGGCGGCGGTCTTCTCGGGCTGGAAGGAAATGAACGAGTACATGATCAAGAACAACATGCAGGTCATGGTGCCGCAGGCGGCCCCGGCCAAGCCGGCTGCCAGCGAGGCCAAGGCCGCCGAACCCGAGGCTGCCAAGCCCGAGGCCAAGCCGGCCGCCGGCCACTGAACACGCTTCATGCTGCCCGTGCTGCACGTCGCCAGCTACAACATCCACAAGGGGTTGTCCTTCTTCAACCGCCGCATGGTGGTGCACGAGGTCAAGGACCGCCTGCGCGACCTGAACGCCGACATCGTCTTCCTGCAGGAGGTCCAGGGCCTCCACGCCGGCCGCGCCGAGCGCTTCCAGGACTGGCCCAGCCAGCCCCAGCACGAATTCCTGGCCGGCGGGGTGTGGACCGACACCGCCTACGGCAAGAACGCCGTCTACGACCATGGCCACCACGGCAACGCCATCCTGGCCCGCTATCCGATCCTGCGCTGGGACAACGTCGACATCTCGGCCCACGCCTTCGAGAGCCGCGGCCTGCTGCACTGCGAACTGGCCGTGCCCAGCCTGGACCAGCCGCTGCACGCCATCTGCCTGCACCTGGCCCTGAACGAACAGGGCCGGCGCCAGCAGGTCCTGCGCATCTCCCAGCACATCCGCGACCTGGTGCCGGACGACGCGCCCCTGATCATGGCCGGCGACTTCAACGACTGGCGCCAGCGCATGCCCAGCTACCTGGCCCAGGAACTCGGCCTGCGCGAGGTGTTCGAGAGCACCCAGGGCCGGCCGGCCCTGAGTTTTCCCGCGGTCCTGCCGATGTTCGCCCTCGACCGCATCTACGTGCGCGGCTTCCAGGTCGCCTCCGCCCGGGTCCACCACGGCAGCGCCTGGCGCAGGCTGTCCGACCACGCCGCGCTCACCGCCCGCCTGATGCCGGCATGACCCGGCGCGCCGGCAACCGGGTCACCCTGCTGGCCGGTGGCGGGCATTTTTTCCCGGACCTGATCGCGGCCCTGGACCGGGCCGAGCGCGAGATCCACCTGGAAAGCTACATCTTCGAGCCGGACGAGACCGGCCTGGCCGTGGCCGAGGCCCTGGTCCGCGCCGCGGCGCGCGGCGTACGGGTCAAGGTCCTGCTGGACGGCTTCGGTGCCCGCACCTTCCCGGCCCCCCTGGCGGCGCGCCTGCGCGAGGCCGGCGTCGCCCTGATGTTCTTCCGGCCCGAGCTGGGCAGCTGGCGTCTGCGCATGTACCGCCTGCGCCGCATGCACCGCAAGCTGGCGGTGATCGACGCCCGGGTCGCCTACGTCGGCGGCATCAACATCATCGACGACGCCAACACCATGCCGGGTGCCGGCAAGCGGCACGACTACGCGGTGCGCGTCGAGGGCCCGCTCCTGGCCGACGTCTATCCGGCGGTGCGCCGGCTCTGGCTCCTGGTGCGCTGGAGCGCCATCGGCCACCGGCCGCACCACTCGCCGCCCCTGGCGGTCGCCGCCGGACCGGCCGGCGACCAGGTCGCCGAGTTCCTGCAGCGCGACAACCTGCGCCACCGGCGCGAGATCGAGGAGGCCTACCTGGACGCCATCCGCGCGGCGCGCCGGGAGGTGCTCATCGCCAACGCCTATTTCCTGCCCGGGCGCCGCTTCCGCCAGGCCCTGGTCGAGGCGGCCCGGCGCGGGGTACGGGTCACCCTGGTCCTGCAGGGGCGCACCGACCACCGCTGGTTCCAGCTGGTCGAACGCGCGCTCTACCGCTACTTCCTGGAAAACGGCATCGAGATCTACGAATTCCACGCCAGCGAGCTGCATGCCAAGGCCGCCGTGGTGGACGGCGCCTGGGCGACCGTGGGCTCCAGCAACATCGATCCGTTCAGTCTGCTCCTGGCCCGAGAGGCCAACGTGGTGGTCTACGAGCGCGGCTTTGCCGAAACGCTGCATGCCCGCGTGTGCGAGGCCATGGCCGACGGTGCCCACGCCATCCAGCGGCGCGAATGGAGCCACGTGCCGTGGCACGTGCGCTTCGCCTCCTGGGCGCTGTACGGCCTGGTGCGCCTGCTGATGGGCTGGCTGGGGATGGCCAGGCGGCTGTGAGTCAGTCGCGCCCGGCGGTCATCAGGAACACCGGATAGGCGCGTTGGCCGTCGTCGCGCTCCTTGACGATCTCGAACACCGTGCGGAAGCGCACGTCCCGGAAGCCGGCGGCGCGCGCCAGGCCGGCCAGGGCGTCGCGGTCGAAGCCGTGGTGGACGTCCACCTCGATGCCGTGGAAACTGCCGTCCTCCCGGTCCAGGTCGGCGATGCACAGGTGGCCGCCCGGGTTGAGCAACTGGTGGAACACCGCCAGGATGTGGGCGGTGTCCGGGATGTGGTGCAGGGTCATGGACGAGTAGATCAGGTCGTAGCGTTCGTCCGGCAGCGGGTCGGCGGTGAGGTCGGTCTGGCGCACCGTCATGTTGGTGACGCCCTGTTCGGCGATCTTCTCGCGCAGGACGTCGAGCATGCCGGCCGAGGTGTCCTTGCAGGTGATGCGGCCGACTTCGTCCTTGAACGGGAAGGACAGCAGCCCGCTGCCGCAGCCGTAGTCGAGGGCCGCCATGTCCCTGGTCAGGGCGACCTCGGCGCGGATGCCGGCGGCGATCCGCTCGGCCCGGTCGCGGAACACCGGGTTGGCGTCCCACTGGCGCGCCTTGCTGTCGAAATGGTTGGGGTCGAGCACCACCTTGGTCATTTCCTGCCTCCGAGTATCGAGCCGAGCACGCCGCGGATGATGGCGCGTCCGACCTGGCTGCCGATCGAGCGGGCGGCGCTCTTGGCCAGGGCCTCGACGACGCCTTCGCGCCGGCGTCCGCCGGCGCCCGCGGCACCGCCCAGCAGGTCGCCCAGAATGCCGCCGCCGGCCATCGGCGATTGCGCCTCGGCCTTGGCCTGGCTTTCCGCCTGGGCCCTGGCCGTCGCCTGCTCGGCCCGGGCCTTGAGGACCTCGTAGGCCGACTCGCGGTCGACCGTCTGTTCGTAGACGCCGGCCACCAGCGAGCCCTGCACCAGGCGCCGGCGGGTGGCGTCGTCGATCGGCCCGATCTGGCCTTCCGGCGGCACGACGAAGGCGCGCTCGACGATGTTGGGCCGGCCCTTCTCGTCCAGGAAGGAGACCAGCGCCTCGCCGACCCCGAGTTCGGTGATGGCGGCGGCCTCGTCGAGGTCCTTGTTGTCGCGCATCGTCTCGGCCGCCGCCTTGACCGCCTTCTGGTCGCGCGGGCTGAAGGCGCGCAGGGCGTGCTGGACCCGGTTGCCCAGTTGGGACAGGACCTTGTCCGGCACGTCGGCCGGGTTCTGGGTGACGAAGTAGACGCCGACGCCCTTGGAACGGATCAGCCGCACCACCTGCTCGATCTTGTCGACCAGGGCGGGCGGGGCGTCGTTGAACAGCAGGTGGGCCTCGTCGAAGAAGAACACCAGCTTGGGCTTGTCGAGGTCGCCCGCCTCGGGCAGGTTCTCGAACAGCTCGGAGAGCAGCCAGAGCAGCAGGGTGGCGTACATCTTGGGCGCCAGCATCAGCTTGTCGGCGGACAGGATGTTGATCACGCCCTGGCCGCGCTCGCTCTGCATCAGGTCCTGGATGTTCAGCATGGGCTCGCCGAAGATCTTCTCGCCGCCCTGCGACTCCAGGGCCAGCAGGCCGCGCTGGATGGCGCCGACGCTGGCGCTGGAGACGTTGCCGTACTCGGTGGTGAGGTCCTTGGCATGCTCGCCGACGTACTGGAGCATGGCGCGCAGGTCCTTGAGGTCGAGCAGGAGCAGGCCGTTGTCGTCGGCGACCTTGAACACCAGGTTGAGCACGCCGGCCTGGGTGTCGTTCAGTTCCAGCATGCGGGACAGCAGCAGCGGCCCCATGTCCGAGATGGTGGCGCGCACCGGGTGGCCCGTCTCCCCGAACGGGTCCCACAGGGTGACCGGATGGCCCCGGTACGGATGCTCGCCCAGGCCCAGCTTGGCGACCCGCTCGGTGACCTTGGCGTTGCCGCCGCCGGCCAGGGCGATGCCGGACAGGTCGCCCTTCACGTCGGACATGAAGCAGGGCACGCCGATGTTGGAGAAGTGCTCGGCCAGGGTCTGCAGGGTGACGGTCTTGCCGGTGCCGGTGGCGCCGGTGATGAGGCCGTGGCGGTTGGCCATCTGGGGCAGCAGGACCAGTTCGACTTTATCGTTCTTGGCAATCAGCAGGGGGGCGGACATGCTAAGGTTCCTAGGTGAGGGGGCTTATTTATTTGAGTGGTGTGATGGAGAGGGGTTGAAATTGATCGCGGTGCTGTCGCAGCTTTAAATTTGATGCCTGTATTGCAACCACAAAATAATTCTTAATGTGAGCAAGGCGCTTGATGACAACCAGCCAATAATCAAGAATGACATGTAAATGGTGAATAATAGTGATGAGTTAAATATAAAATATAAAAATGATGGTGCAGCTTGGTTTGTGAGCATGTAAGGCAGAAGTATGCAAACTAGCGCTAACAATAGGATTGCAAATTTGTTTAGATGCAAGATGTATATGTCCCTAAAGCATTTCCCTATAACATCAATATCCTGGTAGGTGTGTGCTTTTATGTTGGAGGGCCTTTGATTGGATTTGTTCGATCTTCCAAAGGTTCCCAAATAGGGATATTCGCCCCATAGCTTTTGGGTTAAATAGGCGGGCACATCATCAGCTAAGCCGGCATATGGTTCGTCGGACTTGATCGTGCGCAGCCACTGAACAAATACTGAAAAATAGCCGAGCGCATATATTGCGATGGACTTGTAAAGTGTTGAGCTGTCCAAATGAATGGGTTTGCCAGAGGTGTTGCTAGATAGAAATAATATAACCAACCCTGCAATAAATAAGGCATGAGTAACTGGCGCCAGAGTGTTGCGAAGATTGAGTCTTGGTATCTTATTCATGTCTCCCTCCTGAGTACGAGGGTCTGTGTTCCCTGAAATTGTTTTTATCATTCCATTTCATACTCGCCTCACAGGTCCTGGATACTGCGCAACTAGTGCATCGGCAGTTACCAATGTGACCCCTTCCACCATGGCCTGCGCGACCAACATCCGGTCGAACGGGTCTTTGTGGAGGCTCGGCAAGCCATCGACGGCAAGGGCATGCTCGCTGGTAATAGCCAACTCGCGGTAGCCGTTTTCCAACAACCCTCGGCGCAATAGCCTGACATCGACCTGGAAATCCGCACGTCCCAAGCCGCGTTTGATGGCAATTTCCCACAGACTGGCTGCGCTGAAGAACAATTCATTCTCCGTCGCTTCAAGCAAGGTGCGCGCTTCGACGGAAAGTCGGTCCGGCAGGCCCGCCGCCCAGAGCAGCAGATGCGTGTCGAGCAACAGCTTCATGCCTCGCCGCCGAAAAGCCGCTCGATATCCTCGCCGCCCATGTGGTCAAAATCGTCAGGAACGGCAATCTGGCCGGCCAGGAAGCCCAGCCGCTTCTGTTGTCCGGCCTCCGGAGCGGTCAATGCGATCACCTTGACCAGCGGCTTGCCGGCCTTGGCGATCACGAACGGCTCTCCGGCGGCGGCCTGCTCGACCAAGCGCGATAGATGGGTCTTGGCTTCGTGGATATTGACGGTGTGCATGATCCGTACCATATGAACTAAGTTCGGTTAGTCTAGTCCTGGCCGGGGTAGACGGCAATCAAACAGGTGGTTCAGCGCTTACTCGGCTTCGCGCAGCAGCCGGAACAATTCCCGGCTCGATTTCGGCGGCTTGCCGAGTTCGGCTTCCTTGCGGGCGTTGCGGATCAGTTGCCGGATCTGCTGGGCGTCCGAGCCCGGGTGCGCGGCGAGCCATTCCGTGACCGCGCCGTCGTCCTCCAGCAGGCGCGCGCGCCAGCGTTCCAGGGCGTGGAACTCTGCCTTGGCGCTGGCAGATTCGCCGCGGATGGCGGCCAGCTGTTCGAGGATGGGCTCCGGGTCGGCATCGCGCATGACCTTGCCGATGTACTGCATCTGCCGGCGCATGGCGCTGTGGCTGGTGATGCGCTGGTACTCCAGTACCGCCACGAGCAGGTTTTCCGGCAGGTCCATCTTCTTCAACTGGTCCTTGGACAGCTGCGTCAGTTCCCGGCCCAGGGCCTGCAGGGCCTCGACGTCGCGCTTGCGCTGGCTCTTGCTGGGTGGCAGATGGTCGTCGGTTTCTTCGTCGTGTTCGTGCATGGGGCGGCGTGGCTACGCGGATAAGGTTGGTATGATACCGGCCTTTGCATCGAGAACAGGCCAACCCCGTGTCGGACAAGCGTTTTTCCTATAGCGACAGCCATTTGCGCGACCTCGCCGCCCAGGTGCTCGAACTGGCCGGCCGGTCCGGCGCCAGCGCCGCCGAGGTGGAGGTCTCCGAGGGCTTCGGCCAGAGCGTCAACGTGCGCAAGGGCGAGGTCGAGACCATCGAGTTCAACAAGGACAAGGGCATCGGCGTGACGGTCTACCTGGGCCAGCGCCGCGGCCATGCCTCGACCTCGGACTTCGGTGCCGACGCCCTCGGGCGCACGGTCGAGAAGGCCCTGGCCATCGCCCGCTACACCGCCGAGGACGATTGCGCCGGCCTCGCCGACGCCGACCTGCTGGCCAAGGACATCCCGGACCTCGACCTGCATTACCCCTGGGACATCACGGTCGAGGGCGCCACCGACCTGGCGCGCGAGTGCGAGGCCGCCGCCCTGGCGGTCGACCCGCGCATCAACAATTCCGAGGGCGCCGGGGTGAGCGTGCAGGAGTCGCAGTTCGTCTACGCCAATTCGCTCGGCTTCATGGGCGGCTACCCGACCTCGCGCCACAGCGTCTCCTGCGCGGTGATCGCCGAGGACGAGCAGGGCGGCATGCAGCGCGACTATTGGTACAGCACGGCGCGCGCGGCGGCCGACCTGGACCCGGTCGAGGCGGTTGGCCGCCGGGCCGGCGAACGCACGGTGCGGCGCCTGAACGGCCGCAAGCTGGCGACCCGCCAGTGCCCGGTCCTGTTCGAGGCCCCGGTGGCGACCGGCCTGGTCGCCAGCTTCGTCTCGGCGGTCTCCGGCGGCCACCTGTACCGCAAGTCCAGCTTCCTGCTCGACAGCCTGGGCAAGCAGGTCTTCCCGGCCTTCTTCCAGCTTCAGGAGCGGCCGTTCGTCGCCAAGGGCCTGGCCAGTTCGCCGTTCGACTCCGAGGGCGTCGCCACGCGCGACCGCGACGTGGTCAGGGACGGCATCGTCGAGGGCTACTTCCTGTCCAGCTACAGCGCCCGCAAGCTGGGCATGAAGAGCACCGGCAACGCCGGTGGCAACCACAACCTGATCGTGCCGTCGACCGGCGAGTCGTTCGCCGACCTGCTGGGCAAGATGGGCAGCGGCCTGTTGGTTACGGAGCTGCTCGGCCACGGCCTCAATATGGTCACCGGCGACTACTCGCGCGGCGTGGCCGGGTTCTGGGTCGAGGACGGCCAGATCGCCTATCCGGTCGAGGAGATCACCGTCGCCGGCAACCTCAAGGACATGTTCATGGCCATCCAGGCCATCGGCACCGACGTCGAGGTGCGCGGTTCGCGCCAGGTCGGCTCGATCCTGATCGAGCGCATGACGGTGGCGGGGAACTGAGCACGCCGGCGCTCCGGGCCGCCGGCCTGCCGCGGGCGTTCGCGGCGGCCTGCTGGCTGTTCCTGCTCCTGGCCGCCTGCGCCAGGACCCCGGCGCTGCCCGAGCTGGCGCCGGACGACGTCGTCCTGGCCTTCGGCGACAGCCTCACCTACGGCACCGGCGCCGGGCGCGACGAGGCCTACCCCGCGCGTCTGGCCGCCCTGATCGGCCGTCCTGTGGTGAACGCCGGCGTGCCCGGCGAGACCACCGAGGCGGGCCTGGCCCGCCTGGCCGGCGCGCTCGACGCCGAAAACCCGCGCCTGCTCCTGCTCTGTCTGGGCGGCAACGACATGTTGCGCCACCAGCCCGCCGAGGCGACGGCGGCGAACCTGCGCGCCATGGTGCGCCTGGCGCGCGAGCGCGGCGTCGCGGTGCTCCTGATCGGCGTCCCGCAGCCCAGCCTGCTGGGCGGGCCGCCGGCCTACTATGCCGAGATCGCCAAGGAATTCGACCTGCCCTACGAGGGCGAGGCGTTCGCCAGCGTGCTGCACGACCGCGCCCTCAAGTCCGATCTCATCCACGCCAACGCCGCGGGCTACCGCCAGGTCGCCGAGCGCCTCGCCGACCTGCTGCGCAAGGCCGGGGCCGTCCGGGGCTAGCCATGCGGGCACTGCTCAGACTGTCCGGCCTGATCGACGCCCTCAACGAGCGCGTCGGCCGCCTGGCCATGTGGCTGGTCCTCGCCGCGGTCGTGGTGTCGGCCGGCAACGCGGTGTTCCGCAAGGCCCTCAACATGAGTTCGAACGCCTGGCTGGAGATCCAGTGGTACATGTTCGCCGCCATCTTCCTGTTCGGCGCCGGCTACACCCTGAAGCACAACGGCCACGTCCGCATCGACATCCTCTACGGCCGCCTGGCGGCCCGCACGCGGGCCTGGGTCGACCTCGTCGGCGGCCTCCTGTTCCTGCTCCCGACCGCGCTGCTCATCGCCTGGCTGGGCTGGACCGGCTTCGCCGAGTCCTACGCCATCGGCGAGACCTCGCCCGACGCCGGCGGCCTGCTGCGCTGGCCGGTCCGCCTGGCCATCCCGCTCGGCTTCGGCCTGCTCGCTCTGCAGGGCATCTCCGAGACGATCAAGCGCGCCGCCTTCCTGGCCGGCAAGGCGCCCCTGGCGGACGAGGCCCCGGAGGAGACGGTATGAGTTTCGAACTCATGGCGCCCCTGATGTTCCTGGGCCTGGTGGTGTTCCTGCTGCTCGGCTATCCGGTCGCCTTCTCGCTCGCCGCCAACGGCCTGCTGTTCGCCCTCATCGGCATCCAGTCCGGCTTCTTCGAGTTCTCGCTCCTGCAGGCCCTGCCCGAACGGGTGTTCGGCATCATGTCGAACGCCACCCTCCTGGCCATCCCGTTCTTCACCTTCATGGGGCTGATCCTGGAACGCAGCGGCATGGCCGAGGACTTGCTGGAGACCATGGGCCAGCTGTTCGGCTCCCTGCGCGGCGGTCTCGCCTTCGCCGTCGTCGTCGTCGGCGCCCTGCTGGCGGCGACCACCGGCGTGGTGGCGGCCTCGGTGATCGCCATGGGGTTGATCAGCCTGCCCATCATGCTGCGCCACGGCTACGACAAGCGCCTGGCCAGCGGCGTCATCGCCGCCTCCGGGACCTTGGCCCAGATCATCCCGCCTTCGCTGGTGCTGATCGTCTTGGCCGACCAGCTCGGCACCTCGGTCGGCGCCATGTACCGGGGCGCCCTGGTGCCCGGCCTGGTGCTGACGGCGCTCTATCTCGGCTACGTGGTGGCCGTGACCCTGTTCCGGCCGGCCGCCGCGCCGGCCCTGCCGGCCGAGGCGCGCGCCGCTTCGGGCGGTGCCCTGCTCGGCAAGGTGCTGGTCACGATGCTGCCGCCCCTGGGCCTGATCTTCCTGGTCCTGGGCACCATCTTCCTGGGTGTCGCCACGCCCACCGAGGGCGGCGCCATGGGCGCCGTCGGCGCCCTCCTGCTGGCCTGGAGCAAAGGCCGCCTGAGCCGGGCCATGCTCGGCCAGGCCATGGACTCGACGGCCAAGCTGACCACCTTCGTGATCTTCATCCTGATCGGCTCGACGGTGTTTTCCCTGGTCTTCCGCGGCGTCGACGGCGACCTCTGGGTGGAAGGCCTGCTGGGCGCCCTGCCGGGCGGGGTCATCGGCTTCCTGCTGGCGGTCAACCTGCTGGTCTTCGTGCTTGCCTTCTTCCTCGACTTCTTCGAGATCGCCTTCATCATCGTGCCCCTGCTGGCGCCGGTAGCGCACAAGCTGGGCATCGACCTGGTCTGGTTCGGGGTCCTGCTGGGCATCAACATGCAGACTTCGTTCATGCACCCGCCGTTCGGTTTCGCCCTGTTCTTCCTGCGTAGCGTGGCGCCGGCCGAGGTGAAGACGGCCGATATCTACTGGGGCGCGATCCCGTTCGTGCTGATCCAGGTGCTCATGGTGATCCTGGTGCTCAGCTTCCCCGGCCTGGTCAGGCCGGGCTCGACTGGCCCGAATGGGCTATAACCGAAGCGGGATTTGCGACAAAGCCATAGAAATATCGTGGTTTTTGCCGGCAACCGCTTGCCTTTTCCGGCGCCGCCGGTTAACCATTCGGCACTTGAGATTCCATCACGTTTGGAGGGGTTAAATGGCTAAAAGCAGCATCGCTCTGATCGCCCTGGCCATGGCCGCAACCGGTTGCGCCACCAAGGACTATGTCAACGAATACGTCGGCGAGCAGGTGACGCCGGTGAACAAGCGGCTGGATGTGGTCGAGAGCCGTGCCGCGGTCAACGAGGCCGGCGTCCAGGCCCTCGGCAAGCGTGCCGACGGCACCGATGCCTCGCTCAAGGATCAGTCCGCCCGCATCGACGGCGCCTCGCGTACCGCCAAGGAGGCGCTCGAGCGCGCCCTGTCCGCCGGCCAGTTGGCCGAGGGCAAGCTGCTCTACGAGGTGGTGCTGACCGACGACACCCTGCGTTTCGGCCTCGAGAGCGCCGACCTGTCGCCGGCCGCCAAGCAGTTGCTGGATTCGTTCGCCGCCAAGTTGAAGGCCGAGAACCGCAACGTCTTCATCGAAATCCAGGGTCACACCGACACGACCGGCAACAAGGCCTACAACCTGAAGCTGGGCGAGCAGCGCGCCGAGATGGTCAAGCGTTACCTGAACATGAACTGCGGCATCCCGCTGCACCGCATGTCGACCATCTCCTACGGCCCCGCCGCGCCGGTCGCCGACAACAAGACCCGCGCCGGCCGCATCCAGAACCGGCGCGTCGTGCTGGTCGTCCTGCACTGATAGAATAGGTCCCCGACGGCCCCTGCCCGTGCTGGGCGGGGGCCTTTTTTATGTGGAGAAAAACATGGCAGAACTGATCATCGAGGACATCGTCGTCGGCAGCGGCGCCGCCGCCCAGGCCGGCCAGATGGTGTCCGTGCACTACACCGGCTGGCTGGAGAACGGCACCAAGTTCGACTCCAGCAAGGATCGCAACGAGCCGTTCGAATTCCCGCTCGGGCGCGGCTACGTCATCCAGGGCTGGGACCGCGGCGTCGCCGGCATGCAGGTGGGCGGCACCCGCAAGCTCACCATCCCGGCCGAACTGGGCTATGGCGCACGCGGCGCCGGCGGCGTCATCCCGCCCAACGCCACGCTCATCTTCGAAGTCGAGCTGCTGGCCCTGCGCTGAGGCTACTGGGCGGCCAGGTAGGCCGCCACCTGATCGATCTGCTGGTCGCTCAGGGCTTGGGCGAACGGTCGCATCGTGTCGCTCATGTTGACGCTCTTGTGGCCTGACTTGTATTGCCGCAGCAGGGTGGCGAGTTCCTCGGCGGAGCGTCCGGCCAGGCGGGGGAAGCGCCCCTGGCCCTGGCCGTTCGGGCCGTGGCAATCCTTGCATACGTTCTGGACCAGGGCCGCGCCAGGATCGCTTGCGGCCACCTTGCCGGCATCCCGGCTACCGCAGGCTGGCAGAAAAGCGATCGCCAGGAGCGGGATCAGTGTGTAGTAGCGCATCATCGACTGAACAGAAAATTGGTGTAGCTGGCCTCAGCCAGCTTAAACCATTCTAGTTCAGTTTCCCGGAAGGCTTTCCAGGACTCGTATATCTTCTTGAAGGCCGGGTTGTGCGCGGTTTCCGCCTCGTACATCTCGAAGCTCAGCCGGCGTGCGGCGGCCATGACGTCGTCCGGGAAGGCGTGCAGTTGCACCCCGGCGCCGATCAGGCGCCCGAGGGCCTGCGGGTTCTTGGTGTCGTAGGCCGCCAGCATGGTCATGTTCGCCTCCACGCAGGCGGTCTCGAACGCCTGCCGGTACGGTTCGGGCAGGGCCTGCCATTTCGCGGCGTTGACGTAGAAGGACAACTGCGGCCCGCCTTCCCACCAGCCCGGGTAGTAGTAGTGCTTGGCGATCTTGGCAAAGCCCAGCTTCTCGTCGTCGTAGGGCCCGACCCACTCGGCGGCGTCGATGGCGCCGCGTTCCAGGGCCGGGTAGATGTCGCTGCCCGCCAGGGTTTGCGGCACGGCGCCCAGCTTGGCCATGATCTGGCCACCGATGCCCGGTATGCGCATCTTGAGGCCGTTGAGGTCGGCCAGCGACTTGATCTCCTTGCGGAACCAGCCGCCCATCTGGACGCCCGTGTTGCCGCCCGGAAAGCTGACGATGTTGTATTGCTTGAACAGCTCGGCCATCAGCTCGCGGCCGCCGCCGTAATACATCCAGGCATTCTGCTGGCGTGCCGTGAGGCCGAACGGCACCGCGCAGTCGAAGGCGAAGGCCATGTTCTTGCCGACGTAGTAATAGCTGGCGGTGTGGCCGCAATCGACCGTGCCCTGCTGTACCGCGTCGAGCACCTGGAGGCCGGGTACGATTTCGCCGCCGGCATGGACGCGGATCTGGAACTTGCCGTTGGTCACCGCCTCGACCCGTTTGGCCAGGACCTCGGCGGCGCCGTAGATGGTGTCCAGGCTCTTTGGGTAGCTGGAGGCGAGACGCCAGCGCACGCTGGGCAGGCCGCCGGTGGCAGCGGCGCCTTCCTTCTTCGCGCAGGCGGCCAGGCTCGAGGCGGCCAGGCCGGCGCCCGCGCCCTTCAGGAAATCGCGTCGTTGCATGTTGGGTCCCCCATTGAGCGGATGCCCGGCGTCGCCGACGCCGGGCGGGCATGGCCGGGGCCACGCCGGTGCGGGGGATTATAACCGCGTGAAGATCAGGTCCCAGACGCCGTGGCCCAGGCGCAGGCCGCGCTTCTCGAACTTGGTCAGCGGCCGGTAGGCCGGGCGGGGCGCGTAGTCCCCGGCCGTGTTGGCGAGCCGGCGCTCGCCGGAGAGCACGGCCAGCATCTGCTCGGCATAGTCCTGCCAGTCCGTGGCCAGATGCAGGTAGCCGCCGGGCTTCAGCTTGCCGGCCAGCTTGGCGACCAGGGCCGGCTGGATCAGGCGCCGTTTGTGGTGGCGTTTCTTCGGCCAGGGGTCGGGGAAGAAGATGTGGATGCCGTCCAGGGTGGCGTCGCCGATCATGTGGTCGAGCACCTCGACGGCATCGTGCTGGACGATCCGGATGTTGGCCAGGTTGCCTTCGCCGATGCGCTTGAGCAGGGCGCCGACGCCGGGCGTGTGCACCTCGACGCCGAGGTAGTCCGTTTCCGGGGTGCCGGCCGCGATGGTGGCGGTGCTGTCGCCCATGCCGAAGCCGATCTCCAGCACCTTGGCCCCCGGGCGCCCGAACGCCGCGTCGAGGTCGAGCGGGGCGGCCGAGTAGGGGATCAGGAAGCGCGGGCCGTACTCCTCCAGGGCCCGGGCCTGGCCGGTGCCCATGCGCCCGGCGCGCAGAACGAAGCTGCGCACCGAGCGGGGGTGGCCCGGCGCGCTCTCGTCGGCGGCCTCGTGTTCCTGCATCAGGAGCCGATCATGCCGCCGGTGGGCGACGACGGGCTGGCCTGGTACATCTTCTTGGCCATGCGCCCGGCCAGGAAGGCCTCGCGTCCGGCCTCCACCGCCTTCTTCATTGCCCCGGCCATCAGCACCGGGTTCTGGGCGCCGGCGATGGCCGTGTTCATGAGCACGGCGTCGCAGCCCAGTTCCATGGCGATGGCGGCATCCGAGGCGGTGCCGACGCCGGCGTCCACCACCACCGGCACCTTGAGCCGGTCGATGATGATCTGCAGGTTCCAGGGGTTCAGGATGCCCATGCCGGAACCGATCAGGGAGGCGAGCGGCATCACGGCGACGCAGCCGATGTCCTCCAACTGCTTGGCGACGATCGGGTCGTCAGAGGTGTAGACCATGACCTTGAAGCCGTCCTTGACCAGTATCTCGGCCGCCTTGATGGTCTCCACCACGTTCGGATACAGGCTCTGCGGATCGCCCAGGACCTCCAGCTTGACCAGGTCGTGGCCGTCCAGCAGTTCGCGCGCCAGGCGCAGGGTGCGGATGGCATCGTCGGCGGTGTAGCAGCCGGCGGTGTTGGGCAGGTAGGTGTACTTCGACGGCGGCACGGCGTCGAGCAGGCTGGGCTGGTTCGGGTCCTGGCCGATGTTGGTGCGGCGGATCGCGACCGTGACGATCTCGGCGCCCGAGGCCTCGATGGCCAGGCGGGTCTGTTCGAAGTCCTTGTACTTGCCGGTACCGACCAGCAAGCGGGAAGAATAGGTCTTGCCTGCGATGACGAGTTGATCCATGGCTTTACATTGAATGAGGTGATGGGGAGGTCAGCCGCCGCCGACGGCGACCACGACCTCCAGGCGGTCGCCGTCGGCGAGCGGAGTCGTGGCATGCTGGCTCTTGGGCACGATCTCGCCGTTGAGTTCCACCGCCAGCCGTTTTCCGGTCAGGTCCAGGAGGTCGAGCAGGCGGGAGACATCGAGCGGGGCGTCGTAGCGGCGCGCTTGGCCGTTGACGGTTATCTCTATCATTTAACCGTCCACATCCAGTAAGATTCGGGTCCGCAAGCTTACCACGCGGGTGTAGTTCAATGGTAGAACGGCAGCTTCCCAAGCTGCATACGAGGGTTCGATTCCCTTCGCCCGCTCCACTTCAACTTTCCAGGGACTTCTACCGAAATCCAAGGAGTGTTGTAAGTCGCTGATCCAGTTAAGGTTTTTTCCTTTTCCCGATCCAGTGACATCCAGCGAAATCCACTGACAGCCGGTACAAAACGGTACATTTAGTGGTACATCAATGCGGTAAGCGTCCATCGCGCATTGTTGCTGGAGGAGCCGGGCCCCGGTAACGAACATGGCATCCAACTCACCTTTCAGGAGTTGGACATATGCTTACCGACATGACGGTCCGGCAGGCCAAAGCCACCGGCAAGCCGTACACCATCGCCGATTTCGACGGTCTTTCCCTCTTCGTCTCCGCCTCTGGTGCCAAGACCTGGCATTTCCGCTATACCTGGGTCGGTCGGCGCGTTCGCATCTCCCTTGGCTGCTATCCCGAGCTGTCGCTGCGCGATGCGCGGGAACTGCGCGACGAAGCGCGCTCCCTGGTCGCCAGGGGCATCAACCCGCGTACCGAGCGCAAGCAAAAGCGCCAGGCCATCAAGCTCGCCGGCGAGAACACCTTCATGGCGGTCTACGAAAAGTGGATGGAGCACCGGCAGCTCACGCTCGAAGAGGGCCGACAGAGTTCGCTGGAGCAGATTCGCCGCGTCTTCAAGAAGGACGTTTTTCCTTCCTTGAAGCGGCTGACCATCTACGAGGTCACCCGACCTCATCTGCTGGAAGTGGTCGGCCGCATCGAAAAGCGCAATTCGCTGTCGGTGGCTGAGAAGGTACGCACCTGGCTCAAGCAGTTGTTCGACTACGCGATGGTGGTCATCCCGGCCATGGAGACCCACCCGGCCACCGACCTGCACGTGGTCGCGGTGCCGCTGCCGCCGGTCGAACACAATCCATTCCTGCGCATGGCCGAACTGCCTGGGTTTCTGCAGACACTGCGCAAGTACCGCGGCATGCTGAAGACGCAACTGGCGATTCGCCTGTTGCTCCTGACGGGAGTGCGAACGGGGGAGCTGCGCCTGGCCACGCCCGATCAGTTCGATCTGGATCGGGGGTTATGGATCATCCCGGTCATGTCGCTCAAGCAGCGCAAGATGCTCACCCGCAAAAAGCGCAAGCGCGTTACCGACATCCCGCCGTACATCGTCCCGCTGTCTGTCCAGGCGACGGAGATCGTCCGCTACATGCTGGAGGACTTCAAACCGGCGCAGAAGTACCTGTTCGCCGGCGTCAAACGCATCAGCGACCGCATGAGCGAGAACACGCTCAACGCGGCCCTCAAGCGCATGGGCTACGAGGACCGCCTGACCGGCCACGGCATTCGCGCGACGCTCTCGACGGCCCTCAACGAACTGGGCTATCCGAAGGTATGGGTGGACGCCCAGCTCTCGCACGCCGACCCCAACCGTATCAGCGCCACCTACAACCACGCCGAGTACGTCGAGCAGCGTCGCGTGATGATGCAGGACTGGGCCGACCGCCTGGACCTGTTCGAGCAGAACCAGGTGCAGGTCGCCGGCATGCACCTGACCATCCACCTGCAAGGCCTGCCGACGATCGCCGGGCAGCAGACCACCCCGCTGCCGACACCTGGCCAGCACGCACCGATCCTGCTGGTGGCGCCCACCGAGCAGAGCATGCCGACGGTTGCGCCGGCGACGCAGCGCCTGTCGGCCGTGGAGATGCCGGAGTACGCGCAGCCAAAGCTCTCCGACCTGCAGCGTGAGCGGCTGAAGCTGCTGGAAATCTTCGAAGGGCCCGACAACCTGGTGGTGGCCGACTACGCCAAGCTGGCCGGAAAGTCGCGCCGCTGGATCACCTACGAGATTCAGGCCGGCAACCTGCTGTCGATTCAACTGGGGAACAAGGGCCAACGGGTGCCGGTGTGGCAGCTCGATCCGCTCAAGCGCCAACTGGTGCAAGCCATCCTCAGGCAGACGCCCCGTGGCGTGGAT
>NZ_SJZB01000016.1 GCF_004337445.1 Parasulfuritortus cantonensis | reverse complement strand
ATCGTCGCGGCGTCGGGCGTCCTCAACGTCGCCTCGATCGGTTCCGTGTTCGGCAAGAAGATGTACAAGGCGCGCGCGCCGCTGTCCGGCATGCTCGCCCTCGCCATGCTGGCCGGTGGCCTCGGCGTCCTGGTTCTCGACCTGGGCCGTCCGGACCGCCTGATCGTGGCCATGACGCACTACAACTTCAAGTCGATCTTCGCCCTCAACATGATCTTCTACAACGGCTTCTTCGCGATAGTCGGCCTGTACCTGATCACGCTGATGTCGCGCAACCTGAAGCAGTACTCGCACACGATGGGCCTCATCGCCTTCCTCTGGCGCCTGGCCCTGACCACCGCAACCGGGTCGATCTTTGGCTTCCTGGTCGCCCGCGCCGGCTACAACTCGGCCCTCTACGCGCCGATGTTCATCATCTACTCGTTCGCCTACGGCCTCGCCGCCTTCATCGTGGTGCAGTCGGTGATGTACAAGTGGAACAACATCGAAGTCGACGAGCGCATCCTGTGCCGGCTCAAGAACCTGCTCGCGGTGTTCGTCGCCGCCAGCCTGTACTTCACCGCGGTGCTGCACCTGACCAACCTGTACTTCGCCAAGCAGTGGGACTTCGAGCGCTTCATCCTCACCGACGGCGGCATCTACACGCTGTTGTTCTGGGGTGGCCAGGTGTTCCTGGGCGGCATCCTGCCCCTGCTCATGATCTTCAGCCCCGGCGCTGCCAAGAACCCCGCTCTGATCTTCTTCGCCGCCCTCCTGGTGGTGATCGGCGGTCACGCCCAGATGTACGTGACCATCGTCGGCGGCCAGGCCTTCCCGCTCAACCTGTTCCCCGGCTACTCGCAGTCGAGCAGCTTCTACGACGGCGTCATCCATCCCTATGCGCCCTCGCTGTGGGAACTGATGCTGGGCCTGGGCGGCATCGCCATCGCCTTCCTGATCACCACCGCCGCCGTGCGCGTGCTCAAGTTCCTGCCGGAAGACGATTTCAAGGACATCGACCTGGAATCCGCCTGCAAGCACTGAGGCGGCGCCGTACCCGAAAAAGCCGACTTTTTTAGTCGGCTTTTTCGTTTCTTTGCTACAATCGCGCCATGCCTAGCCTGTACATCTCCGCTGCCCACAAGTCCTCCGGCAAGACCACGGTCACGCTGGGACTGTGCCGTGCGCTGCGTGAGCGCGGCCTGGCCGTCCAGGCGTACAAGAAAGGCCCGGACTACATCGACCCCATCTGGCACCGCCTGGCCGCCGGCCGGCCGTCTTACAACCTCGACTTCCGGCTCATGGAGCGGAGCGAGATCGACGGCCTCTACGCCCGGCACGCGGCCGGCGCGGATATCTGCCTGGTCGAGGGCAACAAGGGCCTATACGACGGCATGGACCTGGAAGGCAGCGACAGCAACGCCGCCCTGGCCAAACAGCTGGGCCTGCCGGTCGTGCTGGTCATCGACACCATCGGCATCACGCGCGGCGTCGCCCCGCTCCTGCTCGGCTACCGGGCCTTCGACCCGGCCGTCAACATCGCCGGACTGGTCCTCAACAAGGTCGGCGGACCGCGCCACGAGGACAAGCTGCGCCGGGTCATCGAGCACTACGTCGGCCTGCCGGTCCTGGGCGCCATCCACAAGGACGCGCGCCTGGCCATCGAGGAACGCCACCTCGGCCTGGTGCCCGGCAACGAGTCCGACGAGGCCGAACAGCGCATTGCCGGCATCGCCGAGGCGGTCGCCGGCCAAGTCGACCTCGACGCCCTCCTCCGGCTCGCCACGACCGCCCCGGCCCCGGCCGCCGGCGTCACCTTCCCGGCGGCGCCGGCGACCCGCGTGAAGGTCGCCATTGCCCGCGACCGGGCCTTCGGGTTCTACTACCAGGAAGACCTGGATACCCTGGAGGCGGCCGGTGTCGAGCTGGTCCCGGTCGACTGTCTTGCCGACGCGGCCCTGCCCGCGGCCGACGGCCTGATCATCGGCGGCGGTTTCCCGGAATCCTTCATCGACCGTCTGGCTGCCAACCTGCCTTTGCGGCAGGCCATCCTGCGGGCCGCCGAGGCCGGCCTGCCGGTGTATGCCGAATGCGGTGGCCTCATGTACCTATCCCGGTCCATCACCTGGCGGGCGCACACGGGTGAGATGGTCGGCCTGGTGCCGGGCGACGCCGTCATGGGCGACCACCCGGTCGGGCGCGGCTACGCGAGCCTGGCGCCGACGGCAAGCGCGCCCTTGGACGCGCCCGGCGGACCCGCCATACCGGCCCACGAATTCCATCATTCCCGCCTGGAAAACCTCCCCGACGGCCTCAGCTACGCCTACCAGGTGAAGCGCGGCCACGGCATCGACGGCCGCAACGACGGCTATGTCCACAAGAACCTGCTCGCCGCCTATTGCCATCGGCGTGGCACGGGCCCACGCGGCTGGATCGCGCCCTTCCTAGCGAAGGTGCGCAGTCACGCCGAACAACGCAACGCGGCGCGCAAAGCCGCCTGAATCGAGGAAACCCCCATGATCAACCTAACCAAAGCCGCCGCCGAACAGATCAGTGCCGCTGCCCGCCAATCCGGCGCGGAAAGCATGGGTCTGCGTATCGCCGCGCGCGTGAACGACGCCGGCATGCTCGAGTTCGGCATGGGCTTCGACGACGAGCGCAGCAACGACACCATCGTCGAGTCCTATGGTGTCACCCTCCTGGTGCATCCGAGCAGCGCCGAATACCTGAATGGGATTACCATCGACTTTTCCGAGGTCACTCCGGGCGAATCGCGCTTCGTCTTCATGATGCCGGACCAGGGTGGCTGCGGTACCGGCGAGGGTGGCAGTTGCGGCTCCGGTGGTTGCGGATCCGGCGGTTGCGGCTCATCCTCTCCCAGCAACGCCTGAAGCGTCACCGAGAGGCGGCGCCGCCGGCGCGCATCCCGCGCTGCATGGCCCCGGCTCCGACGCGCCCGATCGTTTCGATTTATTAGGACAACATGGATTACCTACCGATATTCCTCGACCTCAAAGGCAAGAACTGCCTGGTCGTCGGCGGCGGCGACGTCGGCGCCCGCAAGGCCACCCTGCTGCTCAACGCCGGCGCCTGGGTCACCGTGGTCGAACCGGGCGAGCTGTCCGGGGCGTTCGCCGCCCTGACGACGACCGACCGGGTCATCCAGCGCCGGGAAGCGTTCAATGCGGAAGCGCTCGCGGGCGCCGAACTGGTGTTCGCCGCCACCGAGGACGACGCCCTCAACCGGGCCGTCTACGAGGCCGCGCGGGCACGCCACCTGCCGGTCAACGTGGTCGACAAGCCGGAAGTCTGTTCCTTCATCATGCCCAGCATCATCGACCGTTCGCCGGTGGTGGTGGCGGTGTCCAGCGGCGGCGAGGCGCCGGTGCTCTCGCGCCTGCTGCGCGCCCGCCTGGAAACCCTGATTCCGGCCGCCTACGGCCGCCTCGCCGCGCTGGCGGGCAAGTTCAAGACCGCCGTGCGCAAGCACTTCCCGACCACCGAGGGCCGGCGCAAGTTCTGGGAACACGCGCTGCTCTCGCCGGTGGCCGAGATGGTCTTCTCCGGCCGCGAGCAGGAGGCCGAGCACACCTTGGAGCAGATGCTCAGGGCGAGCAGCACGGAGACCGGCGTCGGCGAGGTCTACCTGGTCGGCGCCGGCCCGGGCAACCCCGACCTGCTCACCTTCCGCGCCCTGCGCCTGATGCAGCAGGCCGACGTGGTGGTCTACGACCGTCTCGTCTCGCCGCCGATCCTGGACATGTGCCGGCGCGACGCCGATCGTTTCTACGTCGGCAAGGAACGCGACAACCACGCGGTCCCGCAGGACGAGATCAACATGGTCCTGGTGCGCCTGGCCAAGGAAGGCAAGCGGGTGCTGCGCCTGAAGGGTGGCGATCCGTTCATCTTCGGACGCGGCGGCGAGGAGATCGAGACCCTGCGTGAGCACGGCGTGCCCTTCCAGGTCGTCCCGGCGGTGACGGCGGCGGCCGGCGTCGCCTCCTACGCCGGCATCCCGCTCACCCACCGCGACCACGCCCAGGCGCTGATCCTGGTCACCGGCCACCTCAAGGACGGCACCATGGACCTCGACTGGGACATGCTCTGCCGGCCACGCCAGACCATCGTCATCTACATGGGCCTCAAGGGCCTGGTGCAACTGTGCGCGCAGATGAAGCAGCACGGCCTGCCGGGCAGCACGCCGGCCGCCATCGTCCAGCAGGGCACCACCCTGAACCAGAAGACCGTCACCGGCACCCTGGATACCCTGCCGGCCCTGGCGGCTCAGGCCGAACTGAAGCCGCCGACGCTGATCATCGTCGGCAGCGTGGTGAGCCTGCACGAGAAGCTGAACTGGTTCCACCCCGAGCCGGCCGAAGACGACCACTGGCATACGCCGCTGGACCGCCCGGCGAGCATGTGACGGCCGCGACCGGCCGCATGAAGAAGGGGCGCCTCGGCGCCCCTTTCTTCGTTACAGCATGCGGCTCACCCACTTGATGCTGTCGTCCTCCGGGTGCGGCTCGATGCGGAAGCCCAGGCTGGCGGCCAGCTTGAGCATGCCGCCGTTGCGCTTGAGGACCTCGCCCTCGATGATGCGCAGGCCCTTCGAGCGGGCCACGTCCATGAGCACGTCCATCAGCTTGTGGGCGATGCCCAGATGCTGCCAGGCATCGTCGACCACGACGGCGAACTCGCACGACACCTGGTCCGGGTTGCTGGCGTAGCGCGCCACGCCCACCTCGACCTCGCGGCCTTCGACGTCGGCGATCGCCAGCAGGGCCATCTCGCGGTCGTAGTCGATCTGGGTCAGGCGCACCAGCATGGCGTACGACAGTTCCTGCACGGCATCCATGTAGCGGAAGTACTTGGTCTCCTCCGACAGGCCGCGCACGAAGGTCTGGGTCATCTCGGCGTCCTCCGGGCGGATCGGCCGGATGGTGACGTCGATGCCGTTCGGCAACTGCCAGCGCGTGACCAGATGCACCGGGTACGGGTGGATGGCCATGTGGCTGTACTTGTCGCGGGTCGGCGGCCGCGGCGCGATGGTGATGCGGGCGTCGGCGGCCATGGCGCCGTGTTCGTCGACCAGCAACGGGTTGATGTCCAGTTCGGCCAGCCAGGGCAGCTGGCAGACCATTTCCGAGACGCGCAGCAGGATGTTCTCCAGGGCCTGCATGTCGGCCGACGCACGGCCGCGGTACTCGCCCAGCAACTTGGCCACCCGGGTGCGGCCGATCAGGTCGCGGGCCAGGAAGCTGTTCAGGGGCGGCAGGGCGACGGCGCGGTCCTGGTAGGCCTCGACGTCGACGCCACCGGAACCGAAGGCGATCACCGGGCCCAGGACCGGGTCGCTGATGGTCCCCACCAGCACCTCCCGGGCGTTCGAACGCGACACCATGGGCTCGATCACGACGCCGTCCAGGAAGGCTTCCGGCTGCAGCTTGCGAATCTCGGTCATCATGCCCGAGTAGGCGGCCCGCACCGCCTGGCCGCTGGACAGGCCGAGGCGGACACCGCCGACGTCGGACTTGTGGCTGATATCCGGCGAATTGATCTTCATGACCACCGGGAAACCCAGCTGCTGGGCCATCAGCATGGCCTCGGTCGGGTTGCGGGCGATCAGGGTATGGGCGATCGGGATGTGGAAGGCCGAGAGCAAGGCCTTGGACTCCACCTCGTTGAGCAGATGACGGCCCTGCGCCAGGGCGCCCTCGACGATCAGGCGGGCGCCCTCCAGGTCCGGCGCCGCCTGTTGCGACAGCGAGGCCGGGGTCTGCATGAGCAGGCGCTGGTTCTCGTAGAAGGCCGAGATGAACGAGAACACCTCGACGGCGGGCTCCGGGGTCTTGAAGTACGGTATGCCGGAGTTCCGGAACACCTGGCGGCCGTCCTGGACCTGGTCTTCGCCCATCCAGCAGGTGAGCACCGGCTTCTCGGACGACTTCGCCATGCCGGCGAGCGCCTGAGCCACCTCGGTCGGCTTGGTCATCGCCTGCGGGGTGAGCATGACCAGGACGCCGTCGACGCCACGGTCGGCCAGGCAGATCTCCAGGGCGGCCACGTAGCGGTCGGGTCCGGCGTCCCCGATGACGTCGATCGGGTTGCCGTGCGACCAGTTGAACGGCAGCACGGCGTTGAGTTTCTCCATGGTCTCCGGCGCCAGGTCGGCGATCCGCACGCCGAGGTCGACGGCACGGTCGGTCGCCATGACACCCGGGCCGCCGCCGTTGGTGAGGATGGCCAGGCGGTTGCCGGCCGGCTTGACCCGGGAGGACAGGGCCAGCGCCGAGGAGAACAGCTGGTTGATGGTATTCACCCGCACCACGCCGGCCCGGCGCAGCAGGGCATCGAAGACGTCGTCGCCGCCGACCAGGGCGCCGGTATGCGAGGCCACCGCCTTGGAACCGGCCTCATGGCGGCCGACCTTGACCAGCACGACCGGCTTCAGGCGGGCGACGGCGCGCAGCGCACTCATGAAGCCACGGGCGTCGCGGATACCCTCGATGTACATCAGGATGCCGCGCGTCGAGGAGTCATTGGCCAGGTAATCGAGTATCTCGCCGAAATCCAGGTCGGCGGAGGCGCCGCTCGACACCACGGCGGAGAAGCCGATGCCGTTGGAGGCCGCCCAGTCCAGCATGGCGGTGCAGATGGCACCGGATTGCGACACCAGGGCCAGCTCGCCGGCGTGCGGCGTGCCGAGCGCGAAGGTGGCGTTGAGGCCGATGGCCGGACGCTGGATGCCCAGGCAGTTCGGGCCGATGAAGCGGATGCCGTGCTTGCTCGCCACCTCGACCAGCGCTTCTTCAAGCTTGGCGCCCTTGGCACCCATCTCGCGGAACCCTGCCGAGAGCACCACGGCATGGCGGACGCCGCGCTTGCCGCAGGCCTCCAGCACCGACGCCACGGTCGGCGCCGGAGTGGCGATGATGGCGAGGTCCGGGGTTTCCGGCAGATCAGCGACGCTGGCGTAACACCTCTGGTCGAGCAGCGTGTCGTACTTGGGATTGATCGGGTAGACCTGGCCGTTGAAACCGGCCGCCAACATGTTCTTGAAGATCACGCCGGCCACCGAGTCTTCCCGGGCGCTGGCCCCGAAAACGGCGACGGAACGCGGATTGAACAGGGGATGTAGGTAGTGCTGGCTCATGTCGTGTTTTATTTTCTGGCTACTGGCTTGTCGGCGTGGGACGCGCAAGGCTGGCTATATGTTAGTTCCTGTCCGGTGACACCGCCACGAAAGACGTTATATTGCTTATTGGAAGTTTCAATTTGGCTTCCATGTACAACGTCTGGAAATCACATTGCATACCGCCTTCATCACCCACCCCATCTGCGCCAAGCATTTCGTCGTCGACTGGCACCCGGATGCGCCGGGCCGGCTGGCCGCCATCGATGATCGCCTGTACGCGGCACGCCTGTACGATTACCTGTACCACTTCCATCACCCGCCCCTCGCCACCCGTGAGCAGCTGTTGCGCGTGCACAGCGAGGAATACCTCGAGTGGGTCTACGAGACCGCCCCCCGCGACGACCACATCGTCCAGCTCGACCCCGACACGGCGATGAACCAGCACAGCCTGACCGCCGCCCTGCACGGCGTCGGCGCCTGCATCCGCGCGGTCGACAAGGTCATGGCCGGAAAGGTGCAGAACGCCTTCTGCGCCGTACGCCCGCCCGGCCACCACGCCGGCCGCCACAAGACCGGCGGTTTCTGCATCTTCAACAACGTCGCCGCGGCCGCCGCCCATGCCCTGGCCGAGCACGGCCTGGCGCGGGTCGCCATCATCGACTTCGACGTCCATCACGGCAACGGCACCGAGGACATCTTCCAGGACGACCCGCGGGTACTGTTCTGCTCCACCTTCCAGCATCCCTTCTATCCCTACTGCGGGGCCGACACGGTGAGCGACCACATCGTCAACGTCCCGCTCCCCGCCGGCACCACCGGCAAGGCCTACCGCGAGGCCTTCGAGGCCCGCATCCTGCCCGCCCTGGATGCCTTCAAGCCGGAGATGGTGTTCATCTCGGCCGGCTTCGACAGCCACCTGGAGGACGACATGGGCCAGTTCGGCCTGGTCGAGAAGGATTACGCCTGGATCACCGAGGTGCTCATGGACGTCGCCGCGAAATACGCCGACGACCGGGTCATCTCGGTCCTGGAAGGCGGCTACGACCTCAACTCGCTCGGCCGCAGCGTGGCCGCGCACATCAAGGTGCTGTCGGGGTTGTAGGCGCGCCGCTGGGCCGGCCGCCCGGTGCGGCCGCTCAGCCCTTCCGGCCCGCCTCGAGGCCGGGGGCCAGCTTGTGCTCGACCACGAACACGGCGGCCTCGACGCGCGACGACAGGTTGAGCTTGGCCAGGATGTGGCGCACGTGCAGCTTGACCGTGTCGTAGCTGATGTCGAGCTGGCGCGCGATGGCCTTGTTGCTCTCGCCCTTGGCCAGGTGGGACAGGATTTCCCGCTCGCGCTGGGTCAGGCTGTCGAGCACCGACTCGGCCGTGCTCTTGGCGTCCAGCAGGCTGACCAGCTTGGCCGTCATGGCCGGCGCCACCACCGTCTCGCCCTTGACCGCGCGCTGGATGGCGTCGACCACCTCGTCCGGCTCCATGCTCTTGAGCAGGTAGCCGTTGGCACCCGAACGGAGCGCGCGCGCCAGGTCTTCCTCGGCCTCGCTCACGGTCAGGATCAGGATGGGCATGGCGAAGCCCTCCGACTTGAGTTCCTGCATCAGGTTGATGCCGTCGGTGCCGGGCATGTTGAGGTCGAGGATGAGCAGATCCGGCCTGTGCGCGTGCAGGAGCGTCTGCACGTCGGCCGGGTTGCCGGTCATCGCCACCACCTGGACCAGGCCGTCGCGTTCGAGCAACTCGGCCAGGCCCTTGCGGAACAGGGTGTGGTCGTCGACCAGGATCAGACGCGGCTGGCTCATGACTTGGCCTCCTGCTCAGGCAACTTGGCCGGGAAGGTCAGACGGATGATGGTACCGCCGGCCGGCCGGCTCTCGATCGACAGCTTGCCGTTCAGCTTGGCGGTGCGCTCGCGCATGATGGTGAGCCCGAAGCTCTTGCCGACGTTGGCGGCCGCGCCGGTCATCAGGCCGACACCGTCGTCGGCGACGTTGACCACGTACTGGCCGCCCTCCAGGTCCAGGGTGACGATGACGTGGCGGGCGCGGGCGTGCTTGGAGATGTTGTAGAGGGCTTCCTGGATGATGTGGAAGACCTGGATCTCCTCGTCCGGCGTCAGCACGACGTCCTGGGCGATATTGAGGAAGTCGACGTCGGCGTTGGCCTTCTTGCGGAAGCTCTCGACCATCTCCTGCAGGGCCGGCACCAGGCCACGCGGGTCGATGCGGTCGCGGAACTGGGTGATCAGGTTGCGCAGTTCCGAATAGGCCATGTCGACGGCCTCCTCGACGTCGCCGAGGTAGCGGTTGGCGTCCTCCTGGTCGCCCTCGGCGATGGCCTCGTTGAGCACCGTCAGGCGCATCTTCGCATAGGCCAGCGTCTGGGCCAGGGAATCGTGGATCTGGTTGGCCAGCATGGTGCGCTCGTTCATCAGCGAGATGCGCATGTTCTCGCGCGTCAGGCGGGCATTCTCGAGCGCCATGCCGAGGTGTTCGCTGATCGAGTTGAACAGGTAGCTGACGTCGTCCGGCAGGGTGTCGTCGCCGTCCATGAACAGGTTGTAGACGCCCAGCACCTTGCCCTTGTGGCGTAACGGGATGGCGTACACGGTCTTGCAGCGCTGGGCGAAGTAGAGGTGGCGCACCTGCTTGCTGCACACGGTCATCACGTTGTCGACCTGCGGACTGTGCTCGAGCGTGGCGCGACCGCAGATGCCGCATTCCAGCGGCACGTAACGTTCCTTCTCCATCAGGGCCGGCGACAGGCCGACCGCGCCGACCATGCGCAAGTGGCCGCCGTCCGAGGTGAGCACCCGCACCACCCCCGCCTTGGCCTTGGACAGGCGCATCATGATCTCCAGGAAACGCGCCAGCATCTGGTCGACGTTGGCGTCCGAGCTCATGCTGCTGGCGATCTCGGCCAACACCTCGACCACCGGCAGACGGCGCATGTCGGCCATCTCGACTACGGCGTTGACGCCTTCCGGCACTTGGCCGATGGCGGCGTGGAACTGTTGCTGGCGCACGGGTGGGCTACTCGGGGACACGGTCGTTTGATGGTAAGTAGCCTCGCTGCAGATTGCAACGCCGGTCCGGACCCGCCGGCCCGGGCCGTGAGTGGGCGCTTACAGGTTCTGCGCCACCTTGGCCTTGGCCAGGGGCGGGTTGTTGTCGAAATAACGCTTGATGCCGCCGACGATGGCCTCGGCCATCTTGTCCTGGTAGGCCTCGTCGAGCAGGCGTTTCTCCTCGTCCGGATTGGAGATGAACGCGGTCTCGATCAGGACCGACGGGATGTCCGGGGCCTTGAGCACGGCGAAGCCGGCCTGCTCGACGTGGCCGCGGTGCAGGTTGTTGATGCCGCCCAGCTCGTCCAGCACGGCCCGGCCCAGCACCAGGCTGTCGCGAATCTGGGCATCCTGGGACAGACTGATCAGGGTCTTCTTGAGATAGACGTCCTTGACGTCGATGTTGACCCCGCCGATCAGGTCGGCGTCGTTCTCGCGCTTGGCGAGCCAGCGGGCGGCCGCCGAAGTGGCTCCCTTCTCGGACAGCGCGAACACGGAGGAGCCGCTCGCCGACGACTTCAGGTAGGCGTCCGCGTGGATGGAGACGAACAGGTCGGCCTGGGCGCGGCGGGCCTTGTTGACCCGTTCGTGCAGGGGAATGAAGTAGTCGCCGTCGCGGATCAGCACCGCGCGCATGTTCTCCTGCCGGTCGATATGCGCCTTCAGGCGCCGGGCGACGGCCAGGGTGATGTCCTTCTCCTGGCTGCCGTTCGCGCCCAGCGCACCCGGGTCTTCGCCACCGTGGCCGGCGTCGATGGCCACCGTGACCAGGCGGATGTACTGGCTCTTGGCCGCTGTCGCGGGCTTGGCGGGGGCCTGCACCGTGGCCTTGTCGTCCGCCGCCGCGGCCGCGACCGGAGCCGGCTTGGCGGCCGCGACCGGGGCCGGCCTGGCCGCCGGCGCGGCATCCGCCTGGCTGGCCTGGGCGATGGCATCCTCCACCTGCTTGGCGATGCCCGGCTGGGCCGGCGCGGGGCCGGCCGGATAGAGGTCGAGGACGAGTCGATGGCCGTATTCCCCCATCGGCTCGAGCGTGAACACCTGCGGCTTGGCCTCCCCCTTCAGCTCGGCGACCAGACGGACCACACCCGGCTGGTTGAGGGCGGCCCGGACGGTCGACACGACCGGATCGCCGGGGCCCACCTGGTCGGCCAGCGTCTGCAGCAGAGGCGACATTTCGACGTCGCGCAGGTCGATGACGATGCGGTTCGGGTTGCCGAGGGAGAAATACTTGTAGCGCGGCGCGTCGGCCAGTTCCACGGTGATGCGCGTGTAGTCGGGCGACGGCCAGAGCCGCACGGCCTTGACGGTGTTGCCGGCCAGCGCCGGCCACGACAGAGCCAGGGCCAGGATCAGCCCGACCAGGACAGCAAGATTTCGTCTATACATCGCCAGCCCTCCTCGCTCCCGCCACGCAAGCGCGCCACCCGTCCCGCATCGGCCATCTCGAGCCGAACCTCAAGGTCCGGCAGCGGCAGGATCGCGCCACCCTTTTCGGGCCATTCCACCAAACAGATCGACTCCGGGTTGAAATATTCCCTAAACCCGGCCTCTTCCCATTCCTCCGGGTCAACGAATCGATACAAATCAAAGTGATATAGATTAAAGCTCGAAAACGGGTAAATTTCAACCAGGGTATAGGTCGGACTCTTCACGCGGCCGCCGAAGCCGAGCCCGCGCAACAGGCCGCGGCTCAGGGTGGTCTTGCCCGCGCCGAGGTCGCCGACCAGCCACACGGTCATGCCCGGGCGCAGTACCCGGGCCAGGCGCGCACCCAGGTCCAGGGTGGCCGTTTCGTCCGGCAACGGCAGGCTCGGGTTGGGTCTATCATCGACAGCATGACGCACGAGGGGTCTCCAATCAGGCTTAAGCAGGCCATCCGGCAATGGGGCCTGGAACTGGGCTTCAGCGCCGTCGGCTTCGCCCCGGCCGATCCGCTCGACGACCTGGCGTACCGGAACTGGCTGGCGGCCGGTTACCACGGCGACATGGATTATATGGCGCGCAACCTGGACAAGCGCCCACAGCCGGGCGAACTGCTGCCCGGCACCCGTACCGTCATCAGCGTCCGCCTCGACTACGGTGCTGCCGATCTGCCCGCCCCGGGACCGGACACCGCGGTGGTTTCCCGCTATGCCCTCGGCCGCGACTACCACAAGGCGATGCGCAACCGGCTCCAGAAGCTGGCCGACCGCATCGCGGCGACGACCGGGCCGTTCCGTTACCGGGCCTATGCGGACAGCGCCCCGGTCATGGAGGTCGAACTCGCCGCCCTGGCCGGCCTGGGCTGGCGTGGCAAACACACGCTGCTGCTGTCGCGCACCGGCTCCTGGTATTTCCTGGCCGAGTTGTACTGCGACCTCGACCTGCCGGCCGACGAGGCCGAGGCGAACCACTGCGGCAATTGCACGGCCTGCCTGACCAGTTGCCCGACCGAGGCCTTCGTGGCGCCCTACGTGCTGGACGCCCGGCGTTGCATCTCCTACCTGACCATCGAGCACCCGGGCAGCATCCCCGAGGAACTGCGCCCGGCCATCGGCACCCGCATCTACGGTTGCGACGATTGCCAGGCGGCCTGCCCCTGGAACCGCTTCTCGACCCCCGCGACGGTGGCCGACTTCCTGCCCCGCCAAGGCCTGGAAGACAGCCGCCTGGCGGACCTGTTCGCCTGGACCGAAGCGGAGTTCGATGCCCGCCTGGCCGGCTCGCCGGTCCGCCGTATCGGCCACGAACGCTGGCTGCGCAACCTCGCCGTGGCGCTTGGCAACGCGCCCCGCTCGGAGGCCAACCGGCGCGCCCTGCTGAGCCGGCGTGCGCATCCTTCCGCCCTGGTGCGCGAACATGTCGCC
This sequence comes from Parasulfuritortus cantonensis, assembly GCF_004337445.1. GTDB lineage: Bacteria > Pseudomonadota > Gammaproteobacteria > Burkholderiales > Thiobacillaceae > Parasulfuritortus > Parasulfuritortus cantonensis. The sequence goes on along the minus strand of NZ_SJZB01000016.1, from coordinate 7,095 downwards.
TGGGCCCTCGACCGTTTCGCTACAATCGCCCCATAGGCATTCCGGATTTCTCCTGATGAACCCCAAAGCAGTCAACCCGATCGGCGTATTCGACTCCGGCATCGGCGGCCTTACCGTGGTGCGTGCCCTCATGGAGCACCTGCCCTTCGAATCCATCCACTACTTCGGCGACACCGCCCGGGTGCCCTACGGGGTGAAGTCGGTCGAGACCATCTCCCACTACACCACCCAGATCGCCGAGTTCCTGCTCGAGAAGCAGGTCAAGCTGCTCATCGTCGCCTGCAACACCATGGCCGCGGTCGCCTCCCAGGTGGTCCACGACCTCTCGCCGGTACCTGTGCTGGACGTCATCGAGGCCGGCGCCCTGAACGCCCTGGCGGCGACCGAGACGCGCCGGATCGGCGTCATCGGCACTCCCACCACGGTGAACAGCAACGCCTACGGCCGCGCCATCCACGCCGTCGAGCCGGACGCCCGGGTGGTTTCCCAGGCCTGCCCCCTGTTCGTGCCCTTGGTCGAGGAAGGCTGGCTCGACCATCAGGTCACGCGCCTGACCGCCCAGGAATACCTCAAGCCGATCCTGACCGAGAAGGTCGACACCCTGGTGCTCGGCTGCACCCATTACCCGCTCCTCAAGCCGCTCCTGGCCGATGTCGCGGGACCCGGCGTCACCCTCGTCGACTCGGCGGATGCCATGGCCGAACGCGCGGCCGCCCTGCTCACCGACCTCGACCTGCACACGCCGTCCCGGCAGCCCGCCGACTATCACTTCTGGGTCACCGACGTGCCGCTGCGCTTCCAGACCATCGGCGAACGCTTCCTGGGCCGCTCCCTGAACAACGTCCATGTCGTGAAGTGGTAGGCCAGCCTCAAGTTATCCGTTCGGATGGTCGTTAACGGGCGACATACCGATCGGTTCCAAACCTTGGAGGAGGTCTCACCATGCAATCCAGCATCCTGAGGCGCGTACTGCTCGCCTATCTCGGCTTCGGTGCCGTCGTCGCGGGCGTGTTTCCCGTGTATGCGAGCTTCTTCGTGACCTGGAAGGACGGCATGTTCGGCTGGTTCGTGGTCGGCTGCTTCATCGCCGGCCTGGCCATCGGCTTCGCGAACTACTGGATGATGAACGTCATCTTGGTATCCAAGCTGAAGCGCATCTCGCGCGTCGCCGGTGCCATCGCCGACAAGGACCTGACCCATAGTTGTGCGATGCAGAGCGCGGACACCATCGGCGAGATCATCACCAGCTTCAACGACATGGCGGCCACCCTGCGCGACCTGATCGGCCGCACCGCCGAGCTGACCGGCCGCGTACGCGACGGCAGCGACGTCATGCGCAGCCAGGCCCACGGCATGCACGACCGGGTCGATCGCCTGGCCGAGCGGACGCGCGACATCTCGGCCGCCATCCAGCAGATGGAAAGCGCCATCGTCGACATCTCCAGCCGCAGCGACCAGGCCTCCCAACGCACCACCGAGGCGGGCGACACGGCCACCCAGGGCGTCGGCATGGCCAGGACCAGCATCCAGGGCATGGAGAACATCCATGCCCGCATCAGCAGCGCCACGGAACGGGTGCAGAAGCTCGAACAGAGTTCCCAGGAGGTCGGCAGCATCGTCGCGGTGATCAAGGAGATCGCCGACCAGACCAACCTGCTCGCCCTCAATGCCGCCATCGAGGCGGCCCGGGCCGGCGAACAAGGACGCGGCTTCGCGGTCGTCGCCGACGAGGTCCGCAAGCTGGCCGAGAAGACCACCGAGGCGACCAACCAGATCGGCGTCACCATCGAGGCCATCCAGCAGGAGACCCGCCAGGCGCTGGAGGCCATCGGCACGAGCATGGACGAGGCCCGCCAAGGCGTCGGCCATGCCCGCCAGGCGGGCGAGTCGCTGGAACACATCATCGACGGCGTGCGCCAGGTCGATGCCATGGTCAAGGAGATCGCCCAGGCCACCGCCCTGCAGACCTCGGTGGCCCAGAACATCCACCGCCATGTCCAGGCCATCGAGGCCATGAACGCCGAAACCCTGGCCGATTCCGGGCACGGCATGGACCAGGCTTCCCGGCTGGCCGACGACGTCAATCGCCTGGACGATTCGGTCAAGGCCTTCCGGCTCTAGACAAGCGGACTTTCAGACGCTGGTATCAATTGACCCTGCACCGGAGTTGATCAATATCAAGCATGTCCGGGCGGCTTTGAATATAATTCGCCCATAATATTCGTGTCCTTACACTGGTGTTCCCCGTTAACTTACAAAAGGTAAAAATCATGAAGATTCTGACCGCCGTTTTCGCCGCCGCCGCCCTGACCATCGCCGCCCCGAGCATGGCTGACGATGCCCTGAAGGCCTGCGCCGCCTGCCACGACGCCACCGCCAAGAAGATCGGCCCGAGCTGGAAGGACGTCAACGCCAAGGTCGGCGCCAAGCTCGGCGACGTCGTCAAGGAAGTCCTGGCCAAGGGCAGCAAGGGTGTCTACGGCAAGATCCCGATGCCGCCGCAACCCAAGTCCGTCGCCGATGCCGACGCCATCACCAAGGCGATCGCGTCCCACAAGTAAGCCAGTCGGCTTGCGAAAAAAAACGCGGCTCCGGCCGCGTTTTTTGTTTGTCCGGAGCCGCCGCGGCGCGGCCGCAAAAAAACCTTATCGGGCGATAAAAAACCCTAGCGACGACCAGTCCTCCGGGCGGTTAAACTCTCGCCTTTCAGTCACTTGGATTTCAGGAGATCAGCCATGGCCACTCGGGAAACCCTGGAGCCCCGCGTAACCGGCGCCGCCAGCGCCGAAGACCTGTACACCCTCGCCCGCGAGGCCTTCGACGCCCCGGCCGATATCGGCTATGCCCAGGAAATCCTGTCCCGGCCCGAATTCACCGGTGCCAGCGACGCCAAGTCCGTCCTCGACGACGTCGTCGGCGGCGCCATGTTCACCAGCGACTTCGTCTGCTGCGCCCTCGGCTACAAGGCCCTCGGCCTCGGCGGCGACGCCGAGAACGCCCTCGGCCAAGGTGCCGACTTCGCCATGAGCGGCGAGGAGAAGGTCGCCGTCGGCTTCGGCCAAGTCCTGGTCTCCGGCGACGCCGCCGCGGCCGCCAAGACCCTGTCCGGCGCCCTCAAGGAGATTTCCACCACCGAGGAACTGTACGGCCTCGCCAAGGTGGTCGCCTGCGACATCAAGGATGCCGCCCTGGCCGGCCAGATCTACGAAAAGATCAAGGGCAAGTGCGGCCGCGCCGCCGATTTCGCCCGCCTGGCCAAGACCATCGCCGCCGACCTCGGCGACAAGGCCCAGGCCACCGCCATCGTCAACGAGGGCGCCGCCAAGTACTCCTCCGCGGGCGACATGATCACCCTCTCGGGCGCCATGGCCGAAATCGACCCGGCCGCCGCCGGCGCCCTGTACGACAAGGCCCTGGAGTCGGCCAAGGATTTCAATGCCCTGATGCAGGTGCTGGCCGCTGCCGAGGGCAACGCGACCTTCGCCACGGCGGTCCTGACCAAGGCCGGCGAGACCGCCTCGTCGGCCGCCGACCTGATCAAGCTGGCCGACGTCTACGCCGGCCTGGGCGACAGCGCCGGCGTCGCCGACATGCTGACCAAGGCCGAGGAAGGCGTCGCCAACCTGGACGAGATGCGCAAGGTCGTCGAAGCCGCCAACAAGCACCTCGCCTCGGACACCGCGCGCGTCGGCCGCCTGGCCGAGAAGCTGGCCAAGCGCGAGGCCAACCAGGCCAAGTACGTCGAGATCCAGAACGAAGAGGCCAAGTGCAAGACCGTGAAGCAGTTCATCGGCCTGGCCGACCGGGTCATGGCCGAGCTGGACGACGCCGCCTATGCCGGCAAGCTGCTCGGCGGCGCCGAGGACAGCCTGCGTGCCAGCGGCTTCCACTTCAGCCGCTTCAAGCCCCTGATCCTGGCCGTCGACCGCCTGGGTGACAAGGACTGGCTGGGCAAGCTGCTGGACGAGTCGATCGCCTCCGCCGCCGACTTCGTCTGGTTCCGTGAAATCGTCCTGACCGCCGCCCGGGAACTCAAGGACGCCGCCTTCGGCAAGGCCCGCGCCAAGGCCGCCATCGATGCCCGCGTCGGCCAATCCGGCGACAACCCCTACGACTGGACGAAGCTGGCCGAACTGGCCCAGGCCGCCCTGGGCGATGCCGCCATGGCGTCCAACCTCCTGGCCGAGGCCGGCAAGCGCGCCAAGGACCACTTCGCCCTGGCCCAGATCGGCAAGCTGTTCGCCAAGCTGGGCGACGACTCCACCGCCAAGGCCATGTACGCCAAGGCCGTCGACGCCTGCGCCAGCGGCGAGGCCTGCGTGCAGCTGGCCAGCCGCCTGTCGAACCTGGAAATAGCCAAGTCCGAGATCGCCGTCCTGATGGACGGCTGCGGCGCCAAGCTGAGTGCCGCCGGCGACCAGCTGCGCTGGGCCGAGGGCGTGTCCGACCTGCTCCTGGACCCGGATTGGGCGGCCAAGGCCTATGCCGGCATCGCCGCCAGCTTCACCGACGAGGTCGCCCGGAAGCGTCTGGAGCGCAGTCGCCAGATGCGCACCGGCTACCGTTTCTTCGGCCCCGGCGTGAAGGCCCACTGAGTTCCCCGCAAGCCCAAAAACGGCCGGGTTTCCGGCCGTTTTTGCTTTACACTCCAGACCATAAACCTGGCCGATAACGGGACTCCGGAGACATGGCGGAAGACAGCGATCTCGAACGTACCGAACCGGCATCGGGACGCAAGATCCAGAAGGCGCGCGATGAGGGCAACGTCCCCCGCTCGCGCGAGCTTTCCACCTTCGCGGTCCTCATGGCCACCGGCGCCGCCCTGGCACTCATGGGCGGCTATCTGATCGGCACCCTCCGTCGCATGATGCACAACAGCCTCGATTTCGGCCGCGCCGACGTCGTCAGTCCGACCATGATGGCGACGGACCTCGGCGAAGCCGCCTGGGACGCCCTCTTCACCGTCCTGCCGGTCGCCGCGGTGGTACTCCTCGCCGCGATCGTCTCGAATACCGTGGTGTCGGGCTGGAACTTCTCCCTGAAGCCGCTCGAGGCCAACCTGGGCAAGATGAACCCGATCAAGGGCCTGGGCCGGATGTTCAACTGGAAGGCCCTGGTCGAACTGGCCAAGGCCGCGCTCAAGGGCGGCATCATCGCCGGCGCCTCGGCCTGGATGATCTGGCTGCAGTGGGACGAGATCCTCACCTTGACCGCCGAGCCGATGGAGTCGGCCATGCCGCACTTCGGCTGGATCACGATGTACACCTTCCTGGCCGCCGCCGCGGCCTTCGCCCTGATCGCCGCCATCGACGTGCCCTATCAGATCTGGAACTACTACCACGGCCTGCGCATGACCAAGGAAGAGGTCCGTCAGGAATACAAGGAGACCGAGGGAGACCCGCAGATCAAGGCGCGCATCCGTTCCCTGCAGCGCGAACAGGCGCGCCGCCGGATGATGCAGGCGGTGCCCAAGGCCGACGTCGTGGTCACCAACCCGATGCACTATGCCGTGGCCCTGCAGTACGAGGAAAAGGGCATGGCCGCACCGGTGGTGGTGGCCAAGGGTGCCCAGCTGGTGGCCGAGCGGATCAAGGAACTCGCCCGCGAGCACCACGTGCCGGTGGTCGAGGCGCCGCCGCTGGCGCGTGCCCTGCACCGCCACGTCGAGGTCGGCGACGCCATCCCGGGCCCGCTGTTCACCGCCGTCGCCCAGGTCCTCGCCTACGTCTACCAGCTCAACCACCAGATGAACCCGGTCCTGCCCGAGGCCTGGCAAGTGCCGGCCAAGTTCGACCCGGCCAATAGGCTGGAGGCCTGATGGCGGAAGCAGCCCTACCCGGCATGCAGTGGCAGAAGCTGGCCGCCCCAATCCTGGTCATCGCCATCCTGGCGATGATGATCCTGCCGCTGCCGCCGTTCGCCCTCGACATGCTGTTCACGTTCAACATCGCGCTGTCGATGATCGTCCTGCTGATCAGCCTGTACACCCTCAAGCCGCTGGAGTTCTCGGTCTTCCCGACCGTGCTCCTGATGACCACCCTGCTGCGGCTTTCCCTCAACGTCGCCTCCACCCGCATCGTCCTCCTCGAAGGCCATACCGGCCCGGATGCGGCGGGCAAGGTCATCGAGGCCTTCGGCCACTTCCTGGTGGGCGGCAACTACGCGGTCGGCATGATCGTGTTCATCATCCTGGTGGTGATCAACTTCGTCGTCATCACCAAGGGCGCCGGCCGCATCGCCGAGGTGTCCGCCCGCTTCACCCTGGACGCCATGCCGGGCAAGCAGATGGCCATCGACGCCGACCTCAACGCCGGCCTGATCGGCGAGGACGAGGCGCGCCGGCGCCGCTCCGAGATCGCCGAGGAGGCCGACTTCTACGGCTCCATGGACGGCGCCTCCAAGTTCGTGCGCGGCGACGCCATCGCCGGCATCATCATCATGCTCATCAACGTGGTCGGCGGCCTCGTCGTCGGCGTCGTCCAGCACGACATGTCGTTCGCCGACGCCGCCTCGCGCTACACCCTGCTGACCATCGGCGACGGCCTGGTCGCCCAGGTCCCGGCCCTGGTCATCTCCACCGCCGCCGGCATGGTGGTGTCGCGGGTGTCGAGCAGCGCCGACCTCAATCAACAGCTGATCGGCCAGATGTTCAGCAAGCCACAGGCGATCTTCCTGTCGGCCGGCATCCTGACCCTGCTCGGCATCCTGCCGGGCATGCCGCACGTCGCCTTCCTGCTCATGGGCGGCATCCTGGGCGGCGCCGGCTACTGGCTGGTCCAGCAGGAACGCACGGCGCAGCGCCAGGCCGCCGAGGCGGCGCCGCCGCCGGCCCCGGCCGAACCGGAAGAGGTGGGCTGGCAGGACGTCGCGCCGGTCGACCGCCTCGGCCTCGAGGTCGGCTACCGCCTGGTGCCGCTGCTCGACAAGGGCCAGGACGGCGAACTGCTCCGGCGCATCCGCGGCATCCGCAAGAAGATCGCCCAGGACATCGGCTTCCTGGTCCCGCCGGTGCACATCCGCGACAACCTGCAGCTGCGCCCGTCGGCTTACCGGATGACCCTGAAGGGGGTCAGCATCGCCGAGAACGAGGTCCAG
>NZ_SJZB01000025.1 GCF_004337445.1 Parasulfuritortus cantonensis | reverse complement strand
GCTGGCCAGGTAGGCCTGCAGGCGGACCGCGTCGCCGGCGGCGACGATCTCGCCGAGCACGTCGGCGACCGCCTGCCAGTCGTCCGGGTAACGCGCCTTCAGCTCGGCCAACGACGGGTTGGCCCGCAGCCATTCGCGCTCGTCGCCGGCCGCGCGGGCCACCCGGCCGCTCCGTTCAGGCCGGCCCGCCCGGCCGGTCGAGGCCCTGGTCGACCAGCGACACCGGGTCCTCGCGCGGTTCCAGGTGGGTGGTGACGTGGGTGTTCGGGATCGCCCGCCGGATGTCGGCCTCGATGCGCTCGCACCAGTCGTGGCCGACCTGCACGGTCCAGGCGCCCGGCACCAGCACGTGCAGGGTGACGAACGCCCGGCTGCCGGCCTGGCGCGTGCGCAGGGCGTGGAACTCCAGGCCCTGCGCCCGGTAGCCGCCCAGGGCGGTCTCGATGGTGCGCAATTCCTCGGCCGGCAGGGAGACGTCCATCAGGCCGCCGGCGGAACGGTCGAGCAACTGCCAGCCGGTCCAGACGATGTTGGCCGCCACCAGGAGGGCGATCACCGGGTCGAGCCAGAGCCAGCCGGTCAGCCAGACCAGGCCGACGCCGACGATGACGCCGACCGAGGTCCAGACGTCGGTGAGCAGGTGGTGGGCATCCGCCTCCAGGGTGATGGAGTGGTACTTGCGCCCGACCTTGAGCAGGGTGCGCGCCGTCGCCAGGTTGATCACCGACGCCACCACCGACACCACCAGGCCGACCCCGACGTCCTCGAGCGCCTGCGGGCTGAGCAGGCGCTCGACCGCGGTGTAGCCGATGCTGATGGCGGCCAGGATGATCAGGAAGCCCTCGAATGCGCTGGAGAAATATTCCGCCTTGCCGTGGCCGTGGGCATGGTTGCGGTCGGCCGGCTGGGCGGCCAGCGACAGCATGGCCAGGGCCATCAGGGCACCGGCCAGGTTGACGAACGATTCCAGGGCATCCGAGAGCAGGCCGACCGAGCCGGTCAGCCACCAGGCCGCGCCCTTGAGCAGGATGGTGGCGATGGCGGCGGCGATGGAAAGCCAGGCGTAACGGTGCAGACGGGCGTGCGACATGGGGCGTGTAGGGGGTGCGGTATCAGTCGAAGTCGAGCAGATTACCCAACCACGAGCGCCGACGCGAGTGCCGCATGCCATCGCCGTAGCCATGCTGGCCCTTGTGGTGGTGGTCATCGTGGCCGTCATGGTGATCGTGGTCACGCCACTCGGCGGCCGGCGTGGCCGGGCCGCCGGCGCGGACGCCCTGCTCGGCCTTGTCGAGCAGCTTGTCCAGCTCGCCGCGGTCCAGCCAGATGCCGCGGCAGCGCGGGCAATAGTCGATCTCGACCCCCATCCGCTCGGTCATGAGCAGGTCGGTGTCCTGGCATACGGGGCATTTCATCTCGGTCTCCTCGGTTCAGTCGTCGTCGCGCTCGCCGCCATGGCGCTCGCCGTGGCCTTCCGTCCCGTCGCCGCCGCGGTGGCATTTCACGCAGTTGTCCCAGTTGCGTATGCCCTCCTCGGCGTGTTCGGCGCGGATGTTCGCCGGCGTGTGTTCGTGGCAGCCGTAGCAGGTGTAGCTGCGGTAGTCCTTGCCGGTGTGGCAGGTCGCGCAGCGGGCGTCGTGGTCGCCGTCCAGGCGAAAGTACCGGGCGTGGTCGAAGCTGGCCGGGCTCCAGCGCTGCGTCGTGTGGCAGGAAGCGCATTCGGCCGCGACCTGGCGGTGCAGCGCGTCGGTCGGCCTGGCGTGGCAGCCGGCGCACTGGCGGCGGCCGGCGTCGTCGAGCAGGGCATGGGCGAAACGGCCGTTGCGCCGGCGGTATTTCAGGACCCCGGCGTGGTCGCCGTGGCAGGCCAGGCAGTCCTGCCGGGCGAGCTTGGCGTGGAAGGCCGCCTTGCCCGGCTTCGCGGCGGCGAGCGGCGCGCCCTTGCTGGTGAAACGGCCGATCCGGTCGACCTTGTGGCAGCCGATGCAACGCGCCGAGGGCGTGCCGAAGAAATTGTCGTGGCAGGCATAGCAGTCCGTGGTCAGTTCCCCGTGGCCGGCGATCAGCGGCCCCGGGGCCACCATCAGGTGCGGGTAGATGAACACCAGGAGCGCCAGGACCACCAGGTTGGCGGCGAAGACGAGCAGTACGGTACGGGTCTTCATCGCCAGTTCCAGAACAGCAGGATGCTCAGGATATGGCCCAGGGAGAGGACCACGAACACCAGGGTGATGGGGAAATGCACGGCGCGCCACTTGGCCATCAGGTCGAAGGTCACGGCGTCCCAGAACAGCGCCTTCTCGGTCTCCGCCTTGCTCAGGCCCTGGAGGCCGTAGTCGCGCCGGCGCGCCGCGACGTAGCGGCGCGAACGGTCGAGCAGGAACTTGCCGACCAGGCCGCTGAACACGTTGAGGAGCATGGCGGCCAGGGCCAGCCAGGGCAGGATGGCGTTGAAGTGGACGCCGGCGTGGACCAGCACCATGGCCGCGCCCACCAGCGTGAAGACCTCGTGCACGGTGAGCAGGGTGCGCGGGTGGCCGGACCGGATCAGCTTGCGCTTGCGCATGGAATAGCCGAACGAGAGGACGATCAGCAGGCTGCCCGGGATGCCCAGGTAGCGGCCGATCCAGACCAGGTCGAGGGCGTGCAAGGCATAGTCGCCGGCCAGGGTGGCCAGCACCAGGGCGGCCAGGATGAGGATGAAGGGAACGACTTCCCGATGCAGGAGCGAGGTATCCATGTCAGGCGTCCAGGACGAGTTCGGTGCGTGGGCGGGCCAGGCAGAGCAGGCAGCTGCCCGCCTCCACCTCGTATTCCGGGTGCTGCTCGTAGGCCACCTCGCCGGCCAGGATGGCCGTCTGGCAGGCGCCGCAGCAGCCCAACCGGCAGCCCGATTCGACCTTGACGCCGCTCGCCTCGGCCAGTTCGAGGAGCGAGCCGGCCTGCCAGTCCGCCCGCACGCCGCTGCGTTCGAAGCGGACGCCGAGGCCGGCGGCCGGGGCGCCGGCGACCGGCCGGGCCAGCGAGGCCGGACCGAACGCCTCGTAGTGGAGGCGCGCCTCGGCCACACCCCATTCGGCCAGGGCCGGCAGCAGGCTCGCCATCATGGCGCCTGGGCCGCAGACGTAGAAGTGGAACGGCTTGAGCGGCAGTTCCAGGCGCAGGCGGGCGATGTCGACGCGGCCGGCGTGGCGGTAGTCTCGGCCCGCGACGTCGTCGGTGCCGGGGCGGCTGAAGCAGACGTGCAGGTGCAGGTTGGCGTGCCGTTCGGCGAGCGCCGCGAGGGCCGCGCCGAACACCATCTCACGGCCGTCGCGGACGCCGTAGAACAGCCACACCTCGCGTTCCGGACGGGCCGCCAGGGCGGCGCACAGCATGCTGTACAGCGGCGTGATGCCGATGCCGCCGGCGACCAGCACGACCGGCCCGGGCGCCGCGCAGTCGAGCTGGAAATGGCCGCTCGGCGCCTGCACCGCGAGCACGTCGCCGACCCGGACGCGGTCGTGGAAATGGTTGGACGCGCGGCCCGGCGGCCGCTCCGGGCCGGCCGCGGGCACCCGCTTCACGGTGACCCGGTAGTGCGCCGGGGTGGCCGGCTCGGACAGCGAGTAGCAGCGCACCAGCGGCTTGGCGGCGCCCTCGACGTCGAGCCGGAAGGTCAGGAACCGGCCGGGCGGGCAGGCCGGCAACGGCTGGCCGTCGACCGGCGCGAGCAGGAACGAGCAGACCTGGCCGGCGCGGTCCTCGGCCCGCCGCTCGACGACCCGGAACGGGCGCCAGCCCGGCCAGGCCGGCGCCGCCGCCGGCGGGGCCGGTTCCGGCTCCGGCACAGGCTCGCCGGGCCGCGCGCCGGCCTGCTGCCTGAGGGCCAGGTAGGCGAGCCAGTGGCGGTAGAAACCGACCCCGGCGTAGACGAGCAGCTGGACGAACAGCCCTAGCAGGATCAGGAGCAGGAGTTCCTGCGCGGTCATGGAAGACGGCCTCGATGCGGACGATGAACTGGCCGGCACCTTAGCCAGGCCAGCTTAACCCTGGCTTAACTCCGGACCGCGACGTCCGGATTCCGGCTCAGAACGCCATCAGGCGGGCGGCGTCGGCACGCAGGCGGGCGCGCGCCGCGCGGTAGTCCGGGCACAGGCGCGCCACCTCGCGCCAATAGGCCGGCGAGTGGTCGCGGTGGCGCAGGTGGGCCAGTTCGTGGCGGACGACGTAGTCGATCTCGGCCGGCGTGGCCTTGACCAGGCGCCAGTTGAGGCCGACCACGCCCTTGGCCGACAGGCTGCCCCAGCGCGTGCGGGCGTCGGACAGGCGCCAGGGCGGCTCGGCCAGGCCGAGCTCGCGGCAGGCCGCGGCCAGGCAGGCACCGAGCACCCGGCGCGCCTCGGCGCGGTACCAGGCGAGCGCCGCCGCCTCGGCCGCCCCGGCCGGGCAGACCAGGCGGTCGTCCGCCAGGCGGGCCGGGCCGGGCCCGGTGACCAGGGTCAGGCGCAGCTGGCCGCCCAGGTAGGGCAGCGCGGCGCCGTCGGCCCAGGCGAACGGGGCCGGCCGCGCGGCCAGGTGGCGGCGCAGCCAGTCGAGGTGGCGGACCAGGAAGGCGTCGATCGCCGATTGCGGCGTCGCCATGGGCGCGTTGACCCGCACCCGGCCCTGGTCGTCGACGCCCAGGCTGAGGGTGCGCCGGGCCGAACTGCGCTTGAGCAGGTAGTCCAGGCGGCCGTCCGGCAGGGCCAGGCTGGCCTCGCCCTGCTCGCGCCGGATGCGCCGGCGGGCCGTCAAAGACGTGCCATCTCGGCCTCGATCCAGGCCTCGACCTCGGCGTTGATGGCCGACGCCTTCTTGCCGGCGGTGGCGATGGCCGGGCCGATCACCACGGTGATCTCGCCGGGACGCTTCACGAAGGCGTTCTTCGGCCACAGGCGGCCGGCGTTGTGCGCCACCGGCACCACGGGGACGCCGGTCCTGGCGGCCAGCCAGGCGCCGCCGATGTTGTACTTGCCCTGCTCGCCCGGCTTGACCCGGGTGCCCTCGGGGAAGATCAGGACCCAGAAGCCCTTGGCCAGGCGGTCGGCGCCCTGCTGCTCGATGTCCTTGAGGGCCTCGCGGCCGGCGTCGCGGTCGATGGCGATGGGGCTGATCAGGCGCAGGCCCCAGCCGAAGAACGGGATCGCCAGCAGTTCCCGCTTGAGCACGAAGGACAGGGGCGGAAAGATGCACTGGAAGGCGATGGTCTCCCAGGCCGACTGGTGCTTGGCCATGACGATGGCCGGGCTGCCGGGCGCCGGCAGGTGCTCCAGGCCCTCGACCCGGTGGTGGATGCCGAGCACGTAGCGGGCCACCACCAGCATGGTGCGGGCCCAGTGGCGGATCACCCGGTAGCGCGGCACCGGCGCCATCACGGCGGTCGGCAGGATGGCGACCACGAACACGACGGTGAACGCGATCTGGATGAGCAGGAACAGCAGGGAACGAAGCAGGGTCACGGCAAATACCAAGAGGTGGGGTTGGATCAGGCGGCCGTCCCGAGCAGGCCGGCGACGACGGCCTCGAGGTCGTCGTAGACGGCGATGTCCTCGGGCAGGCCGCCGGTGGCCAGGGTGTTCTTGCCCTTGCCGGTGCGCACCAGGATGGGCCGGGCGCCGACCGCCAGGGCGGCCTGGACGTCGCGCAGGGCGTCGCCGACCGCCGGCACGCCGGTGAGGTCGGCGTGGTAGCGGCTGGCGATGTCGCGCAGCAGGCCGGCGCGCGGCTTGCGGCATTCGCAGCCGGCGTCGGCGGCGTGCGGGCACAGGAAGACCGCGTCGATGCGGCCGCCCGACATCGCCACCATGCGGTGCATCTTGGCGTGGATGCGGTTGAGCATGTCCATGCAGAACAGGCCGCGCCCGAGGCCAGACTGGTTGGAGGCGACGACGACCCGGTAGCCGGCCTGGTTGAGGCGGGCGATCGCCTCCAGGCTGCCCGGGATCGGCCGCCATTCGTCAGGCGACTTGATGAACTGGTCGGAGTCGTGGTTGATGACCCCGTCGCGGTCGAGGATGATGAGTTTCATGGCGTCCCGGCGGTTGTCTCGGCCTATTGTGCCCGCGACCGCCGGCTTCCCACAAGACGCGCGCTCAGTCCGCCACCTCGACCCGGTTGCGGCCGCGGTACTTGGCGGCGAACATCGCCTCGTCGGCGCGCCGGAGCAGGACGTTGAGGCGCTCGCCCGGGCGGCGCTGGACGACGCCCGCGCTGATCGAGAAATGGATCGCCACCTCGGCGATGGCGACCGGCATGCGCTGGCACTCGGCGCGCACCCGCTCGGCCACCCGGCCGGCCCCCTCCAGGGCGGTGCCCGGCAGCAGGACGACGAATTCCTCGCCGCCGAAACGGGCCAGGAAATACGGCTGCGGCAGCACCGCGGCGCAGACCTCGACCAGGGCGCGCAGGACGTCGTCGCCGCGCAGGTGGCCGTAGGTGCCGTTCAACTGCTTGAAGTAGTCGACGTCCGCCATGATCAGGGAGAGCGGCTGCCGGGCCTCCTCGGTCTCGGCGAACAGGCGTCCGGCGGCATCGAAGAAGGCGGCCCGGTTGGCCACCCCGGTGGTGTCGTCGTGGTCGGCGCGGTGGCGCAGCTCCGCCTCCAGGCGCCGGCGCTCCTCGGCCTCGCGCTCGAGGCGTTCGTTGGCGGCGCGCAGCACGGCCTGGGCGCAATAGTCCTTGCGCATGGTCAGGCTGGTCCGGCGCGCGGCCATGGCGCCCAGGATGTTGGTGACGACCAGGAGCGCGAGCACGGTCAGGATCTGGCCGAGCGAGAGGTTGAAATGGATCAGGGTGACCAGCATGAAGCCGAAGCTGGCGACCAGCGCGATGACCACGACGTTGAGGAAGCGGTTCGGGATGAACACGTAGACGCCCAGCAACATGGCCATCATGCCCATGCCGTGGACGCCGTAGTCGACCGGCACCACGGTGACCTTCCAGACGAAGGCGGCGAGCCCGAACACGACCACCACGGAGGGGATGAAGCCGTCCACCATGTGGCGCCACAGGCGCTGGGCCGAATAGGCCGCCGAGAGGGCCACCGCGGTGACCACGATGCGGCTCGCCAGGACCAGGAAATAGTCCGGGTCGCCGATCATGATCACATGGTCGGTGAAGGCGAACATCAGGAAGAACAGCGCCGCCAGGAAGATCGCCCGGCGCGTCTCCTCGATCCAGGCGTCGCGGATGCTGCTCCGGAACGCCTGTTCGGTCTCCGGAAAGAGGAATTCCGCCGTCAGGCGGTCGATCCGGTAGACATCGGAGAGATGCCGTTCCGGGTCGGCCAGGCTCACACGGAGAGTTCCGAGATGTCGGCGACGCTGTTCATCACCCGCGCCAACCCGGCCAGCAGGGCCAGGCGGTTGGCCCGGATGAGCGGCTCGTCGGCCATCACCATGACCTCGTCGAAGAAGCGGTCGACGGCGGCGCGCAGGCCGGCCAGGCGGGTCAGCGCCGCGGTGTAGTCGAGGTTGGCCAGGGCCGCCTCGACCTCCGGCGTCACCGCCACCAGGGCCTGGTGCAGGTCGGCCTCGGCGCCGGCCTGGAGCAGGGCCAGGTCGACCGTCTCGCCGACCGCGTCGGCCTTCTTGAGGATGTTGCGGATGCGCTTGTTGGCGGCTGCCAGGGCGGCCGCCTCGGGCAGGGCGCGGAAGCCGGCCACGGCGGCCAGGCGGGCCGGCACGCGGTCGATGCGGGTGGGCGCCTGCACCACCACCGATTCGACCTCGTCCTGCATGGCGCCGCGTTCCCGCAGGTAGACGCGCAGGCGCTCCTGCATGAACAGGAACACGTCCACCGCCGTGCTGGCGGCGACCTCCTCCTTGTCGAAGCTGGCCTGGGCCAGTTCGAGCAGCTGCATCAGGTCGAGCGGCAGGTAGCGCTCCATGAGCATGCGCAGGACCCCCAGGGCTGCACGCCGCAGGGCGAAGGGGTCCTTGTCGCCGGTCGGCACGGCACCGATGCCGAACATGCCGGTCAGGGTCTCCAGGCGCTCGGCCAGGGCCACGGCCAGGGCGACGTTGCCCTCGGCCAGCGTGTCGCCGGCGAACTTCGGCTTGTAGTGGGCCTCGACGGCATCGGCGACGCGCGGGTCCTCACCGTCGTGCAGGGCGTAGTAGCGGCCCATGATGCCCTGCAGCTCGGGGAACTCGCCGACCATGTCGGTGAGCAGGTCGGCCTTGGCCAGTTCCGCGGCGCGCACCGCCAGGGCCTCCTCGGCACCCAGCTCGCGGGCGATGGCGCCGGCCAGCTTCATGAGCCGGCGCACGCGGGCGCCCTGGCTGCCCAGCTTGTTGTGGTAGACGACGCGATCGAGCGCCTCGACCCGGGCGGCGAGCGGCTTCTTGCGGTCCTGGTCGAAAAAGAACTTGGCGTCGGCCAGGCGCGGACGCACCACGCGCTCGTTGCCGCCGATCACCGCCGAGGGGTCTGCCGGCTTGATGTTGGACACGATCAGGAAGCGGTTGGTCAGCCTGCCGGCGGCGTCCAGGAGCGGAAAATACTTCTGGTTCGCCTTCATGGTCAGGATCAGGCATTCCTGCGGCACCTGGAGGTATTCCTCCTCGAACTGGCAGGCCAGCACGTTGGGCCGTTCGACCAGGGCGGTGACCTCGTCGAGCAGGGCGGGGTCGTCGATCGGCTGCACGCCGCCGCCGATCCGCTCGGCGGCCGCGGCCAGCTGGCGGGCGATCTCGTCGCGGCGTTCCTCGAAGCCGGCGATGACGGCGCCCTCCTCGGCCATCTGGGCGGCGTAGCCGTCGGCGTCCCGGAGCACCACCGGGTGGCAGGCCGCCTCGAAGCGGTGGCCCTGGGTGGCACGGCCGGAGGCCAGGCCGAGCACCGAGACCGGCACCACGTCGGCGCCGTGCAGGGCGACCAGGCCGTGGGCGGGACGCACGAAGTTGACCGAGCTCCAGCCGTCGGCGAGCTGGTAGGTCATCACCTTGGGGATGGGCAGCTTGGCGAGGGCGTCCTCGACGGCCTTCTGGAGGCCGTCGGCCAGGGTCGCGCCCGTGACCATGGAGTCGAAGAACAGGGTCTCGGCCTTGCCCTCGCCCTGGCGCTTGAGCTGGGCCACGGCGGCGGCGTCGAGGCCGAGGCCGGCGAGCTTCTTGAGCAGGGCCGGGGTGGCGTTGCCGGCGCCGTCGAGGCCCACCGACACGGGCATCAGCTTCTGGCTGACCGGCTTGTCGGCGGCCTGGCCGGCGACCCCGGTGACGTGCGCGGCCAGGCGGCGCGGCGAGGCATAGGCCGTGACCGCGGCTTCGGCGCCGGCCAGGCCCTGGGCCTTGAGGGATTCGGCCAGGGTGGTGGAGAAGGCCTCGCCCAGGCGCTTCAGGGCCTTGGGCGGCAGTTCCTCGACGAACAGCTCGACGAGAAGGTTCTGGGTCGTCATGGTGGCTTCGGCCGGCCTATCGGCCTTAACCTGCGCTTCGCGCACGTTAGCCTGCGCCGAAATTTCGTTAACACTCATTTTCAGGCCGCCTTCTTCTCGTTCTGCTTTTCGATCTGCGCCAGCACCTCGTCGGCCCAGGCCCTGGGGGCCATCGGGAAGCCCAGGCGGGCGCGCGAGTCGACGTAGCTCTGGGCCACGCTGCGGGCCAGGTTGCGGATGCGGCCGATGTAGGCGGCGCGCTCGGTCACCGAGATGGCGCCGCGGGCGTCCAGCAGGTTGAAGGTGTGGCCGGCCTTGAGGACCTGCTCGTAGGCCGGCAGGGCCAGCTGGCTGTCCATGAGATGCTTGGCCTGGCGCTCGTGGGCGTTGAAGGCGGTGAGCAGGAACTCCACGTCGCTGTGCTCGAAGTTGTAGGTCGACTGCTCCACCTCGTTCTGGTGGAAGACGTCGCCATAAAGCACGCCAGGGGCAGTGCTGCCATCAGGCTGGACGACACCGGGGGCATACTCCAGGTCGAACACGTTCTCGACCCCCTGCAGGTACATGGCCAGGCGCTCCAGGCCGTAGGTGATCTCGCCGGTGATCGGCTTGCAGTTGATGCCGCCGACCTGCTGGAAGTAGGTGAACTGGGTCACCTCCATGCCGTTCAGCCAGACCTCCCAGCCCAGGCCCCAGGCGCCCAGGGTGGGGTTCTCCCAGTCGTCCTCGACGAAGCGGATGTCGTTCTTCCTGAGGTCGAAGCCGAGGGCCTCGAGGGAACCGAGATACAGCTCCAGGATGTTCTCCGGGGCCGGCTTCAGGACCACCTGGAACTGGTAGTAGTGCTGCAGGCGGTTCGGGTTCTCGCCGTAGCGGCCGTCCTTGGGCCGGCGGCTGGGCTGCACGTAGGCGGCCTTCCAGGGCTCCGGGCCAAGGGCGCGCAGAAAGGTGGCGGTGTGGCTGGTGCCGGCGCCGACTTCCAAATCATAGGGTTGCAGTAGGGTGCAGCCTTGCTCCCCCCAGAAGCGCTGGAGGGTGAGGATGATGTCCTGGAATGCGGGCATGACGATCGGTGTTTATGGCTGAACGCGGCATTCTATATCATCCGGCCTCATGCTTACCCGCCCGCCGAGCCTCCATCCGCTGGCCTGGCTGCTGCCCGCGGCCGCCCTCGCCTACCTGAACGCCCTGGGCGCCGGTTTCCAGTTCGACGACTTCAACGTCATCGTCGACAACCCGGCCGTGCACTCCCTGGCCGCCTGGTGGGCGGGCATGCCGGGCATCCGGCCGCTGCTCAAGCTGAGCTACACCCTGAACTGGCTGGCCGACCCGGGGCCGGCCGGCTTCCACGCCGTCAACGTCGGCCTGCACCTGGTCAACGTCGCCCTGGTCTGGCGCCTGACCGGCCACCTGCCGGTGCCGGCCGGCTGGCGGGAGGACGCGCGCGGCCGCCGGGCACGCATCCTGGCCACCCTGCTGTTCGCCCTGCACCCGATCCAGACCGAGTCGGTCACCTATGTCAGCGGCCGCTCCATGACCCTCATGGCGGCCTTCGGCCTGGCCGGGCTGCTGGCCTGGCTGGAGGCGCCGGCGCGGGCACGGCCGCGGCGCTGGCGCCTGGCCGCCGTGGCCCTGTTCGCCGCGGCGGCCCTGACCAAGGAGGTGGCGGTGGTCGTGCCGCTCCTGCTCCTGCCGCTCCGCCACGGTCGCGGCCGCTACCTGGCGCCGGTCCTGGCCGCCCTGGCCCTGGCCGGGCTGTACTACCTGTTCGGCTACCAGCACGTGCTCGCCGACCCGCCGCCGCGCAGCCTGGCCGCCAACCTGCTGTCCGAGGCCAACGCGGTCTACTACCTGCTCGGCCAGCTGGTCCGGCCCTGGGCCCTCAACATCGACCCGCAACTGCCCGAGCTGAGTGCCTGGTCGAGCCGGTCCGCGCTCCAGGTCGGCGGCCTCGCCGGGGTCGCCGCGGCGGCCTGGCTGGCGCGCCGGCGGGCACCCTGGCTGGCCATGCCGGTGTTCTGGTTCTTCGTCCTCCTGTTGCCCATGTACAGCGTGGTGCCGCGCCTGGACCTGGCCAGCGAGCGCCACCTGTACCTGGCCGGGCTCGGCCCGTTCTGGCTGCTCGGCCTCGCCGGCGCGGCCATGGCCGCCTGGCCGTGGCGCGCCGGCGTCGCCGTCCTGGCCATGGCCGGGATCGCCTTCGGCCACGTGCGCAACCTCGACTACCAGGACGAGGTCGCCCTCTGGCAACAGACCACGCGGATGGCGCCGGACAACGCGCGCGCCTGGAACAACCTGGGCTGGGCCTGCTACCTGGCCGGACGGACGGAGGCGGCCCGGGCCGCCTACCGGCGTGCCCTTGCCCTGGACCCGGACGACGCGTTCAGCCGCGGCAACCTGGAACTGCTCGGCCCGCCGCCTAGGGCGCCGGGCGCAGCGCCGACTTCGGCCGGAACGCCTTGACCACCTCCGCGCGCGTCTCCAGGTAGGGGCCGCCGATCAGGTCGATGCAATAGGGCACGGCCGCGAACACCCCGTCCAGGGTCTCCTTGATCGCCTTCGGCTGGCCGGGCAGGTTGAGGATCAGGCAGTGGCCGCGGGTGACCCCGACCTGGCGCGACAGGATGGCGGTGGGCACGTATTTCAGGCTCACCGCGCGCATCTGCTCGCCGAAGCCGGGCAGGACCTTGTCGGCCACCGCGAGGGTGGCCTCCGGGGTGACGTCGCGGGGGGCCGGGCCGGTGCCGCCGGTGGTGAGGACCAGGCAGCACTGGCCGGCCAGTTCCACCAGGGCCTGTTCGATCACCGGCTGCTCGTCCGGGATCAGGCGCTCGACGAAGACCAGCGGGTTGTCCAGGGCGGCGCTTAGCCATTCCTTCAGGGCCGGCAGGCCCTTGTCCTCGTAGACGCCGGTGCTGGCGCGGTCGCTGACGGAGACGATGCCGATGGTGGCGGGATCATGCATGGCGGTGGCGGGCTCGGGATGTCGGGAGTCCTTGTTTACCACGTTCGCCGCTCCGGCGCACCGGCGCGGCCCCCGCGTTCGCGGGGTAGTGACCGGCCCGGGCGGTCGCGATACTGGCGCCATCGTTCCGGCCCGAGGAGAAGCCACCATGCAGCGTATCGCCGCCGTCCTTTTCTGCCTGTCCCTGCCCCTGGCCGGCCAAGCCGCCGAACCGCTCGCCTACCTGGACCTGCGGGCGGCCCCGGAGACCCAGCTGGACACCTATGTCGAGGTCGACGGCGGGGCCCGGCTCAAGGACGTGCGCCGGGTCGTGGTGCCGCAGTTCCGCATCGAGTTCCAGGTGCGCGCCGAGTCGTCCGCCGCCGACGGCGGCTACCTGGGCGGCGGCAACCACGCCAGCGCCTCCAACTCGGTCTACGTGCACCTGACCGGGCTCGACGACGCCCTGATGCAGAAGATCACCGACCAGGCCTACGCCGCCTTCGTGCAGGACATGACCACGCGCGGCGTCGAGGTGATCGGCCCCGACCAGCTGGCCGGCCAGGCCGAGTACGAACCGATCCTGCGGGTCGGCAAGGGGTCCGGCGAGCGCCTGGAGACCAAGGACAGCCTGTCCCGCTTCTTCGCCCCCAGCGGCGGCCGCGTCTACGCCCTCCTGCGCCGCACCGACAAGGACCGCCAGGGCATCGGCAGCGGCTTCGCCACCGCCTTCTCAGACCTGCAGAAGGAGATCCCCAAGGCCGAGCTGGCGCTGGCGAAGAAGTACGGCGCGCCCTGCCTGAAGGTGCTCCTCACGGTCAGCCCGGCCCGGGTGCGCGCCTCGGCGGCGGCCGGCGGCGGCCTGATCGGCGCCGCGGTCAGCCTGATGTCGTCGAGCGAGATCAAGCCCGGCCTCACGGTCACCGAGGAATCGCGCCTGGTGTTCCGCAGCGCCGAGCACTCCGAGAACGACTTCAAGATGTTCGGCGGCAAGCGCTTCTTCGGCAAGAAGGTGCGCGACTTCACCGAGGAAGGCGACAGCGCGGTGTACCTGAAGCAGGACGTGCGCGTCGCCGACGCCATCTCGGCCAAGGGCATGGAGGACACCACCGGCGGCCTCAGCAAGGTCGGCAACGCCCTCGCCCCGGTCCTGGCCCTCACCCTGGGCGTGAGCAGCAAGCACGAGGAATACACCATCGAGGCCGACCCGGCCCTGTTCGAGCGGGTCGCCGGCGCCGAACTGGCGGCCGCCAACCGCATGCTGATCGCCCGTTTCCGGGCGGTCAGCGACGGCATCGGCGTGGAACCGGCCGGCGCCCCGCAAAGCGCCGCGGCAAGCGCCGAAACCGGCCTGCCGAGCTTCTGATCCGCGTCCCGAACCACCGCAAGCCTGGAGAAAATGCCATGAACACGCGCCGCCTTCCCGCCCTGCCCCTGGGCGCCCTGCTGGCCGGGCTCGCCGCCCCGGCCGCCGCCTCGGTGATCGATTTCGATTCCCTGGCGACCGTCACCGGCAACCCCTACGTCGCGGTCGGGAAACCCTACGTCGAGGACGGCTACAGCCTCACCACCGTCGCCGGGGTGTCGTTCTCCTACGCGGGCGGGACCCTCTACGCCACCACCGACGCGAACGCCAACTGGACCGGCTCGCCGGGCGTCTATTCCGGCGTCGTCGCCAACTATGGCAGCGCCTTCCTGCTCGAACGCGTCGACGGCGCCAGCTTCGACCTGGTGAGCATGGATGCGGCATCCTTCTGGACCGTCAGCGCGGGCCGCCAGTTCGACGTCTACGGCTACCTGGCGGGCGGCGGCTACGTCCACCAGTCCTTCCTGCTCGACGACAGCACCGCGACCCTGCAGACGCTGACCTTCGACGCCGGCTTCACCGGCCTCGACAAGATCATCTTCAGCTCGGTGAACGCCCAGGTGGACAACATCGACCTGCACGTCTCGGCCGTGCCGGAGCCGGCCGGCCTGGCCCTGCTGCTGCCGGGACTCGGGCTGGTCGGCGTGGCCGCCAGGCGCCGGAAGGCCGCCTGAGCGGGGGTGGCGGGGACGGCGTCCCGGCCGCCGCGTCAGAGCGGCACCTCCACCGCCACCGCGCAACCGCCCGCCGCCAGGCTGTCGCGGCGCAGGCTGCCGCCCAGGCGGGCGGCGCGCGCCTCCATGTTGTGGACGCCGCGCCCGGGGCGCCGGGCGCCGGGGCCGGCACAGCCGCAGCCGTCGTCCCGCACGGTCAGGCTGAGGCGGCCGTCCCGGCGCACCAGGTCGACCGCGACCCGGCTCGCGCCGGCGTGCCGGATCACGTTGCTGACCGCTTCGCGCAGGATGCGGCCGAGGTCGAGCGCCTGTTGCCGGCTCAGGCGCAGGGTGTCCAGGTCGTCGTCCTGGCACCAGTCGACGGCGATGCCGGCGTCGGCCAGGCGCTTCTCGCACTCGGCGCGCCAGTCGGCCACCACCTCCTCCAGCTCGTAGCTCTCGGCGGCGGTGCGCGAAACCACGTCGCGCAGGTCCTGCAGGGCGGAACGGGCGAGGTCGGCGTCGGCCGGGGTGGCCGAACGGTAGACCAGGGTGAGCAGCTTGGCGCCGACGTCGTCGTGCAGGTCGCGGTAGATGCGCTCGCGTTCGTCGGCCACCGCCTGCTCCGTCTCCAGCTGGCGCATGCGCGCGTAGCTGGCGCTCAGCTCCGTCTGCTTGGCCTCGACGCGCTCTTCCAGGCGGTCGTTGAGGACCTCGAACTCGTTCAGCACGCGCACGTAGCGTCCGGTCATGATCAGGCCGATGGCCAGGAAGATCAGCGGCGCGCTGTAGTGCAGCAGGAAGACGTCGTTGAACGGCCAGTGCCCGGCGTGGCGGCTCCACAGGTGCTGGCTGTGGATGAGCCAGTCGTGCGCGGCGAGCAGCAGGACCAGCCCCATGGCGGCGACCAGCCAGCGCGCCTCGCGGTTGCCGAACCGGAAGGCGGCGCGCAGGAGCAGGAGCAGCGTGGTCACCCCGCACAGCAGGGTGAACAGGTGCCAGGCCGCGGTCAGGTCCAGGTAGTAGGCGGCCGGCACCAGCCACAGGGTGACCGGCGCCGCGACGATGCCGGCCCAGAGCAGGGTGACCAGGCGGGCGCCGCCGGCCGACACGAAGCGCAGCAGGGAGATGAGCAGGAAGCCGGAGAAGACCTGGAAGCCGGCGTTGCTGAGGATCTCCCAGTCCGCGGTCGGCAGCGGCACGTTGCGCACGTACAGGTTGGTCGACTGCGCCGCCCAGACCAGGGCGGAGACGCCGAAGTAGGCGTAGGCGGTGTCGCGGCGCCGGCGCAGCCAGAGGCTCAGGGCCAGCAGGCCGATGGCGCCGATCAGCAGGGTGGCGGTCTGGTTGACCGTGATGTTGAGAAAATAGGCGCGCTCGTAGGGCTCGCGCAACTGCGCCTCGGGGCCGACCAGCACCGGGTGCAGGGCGGCCTGGGTGTAGGCGTGCCCGCGCAGGCGCACGTACAGGGTGTTGGCGCCGGCGCGCAGCAGGCCGGGCGGCACCAGGAACAGGAGCGGACGGTTCCAGTTGCGCGCCACCGGCTCCTCGAAGCGGCCGCCGTCGCCGATCGGGACGCCGTTCAGCCAGACCTGGGCGTTCATGATCAGCTTGGGCAGATAGACCGCCTGGAGCGGGTCCGGCTCGGCCGGGACCCGGAAGCGCAGCCGGTACCAGCCGCGTTCGGCGGTCAGCTCGGGCTTGCGCGCGCGCCAGTGGTCGGGCAGCTCGACCGCCTGCCAGGCGGCGCCGTCGGGCGGCGGCCGGGCGGCACCGTCGGGCACGAAGTCGGCGTGCTCCAGGCGTTGCACCGGCTCGGCGCGGGCGCCGCCCAGCAGCGCCAGGAGCAGGACCAGACCGAGCAGTGCGCGCATGCCTCAGAAGAAGCTGGTGACGCGCAGGTAGACGTCGCGCACGTCGACGAAATTGCGGCCGTGGAAGGCGTCCTGCATCTCCAGCTTGACGATCAGGGGCAGCGGCACGCGCCCGGCGCGCCAGGCGTTGATGCCGCTCCAGGTCAGGCTGAGCCGGTACTGGTCCGCCAGGGTGTCGGTATTGGCGTTCAGGAAGCTGGTGTCGGTGCCGATCCGGGAGGCGTAGCGGTCCGGTTCCTCCTGGTAGCGGTGCCAGGTGGCGGAAACGCGCCAGTCGCCGAAACGCTTGCCGAGTTCGACGTCGTACTCCCAGAAGTTGCCCAGGTTGCGCACCAGGCGTTCCTTGGTCGCCGTGGTCAGCGGATTGCCCGGCCGCATGGTGACCTTGTCCTCCAACTGGACCTGGTATTCGGCCAGGACGCGGAGGTCGTAGCCGGCGCCGAGGTCGCGGAAATACTCCAGGCGGTAGCGCAGGTCGGTGCTGCCGTCGCCGGGGGGCACGTCGGCGAGGTCGTCCGGGTCGTCCGCCGGCGCGACCCCGAAGCGCACCCCGAACCCCAGGATGGCGCTGTCGCGTTCCGACTTGTAGAAGCGCCACAGGGCGCCCACGGTGGGATCGCCGAGGCCGGACGACGAGGTGCTGCGCAGCGGCTTGTAGCCGAGGGCGCCGGTCAGCAGCGCCTGCAGGCCGGCCGTGCCGATGCCGCCGTCGACCGCCACGCGCAGCTTGCTGCGGGTGCGCGCGAAGGGCACGATCGCGCCCACCGTGAGGTCCTCCCCGACCCCGTAGCCGAACATCAGCTCGCCGTACTCGGTGACCACCGAGGTATCCAGGTGCAGCACCCCGGACACGCCCGGGATGCCGAGGCCGGCGAGGTCGAGGCCGTCGTAGCCGGCATCGAAGTCGACCCGCTCGCCGTTGTCGTCGAAGCGGTGGTCGTAGTCGTTGCGCAAGAGGGTCAGGCGTGCCGCCCAATGGCCCGCCGGCGCCATGCCGTCGAGGCCGTGCGCGGCGGCGGCGGAAAGTTCGTCGGCGGCCGCCGGCGGGGACCCGGCAGCCAGGCAGAGCAGGCCGGCAGCGGCCCGGATTGCGCTTGCTTTCGACATTTAGATGCCTTGCTTGTTATTGGACGCCGCGGGACGTTGCGACCGGACCGATTGTCCGGGCTATTCTAGCAGCCGGCACCCCGCGATCTGGGGGGTGTTTCGGCGCCCCGCGCAGGTATCATGCCGGCGAACGACTCGGAGGAGATTTGCATGCGCTCGGGCTTCATCCTGGAGGACCTGCCGGAGTCGCAGGCCTGGCTGGGCCAGGCGCTGGCGACCAGCTTTCCCGGCATCGCCATCGAGACCGCCGACACCCTCGGGGAGGCCCGCGCCCGGCTGGCCGACGCCCCGGGCCCGGACATCGCCCTGATCGACCTCGGCCTGCCGGACGGCTCCGGCGTCGAGATCATCGAGCTCATCCAGCGCCGCTTCCCGGCCACCCTGTGCGTGGTGGCGAGCATCTACGACGACGACGGCCACGTCTTCCCGGCCCTGCGCGCCGGTGCCCGCGGCTACCTGCTCAAGGACCAGCCGATCGACCGCATCGTCGAGGCCCTGAGCGGCATCGCCGCCGGCCAGCCGCCGCTGTCGCCGGCCATCGCCCGGCGCATGCTGGCGTTCTTCCGCCCGGAGGTGGCCCAGGCGGCCGATTCCGCCCTGACCGGGCGGGAGACCGAGGTGCTGCGCCTGATCGCCAAGGGCATGACCCAGGCCGAGACGGCCCGCCTGCTCGGCATCTCGCAACACACGGTGGCCGGCTACGTGAAGGAGCTCTACCGCAAGCTCAACGTCTCGTCGCGTGCCGAGGCCGCCCTGCGGGCGCGCGACATGGGTCTGGTCTGAGCGGCACCGGCCACTGTCGGAAATCGTTCCCGGGCGTGCGCCGGGGCCCCGGCCGGCGAGCCTGAATTAAGTCAAGTCCGCCCGGCTTCTGTCATCATGGCGACTTTCCCAACGACCGTCATGGCGTGAGTCCGCGTCCCAGCCAACCCGACAGCCAGCGTGCCGCATCATGGAGCAACGCCGCCTAGCACCCATACTCAAGGTGCTCGGCATCGTGATCATCGTTTTCGGGATCTCGATGCTGCTGCCGCTCATCGTCTCGCTGGCCATCGAGGACAACGCCCAGACCGCCTACGACGAGGCGGTCGGCGTCACCGTGTGCACCGGGCTGGTGCTCTGGCTGTTCAACAACCGCGACCGCAACGAGCTGAAATACCGCGACGGCTTCCTGCTGGTGGTGCTGATCTGGACCATCCTGCCGCTCTTCGCCGCCCTGCCCCTGCTCATCTACCTGCCCAGCCTGTCTTTCACGGACGCCTACTTCGAGGCCGTGTCCGGGCTCACCACCACCGGCGCGACCACCCTGTCCGGGCTCGACCTGCTGGCCCCGTCGATCAACCTCTGGCGCACCCAGATGCACCTGATCGGCGGCATGGGGGTGATCGTGCTGGTGACCGCCATCCTGCCCCTGCTGGGGGTCGGCGGCCGCCAGATGTTCAAGGCCGAGTCGCCCACGCCCATGAAGGACGAGAAGCTCACCCCGCGCATGGCCGAGACCGCCAAGGGCCTGTGGTTGGTCTACCTGCTCATCACGCTGGCCTGCTTCGGCGCCTACTGGGCGGCCGGCATGACCTGGATCGAGGCCCTCACGCACGCCTTCTCGGTCATGGGCCTGGGCGGCTTTTCCTCGCACGACGCCAGTTTCGGCTATTTCAACTCGGTCACCATGGAAACCATCACCATGGTGTTCGCGCTCATCGCCGGCATCAACTTCTCCACCCACTTCCTGGTCTTCCGGCAGCGCAGCCTGCGTCCCTACCGCCTCGACCCCGAGATCCGGGCCTTCCTGTTCCTGGTGCTCGGTTCCTGCCTGGGCATCGCCCTGTTCGTGTGGCTCAAGGGCGTCTACGCGCATTTCCCGGAAGCCCTGCGCTACGCCAGCTTCAACACCATCTCGGTAGCCACCTCGCTCGGCCTCGCCACCGCCGACTTCAACGCCTGGCCGCCCTTCGCCGGCCTCTGGATGCTCCTGCTCAGCAGCGTCAGCTCGAGCGCCGGCTCGACCGGCGGCGGCATCAAGATGATGCGCGCCATCCTGCTCTACAAGGAGGTCAGCCGGGAGATGCGCAAGCTCCTGCACCCGCGCGCCGAGGTCCCGGTCAAGCTGGGCAACACCGCGGTGCCGAACAAGATCATGTACGCCGTGCTGGCCTTCCTGTTCATCTACGTCGCGGCGATCGTCCTGCTCACCTTCGTCCTGGGCGCCAGCGGCCTCGACATCCTGACCGCCTTCACCGCCGTGGTCGCCACCATCAACAACACCGGCCCGGGCCTGGGCCAGGTCGGGCCGGCCACCACCTACGCGGTGCTGACCGATTTCCAGACCTGGGTGTGCACCTTCTCCATGCTGCTCGGCCGCCTGGAACTGTTCACTCTGCTGGTGGTGCTGACGCCGCGCTTCTGGCGCAAGTGAGGCAGACGGCCTTGAGGTCGTAGGGCAGCGGCTCGGCCGCGTAGGCCGGCTGGGCGGCGATGGCCCGGCGCAGGTTGTCGATGCGCTCGGCGGTGGCCGGGTGGCTGGACAGGAAGGCCAGGCCCGGCCCTTCCGTGCCGGCCAGGCGGGCGAAGAAGGCGAGCAGCCCGTCCGGGGCGATGCCGGCCCGGCGCAGCGCAGCCAGGGCGCCCAGGTCGGCCTGGCGCTCCAGGTCGCGGCCGTAGGCCATGCCGCCCAGTTGCTCGGCCATGCCGGCCCAGGCCCCGCCCGAGACGTCGCCCAGGGCGAGGGCCAGCACGGCGCGCCAGCCGAGGCCGTGCAGCATGTTCTTCAGCGAATGGCGCAGTTCGACGTGCTGGACCTCGTGGGCGAGGACGCCGGCCACCTCGTCGGCGCTGCCGGCGGCGCCGATCAGCCCGGTGTAGACCACCACGTAGCCGCCCGGCATGGCGAAGGCGTTGACCTCGGGGCTGTCGGCGACGAACCACTGGTAGCGGTACTTCGAACCCGCGGTCAGGCGCGCGCCGATGGCCTGGACCATGGCCGGCGCCGGTCCGGTCTCGAGCAGCTTCAGGGAGGGCCGCATCTGGGCGAAGGCGAGCTCGCCCAGCTGTTGCTCCTGGGCCAGGCTGACGTGGCCGGCAGCCCAGCCGGCGATGCGGTCGGCGTTGGCCCAGAACAGGCCCAGGAGCAGGAACGGCAGCGCAAGGACCAGGCCGAGC
>NZ_SJZB01000008.1 GCF_004337445.1 Parasulfuritortus cantonensis | reverse complement strand
GAATACCGCCGGCTCGGCGACAGCGATCTCGCCGTCTCCGCCATTTGCCTGGGCACCATGACCTTCGGCCAGCAGAACGACCAGGCCGAGGCCCACGCCCAGCTCGACCATGCCTTCGCGCGCGGCATCAACTTCCTCGATACCGCCGAGATGTATCCGGTGCCGCCCCGCGCCGAGACCGTCAACCGCACCGAGACCATCGTCGGCGCCTGGCTCAAGGGCCGGCCGCGCGACCAGGTCGTGGTCGCCACCAAGGTGGCCGGGCCGAACCGCAACATGGCCTGGCTGCGCGGCGGCCCGAAGGCCCTGGACCGCGACAACATCCGCACCGCCATCGAGGGCTCCCTGCGCCGCCTGCAGACCGACTACGTCGACCTCTACCAGCTGCACTGGCCGGCGCGCAACGTGCCCATGTTCGGCAAGTACCAGTTCGACCCGGCCCAGGAACTGGCGTCCACGCCCATCCGCGCCCAGTTGGAGGCACTTGCCGAACTGGTCGCCGAGGGCAAGGTGCGCTACGTCGGCCTGTCCAACGAACACCCCTGGGGCGTCATGGAGTTCCTGCGCCTGGCGAACGAACTGGGCCTGCCCCGGGTGGTGTCGATCCAGAACTCCTACAACCTGATCAACCGCACCTTCGAGACCGGCCTGGCCGAGCTCGCCTACCGCGAGCGGGTCGGCCTGCTCGCCTACTCGCCCCTGGCCTTCGGCCTGCTGTCGGCCAAGTACCTGGCCGACCCGGCCGCCCAGGGCCGGGTGACCGAGTTCAAGGGCTTCGCCCAGCGCTACGAGAAGCCCAACGTGCCGGTCGCCGTGGCCGTCTACGCCGACCTGGCCCGCCGCCACGGCGTGACCCCGGTCGAGCTGGCGCTGTCCTTCGTGTATCGGCGCTGGTTCGTCGCCAGCACCATCATCGGCGCCACCAGCCTGGCGCAACTGGAAGAGAACCTGGGTGCCTGGGACAAGCCCCTGTCGGCCGAACTGCTGGCCGAGATCGAGGACCTGCACCTGCGCTACACCAATCCGGCGCCCTAGACGGGCGGCCGTCTACCAGCTCCCGGAGGCGCCGCCGCCGCCCGAGCGGCCGCCGCCCGAGGACGACGACGAGGAACTGGAGCCGAACGACGAGCCGGACGAGGAACCGCGCGGTTCCGGCCGGGTGCCGCCCCGGCTCGTGGTGACCTCGGCGGGGTCGAACCAGACCCCGAATATCTGGCGCTTGAGCGGCGAGCGCTTGCGTATCCGGAGCAGGCGCTGGCGCGCCAGTTCGCGCCGGTAGGCCGAGTCCGACAGCCAGGCGCGCACGTTGCCGGCGAGCGGCAGGGCGAACGCGGTGGCGAAGAACAGGTTCATGCCGACCAGGCCGACCATCACCTCCGGGTCGGACGGGAAGGCGAAGCCGAACACCGCGAAGAAGAGGCCGAAGAAGACCCCGAAGAAGCCGAACGAGAGCAGCAGCCACTGCGTGTCGCCGGTGCGGCTGCCCAGGCCCTTGTCGCGGCCCCGCGCGCGGCCGCGCGCCCGGGCCAGGAAATAGACCAGCGGCACGGCCAGGTTGCCGGCCAGCCCGGCCAGGAAACGGTGCAGGAAGGCCGCGCCGTCGAAGGGCGGCTCGGCCGGCGCCGCGGGTGCTGCGAGCTCGGGCAGGGCCTCCTCGCCGTGTACCGCCTTGGCCATGGCGTCGAAGCCCTGCATCAGGCCGTCGGCGTATTGCTCGGCCCGGAAGGCCGGCTGGTAGAGCTCGTCGACCACGCGCCGGCAGAACAGGTCGGTGAGGACGCCCTCCAGGCCGTAGCCGACCTCGATGCGCATGCGCCGTTCCGCCGGGGCGACCAGGACCAGCACCCCGTTGTCCTTGCCGGCCTGGCCCAGGCGCCATTTCTCGAAGGTGGCCACGGCGGCCGCCTCGATGCTGTCGCCCTGCAGGCTGCGGGCGACGTAGACCGCCGCCCAGACGCCGTCGTCGTCGCGCAGCGTCTTGATGCGTTCGGCCAGGGCGCTGCGGTCGGCTTCGGCGAGCAGGCCCGCCTCGTCGAGGACGTCGCCCTGGAAGGCGGGTGCGTCAAAGGCCCGGGCGGAGGACGGCAGGATCAGGCACAGGGCGAGCAGCAGGGCGAACAGGCGGGCGCCCGGATGGCTCATGGCGTCGGCTTCAGCAAACTGCCCGGGGTGACCGCGGCGGCCGCTCAGCGGCGCTCGTCATAGTGGCCATTGCCACGCTGGTCGCGCCGGTCGTCGCGCCGGTCGTCGCGGCGATCGTCACGCCGGTTGTCGCGGCGGTCGTCTCGGACGTCGGCACGGCCGCGATGCTTCTCCTGGTAGCGCGGCACGTACTCGCGGTTGTACCAGTCGTCGTCGACGAAATAGACGCGCTCGCCGCAGGCGTGGTACTCCTGGCAATGCTTGCTCCAATGCTTGGCGTGGCCGGGCGGGACGTGCAGGTAGACGGGGCCGCGGTGGTAGGGACCGCGCTCGACGATGACCGGCTCGGCATAGATCAGCCGGGGGCGCGGGAAGTCGCCGATGTCGATGCGGCCGTAGAAGCCGGGTTGGCCGACAGTGATGGAGACGCCGACGTCGGCGGCGAGCGCCGGCAGCGCGGCGAGGCCCAAGGCGGCGGCAAAGAGCAGGCGTTTCATGGGGTGGTTCCTCTTTCGGTTGGTGGCGGGCGGCACCCGGGTGGCCCCGGGCCCATGCTGGCGCCGACGTTACTACTCGGAGCGGGGCGGCACAAGGGAACGTCGGGGCGCGCGAGCGGGGCCATGGGCGTGGCTGCGATCCGGTAGGATAATCGCCCCGAGGAGGAGCACAACATGACAGTCAACCGCCGTGAATTCCTGGCCGCCACGGGCGGCCTGCTCGCCGCCGCCGGCTTCCCCGCCATCGCCGGCGCGCGTCCCAAGATCGTCGTCGTCGGGGCCGGCTACGGCGGCGCCGCCTTCGCCCGCTACCTCAAGCTGTGGACGCCCGAGGCCGAGGTGACGGTGATCGAGCCGAACGACCGCTTCATCTCCTGCCCGTTCTCCAATACCGTCCTGGCGGGCTGGAACCGGCTCGGCGACATCAGCTTCCCGTACGACTACCTGCGCCGGACCGCGGACCATTTCGTGCGCGACGCGGTGACCGCCATCGACCCCGGCAAGCGTACCGTGACCACCCTGGGCGGCCACGTCTTCGGCTACGACCGCCTGATCCTGGCGGCCGGCATCGAGCTGATGTTCGACCGCATCCAGGGCTATGACGCCGCCGCCCAGGAGCACGTCAAGCATGCCTGGAAGGCCGGCCCCAGCCAGACCGGCGTCCTGCGCCGGCAACTGGAGGCGATGCCGGACGGCGGCACCTTCGTGATCTCCATCCCGATGGCGCCGATCCGCTGCCCGCCGGCACCCTACGAACGGGTCAGCCTGATCGCGGACTACTTCAAGCGCGCCAAGCCGCGCAGCAAGATCATCATGCTGGACGGCAACCCGGACATCGTGTCCAAGAAGAAGCTGTTCCTGACCGCCTGGCAGACCCACTACGGCTACGGTACCGAGAACAGCATGATCGACTACCGGCCGAACAACATGCCGGCTTCGCTCGACGTGGCCAAGATGACCATCGGCACCGACTTCGACGACGTCAAGGGCGACGTCATCAACCTGGTGCCGCCCATGCGCGCGGCCGCCCTGACCGGCCAGATCGGCGCCCGCACCGGCGACAACGGCGCCTGGTGCCCGATCGACTACCTCACCTTCGAGTCCCTGGAGGTGGCCAACGTGCACATCCTGGGCGACGCCATCCTGTCCAACCTGTCCAAGGCCGCGGCCCTGGCCAACAACGGCGGCAAGCTGTGCGCCTATGCCCTGTCGGAGATCTTCGCCGGGCGTGCGCCCGACCCGGCGCCGGTGGTCACCAGCACCTGCTATTCCGCCAGCACCGACCACACCGCCTTCCACGTCGCCACCGTGTTCCGCTACAACCCGGCCGACAAGAGCATGGAGGTGCAGCCGGGCAGCGGCGTCTCGGACGTCGAGTCGACCGAGGAATTCAAGTACATGCGCGGCTGGGCGCGCAACATATGGGCCGACACCCTGGGCCTGCCGAAGAGCTACCGCTTCAGCAACCGGGTCTGACCGGCGGCGCTCACGCCGGGCCGGGCGCCGGGGCCTGGCCGAGCACGATGCGCCATTTCCCGGCCCGCACGTTGTCCGCGTACAGCTTGGGCAGCACGGTCTTCCAACTGCCGCCGGTGACGGTGACCCGGTAGCTGCACACCGTCCGGCCGCGCTCGTCGGCGATGGCCCAGGCCAGGCTGGCGCCGTCCGCCAGGTTCGAGCCGGCGCCGCTGACCAGCGTGCTCTGGGCGCAGCCGACGTGGAAGTCCGGACCCAGGTTGGCATCCGGGGCGACCGGGAACGGCCGGGCGTCGCCGAAGCCGAACCAGCTGTCGTGGCTGAGCAGGCTCTGCTTGAAGGTCGGCCAGACCACCTGGCGCAGGAAATGCTGGTCGACCAGGCGCCGTTCGTATTGGTGCCGGGCCGGGAAGTCCCGGGACTCGGCCATCAGACGGCCGTCGAAGACGCCGCCGCAGCCGCCGATCAGCCCGGCCAGGAGCAGCTCGGTATGGGTATAGGCGTCACGCATGACGTGGAACCAGCGTCCGCTCGCCAGCCAGTCCGCGACCGCGGCCGCCTCGCGCCGGGAGATCAGGGAGTCGGCGTCGCGGACCAGCCAGCGCGTCACCGTGGGGTCCGCCATGACCGCGAACCGCCGCATCAGGGGATCGACGCCGTCCCACGCCGGCCCTTCGCACAGCACGACCTGCGCGCCGCGTGCCGCCAGGCGTTGGCGCACGTCCTCGGGCACGCTGCGGTCGCAATAGACGCGCATGGTCCAGCCCGGCAACAGGAAGGCCAGGGCCCGGGCGTTGATGAAGGCTGTCTCGCAGTAAAGCGGCTTGGCGCCGAACAGCGTGTAGGCGACCACGTTGCCGGTCTTGTCCGCGGCCAAGCCGGGCGGCGGGCCGGCCGGGACCTGCCAGAGCGGGGCGGCGGTGACCTCGGCATCATGCAGTTGCAGGGCACGGTGGCCGTATTCGGCGGCGCGGCGGCGCGCCTCCGCGGCGTCGGACGGTGCGCCGGCCTTGAGGGCGGCTTCGGTGCGCCGGCCATACAGTTCGGCGAGGCCGTCGTAGGTGTTGCCGTCGTTCGGCTGCCGTTCGACCAGGCGCTGGAAGCTCCGCTCGGCGACGTCGAAGCGGCCGCTGCGCATGGCGGCACAGCCGACCAGGGCCAGCGGGTAGTCGGGCGAGGGGTCCAGGGCGAGCAGCTCGAAGGCATGCCGGTAGGCCGCCGGCCAGTCGTTCTCGGCCGCGGCCGCCCGGTATTGGCGGTGGATCTCGCGCAGTTGCCGCCGATCGCCCTTGACCATGGCGGTCAATCTCCTGCGCGACGCTCAGTCGCCGAGCGCGAAGACATTGGACAGGGTGTTGATGTAGTTGAAGTAGCCGGTGACGGCGACCGCCTCGACGATCTGGACGTCGCTGTAGCCGAGCGCCTTGAGGGCGTCGATGTCCGACTTGAGTATCTTGTAGTTGTCCTTGTGCGAGGCCCGCAGGCAGAACCGGAGCAGGGCCTTCTCCGGCTCGGGCACGGCCATCGCGTCGATCCCCTGCAGGACCTGGGCGACCAGTTCCTCCGACATGCCCAGCATGCGGGCGATGCGCTTGTGGATGCCGACGCACATCTGGCAGCCGTTTTCCTGCGAGACCAGCAGGGCGATGGCCTCCTTGACCTGGAACGACAGGGTCGTTTCTTCGAGCAGGTAGCTCTGCGCCATCTGGTCGGTCGCGAAGTAGACCCGTTCGTTGACGGCGAGGAGCTTGAATATTTCGCCCAGCTTGCCGGTCCGTTCCAGGATCGGACGTGCCTTGGCCTGGATTTCGGGAGCCATGTCGGCGTATTCGGGTAAGTCGATGTGAGCCATGGATTGTCTCTGGGTGGATGTCGAAAGCCGGCGACCGGTCGGTCCGCCGGCGCGCCGAGGCCGGCCATCCGGCACGACGCCCGGAGCGGCCGGCGGCCGGGCGGACGCCCTGTCGGATGGGGGCGTGGCCGGCGCCGCCGCCCGGGCCGGGCGCCTGGGCGCCGCGCGGCGGGGTGGTGGGGGAGGGCCACGCCGCATGCTACTCCCGCACCCGGCGGTCGTGCCAAGCGGGTTTTTTTATCACGTCGCCCGGGCGCCGGACGCCGCCACCAGGGCGAGGCCGGCCGCCAGCACGGTGGCCCAGAACAGGCGCGCCCGGCGGTGCTGGCGCTCGCCGAACCAGAACACCGACAGGAAGGCGGCGACGACGATGCCGCCGTTGCTGAGCGCCACCGCGTGGGCGGCCGGCAGGCTGGCCATGGCGTGCACGACCAGGGCGTAGGCGTTGCCGATGGCCAGGGCACCGGCGCCGAGCAGGGGCGCGGGCGGCCGCGCCGCCGGCAGGCAACGGCCGCTGCGCCGGTACAGGGCCAGGGTCAGCGCCAGCCAGGCGATCAGGTAGCCGAGCGAGATGTAGCCGAGCCGGCTGGCGTAGTCGGGCAGATGGCCGACCGCCACCTTGTCGCTCAGGGAATACACCGTCGTGGCCAGGGCGGCGGCCAGGGCCGGGGCGATGGCGCGGCCGGCCTCGGCGCGCCAGGCGCTGGCGCCGAGCAGGACCAGGGCCAGGCTGCTGAGGCCGATGCCGGCCAGGCCGAGGCCGTCGAAACGGTCGCCGAACAGCAGGGCGCCGGCCAGGGCGACGAACAGCGGCGCGCTGCGGGCGACCGGATAGGCGAGGGCGACCGGGGCGTGCCGGTAGGCGGCGCGCAGGCCGAGGAAATAGACCGCCAGGGCGGCGCCGGAGAGGCCGACGCAGGTCGCCAGGGTGGCGTCCCAGTGCACCTGGCCGAGCAAGGCCCAGAGCGCCCACGGGCCGATCAGCAGCAGGTGGCCGGCCAGCGCCCACCAGATGAACTCCTGGCGTGCCGGGACATGGCGGGCGAGCAGGTTCCAGGTCACGTGCAGGGCGACCGCGAGCAGGAGGGCCGAGGCGGCGGTCATCGGCGGGTTTCGGCGCTGGACATGGGCCGCACCCTACCGGTTCGGGCGGGAAAGGCAAGCCGCGCCCGGCTATCATGGCGGCCATGCCCGAACTGGTGATCCTCTATGCCGACGCCGACCTGCTGGTGTGCGACAAGCCGGCCGGCCTGCTCGCCGTGCCCGGGCGCGGGCCGGACAAGCAGGACTGCCTGAGCGCCCGCGTCCAGGCCCGCTACCCGGACGCCCTGGTGGTGCACCGGCTCGACATGGCGACCTCCGGCATCATGCTGTTCGGGCGCGGCGCTGCCGCCCAGCGCGCCCTCAGCATGGCCTTCGCGGCGCGCCGGGTGCACAAGCGCTACGTCGCCGTGGTGGCCGGCCGGCTGGCGGCGCCGGCGACGGACTGGGGCGTCATCGACCTGCCCTTGGCGCCGGATTGGCCGAACCGGCCCCGCAGCCGGGTCGACCCGGTACGCGGCAAACCCAGCCTGACGCGCTGGCGGGTGCTCGGCCGGGAGGCCGGGACGACCCGGGTCGAGCTGGAGCCGGTCACCGGCCGCTCGCACCAGCTGCGCGTGCACCTGGCCGCGCTCGGCCATGCCATCCTGGGCGACCCGCTCTACGGCCCGCAGCCGGAAGGCGACCGCGGCGGCCGCCTGCTCCTGCACGCCAGCCGGCTGCGCCTCCGGCACCCGGGCGACGGCCGCGAACTCGACTTCGCCAGCCGCGTGCCGTTCTGATCCGGCCGGCGTTGCCGCGCCGGCGTCGAAATGGCGGAATTTCGCCCGCGTCCGCGCCGGACAGTTGTCAAACGGAAGGCCGAATGTATATATTCGGACGATGTTATCGTTAAAGCAGCACCGGCGGCCGACGCCATGAGCCCCCATACCACCGTCGACCTGGTCGACACCCTGGTCATCCTGATCTACCTCGGGGCGATCGGCTACCTGGGCTGGCTGGGCTGGAAGGGTACCCGCACGGCGTCCGACTTCCTGCTCGCCGGGCGCGGCGCCCACCCGGTCGTGATGGCCATCTCCTACGGCGCCACCTTCATCTCCACCTCCGCCATCGTCGGCTTCGGCGGCGTCGCCGGCATGTTCGGCATGAGCCTGCTCTGGCTCACCTTCCTCAACATCGCCGTCGGCATCTTCGTGGCCTTCGTGGTCCTCGGCGAGCCGACCCGGCGCATCGGCCACCACCTGGGCGCCCACACCTTCCCGGAGCTCCTGGGCCTGCGTTACCAGAGCAAGGGCATCCAGGTCTTCGCCGGCGCGCTGCTGTTCCTCTTCATGCCCCTCTACATTGCCGCCGTGATGACCGGCGGCGCGGTCTTCGCGGCGTCCCAGTTCGGCATCGACTTCGAGGTGGCGCTGCTGATCTTCAGCCTGCTCACGGCCGCCTACGTGATCCCCGGCGGCCTCAAGGCGGTCATGTACACGGACACCCTGCAGGGCGTGATCATGATCTTCGGCATGGCCTTCCTGCTCTGGTTCACCTACGACAGCCTGGGTGGCGTCGGCGACGCCCACCGCGCCCTGACCGACATGGCCGACCTGGTGCCCAAGCCACTCGCCGACATCGGCCACCGCGGCTGGACCGCCATGCCGGCGTTCGGCTGGGGCGCCAAGTCCTACGACCTCTGGTGGACTGTGGTCACCTCGATCATGATCGGGGTCGGCATCGGCGTGCTCGCCCAGCCGCAGCTGATCGTCCGCTTCATGACCGTGCGCAGCCGGCGCGAGCTGGACCGCGCCGTGCCGGCCGGCGCCCTGTTCATCCTGCTCATGGTCGGCACCCCCTACGTCGTGGGCAGCCTGTCCAACGTCTGGTTCGCCCGGAACGGGCCGCTCCTGTCCGGCCGGGTGGTGCAGACCCTCGACGCCGGCCGCGGCCATGCCCTGGTCGAACTGGTGCGCGAGAACGACGCCGGCCGCTGGCAGGCCGTGCTCGACGGCAAGACCGGCAAGCCGGTCAAGGCCCCCCTCGTGGTCAGTGCCCGGCAGCCCGCCGTGGACGCCGACGGCCACCCGTTCGAGCGGGTCAGCGGGCGCTCCATCGCCCTGGTCTACGGCAAGGGCCAGGCCGACCAGATCATGCCGGCCTACATCACCTCGGCCCTGCCGCACTGGTTCGGGCTGCTCTTCTTCCTGACCCTGCTGTCGGCCGCCATGAGCACCCTGTCGAGCCAGTTCCACACCCTCGGCACGGCGGCCGGGCGCGACCTCTGGGAACAACTGACCGGCAAGCCGGGCGGCAGCCAGCCGAGCCTGAAGGTCATCCGCCTGGCCATCCTGGCCGGCCTGCTGGTCTCGGTGGCCCTCGCCTACACGGTGCGCGACGAATACGTCATCGCCCGCTTCACCGCCATCTTCTTCGGCCTCTGCGCCGCCACCTTCATGCCGGCCTACATCGGCGGCCTGTTCAGCCGGCGCATCACCCGGGCCGGGGCGGTCGCCTCCATGGTGGTCGGCCTGGCCGCGTCGCTGTTCTGGCTGCTCTTCATGAAGGCCAAGGAGGCGGGCGCGCTCGGCCTGGTCAAGTGGCTCACCGGCGGCCACAGCAGCCTGGTCGAGGACCTGCCCAACTGGCCGGTGGTCGACGCCATCGTGGTGGCCCTGCCGCTCTCCATCCTGACCGCCATCCTGGTCAGCGCCGTGACCCGGCCGCCGGACGCCGCCCACCTGGCGCGCTGCTTCCCGGAACGGCGCGCCTGAGGAAGACCCCGCATGCTCGGCATCGACGACCCCATGATCTGGCTGGCCTACGTGGCCTGCCTGGTGGCGACCGCCCTGTGCGTCGCCTACGGACTGGTCCGGCGCAACCGCGCCGGTGACGAACTGACCCAGGAGGACCGCGCCTGGGCCGTGGTGGACAGGCAGGTCGAAGATGAACTCTGATGCCCGTATCCTGGCCTTCGCCGGCCTTCTCCTGGCCGCCGCCCCGGCGGTCGCCGACGAGGCCGCCTCGGCCTGGAGCGGCGGCCTCGACCTGCGCCTGCGCGAGGTCGCCATCGAGAACGCCAACGCCCTCGACGAGGACAACGCCAGCGCCTCGCGCCATTTCGAGCGCTACCGCGTGCGCGGCTGGGGCCGCTACGCGGCCAACGACGTCCTTGCCCTGACCGGGCGCCTGATGTGGGAAGGCCGCCACTACTACCGGCCGGGCGAGAGCGCCCACTACGAGACCTGGTACGACGGCGCCCTGATGTTCGACAACCTCTATCTCGACGTCGCCAAGCCGGGCGGCCTGCCGGTCAACTTCCGGATCGGCCGCCAGGAGATCATGTTCGGCAACGGTTGGCTGACCGGCGACGGTACCCCTCTGGACGGCTCGCGCAGTTTCTACCTGGATGCCGCGCGGGCGACCTGGGCCAAGGCCGCCGACACCGTCGACGTGGTCCTGGTGCGCCAGGACGCCAAGACCAGCCTGACCCTGGATGGCGAGCGCGAGGACCAGACCGAGCAGGACGAGCGCGGCCTGATCGCCTACTGGCGCCACAAGG
This sequence comes from Parasulfuritortus cantonensis, assembly GCF_004337445.1. Taxonomy (GTDB): domain Bacteria; phylum Pseudomonadota; class Gammaproteobacteria; order Burkholderiales; family Thiobacillaceae; genus Parasulfuritortus; species Parasulfuritortus cantonensis. Next base: position 35,238 of record NZ_SJZB01000008.1, on the reverse strand, counting down.
CCGGTCCGGACACCGACCTGGACGCCTTCTTCATCCGCAAGAACAACAGCCCGGTCTCCGGCGAGGCCGGCGCCGGCAGCCTGCGCCTGAACAACGGCTTCATCATCCCGGTGGCGGCGGACCCGTCCGACGACGGCCACGTCAACGCCCTCGGCGGTCGCGTCGAGAGCGCCCTGACGGCGCGCTGGAAGGCACGCGCCGAGGCGGCGTTCGAGTGGGGCCGGCGCAACGGCAAGGACCTGCAGGCCTACGGCTTCAACGGCCGCCTGACCCGGCGCCTCGACGGCGAGCGGGCGGCGCGCGTGCAGATCGGCTACGAGTTCCTGAGCGGCGACGATCCCGACAGCACCGGCAAGACCGAGGCCTTCGACCCTCTCTGGGGCCGCTGGCCGCAGTGGAGCGAGCTGTACGGCCCGTACAGCTACGGCGCCGAGACGCGCACCGGCGAGACCACCAACCTGCACCGCCTCAACCTCGGCTGGGCCGTCAAGGTCCATCCGACCACCGAGCTGAGCCTCGACTACCATGCCCTGTTCGCGGACCGGAACAGCAAGTGCGGCAGCACCGGCTTCAGCTGCTCGGACAAGTTCCGCGGCCACCTGCTCGCGGCCTGGCTGCGCAGCAAGTTCGACAAGCACGTCGCCGGGCACCTGGTGGCGGAATATTTCATCCCGGGCGGCTATTACACCCCGCCCAAGGGCGACAACGCCTATTTCCTGCGCGCGGAACTCGTCCTAAGTTGGTAATTTACTGTCCCATCCCCTTGTCATGAACACAGAACGGCAACTCCTCAACGGCGACGAAGCCGTCGCCCTGGCCGCGCTCCATGCCGGCGTCCTCCTCGGTACCGGGTATCCCGGCACCCCCTCCACGGAAATCCTCGAGGCCTTCGACCAGCTCGGCGGCCGGGCGCAATGGTCGCCCAACGAGAAGGTCGCCCTCGAGGTCGGCATCGGGGTCGCCTTCGCCGGCGGCCGCGCCCTGGTGACCATGAAGCACGTCGGCCTCAACGTCGCCGCCGACCCGCTCTTCACCGCCACCTACACCGACGTCGACGGCGGCCTGGTGGTCGTCTCGGCCGACGACCCCGGCATGGCGTCGAGCCAGAACGAGCAGGACAACCGCCACTACGCCCGGGCCGCCGCGGCGCCCATGCTGGAACCGTGCGATTCCCAGGAGGCCTACGACTACACCCTGCTGGCGTTCGAGATCTCCGAGCGCTGGAAGATCCCGGTCATCCTGCGCCTGACCACCCGGGTGTGCCATTCCAAGACCCTGGTGGTGGCGCGCGCCGACGCCGCCCGCCCGGCCGAGCCGGGCTTCCGGCGCGACGTGCCGGCGCGGGTGATGATCCCGGCCTACGCCAAGCCGGCGCACCTGCGCCTGCGCGCCAAGCTGGCCGAGATCGCCGCCTGGAACGAGGCCGAGGGGCCCAACCGCCGCGTCCCCGGCAGCCCCGAGCTGGGCATCGTCAGCAGCGGCATCGCCGCCATGCACGCCATGGAAGCGGCGCCCGAGGCCAGCCACATGGTCGTCGGCATGACCTACCCGCTGCCCATCGAGGCGATCCGCCGCTTCGCCGCCGGGGTCGCCAGCCTGCTGGTGGTGGAGGAGGGCGACCCGGTCATGCTGGAGGCCCTGCGCGCCGCCGGCATCGCCGCCGAGGGCAAGCCCGAGATGTACCGCTTCGGCGAGCTGACCGTGCCGCGCGTGCGCCGCATCCTGGCCGGCGACACGACGCCCGAGCCGGTGCCGCCGCGCGGCAAGCCGCCCGAGCTGTGCCCGGGCTGTTCGCACCGCGACGTCTTCGAGGTCCTGCGCGACATGGACTGCATCGTCGCCGGCGACATCGGCTGCTACACCCTGGGCGTGCTGCCGCCCTTTTCGGCCATGGACACCTGCGTCTGCATGGGCGCCAGCATCGGCGTCGGCCTCGGCCTCCGGCACACCCTGCCGGCCGAACAGGCGCGCCGGGTGGTCAGCGTGATCGGCGACTCGACCTTCGTGCACTCCGGCATCACCGGCCTGGCCGAGATGGTCTACAACCCGCCGGAAACCGGCCACGTGGTCCTGATCCTGGACAACAGCACGACCGCCATGACCGGCCAGCAGGAGAACCCGAGCACCGGCCGCACGCTCAACCACGAGCCGACCGGCAAGGTCGACTTCGTCGCCCTCGGCCGGGCCATGGGCATCCAGAACGTGGTCAGCCTGGAGATCGTCGGCGAGGGCGAGCAGCTGCCCGCCCTGCTCAACGATCTGCTCGCCAAGCCGGAGACCGCCCTGGTGGTGCTGCGCCAGCCCTGCGTGCTGGCGGCGCCGAAGATACGCTTCTACGACAAGGCGGCCTTGGAGAAGATGAACCAGGCCTGTGCCGCCATGCCGGCGGAGTGAGGGGGCGACCATGGCGAAAGTGACCAACATCGTATTCGGCGGCCTCGGCGGCCAGGGCGTCCTGACCGCCTCCGACATCCTTGCCGATGCCGTGGCCCGGGCCGGCTTCGACGTCAAGAAGAGCGAACTGCACGGCATGAGCCAGCGCGGCGGTTCGGTGTCCAGCGACGTGCGCTACGGCCCCACCGTGCTGAGCCCCATGGTGCCCGTGGGCGAGGCGGACTACCTGGTGGTCCTGGAAGCGACCCAGGTCGAGCCGAACCAGCCGGTGCTGCGCCCGGACGGCATCCTCATCCCGCCCGACGTCATCCCGCCCGACGGCCTGAAGAACAAGAAGAGCTTCAACGTCGCCATGCTGGGCGCGCTCTCGGCCTTCCTGGACATCCCCGAGGCGACCTGGCTGGACGCCATCCACGCCCGCCTGGCCGCCAAGCTGCACCGCCTCAACGACGAGGCCTTCGCGCTCGGGCGCAAGTCCGCGCGGGCACGTTTCAACCTGTCCTGACCCCTGACCCGGATTCCATCATGCAACACGAACTCTGGAACGACGCCGCCGGCGGCTTCAACCCGGTGAGCGCGCCCGACTACCTGCCCGAGGCGCAACTGCGCGAGATCCAGCTGCGCCGCCTGAAGGCGGTGGTCAAGCGCGCCTACGACAATGTGCCGCTGTTCCGCAGCCGCCTCGAGGAACGGGACCTGACGCCCGATTCCATCGCCACCCTGGCCGACGTCGCCAAGCTGCCCTTCACCCTGAAGAGCGACCTGCGCGACACCTACCCGTTCGGCCTGTTCGCCAGCCCCATGCACGACGTGGTGCGCCTGCACGCCTCCTCCGGCACGACCGGCAAGCCCATCGTCGTGGCCTACACGCGCGAGGACCTGGACGTCTGGTCCGAGGTCATGGCGCGCACCTTCGCGGCGGCCGGCCTGCACCGCGGCGACATCGTCCAGAACGCCTTCGGCTACGGCCTGTTCACCGGCGGCCTGGGCGCCCACTACGGGGTCGAGGCCCTGGGCGCCGCCGTGGTGCCGATCTCGGGCGGCAACACCGACCGCCAGATCATGGTCCTGCGCGACTTCGGCGTCACCGCCATCTGCGCCACGCCGAGCTATTTCATGCACCTGGCCGAGAAGGCCATGGACATGGGCGTCGACCTCAAGGACCTGCCGCTGCGCATCGGCGTGTTCGGCGCCGAGCCCTGGTCGGACGCCCTGCGCGCGCGCATGCTCGCCGACACCGGCATCCAGGCCTTCGACATCTACGGCCTGTCCGAGATCATCGGTCCCGGCGTCGCCGGCGAGTGCCAGCAGCACGAGGGCCTGCACGTGTTCGAGGACCACTTCCTGCCCGAGATCATCGACCCCGTGACCGGCGAACCGCTGCCCGACGGCGAGGAGGGCGAACTGGTCCTGACCACGCTGTCCAAGAAGGCGATGCCGATGATCCGCTACCGCACCCGCGACATCACCACCATCCTGCCCGAGCGCTGCGGCTGCGGCCGCACGGTGCGCCGCATCCGGCGCATCAGCCGGCGTTCGGACGACATGTTCATCATCCGCGGCGTCAACGTCTTCCCGTCCCAGGTGGAGGCGGCCCTGTTCTCGGTCGAGGGCACCCTGCCGCACTACCAGATCATCCTGTCGCGCGACCACGGCCTCGACCAGATGTCGGTCGAGGTGGAAGTCACCCCGGACGTGTTCAGCGACAAGGTGCGCGCCATGGAAGTGGTGCGTGCGCGTCTGGCGCACGCCATCGAGCACATCCTGGGCATCCGGGTCGGCCTGCGCCTGGTCGGTCCCCACACCATTCCGCGCAGCGAGGGCAAGGCCAAGCGCGTCGTCGACCGCCGCAACGACTAAGGAGAGCACAGACCATGAAGTTACCGCAGCTATCCGTATTCCTGGAAAACCGCCCCGGCAGCCTGGCCGAGCCGCTCAGGCTCCTGGCCGACGCCCGCATCAACCTGGTCAGCATCTCGCTGGCCGACACCGAGCAGTTCGGCATCCTGCGCCTGGTCCTGAAGGACTGGCAGGCGGCCAAGAACGTGCTCGAACGCGACGGCTGGGTGGTCAACGTCAGCGACGTCGTCGCGGTCGACGTGCCGGACGAGCCGGGCGGCCTGGTCGGCATGCTCGACCTGCTCGCCGCCGAGGGCGTCAACATCGAATACATGTACGCCTTCTGCCTGCGCCGCAACGGCCGCGCCGTGCTGATCTTCCGCTTCGAGGACCCGGACGCCGCCATCGCCACTCTGGCGCGCGTCAAGCTCGCCGTGGTCGCCGACAACGAGCTGTTCTGAGCCGGCGGGGGCCGCGTGAGCCGATTCGTGACCGAAAACCGCATCCTCGACCGCGAGGAATGCCTGCCGCGCGCCGACCTGGCGGCGCTGCAGCTGGAGCGCCTGCGCGCGGTGGTCGAGCGCGTCGCCCAGGTGCCGTTCTACCGCGACGCCTTCGCCCTGCGCGGCGTCTCGGCGAAGAGCCTCCACGGCCTGGACGACGTGCGCCGGCTGCCCTTCACCACCAAGGAGGACCTGCGCCGGCACGCCCCGCTCGGTTTCCTGACCGTGCCACGCGACAAGCTGGCGCGCATCCACGGTTCCTCCGGCACCACCGGGCGGCCGACCTTCGTCGCCTACAGCCCGGCCGACCTGCAGCTCTGGGCCAACCTGTGCGCGCGCTTCCTGGTCGCCGGCGGCCTGCGTCCCGAGCACACCGCCCAGGTGGCCTTCGGCTACGGCCTGTTCACCGGCGGCTTCGGCCTCCACTACGGCATCGAGCGGGTCGGCGCCACCGTGGTGCCGGCCGCCTCCGGCAACACCCGGCGCCAGATCGAGCTGATGCAGGACCTCGGCAGCGAGGTGCTCATCTGCACCCCCAGCTATGCCCTCACCATCGCCGAGACGGCGCGCGAGCTGGGCATCGACCCGCGTACCCTGCCGCTCAAGTTCGCCCATTTCGGCGGCGAGCCGTGGACCGAGGCGATGCGCGCCCAGATCGAGGCCGAGCTGGACATCCTGGCCTTCAACAACTACGGCCTCTCGGAAGTGATCGGCCCGGGCGTCTCGGGCGAGTGCGCCGCGCGCGCCGGCATGCACCTGCAGGAGGACCATTTCCTGGTCGAGTGCCTGGACCCGGACAGCCTGGAACCGGTGCCCGAGGGCGAGCCGGGCGAGCTGGTCGTCACCGCCCTGACCAAGGAGGCCATGCCGCTCCTGCGCTACCGTACCCGCGACATCGCCCGCATCTGGCGCGAACCCTGCGCCTGCGGCCGCACCACGGCGCGCATGAGCCGGGTGACCGGGCGCACGGACGACATGCTCATCATCCGCGGCGTCAACGTCTACCCGTCGCAGATCGAGGAGGCCCTGCTGCGCGTCGAGGGCACCACGCCGCACTACCTGATCGAGGTCGACCGGCCGGACATCCGCGACGAACTGACCATCCGGGTCGAGGTCCTGCCCGAGTTGATGTCCGACCGCATGGACCAGATGCAGAAGCTGCGCGAGCGGATCGGCCGCGAGGTGCTCACGGTGACCGGCATCCGCGCCGCCGTCGAGCTGGCCGCGCCGCGCACCCTGGAACGCTTCGCCGGCAAGGCCAAGCGCGTCAACGACAAACGCCGCCTGAGCGACTGAGAAGGCCATGACCGAGACCGTGCCATTCGAATTCGAACTCGACCCCTACATGCGCCACCTGGGCTTCCAGGCCGAGGTGCCGGCACCGGGCCGGGCCCGGGTGTGGGGCGAGTTGCGCCCGGAGCACCTGAACAGCTTCGGCTCCGCCCACGGCGGCTTCCTGTTCTCGCTGGCCGATTCGGCCTTCGCGCTCGCCTCCAACTCGCACGGCGCCCTGGCCGTGGCCCTGTCCGCGCACATCGAATACTTCAAGGGCACCCGCGCCGGCGACCGCCTGGAGGCGGTGGCGACCGAGATCAGCCTGACCCGGCGCACCGGCGTCTACCAGATCGAGATCCGCAACGGCGCCGAAGCGGTCGCCCTGTTCACCGGCACCGTGTACCGGCGTCCCGAGCAGCCGACCACGCTGAAGGCCGGCAACAGCGCCGTCTGACCCGCACCCCGCACGCCTCGGCGTACCGGGCTCCGGCCCGGGCGCGGCCCGCGCATCGACAATCCGACCGGGACATCCGCAAAGCTTGATCTAAACTGTCAAGAAACCGGTGCATTCTGTCCCGGACTTGCGCAGGAGGTGCTCCCGTGAACTTCGACGCCAGCAGCCACGACCGGCTGGAACGCCGCCTGGACGACATCGACTGGACCGCCCTGCGGCGCCCGGCCTACCACCCGTCCCCGGCCGCCTGGGAGGACCAGGTCCTCTACTTCCTGATGCTCGACCGCTTTTCCGACGGCAACGAGCAGGGCTATCGGGACAACGCCGGCGGCACCGTCGCCGACGGCCGCACGCCGCCGTTCCGCTTCATGGACGATGCCTACACCGCGGACCGCGGCGCCTGGGCGGCGTCCGGCGCCGAGTGGCTGGGCGGCAACCTCAAGGGCCTGGCCAGCAAGCTCGGCTACCTGAAGCGGCTTGGCGTCAGCGCCCTCTGGATCAGCCCGGTGTTCAAGCAGGTGGCGGCCGACCCCCACTCCTACCACGGCTACGGCATCCAGAACTACCTCGACGTCGATCCCCATTTCGGTACCCGCCAGGACCTCGTCGACCTGGTCGACGGCGCGCACCGGCACGGCATCCGGGTCATCCTGGACATCATCCTGAACCACGCCGGCGACGTCTTCGGCTACTGCTTCGACGGCAACCGCTATCCGGCCGACGACGGCGGCATGGACCCGCGCTGGGACGGCGCCCGCTACCCGGTGGCCGGCTGGCGCAACGCCTATGGCGAGGCCAACATCCCGTTCGCTGCGGTCGACCCGGCCAGCCATCCGTACGCCTGGCCGAACGACGCCGTCTGGCCGGCCGAGCTGCAGGACGCCGCGACCTTCACCACCATGGGCCGCATCGTCAACTGGGACTACGACCCGGAATACTACGAGGGCGACTTCTGCACCCTCAAGGACATCCACCACGGCGACCATGTCCGCGACGCCGAGGGCCGGCGCATCCCGGATGCCTTCGTGACCAGTCCGGCGCTGGTGGCGCTGTGCGAGGTGTACAAGTTCTGGATCGCCCTGGCCGACGTCGACGGCTTCCGCATCGACACGGTCAAGCACATGGAGCCGGGCGCGACGCGCTATTTCGTGTCGGTGATCAAGGAATTCGCCCAGAGCCTGGGCAAGGAGAACTTCTTCCTGGTCGGCGAGATCACCGGCGGCCGCGCCAATGCCTACAACACCCTGGAGCTGACCGGCCTGGACGCGGCCCTGGGCATCGACGACATCCCGGACCGCATGGAATACCTGGCCAAGGGCTGGCGCGAGCCGACCGACTATTTCGACCTGTTCCGCAACTCCGCCCTGGTCAACAAGTCGTCGCATACCTGGTTCGGCAAACACGTGGTGACCCTGTTCGACGACCACGACCAGGTCCGCAAGGGCAATGCCAAGGGTCGCTTCTGCGGCGACAAGGGCAACGACGGCTACGAGCACCTTAAGGCCGTGCTCGGCCTCAACCTCTGTTCGATGGGCATCCCGTGCCTGTACTACGGCACCGAGCAGGGCTTCGACGGTGCCGGCGACAACGACCGCTACCTGCGCGAATGCATGTTCGGCGGCGCCTTCGGTTCCCTGCAGAGCTGCGACCGCCACTTCTTCGACGAGGAGCACGAGATCTACCGCTTCGTCGCCGACGTCGTCGCGTTGCGCCGCCAGCACCTGGCCCTGAGCCGGGGCCGCCAGTACCTGCGCGAACTTTGCGACGACCTGGAACCGGGCGAATTCCGCCTGCCCCACCTGCGCGACGGCCGCATCCGCGGCATGGTGCCCTGGTCGCGCCTGTTCGCGGACCGCGAGCTCCTGCTCGCCATCAACACCGACACGGAATACGACCACGCCGCCTGGGTGACCATCGACGCCGCCCTGCACGCCGAGCCGGGTACCCTGACCTGCCTGTATTCCAGCGATCCCGAGCAGATCGGCAGCGCCGCCGACATCATCGCCTGCAACGGCCGCGCGGCGCGCATCCTGGTGCCGGCGGGCGGCTTCGTGGCCTATGGCTGAACCCGTCGTCGGCGCCCGCCGCGGAACCGAATAGGAAAATATTTTTTTTCTTCACAAGCGCAGCCCTTCCGCCGTACCATGCGGCGGGCGCAGACCATGCCGTGCCCGCGCCCGCACAGGGGATCGAGATGGCCGAATTTTCGGCCTTTTTTGCGGATAGGGATAAGAAGTATGAGTAATTCTTCACATTGCCTAGCGACCGGCCTGCTGGCCGGGGTCATGGTGTCGGCCGCCGCGGTGGCGGCCGACGATACCGCGGTCCTGCCCGAGGTCGTGGTGAGCGCGACCCGGACCGAGAAGACGGTCGACGAGGCGCCCGGATTCAACGCCGTGGTCGGGCGCGGCGAACTCGAACAGCGCAGCCTGGAGAGCCTCGACGAGGCGGTCAACGAGGTGCCCGGCGTCTACGTGCGGCGGGGCAAGGGCCTGATGGACACCCTGTCGTCGATCAGCATGCACGGCATCCCGGACGGTTCCCGTTCCCTGGTGCTGCTCGACGGCGCCGTCCTCAACGACGCCTATACCGGGGCGGTCGCCTACGGCGGCCTGCCGGCCGAGTTCCTGACCCGGGTCGAGGTGGCGGAAGGCCCGGCCTCCGCGCTGTACGGCGGCAACGCCATGGGTGGCGTCACCCAGTTCGTCACCCGCTTGCCCGACAAGACCGAATTCCAGGCCAAGCTGGGCTTCGGCGATGCCTTCAAGGACGGCGAAGCCCTGGCCAACATGCGCCGCCTGGTGCTCACCGGGGGCACCCGCCTGGACAACGGCCTGCGCCTGTTCGCCGGTCTCAGCGGCCAGAGCAGCGACGGCTTCCCGACCGACATGGTGACCTCGACGACGGCCCCGGCGGCCGGCCTGTCCGGCTACCAGACCATCACCGACACCAAGGGCAGCCTGCGCTACCTGTACGGCGACAAGGGCGACAACGGCTGGTCCGACCGCAACGCGCTGGTCAAGGCCGAGATGCCGCTCGCCGACGGCACCCGGCTGCGCGCCTCCTGGCTGGGCACGCGCTACCGCTACGACTACGACGATGCCCACGCCTACGCCAGCAATGCCCTCGGCGACGCGGTCTACTACCCGAGCGAGGCCAGCTACGCGGGCGGCCAGGGCGGCCACGAGCGCAACCTCTGGCAGGCCGGCCTGGAGCGGCCGCTGGCCGGCGGCGTCGTCAACGTCGGGCTGACCTACAACGACATCGGCAAGTCCTGGTACGTCACCCCGGGCTCGACCTCGGCGACCACCCTGGACGGCGGTCCGGGCACCTATTCGGGTACCGCCAGCCATTACGTCTCGGCCGACCTGCAATGGACCCGCGACGCCGGCCTCGCCCATACCGTGACGGTCGGCACCACCCTGCGCCGCGACCAGGCCGACAACGAGGAATACCTGCTCGCCGACTGGACCGACGAGGACGCGCGCGGCGCCATCAAGTACCGGGCCGGCGGGGTGAGCCGGAACGCCGCCCTGTTCGTCCAGGACGAATGGCGCCTGGCGCCCGACCTGACCGCCTACCTGGGCGTGCGCGGCGACTGGTGGCGCATCTCGGACGGCTATGCCGAGCAGTTCACCGCGCCGGCCTTCAGCGAGCGCTACGCCAGCCGCAGCGCCAGCGCCGTCAGCCCGAAGGCGTCCCTGGTCTGGAAGGCGCGCCCGGACCTGGTGGTCAAGCTGTCGGCCGGCAAGGCCTTCCGGCCGCCCACGGCCTACGACCTGTACCGGACCTGGAAATCCTCCAGCGGCACCACCTTCGCCGGCAACCCGGAGCTGGAGCCCGAGCGCCTGACCTCCTGGGACCTGGGTGCCGAGACCAGCCCCTGGCGGGGCGGCCTGGTCCGCCTCGACTATTTCGAGAACTACATGAGCGACCTCATCTACAGCACCGGCAGCTGCAGCGGCAGCGGTTGCATCCGGCCCAAGGAGAACGTCGGCAAGGCGTTCGGGCGCGGCGTCATCGTGGCCGTGGAACAGCAGTTCGGCGCTGCCCTGCACCTGTTCGCCAACGCCACCTTCAACGACGCCGAGATCACCGAGAACAGCGCCAACCCGGCCCTCGAGGGCAAGGACCTGCAACACCTGCCCAAGACCATGCTCAACCTGGGCGTGTCCGGCCGCCACGGGGCCTGGGACTACTACCTGGCGCGCCGCTACGCGAGCAAGCGTTACGGCACCGACGACAACAGCGACGTCGTCTCCGGCGTGCCGGGCGCCTTCGACGCCTATGCGGTGGTGGACGCCCGGGTCGGCTACCGGCTGACCAAGAACGCCCGCGTCGCCTTGTCCATCGACAACCTGCTCGACCGCGAGTACTACGCCAGCTACCGGGCGCCCGGGCGTTCCTGGCTGGTCGAGCTGGGCCTGGAATGGTGAGGCGGCCATGAACCTCGTCAGCCTGATCGAGCAGTTCCTGTTCCAGGTCGCCAGCGCGCTCTACCTGCCGGTCATCGGTGCGGTCTCGCTGCTGGTCTTCCACGTCGCCCTGTCGTTCGGCGGCCTTTGCCACGAGGCCTGGGAGCGGCGCCGGCCGGCCCCCGCCCTGGCGCGCTACCGGGCCCGCCTGGGCGAGGAGCTGGCGGCCGCCGAGCCGCACCTGGACGCCCGCCTGGAACGCCTGCTGCAAGGCGAGGAACTGGCCGCCACGCGCCGCCTCGACCGCATCCGCTTCGTGGTCAAGGTCGGCCCGGCCCTGGGCCTGATGGGCACCCTGATCCCCATGGGCATCTCCCTGGCCGCCCTGGCCGAGGGCAACATCCCGAAGATGGCGGGCAGCATGGTGACCGCCTTCACGGCCACCGTGGCCGGCCTCGGCTGCGGCGTCGCCGCCTACCTGATCGCCCTGGTGCGCGAGAAGTGGCTGCGCGCCGACATCCGCGAGATGGAATACCTCACCGAGGTGGCGGCGCGCGAACACGCCGACGGCCAGGAGGGCTCATGCGCTACCTGAGACGGCACCGCCGCTTCGACAACGGCCCGGAGGCCCTGGAGGACCCGATCTCCGGCGTGGCCAACCTGTTCGACGCCTCCGTGGTGTTCATCGTCTCGATGATGATCGCCCTGTTCATGGCCTACAACATGATCGACCTGGTCAACCCCAATGCCGAGGTGACCCTGACCCGCAAGGACAGCGCCGGCAACCTGGAGGTGATCACCAAGAAGGGCAGCGAGATCAAGGTCACCAAGGTGACCGACCGCAAGCTGTCCGGCCAGGGCGAGAAGCTGGGCACCGCCTACCGGCTGGGCGACGGCCGCGTGGTCTATGTCCCGGAATAGCCTGCTCGCCGTCCTCCTCTGGCTGTTCGCCGGACCGGCCCTGGCCGGGCCGCTGGTCAGCCTGGTGCTGGGCGACCTCGATTCCCAGACCGCCGTGGCGGCGGTGCGCCAGCTGCGCGCCGACGCCGGCCTGCGCGGGGTCGAGTTCGCCGTCTACGGCAACACCGGCCTGGCCGAGGCCGACCTGGCGCGCCTGCGCCGCTCGCGCCTGGTCGTCGTCCAGACGGTCGGCCGCCAGGTCGCCCTGCAACTGGCGCCCGAACTGCGCGCCGTGGCGGCACGCGGCGGCCGCGCCTACGCGGTCGGACGCACCTGGGACGCCGACTTCGCCGACCTGGGCCTGACCCTGGACGAGGGCCTGCGCGCCTACATGCAGGCCGGCGGCCCGGACAACGTCGCCAACCTGGTACGCCTGGCCCTGGCGCGCGACCTGCGCCTCGGCAAGCGGCCGCCGGCCCCGGCGCCGATGCCCGAGATCGCCTGCTTCGAGCCGGCCAGCGGCACCGTCAGCGCGGACTACGACGCCTTCCGCAAGCTGTACCGCGCCCGGCCGGGGGCGCGCTGGGTGGGTATCCTGTTCTACCGCAGCAACGCCCTGTCCGGGCAGACCGCCACGGTGCGCGCCATCGCCGCCGCCCTGGCGCGGCGCGGCCTCAACGTCCTGCCGGTGTACGGCTACCCGAACGAGGCGGCGGTGGAGAGGTATTTCTTCGACCCGGACGGCCGGCCCCGGGTCGACGCCGTGGTCGCCCTCGGCCTCAAGATCGGCACCAGCCCGGACCGGGTCGTGCCGGTACTGAGCCGGCTCGGCGCCCCGGTGCTCAACGCCATCGCCCTGGGCAGCCAGAGCCGGGCCGAGTGGCAGGCCTCGCCGACCGGGCTGGACATCGTCGAGCGCGCCTGGCAGGTGGCCGGCGCCGAATTCGCCGGCGCCGTGGCGCCCACCGTGGTGGCCAGCAAGGAGCGGGCGCACGACCCGGAGACCGGTCTCGACACGGTGGTCGAGACGCCCATCCCGGAGCGGGTCGAACGCCTGGCCGAGCGGGCCGCCCGCTGGGTGCACCTGCGCAGCGCCCCGGCCCCGGCCCGGAAGGTCGCCGTGATCTACTACAACTACCCGCCCGGCAAGGAGAACATCGGCGCCTCCTACCTGAACGTGCTGCCGCGCTCGCTCTGGCAGATACTCGAACGGATGCGCCGGGAGGGCTACTGGACCGGCGCCGCGCCGGCTGACGAGAACGCCCTGTTCGAGACCATCCGCGACCAGGGCGGCAACATCGGCAACTGGGCGCCGGGCGCCATCGAGGCCCTGGCGCGCGCCGGCGGCGCCGTGCTCTGGCCGGTGGCGGAATACCGCAAGCGCTTCGACCGCCTGGCCCCGGAACTGCGCGACGCCATGCTGGCGGCCTGGGGCCGGCCCGAGGCGTCCAAGGTGTCGGTCTGGCGCGACGCCCGCGGCGTGCCCTATTTCCTGTTCCCGGCCCGGCGCTGGGGCAACCTGGTGTTCGCGCCCCAGCCCAGCCGGGGCTGGGAGCAGGACGTCAAGAAGCTGTACCACGACGTCACGGTGCCGCCGCACCACCAGTACCTGGCCTTCTACCTGTGGCTGCAGGACGTCGCCGGGGTCGACGCCATGGTCCACGTCGGTACCCACGCCACCCACGAATGGCACCCCGGCAAGGAGGTTGGCTACACCGCCGGCGACCCGGGCGAGGTGTTCGTCGGCGCCGTGCCGCAGCTCTATCCCTACATCATGGACGACATCGGCGAGGCCCTGCAGGCGAAGCGGCGCGGCATGGCCACGATCGTCTCGCACCTGACGCCGCCGTTCGACCGCGCCGGCCTCAGTCCCGAACTCAAGGAACTCAACGGCCTGATCTCCGACTACGCCGTCGCCAAGGGCAAGGGCGGGCTGGCCGCCGCCACGCTGCGCGACGAGATCGCCGCCCGGGCCCGGCGCATGGGCCTTCTCGCCGACCTCGGCCTGGCCGAGCTGGACGACGCCGGCATCGAGGCGATCGAGCACTACATCAAGGAGGTCGGCGAGAAGCTCAGCCCGTTCGGCCTGCACACCCTCGGCGTGGCGCAGCCGGCCGAGCGCCGGCGCGCCACGGCCGAGGCCATCCTGGCCATGGAACCCGACCTGGCGCCGGCCGAGCGGGCCCGCCGCACGGCCGAGCTGAGCGAACTGCTGGCGACCAGCGCCGGGGCCGAACTGGACGCCTTGATGGCCGGCCTGGCCGGCCGCTACGTCGCCGCCGGCCCGGGCAACGACCCGATCCGCAACCCGGACGCCCTGCCGACCGGGCGCGACCTGTACGGCTTCGACCCCTCGCGCATGCCGTCGCCGGCCAGCTACGCGGTGGGCGCCCGTCTGGCCGAGGAGCTCCTGGCCGACTGGCGGCGCCGCCACGGCACCTGGCCCAAGCGCCTGGTGTTCAACCTGTGGGGGGTCGAGTCGTCGCGCCACGAAGGCGTCATGGAGGGCGAGATCATGGCCCTGTGGGGCGTGCGCCCGGTCTGGGACGGGCGCGGCCGGGTCGCCGGCGTGGCGGCCATCCCGCGCGCCGAGCTGCAGCGGCCGCGCGTCGACGTCACCGTGGTGCCTTCGGGCCTATACCGCGACCTCTTCTCGCCCCTCATGCGCCGCCTCGACCAGGCCGCCCAGGCGGCGCGCGCCAGCCCGGAGGCGGACAACCCGATCCCCGAACACGACCGCCGCACCCGGGCCGCCCTGGTCGCGCGCGGGGTGGCCGCCGCCGAGGCGGAACGCCTGGCCGCGGTGCGCCTGTTCTCGGTGCCGTCCGGGGCCTACGGCACCAACCTGGACAAGGTCATCCCGCTCTCCAACACCTGGCAGGACGAGAGGCAGGTCGCCGACGTCTACTTCATGCGCATGAGCCATCCCTACGGCCAGGGCTGGTGGGGCGGCAAGGCGCTGACCCCGGAGGCCGGCGGCGACGTCGCCCCGGGGCTCGGCGTCGACCTCCTGAAGCTGGCCCTCAAGGACGCCGAGGCGGCCATCCACAGCCGCTCGTCGAACCTCTACGCCAGCCTCGACAACGACGATTTCTACCAGTACCTGGGCGGCACCGCGATGGCCATCCGCCAGGTCAACGGCGCCACCCCGGAGGTCCTGGTCGCCAACATGGCCGACCCGCGCGCGATCCGGCACGAGACCCTGGAAAAATACATGGGCCGCGAGATGCGCGCCCGCTACCTGAACCCGGCCTGGATCGAGGCGATGCTCAAGGAGGGCTACGCCGGCGCCCGCTTCGTCGACAAGGTGGTGGAACACCTGTGGGGCTGGACCGTGGCCACTCCGGACAAGGTCGACGCCAGCCGCTGGCAGGAGATGTACGAGACCTACGTGGCCGACCGCTACCGGCTCGGCATCCGGGACAAGTTCCGCGCCGCCGGCAACCTGCTCGCCTACCAGGCCATGGTGGACCGCATGCTGGCGGCCGTGCGCAAGGGCTACTGGCAGGCCGACCCGGCCACGGTCGCGGCCCTGGAACGGGCCAACCGGGAGGCGATCGCCGAGGCCGGCGTGGCCTGCACGCCGGACACCTGTTCCAGCCCGGAGGTGACTGCCCAGGCCCGGGCCCAGGACGCCGCGGCCGGCCGCGCCGCGGCCGCCATGCCGGCACCGGCCCTGGTCGCGCCCGCACCGGCGCGGCCGACCGCGGCGGAGCCGGGCCGCCGCCAGGCGGTGGCGGCGCCGGGCAAGGCGCGGGTCAGCGGGATGGAGATGACCGAGACGACGCAGCGGACCGGCGGCCTGGCACGCCCGCAGGCGGCCGGCTGGGCCGGCGCGCTGCTCGGCCTGGCCATGCTGGCCGGCTGGCAGGGCCGGCGCTGGCGCGCACGCCGGGAGAGCGCCGAGACCTAGACGCCGCCGCTGTGCACGGTCTCGTAGTAGAGCCGTTCGAGCTCGTTCTTGTGCTTGGTTTCCTCGTTCGCCAAGTACTCGAACAGTTCCTTGAACGGCCCCGGTTCGGTGTTCTCGGCGAGGGCGCGGTACTGCTCCATGGCGGTGTGCTCGCGCGCCAGGGCGTATTGCAGGATGGCCTGGTCGTCCGGACGTTCGCCCAGGTCGGGCTGCAGCACGGCGTCCGAGAAACGCCGGTCGCTGGCCGGCGTCGCCACCTCGGCCTGGAGCAGGCGTTCCAGGTCCGGCCGGGCCGCCAGGCCCGAGAACAAGGTGTAGTGGCCGGCTTCCTCCTTGGCCAGGTCCTCGACCAGCCAGCGCAGGTTCTTGCCCACCTTGGGGACCAGGGCGGTGTAGAAGTCGCGCGCGGTGGCCTCGAAGGAGGTCGCCACGTCGAGGATCTCCTTGAGGGTCTTGGTCGCCCGCAGGCGTTCGACGCCGCTGGACGTGCCTTCGTGTTCGCTCATGCCATGACCTCGGCAAGGGTGTTGAGAAACCGGTGCATGTCGGCCGCCACGCGGTGGCCGTCGGCGACCGCATGCACCACGTCCGGCCCGTTCGCCACGTCGCCGGCGGTCCACAGCCAGGGCGCCGAGGTGCGGCCGTTGGCATCGGTGGCGAGGCGGCCGCGCCGCCATTCCACCTGCTCGCTGACCTCGCTGCCCAGGACCGCCTCCGCGTCGCTAAGCTGGCCGATCGCCTCGATCACCCAGGAGCCGGGGTGGAACTGGACGTCGTCGAGGTCGTAGGTGGGCGCGAAGCGGCCTTCCGCGTCGCGCAGGGAGACCACCGCCGCGGTGCGCAGGCCGATCACCTTGCCGTCCTCGATGGCGACGTTCTGGGGACCGCGGGAGGGCAGGATGACGATGTCCTCCTCGCCCGCCTCGACGATCTCCTCGCGGTCGGCCGGGAACTCGCCCAGGGCCTGCAGGGCGGTGACGGTGACGCCGACCTCGCCGTAGCGGATCTTCTGCAACCGGGCCAGGGAACGGGCGATGTCCATCGCCACGTTGCCGCCGCCGATCACCAGTACCTGCTTCGGGACGTCGAGCGGATTGCCGGCGGAGACTTCGCGCAGGAGGTCGACGGCCCGGTAGACGTCCGCATGCTCGCTGCCCGGGATGCGGGTGGAACGGCCGTACTGCAGGCCGATGGCGAGCAGGACGGCGTCGTGGTCGCGGCGCAGCTCGGCCATGCTGACGTCGGTCCCGATGCGGACGCCGTAGCGGATCTCGACGCCGAGGCCGGTGATGACCGCGACGTCGCGGTCGAGCATGGCCTGGGGCAGGCGATAGTCCGGGATGCCGTAGCGGGTCATGCCGCCGGCCTGGGCCAGGGCCTCGTAGACGATCACCCGGTGGCCGGCCATGGCCAGGTCGAAGGCGGCCGTGAGGCCGGCCGGGCCGGCGCCGACGATGGCGACCCGGCGCCCGCTCGGGGCCGCCTTGCCCTGCTCGGCGACGATGGCGGCGACCCGTTCCGGCGCCAGGCTGTCCATGGCGTAGCGCTTCAGCCAGCGGATGGCGATCGGCTCGCCGGTATGGCCGATCGAGCAGGCGTCCTCGCACTTGTGCGTGCACACCCGGCCGCAGGTGTGGGCGAACGGGTTGGTGCGGTAGATCTGGCGCACCGCCTCCTCGACGTCGTCCTGCCAGATGGCGCGGATGTACTCCGGCGCGTGCATGTGGGTCGGGCAGGCATCGTGGCACATGCCGCATTGGACGCAGCGCGAGGCCTCCAGGATGGCCTGCTGGCGGTCGTAGCCGTTGACCATCTCGGCGAAGTTGCCGATGCGCGCCGCCGGGGTCATCTCGCCCATCGCCTGGCGGGCGTGGTCGACCAGGTCGTTGTCGGCCTCCTTGCGCCAGCCCTGGCCGAGGAACTGGCCGTGTATGCCCTTGGGGTCGGGCAGGATGAAGTAGCTCGACAACTGGTCGTCGGTGCAGGTGTGCACGTACTCGCGCGACAGGGTGATCGAGCCGGTCGGGCACAGGTCGACGCAGAGCGCGCACCAGCAGCAGCGGCCGTAGTCGATGGCCGGGCGCATGTCGCGCACGCCCTTGACCGGGTCGTTGGGCAGGCCGGGCACGCGCACCATGGTGATCGCGGCGTTGTCGCACACCTTCTGGCAGGTCGAGCAGCCGACGCACTTGTCCCAGTCGTTCAGGTGGAAGCCGCGGTAACGCTCGGCGGCGACGCGGGGCGCCAGCGGCATGGTGACCGGCTTGCGGGCGAAGAAGGAGAGCGTGCGCAGCGGGTTGAGGATGCTGCCCTTGGCCTTGTAATCGATGTCACTCATCAGCGGTCGACCTCCGGCGGGCAGGCGTCGAGGGAGAACATGATCTGGGCGACGTCTTCCAGGCGGCAGCCCTGGACCAGGGTCTCCAGCACCTGGACGGCGTGCATGGCCGAGGGGCCGCGGATGTGCGTGCGCCAGGGCTTGGCGCCGCCCGTGGAGACGACGTACCAGGCCAGCTCGCCCTTGGACGATTCGACCCGCGAGTAGTACTCGCCGGCCGGCACGTTCCAGGCCAGCGGGTTGGGGATGGGGGCGCGGATCGGGCCGGGGATGCCGGGCAGGCGGGCGACCACCTGGCGCAGGATGCGGATGCTCTCCTTCAGCTCGGCGCGCCGGACCAGGGTGCGCGCCCAGGCGTCGCCGGCCGTCTCGGTCGGGATGTCGAACTCGATCTGGTCGTAGACCAGGTAGGGGTCGTCGCGACGCACGTCGAAGGCGAGGCCGGTGGCGCGCAGGTTGGGCCCGGTGACGCCCAGTTCCAGGGCCTGCTGCTGGCTCATCGGGCCGATGCCGCGGGCGCGGGTGATGAACACCTGGTTGGTGAAGAACAGGTTGTCGTAGTCGGCCAGGCGCGATTCCAGGTAGTCCAGGGTCGCGCTGACCCGGTCCAGGAAGCCGTCCGGGACGTCGCGGCGGACGCCGCCGGGCAGGTTGTAGATGTGGTAGACGCGGCCGCCGGTCAGCTCCTCGAACAGGTCCAGGATCAGGTCGCGGTCGGCGACGCCCCAGAACATGGTGCTGTACATGCCGGTGGTGGCGGCGTGGCCGCCGAAGGTGAACAGGTGCGCGGCCACCCGCGACAGCTCCATCTGGAGCACGCGCAGCCATTGCGCCCGGGCCGGCACCTCGAGGCCGCACAGGGTCTCCACCGCCATCGAGTAGGCCAGTTCCATGGGCGCCGGGTCGGGCACGCAGATGCGCGGCACGAGGGCGATGTTCTGGATCCACAGGCGCTGCTCCATGAGCTTCTCGAAGCCGCGGTGCAGGTAGCCGCCGTCCGCCTTGGCGTCGATCACGGTGTCGCCGTGCAGGCGCACCTTGAGCGCGTAGTTGCCCTCGATGCCGGGGTGGTTGGGGCCGAAGTTCAGCTCGTATTCGTGGCTGGGCGGCTGGGCCCGGGACTGGTAGTTCTCAGCTCTCATGCTTGGCCTTCCGGCTGAAACGCTGTTCGTCCGGGCGGATGGCGATGCCGCCGCCCCGGCTCTCGATGTCGTTGAGCCAGTCCGGGTGGTAGTCCTGCCAGTCGAAGTGGTCGTTCACCCAGTTCTCGGAATCGAATTCCTTGCGCATCGGCGGCGGTCCGTCCCATTCGGTCAGGATGAATTTTTCCATCGACGGGCTGCCCTCGAAGAAGACGCCGTACATCTCGTGGATGTCGCGCTCGAAGAAGGCGGCCGGCTTGTAGATGTCGTACACCGACAGGTAGCGGCCCGGCTCACGCGGGATGCGGATGTGCGCGGAGACCAGGGTCTTCAGCTCGTAGGACCAGACGTGGTAGACCAGCTCGAACTGGCCGTCCTCGGGCCAGTCGACGCAGGAGATCGCCGACAGGTGCACGAAGGAGCCCTTGCCCTGGAGCAGTTCGAGCAGGGCGGGCAGGGCGTCCGGGGCGACGTCGAGGCGCTGCCGGCGGGCATGCCGGCCGCGGTGCTGGACACCCTCGACCTGGCCGATCAGGTGGCCCAGCCACTGTCCGATGTCGGTAGTCATTCCATGTGCTCCAGGCGGCCGGCGTTGAGGGTCATGCGCAGGGGCTCCAGCGGCTTGCGGTGGTCTTCCAGGCGGCGCGTGTGCTCGCCCAGGGTGTCGGGGCCGAACAGGCCGTAGTGCTTGGCCTCGGCGATCACCTCGGTGGGCGTCTGCCAGTCGGCGCCGAACAGGCGCTGCTGGTTGCCCAGGTAGTGGTCGTAGCGCTGGTAGTAGTCCTTCCAGTTGTCCGACGTGCCGGCCTCGATGTTGTCGCGCAGCGCCTTCAGGCCCTCGATGACCGCCTCCGGCCGGGGCATGCAGCCGGCGATGTAGAGATCCACCGGCAGGTAGTCGTTGAGCTTCTTGGCGGTGGCGTAGCTCTGCCAGTACATGCCGCCGTTCACCGTGCAGGAGCAGATGCCGATGACGTACTTGGGCGAGGCCATCTGTTCGTAGGTCAGGATGATGCGCTTCAGGGTCTTCACCGAGACGTAGCCGGTCACCAGCAGGATGTCGGCCTGGCGCGGCGTCACCATGGGCTGGATGCCGATGCGCTCCATGTCGAAGCGCGAGGTCATCGCCGGCGGCAGCTCGATGGCGCCGCAGCCGGTGCAGTAGTGCAGCATGAACAGGGAGCGCGACCGGCAGTAGCGGATGAAGTCGTCGAACACGTTGGCGAGCGGGTTGCCGCCGCGCGCGGGGGCCTCGGGCGGGGTCTGGATGACGGGGATGTCGGACAGTGAGGTCATGGTGTCGCTCCGGTACGGCGTCAATGCATGAGGAAGGCGAGGCCGAGCAGGCCGATCATGGTCGGCCACTTCCACATCAGGCGCACGAGGTCCTCGGTGCGGTAGCGCGGGAACAGGTAGGCGAGGCTGACCGGCACGGCCAGGACCGCGAAGCTCTTGGCCAGGAAGCTCAGCCAGTTCTCGCCGCCGCCCAGGAACAGGGTGACGTAGAGCACGGCGGCGGTGTAGAGCTGGAAGCACTGCATGACGAACAGGCCGCCCATGTGCTTGCCGCTCATCTCGACCATGGGGCCGGTGGCGATCTCGGCCGGGGCGACGTAGATCTCGAACGGCTGCTTGCCCAGCATGCCGTGCAGGGCGAACAGGCCGGCCAGGGCCAGGAGCGGCATCTGGCTGACGCCCCAGCCGGCGATGCCGGCCGCCTGCTGGGCGGCGGCGATGGTGATCAGGTTGCTGCTGCCGAAGTGGAAGGCGACCCCGAAGATGACGATGATGAAGGGCACGTCGTAGGCCAGCATGGCGGTGAGGGCGCGGCTGATGCCGATGGAGCCGTTCGGGTTGGCGCACTGGCCGACGCCGAGGGCGAGGCCCAGCGACGGCACCATCATGACGTAGGCGAGCACCACCAGGCCGCCCTTGTCGGCGATGCCGGTCATGCCCGGGACCGGCAGCATGGTCTCGGCGGCGATGTAGCCGCCCACCGCCATGACGATGCCGAGGTCGTGCACCAGGCCGTGCGAGGTCTGCGTGTGCTTGCCGTACAGCTTGACGATGTCGAACAGCGGCTGGAAGAAGGGCGGGCCGACTCGGCGCTGCAGGCGCGCGGCGATGCGCCGCATCATGAGCACCATGGCCAGGCCGACCACGAAGGCCACCAGCGGCATGAGGACCAGTTCGACGAGCAGGGATGCGACGTTCATAGGGCCACCCAGGCGATCAGGGCGACGCTCGCCGCCAGCAGGTAGAAGGCCGGGTTGATGGCCCGGTACCAGCCGCCGGCACCCTGGGCGACCAGGCTGAGGCCGGAGCCGATGGCGCCCTCCAGCCAGTGGAAGCTGCCCCGGTACCAGCCGCCGATCAGGTGCATCAGGCCGGCGTAGAAATTGTCGCTGTAGTGGTAGCGCATGCCGGCATCGAGGAAGTGGCCGCCGGCATAGTTGTCGAGCTGGTGGACGCGGTGGGTCTTGCCGCCGGCGCCGTAGAACAGCAGGGCACCGACGCCGAAGCCGGCAAACATGACGCCGACCACCCATAGCATGTCCAGGCTGGCGCGCGGGCTGGCGATGCCGCCCAGGGTGTAGTCGATGACCGGCAGGCCGATGGCGGCCTGGGCATCGGCGACCCAGCCGAGCACCAGCCCGGGCGCCACGCCGGTGACGAAGGCCAGGGTGGCGGTGGCGAGCATGGGGATCAGCATGGACAGGGGGGCCTCGTTGAGCTGCTCGTGCTCGGCGCGCAGCTGGCCCAGGAACAGGTTGTGGATCAGCTTGTAGACCGACAGGATGGTGCCCAGGGTGCCGACGATGGCGGCCAGGAACAGGAACGGCCGGCCGTCCTGGATGAGCGAGGAATAGACCATCCACTTGGACACGAAGCCGCTCATGGGCGGCAGCCCGGCCAGGCTGATGATGCCCAGGAGCAGGGCCAGGAAGGACAGCGGCATGCGCGCGACCAGGCCGCCCAGGCGGTTCAGGTCGGTGTGGCCGACCCGGTGGCGAACGCCGAACACCACCATCAGCAGGGTCGCCTGGGTGGCGGCGTAGTTGATCACGTGCAGGAGGCCGCCGGCCGAGCCGAGCGCGCTGCCGACGATCAGGCCGAGCAGCATGTAGCCGCCCTGGCCGATGCCGTGCCAGGCCAGCAGGTAGCGGGCGTCGTTCTGCTTCAGGGCGGTGTAGGTGGGCAGCACCACGGTCAGGGCGGCGACCCAGGCGACCACGTCCTGGGCGGTCAGGAAGGTGAACGGCACCGCCAGGGCCTGCAGGTGCGGGATGCCGATCAGGCCGACCAGGACCAGGGCGAGGGCGAACAGGCCCATGCGGCCGACGACGCCGCCCAGGAACACGGAGCCGGGCGCCGGGGTCTCGGAATAGGCCGCGGCCTGCCAGAGGTGCAGGGGCAGCAGGGCCAGCTTGGCGCCGAAACCGAGGCCGAACAGGATGATCAGGGC
Source organism: Parasulfuritortus cantonensis (assembly GCF_004337445.1). Lineage (GTDB taxonomy): Bacteria > Pseudomonadota > Gammaproteobacteria > Burkholderiales > Thiobacillaceae > Parasulfuritortus > Parasulfuritortus cantonensis. The sequence goes on along the minus strand of NZ_SJZB01000008.1, from coordinate 12,599 downwards.
CCAGAGCGGACCCGGCGCCATCGCCGCCAGGGTCGCCCGCGCGGCCTCGTAGCTGAACGAGCCGCCGGCCTGGAACAGGACCACCAGGGCACCCAGCAGGGCCATCGCCCCGGCCATGGCGTAGACCAGGTAGCGCAGCGCCGCGTCGCGGGCGAGGCCGCCGGCCAGGGCCATGAGCAGGAAGCCGGCCCAGGAGGTGGCCTCCCAGCCGACGAACAGGGTCAGCAGGTCGCCGCTGCCGAGCAGCAGCAGCATGGCGAAGACGTTGGCGGCGAGGGCGGACTGGAACAGGCGGCGCCGGCCGGTGTAGGCGCGCAGCCATTCCCCGGCGCCGTACCAGCTGGCGAAGAACGCCGTGCCCAGGGTGACCACGGCGAAGAACCAGGACAGGGCGTCGAAGCGCCAGCTCAGCTCGAAGCCGAGCGCGGACAGGTCGAAGCTGGTCGAGCCGGTGCGCTGCATGGTGAACAGCAGGGCCAGCTGGACGCCGTACATGAGGGTGGCCAGGACGCCGGCGCGGCGCCAGTCGCCCAGGACCAGCATGGCCGCCAGGGTGGCCGCGGAGGCCAGGTAGAGGGTATCCAGGGGTGTCACAGGCCGCCTCCCAGGGTCAGTGTCCGATAGGCCGCCGTGTCGGCGGCCTGGCTGGCGAGTCCGGCCAGGGCGTCGGACACGGCCGGCAGGGTCAGCATGGCGGCGACCAGGACGGCCCCGCCCAGGCCGGCGACGGCGAGCGCGCGCGGGCTGTGGCGGTCGCGGAACTCGCCCGGGCTGTACAGGATGCCGACCAGGCGGAACAGGTAGTGGGCCTCGACCACCGTGACCGCCAGGACCAGGGCCAGCGCCGTGAGGTCGAACGGACCGGCGCCACGGGCCAGCTCGAGCAGCACGAGGAGCTTGGCCCAGAAGCCGGGCAGGGGCGGCACGCCGACCAGGGACAGGGCGAACAGGGTGAACAGGCCGGCCGCCAGCGGGCTGGCCCGGCCCGCCCCGGCCAGCTTGTCGAGGCTGCCGTGCCAGCGTTCGGCGAGCATGAACAGGGCCGGCTTCACGAGCAGGTGGTGCAGGGCGACGGCGAGCGCCGCGGCCAGGCCGGCCGGCCCGGGCAGGGAGAGGGCGACGAACAGGAGGCCGAGCTGGCCGATCGACGAATAGGCGAGCAGGCGCGGCAGGTCGCGCGCGCGCCAGGCCGCCAGTTCGCCGGTGACCAGGCCGGCCAGGCCGAGGACCATGAGCATCTCGCGCGCTTCCGGGCTGTCGAACACCAGCACCGTCAGGCGCAGGAGGACCAGGACCGCGAGCTTCGACACCACGCCGGCGAGCAGCGCGGAGATCGGTTTGCCCGCGCAGGCATACAGGTCGGGCACCCAGTTGTTGACCGGGAACAGCTCCGCCTTGACGCCGAACCCGATCAGCAGGCAGGCGAAGGCGGCCAGGCCGAGCGGGTTGGCCAGGCGCTCGGGCGCCAGGTCGGCCAGCTGGGCCAGGTTCAGGCTGCCGGTCTGGGCGTACAGCAGGGCGATGCCGGCCAGGGCGATGAGGGAGCCGAAGCCGCTCACCAGGACGTAGCGGACCGTGGCGACGTAGGCGCGCCCGGTGCCGGTGGCGCTGGCCAGGCCGAACGAGGCGACCGTGAGCAGCTCGTAGAAGACGTACAGGTTGAACAGGTCGCCGGACAGCGCCATGCCGGTGCCGGAACCGACCAGGAGGAGCATCAGGGCGCTCTGCCGGACGCCGGCCTCGCCGGCCTCGGCGCGCGGCCACAGGAGCAGGGCGGAGACCGGCACGGCGATGGCCATGAGCAGGGCCAGGGCGTCGGCGTAGAAGACGATGCCGACCGGCGGCGCGAAGCCGCCGATCGCGGCGGTGACCGGTTCGCCGCCGGTCAGCAGGGCGATCTGGACCAGCAATCCGGCGCATACCAGCAGCACGGCCGGGCCGGCCCAGCGCGCCAGGGCCGCGGACAGGCGGCCGGCCGGCTGGAGCAGGAAGGCGGTCAGCAGGGGCAGGACGACGGGCAGGACGAGGGCGTTCATGGCCGTTCCCCGATCAGGCCGGCCGGGCCCGGCAGGGTGGCCGGCGCCTGGGCGCTGTCCGGCTCGCCGATGCCGGCGGCGGCGCGGATGTCGCGTTCGACCAGGGCCTTGAGCTCGGCCAGGTCGAGGGTGCCGTAGGCCAGCTTGACCCGGACCAGCAGGGCCACGGCCAGGGCCTGCACGCCGACCCCGATGACGATGGCGGTGAGCACCAGGGCCTGGGGCACCGGGTCGACCATGGCGGCCGGGGCGCTCCCGGTCAGGATCGGCGCCACGGCATCCCAGCGGTAGCCGGCGATGACCAGGAGCAGGTTGGCGCCCGCCTCGGCCAGGCCGAGGGCCAGGACCAGGCGGAACAGGTGGCGGCCGAAGGCCAGGCCGGCGGCGCCGACGACGATCAGGCCGAGGGCACCGATGACGAGCAGGGCGAGCGGGTCGGGGGCGAAGGTCATGTCCATCCGGGCCTCATTCAGCCAGTTGGGCCAGCAGGCCGGCCAGTTCCGCGCCGACCTTGAGGCCGACGGCGAGATAGAGCAGGGGCAGGCTGCCGGCCGAGACCAGCTCGCCCAGCATGCCGCGGTCGAGCAGCGGTTGCAGGAAGGCGCCGCCGCCGGCCAGGGCGGCCAGGCCGATGCCGATGAAGGCGGCCCCGGCCAGGCCCTCGATCAGGCTGATGACGCCGTGGCCGGGCCGGTGCGACGGCCGCGCCAGGAAGGAGGCGAAGAACGCCGCGGCGAGCACGACGCCGCCCTGGAAACCGCCGCCCGGGGTCAGGTGGCCGTGCAGGACGATGTAGAAGCCGACCGTGAGCAGGAGCGGGAAGAGCAGGTCCGAGCCGGTGCGCAGGATGAAGCCGGCCTCGCCGTTGCGGCTCCGGCTGCCGGCGTGGCCGAGCACCAGGCCGGCCGCCGTGGCGGCGGCGAACAGGATGGCCAGTTCGCCCAGGGTATCGATGCCGCGGTAGGCCAGGACCACCGAGGTGACGATGTTGGCGGCGCCGATCTCGCCCGGGGCACGGGCCAGGATCTCGTTGCCGATCGCCATGGGCGTGGCGCCGAGGGGCAGCTGGGCGGCCAGGCCGAGCAGGAGGACGCCGAGGCCGAGCGCGAACAGCAGGGTGGCGATCCTATGCATGGTCATCCTCCGCCTTGATGCCGGCCAGGCCGAGCCGGCGCAGGCCGAGGGCGAGCACCGCCCCGGACAGGCCGGCACCGACGGCCGCCTCGGTCAGGGCGACGTCGGGGGCGGCCAGGAGGGCGAACAGCACCGACAGCAGCAGCGATACCACCGAGGCGGCGGCCACCGCGGCGACCAGATTGTCGAGGAGCAGGACCAGGACGGCGGCACCCAGCATGAGCACCACCAGCAGGAGGACGAGCCAGGCCATCAGGATTGCCCCTTCTGCCAGACGGCGACGCCGGCGCGGTGGAAGGCGCGCGCCAGGGTGGAGGAACCGACCGGGCTGGTGAACAGGATGAAGCCGATGATCGCCACCAGCTTCGCCCACCAGCCGGGCTCGAGCAGGCCGACCCCGACCAGGATGAATACCGAGCCGAGGGTCGAGGCCTTGGTGGCGGCCTGGATGCGGTTGTAGACGTCGGGCATGCGCAGCAGGCCGACGGCGGCGAGCAGGCAGAGCAGGGCACCGGCGAGCAGGAACAGGTCGGCGAGCAGTCTCATGACCGGGCCCCCTCGATGGCGCGTGCCAGGGCCACCACGCCGACGAAGCTGAGGACGCCGTAGACCAGGGCGACGTCCAGATACAGGGCGCTGCCCAGCAACCAGGCGACCAGGGCCAGGCCGGCGGTGGCGACCACGCCCAGGGTGTCGGCGGCAACCAGCCGGTCGGGTGCGGCCGGCCCGCTGCTCAGGCGCAGGAAGGCGAGCGCCAGGGCCGCGGCGAGGATCGCGAGGACCAGCCACTCGAGGGGATTCAGCTCGGGCATCATGACAGGAAGCCTCGGATGCGTTGTTCGAAACCGGCGGCGATGGCGCGCGTCGCGGCCTCCATGTCGGTGCCGCCGGCGCGGTCGATCCAGTGGATGAGCAGGCGGTCGTCGTCGACGTCGACCGTCAGGGTGCCGGGCGTCAGCGTGATGCTGTTGGCCAGGAGCATGCGGCCGAGTTCGGAGCGCAGGCCGGTGTGCACCTCGACCATGCCGGGGTCGAGCGGCAGGCTGGGCGAGAGGATGCGCCGGGCCATGTCGAAGTTGGACAGGGTGAGCTGGACCAGGAAGTAGCCCAGGTAGCGCACCAGGTGCAGGGGGGCGGCCGGGCTCAGGCGCAGGCCGCCGAGCAGGGTCAGGCGGCTGCCGGCGGCCGCCGTGGCGACCAGGGCGACCAGCGCGCCGGCCGCCAGTTCGCTGGCCGCCAAGGTGCCGGTGAGCAGTATCCAGGCCAGCAGGCAGGTGCCGAAGCCAATCACGTACGCCCGCGCCGGGGCGGCGCGGAATGCCGGGTTGCTAGTCACCAAGGCGTCCTTTCGCGGTGGGTCGGGTTTCACTAAGCACGTCCCGGGCCAGGTGCCGGGCAGGAAGGCCGGCGCAGGCGCCGGCAAGGGGTCGTGCGGTGCCGGCGGGGAGCCGGGTGCGGGTTGGTCGAGGCAGGATAATCAAATGGTTATATTTACTCGGGCGCTTGGCCAACAGGCCAGGCGGGACGTCTCGGGGTGCGGCCGGATGATGCCAAGCGCAGGTGACAGCCGCGTTACGGACCGTGCGGCGCGCACCAGGCTGAGTCACCGGTGCCCCAAGATGCGGCCGCCGGGTTTTCCTCGCCACGCGCCGAAACGGGAAAGGGTCGGCATTATAAGAAAAATGAACCGTTTGTCATAACCGCGGCTACAATTCCGGACGAATCGCGCGCCGCCGGCCGGGAGCCGCCGGTCCCGCATCGAGGAGAAGCCCCTATGCACATACCGGATGGATACCTGAGTCCCGCCACCTGCGTCGCGGCCTACGTGGTCACGCTGCCGTTCTGGTATCTGGCCCTGAAGAAGGTCGACCGCCAGTTGAACAGCCGCATGGTGCCGCTCCTGGCGGTCTTCTCGGCCTTCTCGTTCGTGATCATGATGTTCAACCTGCCGCTGCCCGGCGGCACCACCGGCCACGCGGTCGGCCTGGGCATCGCGGCCGTGGTGCTGGGGCCGTGGGCGGGCATGCTGGCGATCTCCATCGCCCTGCTCATCCAGGCCGTGTTCTTCGGCGACGGCGGCATCAGCACGCTGGCCGCCAACTGCCTGAACATGGGCGTGGTCGGGGTCGGCGTCGCCTACGCGGTCTACCGCCTGGCGGCCGGCCGCGCGCCGCTCGACGCCCCGCGCCGGGTGTTCGCCGCCGGCCTGGCCGGCTACCTCGGCCTCAACGCCGCCGCCCTGCTCACCGCGGTCGAGTTCGGCGTGCAGCCCCTGTGGTTCCACGATGCCGACGGCACCCCGCTGTACGCGCCCTATCCCCTCGCCATCGCCGTCCCGGCCATGATGATCGGCCACCTGGGCATCGCCGGCATCGCCGAGGCGGTGGTCAGCGCCGGCCTGCTGTCCTACCTGCAACGCAGCGATCCCGGCCTGTTGCGCCTGAGCGCGCCGGCCGCCGCCGCGGCCGGGCCGGTCGCCGTGCCGGAGCCGGTGTTGGCGGCAACCGGCTGGTCCGGGGCGCGCCGGCTCTGGGCCATCCTGGCCCTGCTCATGGTGTTCACCCCGCTCGGCCTGGTCGCCACCGGGGTGGCCTGGGGCGAATGGGGCAGCGAGGACTTCGGCGACCCGGCCATGCGCCAGGAGATCGCTCTGGCCTCGGCGGACCAGGCGCCGCCGGCAGAGGCGCCGCGCGGCCTGGCATCGCTGGCGACGCTCTGGCGCTCGCCGATACCCGACTACGAGGTGCCGTTCCTGCCCAGCGGGGCCGGCTACGTCCTCTCCGCCATGCTCGGCACCGGGCTGGTGATCCTGCTCTGGCTGGTCGCCGCCTGGCTGGTCGGCCGGGCGCGCGGCCAGCCGGTCCGCTCCTGAACGGCGCGGGCCGGTGCCGGAGCAGTCCTTCGTCGGCCACCGCCACCGGCGGGCGGGCTTCCTCGAGCGCATGGCCGGGGACCTCCTGGCGGTGCTCGAACACGCCCTCGTGGCCGAGGGGCTGGCCCGGCGCCCGGGTCTGCTGCAGCGTTTCGACCCGCGCGTGCGCCTGTTCGCCATCCTGGCCCTGATCGGCGCCACGGTGGCGGCGCACAGCCTGGCGGTGGTCTATGGCCTGCTCCTCCTGGCCGCCCTACTGGCCCGGCTGTCGCACATCCCGGTCGGCCTCCTGGCGCGCGGCATCTGGCTGAGCGTGCTGCTGTTCACCGGCATACTGGCCCTGCCGGCCCTGTTCCTGGTGCCGGGCGAGGCCGTCGCCCGGCTGCCCGGGCTGGGCTGGGCGATCACCGCCCAGGGCCTGGCCAGCGCCGCCTTCCTGGTCGGCCGGGCCCTGGCGGCGGCCAGCTTCGCCGCCCTGCTGATCCTGGCGACGCCCTGGCCGCACCTGCTCAAGGCCTTGCGCACGCTCGGCCTGCCGAGCGTGCTGATCGTCATCCTGGGCATGACCTACCGCTACGTCTTTCTGCTCCTGCTCAACGCCCACGAACTGTTCGCCGCGCGCCAGAGCCGCCAGGTCGGCGACCTGTCCGGGGCCGAGCAGCGCCGCCTGGTGGTGTCAGGGGCGGGCGCCCTGCTGAGCCGGAGCATGCATCTGGCCGACGAGGTGTTCCTGGCCATGCGTTCGCGCGGCTACCGCGGCGAACATGCCAGCCTGGCCGAGTTCGAGCTCACGGCCGCGGACTGGGCGGCCTTGGCGATCATGGCGGGCGCCCTCGCCGCGGCCCTGGCGGCGGCCTACTGAGCACCGCCATGACCGAACCCGCCTTCGAAGTCCGCGACGTCACCTTCCGCTATCAGGGCGTCACCGCCCTGGACGGCCTGTCCCTGCGCATCGGCCACGGCCGCCGGGTCGCCCTGCTGGGCGCCAACGGGTCCGGCAAGTCGACCCTGCTGCGTGTCCTCGACGCCCTGTATTTCCCGGAAGCGGGCGAGGTGCGGGCGTTCGGCGCCCGCCTCGACGAGGCGGCGCTGGCCGAGGAGGCGGATGCCTTCGCCTTCCGGCGCCGGGTCGGCATGGTGTTCCAGAATCCCGACGTGCAATTGTTCAACGCCACCGTGTTCGACGAACTGGCCTTCGGGCCGCTGCAGCTGAAGTGGCCGCGCGCGCGCATCCTCGACGCGGTGCACGCCATGCTCGCGCACATGGGCATCGGCCACCTCAAGGACCGGCCGCCGCACCGGCTGTCCGGCGGCGAGAAGAAGAAGGTGGCCCTGGCCTCGGTGCTCATCCTCGACCCCGAGGTGCTTCTGCTCGACGAGCCGACCGCCTCGCTCGACCCGGAGAGCCAGAGCCAGTTGATCGAGACCATGATCGGCTGGGGCGGCGGCGCCAAGACCATGGTCCTGGCCACCCACGACATCGACATCGTCGAGGACGTCGCCGACGTCTGCCTGGTCATGCAGCACGGCCGCCTGGTCGCCGAGGGGGCGCCGGCGGACATCCTGTACGACGTCGAGCTGTTGCGCCGTACCGGCCTCATCCACGCCCATCGGCACAGCCACGACGGCCAGCACAGCCACCTGCACCACCACCTGCACCGCGCGCGGCTCGGCTAGGCCTAGAATGGCGGTCCTTCACGTTGCCCGGACGCGACCATGAAATTCCAGCACCTGCCCGTCGGGGCCCGCTTCGAGTACGAGGGCAAGACCTACGTCAAGACCGGCCCGATCGCCGCCGCGTCGGAGACCGGCGCCCAGCGCATGATCCCGCGCCACGCCGTGCTGAACCCGCTCGACGGCGCCGGCGAGCGGGCGCCGGCGCGTGCGGCAAGGAAGTTGGCGGAGGCGACGGTCCTGGCGGCTTTCGAGCGCTATCACGCCGAATGCCTGGGCCTGGCCGGTGCCGAGGCCGGGCCGGCCCTGGCGGCGGCGCGCGGGCGCTTCCTCGCCGCCCTGGCCGACTAGGCGGCGGTCAGGCGCCCTGCTTGCCGAGGTCCAGGCGCAGGTCGTTGCGCGAGGACAGCTGCACCGACTTCGGCTCGACCCGCCAGATGTCCCGGCAATAGTCGCGGATGGTACGGTCGGAGGAGAACTTGCCGCTCCGGGCGACGTTCAGGATCGCCATGCGCGACCAGCGTTCCTTGTCGCGGTAGGCCTCGCCGACGTCGGCCTGGCAGTCGACGTAGCTCTGGAAGTCGGCCAGCAGCATGTAGGGGTCGTGGTTGATGAGGTGGTCGACCAGGGGCTGGAACAGGTGACGGTCGCCGCGGCAGAAGTGGCCGTCGCGGATCAGGTCGAGCACCGCCTTCAGCTCGGGATTGGCGTGATACCAGTCCGGCGGCCGGTAGCCCTGCCGCTGCATGGCCTGCACCTCCTCGGTGGTGAGGCCGAACAGGAAGAAGTTCTCCGGCCCGGCCTCTTCGCGGATCTCGATGTTGGCGCCGTCCAGGGTGCCGATGGTGAGCGCGCCGTTCATCATGAACTTCATGTTGCCGGTGCCCGAGGCCTCCTTGCCGGCGGTCGATATCTGCTCGGACAGCTCGGCGGCCGGATACACCCATTGCCCGGCGCCGACGTTGAAGTTGGGCAGGAACACCACCTTCAGCAGGTCGCGCACGTCCGGGTCGCGGTTGATCGTGTCGCCCACCGCGGTGATCAGGCGGATCATCAGCTTGGCCATGTGGTAGCCGGGCGCGGCCTTGCCGCCGAAGATGAAGGTGCGCGGCGTGATGGTGACGTTGGGATCGTTCTTGATCCGGTGGTAGAGGGCGACGATGTGCAGGACGTTGAGGTGCTGGCGCTTGTACTCGTGGATGCGCTTGACCTGGACGTCGAACAGGCTGTTGGGGTCGATGGCGACGCCCAGGCGGCGGCGCGCGAAGCCGGCGAAATCCTCCTTGACCGCGCGCTTGATGTAGCGCCACTCGCTCCGGAAGGCGGCGTCGTCGGCATAGGTCTCGAGGCCGCGCAGGCGGTCCAGGTCGCGCACCCAGCCGTCACCGATGGTGCGGTCGAGCAGGCGCGCGAGGCGCGGGTTGGCCAGGGCCACGAAGCGGCGCGGCGTGACGCCGTTGGTCTTGTTGCTGAACTTCTTGGGCGCGAAGGCGTAGAAGTCGGCCAGGACGTCCTGCTTGAGCAGCTCGGTGTGCAGGGCGGCGACGCCGTTGATCGCCTGGCTGCCGACGCAGGCCAGGTTGGCCATGCGCACGTAGCGCTCGCCGTGCTCGTTGATCAGCGACATGCGCGCCAGGCGGTCGTGGTCGCCCAGGAAACGGATGCGGACCTCGTCCAGGAAGCGCGCGTTGATCTCCATGATGAGTTCCATGTGACGCGGCAGGACGCGGCCGAACAGATGCACCGGCCACTGCTCGAGGGCCTCCGGGAGCAGGGTGTGGTTGGTGTAGGCGAAGGTGTTGCGGGTGATGCTCCAGGCCCGGTCCCACTCCATGTCCTGCTCGTCGATCAGAATGCGCATCAGCTCGGCGATGGCGACGGCCGGGTGGGTGTCGTTGAGCTGGACGGCGAACTTCTGGTGGAACTTCTCGAGCGGGATGCCCTGGTTGCGCATGATGCGCATCATGTCCTTGAGCGAGCAGGCGACGAAGAAGTACTGCTGCTGCAGGCGCAGTTCCTTGCCCTGGATCTGCTCGTCGTTCGGGTACAGGACCTTGGTGATGTTCTCCGAGATCACCTTCTTGTTCACGGCGCCCCAGTAGTCGCCGCGGTTGAAGGTGGTCAGGTCGAAGGATTCGGGGGCCTCGGCGCGCCACAGGCGCAGGGTGTTGGCGGTGTTGTTGCGGTAACCCAGGATGGGGGTGTCGTAAGGCGTGCCCATGACCGTCATGGCGGGCACCCATTGGGCGCGATGGCGGCCGTCGCGGTCGACGAAATGGTGGGTGTGGCCGCCCAGGTGGACCTCGACCGCCCACTCCGGGCGCGGAATCTCCCACGGGTTGCCGAAGCGCAGCCACTTGTCGGTCAGCTCGACCTGACCGCCGTCGACGATGTCCTGGGCGAAGATGCCGAACTCATAGCGGATGCCGTAGCCCAGGGACGGAATCTCCAGGGTTGCCATGGAGTCCAGGAAGCAGGCCGCCAGGCGGCCCAGGCCGCCGTTGCCGAGGCCGGGTTCCTCCTCCTGGGCGAGAATCTCCTCGAACGACAGGCCGAGCTCGCGCAGGGCCTGGCGGGCCGTGTCGTAGATGCCCAGGTTGAGCAGGTTGTTGCCCAGGTGCGGGCCGAGCAGGAATTCGGCCGACAGGTAGGCCACCGTGCGCGCCTGGCTGGCGGCGTAGGCCTCCGCCGTGCTGATCCAACGCTGCAGCAGGCGGTCGCGTACCGTGTAGGCGAGCGCCATGTAGTAGTCGTTGCGGGTCGCGAGGGCGGGGAACTTGCCCTGGAAGTAGAACAAGTTGTCCAGGAAAGCGCGCTTCAGCGCCCCCTTGGTGAGGGCGGTGCGGTTGTCCTCGCAGACGGGGTTGGCGGTAGGCGGTTGGGTAGGCATCGTTCAGCGGGTTCGGCGTAGGTCCAGGGTATAGGGATATTCGCCGGGAGCCTCCTCGGCGGGCGGCGCCATCGGTCCGACGTAGGTTCCGGCCGGGACGAATCCCGATACGGTACCCACCCAGGGTGGCGGGGCGTAATGGCCGATGTTGAAGCCCATGTCCTGGAAGCGGATGTGGCGGCGCGCCTCGGCCTCGTTGGCATTGACCGGGAAGTGCTCGTAATTGCGGCCACCCGGGTGCATGACGTGGTAGGTACAGCCGGCGAGGGCGCGATTGTTCCACAAGTCGATCAGGTCGAACACCAGCGGCGTGTGCGGGGCGATGGTCGGATGCAGGGCCGAAGGCGGCTGCCAGGCGCGGTAGCGCACGCCGGCGACGTATTCGCCGTGCCGGCCGGTGCTCTTGAGCGGCACCCGGCGGCCGTTGCAGGCGAGGGCGTAGCGGCCGTCGGTCAGCCCGGTGGCCGTGATCTGCAGGCGCTCGACCGAGGAGTCGACGAAGCGCGCGGTGCCGGCCCGGGTCGCCTCTTCGCCGAGCACCGGCCAGGGCTCGATCGCGGCGCGCAGCTCGACCTCGATGCCGCCGACCCGGAAGGTGCCGTGGCGCGGGAAACGGAATTCCAGGAAGGGCGCGAACCAGTCGAGCTGGAAGGGATAGCCGGCCTCGGTCAGATCCTCGGCCACCTCCTTGAGGTCCTGCCACAGGTAATGCGGCAGCATCCAGCGATCGTGCAGCTCGGTACCCCAGCGCACCAGCGGCTTGTCGTAGGGGGTGCTCCAGAAACGCGCCACCAGGGCGCGCAGCAGGAGCATCTGGGCCAGGCTCATGCGCGCGTGCGGCGGCATCTCGAAGGCACGGAACTCGAGCAGGCCCTGGCGTCCGGAGGAACTGTCCGGCGAATACAGCTTGTCGATGCAGAACTCCGAGCGGTGGGTGTTACCGGTCAGGTCGGCGAGCAGGTTACGGAACAGGCGGTCGACCAGCCAGGGCTGGTCGGCGCCGCCGAAAGGCACCTGGGAGAAGGCGATCTCCAGTTCGTACATGGCCTCCGGCTTGCCTTCGTCGACGCGCGGGGCCTGGCTGGTGGGGCCGACGAACAGGCCGGAGAACAGATAGGACAGCGACGGGTGGTGCTGCCAGTAGGTGACCAGGCTCTTGAGCAGGTCGGGCCGGCGCAGGAACGGACTGTCGGCCGGGGTCGGGCCGCCGAGGGTGACGTGGTTGCCGCCGCCGGTGCCGGTATGGCGGCCGTCGAGCATGAACTTTTCGGTACCCAGGCGGGACAGGCGCGCCTCCTCGTACAGCGTCGTGGTGCGGGCGACCAGTTCGTCCCAGGTGCGGGCCGGGTGGATGTTGACCTCGATGACGCCCGGGTCGGGGGTGACCAGCAGCTTTTCCAGGCGCCCGTCGGAAGCCGGCGCATAGCCCTCGACGGCGACCGGCAGGGCGAGCGCGGCGGCGCTTTGTTCGACCGCGGCGATCAGGTCGAGCGCGTGCTCCAGGCGGTCGAGCGGCGGCAGGAAGACGTGCAGGCAGCCGCCGCGTACCTCGATGCTGACCGCGGTATGGGGCACGCTGACCTCGCCGCGCGCCCGGTCGGCGGTCGGCTGCGGACGGATTTCCGGATGGGCGTCGAAGGTCGGCTCGATGTGGCTGTAGCGGGCCGCCACCTCGCCGTGGAAATCCGGCAGGGGTGGGCGCGGCTCGAAGGGATCGGTCTCGCCGACCCACTCCAACTCGTCCTCGGCCTGCCAGGGCAGGGAATTCAGGGGCAGGCGCAGGCCGATCGGAGAATCGCCCGGGATCAGGTACAGGCGTTCCCGGCGCAGCGGCCAGGGCGCCGAATACCAGCAGCCCACCTGCCAGTTCCAGCCCACCGGCAGGATGTAGCCGGCCGGGGTGTCGAGGCCGCGCGAGAGCACGTTGGCCAGGCGCCGGCGTTCCAGGTCGTCCTTGAGATCGACCTGGTCGAGCGCCAGGTTGTCCGGCAGC
>NZ_SJZB01000054.1 GCF_004337445.1 Parasulfuritortus cantonensis | reverse complement strand
GCAGGATGGTGCCGCTGCCGAGCAGCTGCACGCGCGCCGACTTGTCCGCGGCGCCTTCGGACAGGCGGTACATGCCCTTCAGGATGCCGACCTCGGCGCCCTTGGGCAGGGCCGGGTGGCTGTAGTTCTCGTTCATCACCGTGAGGTAATAGAACACGTCCTCCTGTTCCTGGACCATGCGGCGCAGGCCGTCCTGGATGATCACCGCCAGCTCGTAATGGAAGGTCGGGTCGTAGGAGACGCAGTTCGGGATCAGGGCCGCCTGCAGGTGGCTGTGGCCGTCCTCGTGCTGCAGGCCCTCGCCGTTCAGGGTCGTCCGGCCGGCGGTGCCGCCGAGCAGGAAGCCGCGCGCGCGCGAGTCGCCGGCCGCCCAGGCCAGGTCGCCGATGCGCTGGAAGCCGAACATCGAGTAGTAGATGTAGAACGGGATCATGGGCTGGCCGACCGTGCTGTAGGCGGTCGCGGCGGCGAGCCAGGACGAGAAGGCGCCGGCCTCGTTGATGCCTTCCTCCAGGATCTGGCCGCCCTTGTCCTCGCGGTAGTACATGACCTGGTCGTGGTCGACCGGCTCGTACAACTGGCCGACCGAGGAATAGATGCCGATCTGGCGGAACAGGCCCTCCATGCCGAAGGTACGCGCCTCATCCGGGATGATCGGCACGATGCGGCGGCCGAGCACCTTGTCGCGCAGCAGGGTGCTGAGGATGCGCACGAAGGCCATGGTGGTGGAGATCTCGCGCTCGCCGGTCGCCTCGAGCATGGCCTGGAAGGCCGGCAGGGCGGGTACCGGGAGACTTTCCGCCTTGGTCCGGCGGGTCGGGACGGAACCGCCCAACTTGTCGCGCGTGGCGCGCATGTACTTGATCTCGGGGCTGTCCTCGGCCGGACGGTAGAACGGCAGCTTGGCCAGTTCCTCGTCGGAAATGGGGATGTCGAAGCGATCGCGGAAGGCGCGCAGGTCGTCGAGCGCCATCTTCTTGGCCTGGTGGGTCGGGTTCTGCGCCTCGCCGGACGCGCCCATGCCGTAGCCCTTGATGGTCTTGGCCAGGATCACGGTCGGCTGGCCGGTGTGCTTGACCGCCGCGGCGTAGGCCGCGTAGACCTTGTGCGGGTCGTGGCCGCCCCGGTTCAGGCGCCAGATGTCGTTGTCCGACATGGCGGCCACCATCTCGCGCGTTTCCGGATACTTGCCGAAAAAGTGCTCGCGCGTGTAGGCGCCGCCCTTGGCCTTGAAGTTCTGGTATTCGCCGTCGACGCATTCCTCCATGCGCTTCTGCAGCATGCCCTTGGTGTCCATGGCGAAAAGCGGGTCCCAATAGGAACCCCAGAGCACCTTGATGACGTTCCAGCCGGCGCCGCGGAAGGCGGCCTCCAGTTCCTGGACGATCTGGCCGTTGCCGCGCACCGGGCCGTCCAGGCGTTGCAGATTGCAGTTGACCACGAAGATCAGGTTGTCGAGTTTCTCGCGCGAAGCCAGGGTGATGGCGCCCAGGGACTCCGGCTCGTCGGTCTCGCCGTCGCCCAGGAAGGCCCAGACGTGGCGGCCGGAGGTGTCGGCGATGCCGCGGTCGTGCAGGTAGCGCATGAAGCGGGCCTGGTAGATGGCCTGGATCGGGCCCAGGCCCATGGACACGGTCGGGAACTGCCAGAACTCGGGCATCAGCCACGGGTGCGGGTAGGAGGGCAGGCCGTTGCCGGTGGATTCCTGGCGGAAGTTGCCGAACTGGTCCTCGCTGATGCGGCCCTCGATGAAGGCGCGGGCGTAGACCCCGGGTGCGGAGTGGCCCTGGAAGAAGACCAGGTCGGCACCGCCGGGATGGTCCGGACCGCGGAAGAAGTGGTTGAAGCCGACGTCGTAGAGGGTGGCCGCCGACTGGAAACTGGCGATGTGGCCGCCGACGCCGGGCGCCTTCTCGTTGGCGCGCATGACGCAGGCGATGGCGTTCCAGCGGATCAGGGCGCGGATGCGCCGCTCCATGCCGGGGTCGCCGGGGTGTTTTTCCTGCATGGTCACCGGGATGGTGTTCACGTAGGCCGTAGTGGCGTTGTAGGGCAGGTAGGCGCCCGACCGGCGCGCCTTGTCGATCAGCTTCTCGAGCAGGAAGTGGGCGCGTTCGGTGCCTTCCTCCTCGATGACCGCGGCGAGGGCATCCAGCCACTCACGGGTTTCCTGAGGATCGATATCAGGGATGTGACTCGACATAAAGATACTCTCCGGTTGGGGCGGACAACGAGCCACCACCATCGCTGGAGCGCCGCACGTCCGCCGGTACTATCCGACAGTTTTATGAAACAATTTAAACCAAATCCGGCGAATTATCGGGGCTGAGAAAGCCTTAGGTCAATTTAATACTAAGTATTGACAAAATAAATAGAATGGATTGCTAATGAATTGCGCAAAGCGAATAACCATGCGGCTTGCAGGCCTGGACACCGTGTCCGCGCAGGGCGCCGAAGCGGCCGCCAGCACCGGCCACCTGCTGGTCGTCCTTACGGCCGGCGCGCCCTTGCCGGACATCCCGGGCCGGGCCGCCCTGGAGGCGGTCCTGAAGCGGCGCGGCAAGAAGGCCGACAGCCTGGCCAAGGCGCCGCTCGCGGTAACCCTGCCGGACGGCGGACTGTCGGTCTGGCTCAGCCTGGCGGACGCCAAGCCGGCCTTCGACTGGCACGAGCAGTTGCGCAAGGCGCTCAAGCCGTTGCTCGAGGAGAACCCGGCCGAACTTGCCGTCGCGGTGCACGGCGACGACGGTTTCCGCGACCGCGCGGCACGCGCGGCGGTCTACGCCGCCTGGGTCAACGGCGCCCAGCTGAGCAGCTGGAAGTCGGACAAGCCGGGCCGGGCGCTCAAGCGCGTGGTCCTGTACGGCGCCGCCGGCCTCGACCTCGCGCGCGAACGGGCCATCGCCGAAGGCAACCTGCTTTGCCGGGAACTGACCCGGTTGCCGCCCAACCTGCTCGACCCGGGCCAGTATCGCAAGTGTGTCCGCGCCCTGGCCAAGGAGGCGGGCTGGGCGATCGAGGAGTTCGACGTCGCCAGTCTGACCAAGCTGAAGGCGGGCGCCTTCCTCGCCGTGGCGCGCGGCAGCGGCCACCAGGACGCGGCCGTCGTTCGCCTGAGCTACCGGGGGGCGGCCAAGGCCAAGGCGCTTGCCCTGGTCGGCAAGGGCATCTGCTTCGATACCGGCGGCCACAACCTGAAGCCGGCCCGCTACATGCACAACATGCACGACGACATGAACGGCTCGGCGGTGGTCCTGGGCATCCTGCTCGCGGCCACCCGGCTCAAACTGCCGGTGAACCTCGAGGTCTGGCTGGCCATCGCGCAGAACCATCTGTCGCCCGAGGCGTATACCCAGAACGAGGTGGTCACGGCCCTGAACGGCACCACCATCGAGGTCGTCCACACGGATGCCGAAGGTCGCATGGTGCTCGCCGACGCCCTGGCCATGGCGGCGCGCGAGAAACCGGGCGTCATGATCGATTTCGCCACCCTGACGGGCAGCATGGTCATGGCCCTGGGCGAACGCATGAGCGGCGTCCTCGGCAACCGCGACGATCTGGTGCAGAAGGCGGTGGCCGCGGGCCAGGCGACCGGCGAGCGGGTGGTCGCCTTCGCCATGCCGACCGACTACGACGAGGCGCTCGATTCGGAAGTGGCCGACGTCAAGCAGTGCACGCTGGACGGCGAGGCCGACCACATCCTGGCGGCACGCTTCCTGAGCCGCTTCGTCGCCGACGTGCCCTGGTTGCACGTCGACCTGTCGGCGGCCCGTTGCAAGGGCGGCCTGGGCGCGGTAGCCGGCGACGTGACCGGTTTCGGGGTGGCGCTCGGCCTGGCCCTGCTCGACGGCCTGGCGGCCGGCTGAGCGGCCCGGCGCGCCGGCGCCTCAGCGCGCCGCGGCGGTCTGCCCGACCAGGGAGAAGTATTCCGCCACGTCGTCGACGTCCTGCTCGGACATCGGCAGGAGCAGCACCTGCATGGCCGGGTTGATCCGGCGCAGGTGGCGGTAGTCGCGCAGGATGGCGGCCAATTCCTCGGCCGAGCGGCCGCCGATGGCCGCCTGGCCGGGCGCGTGGCGCATGCCGGTCGGGCCGTGGCAGGCGGTGCACTGGAAGGCCTTGGTCTCGCCCGGCAGGATGTCGGCACGGGCCGCGCCGGCCCAGATCAGGGCGCCGGCCAGGAAAGCGGGGATCAGGCGTTTCATGTCGTCGTTCGGGCAGTCATCTTCGAGCAACCCATGGTAGTGGGCGGCTGTGCGATAATCCAGCGCATTCAACGAACAACAGCACGATTCATGTCCGGCAACACCCTAGGCAAACTGTTTTGCGTGACGTCCTTCGGGGAGTCGCATGGTCCGGGCATCGGGTGTGTGGTGGACGGCTGCCCGCCCGGCCTGCCGCTCGCCACGGAAGACATCCAGTTCGAACTCGACCGGCGCAAGCCGGGCACCTCGCGCCACGTCACCCAGCGGCGCGAATCCGACACCGTCGAGATCCTGTCCGGCGTCTTCGAGGGCAGGACCACGGGCACGCCCATCGCCCTGCTGATCCGCAACGAGGACCAGCGCAGCAAGGACTATGGCGAGATCGCCAACAGCTTCCGGCCCGGGCACGCCGACTACACCTACTGGCAGAAGTACGGCATCCGCGATTACCGCGGCGGCGGCCGCTCGTCGGCGCGCGAGACCGCGGTGCGGGTGGCGGCCGGCGCAATCGCCAAGAAGTGGCTGCACCAGCAGTACGGCACGGTGATCCGTGCCTACCTGGCCCAGCTCGGCCCCATCGTGGTGCCCTTCAAGGCCTGGGAGGGCGTCAACGAGAACCCGTTCTTCTCGCCCGATCCGGACAAGATCGCCGAACTCGAGGCCTACATGGATGAGTTGCGCAAGGAAGGCAACTCGGTCGGTGCGCGCATCAACGTGGTCGCCGAAAACGTTCCGGTGGGCCTGGGCGAGCCGGTCTACGACCGCCTCGACGCCGACATCGCCTATGCCCTGATGAGCATCAACGCGGTCAAGGGCGTGGAGATCGGCGCCGGTTTCGCCTGCGTCGCCCAGAAGGGCACGGAGCACCGCGACGAACTCACCCCGGAGGGCTTCCTCTCCAACCATGCCGGCGGCGTGCTGGGCGGCATCTCGAGCGGCCAGGACGTGACCGCCTCGATCGCCATCAAGCCGACGTCGTCGATCCGTCTGCCCGGTCGCTCCATCGATCTGGCCGGCCAACCCGCCGAGGTGGTCACCCACGGCCGCCACGACCCTTGCGTGGGCATCCGTGCCACGCCCATCGCCGAGGCCATGCTGGCCATCGTCCTCATGGACCATGCCCTGCGCCAACGCGCCCAGAATGCCGACGTGCGTTGCCCAACGCCGGTCATCCCCGGTAAAGTTAACCGGTAAAGTTAACTAAGTCATCGAAGCAAGGAGCAGCAAAAATGATCGAAAGCCACGATCTCTTCAACGAATTCCCGGAACATTCCGAGACCATTCGCAAACTCACCCTGGCCAATGACGATTTCGTCAAGATGATGCGTGACTACGATGACGTCGATCACAAGATCCAGCGCATCGAGCAGCGTGTCGAGGCGGCCTCGCAGCTGTACGAGGAAGAGCTCAAGAAGCTGCGCCTCGGCCTCAAGGACCGCCTCTACAAGCTGATCACGGCGGCAGGCTGAAGCCGATCCGGCGTAACGACGGCCCGGTGCGTCCGGGCCGTTTTCGTTTCTTGCCCCGCCGCATCCCGACCGCCTCGGTTGGCGGAGGCGGCTGAATCGCATGCATACCGTCCCCTACTGGCGCCTGTCCGGCTTCTATTTCTTCTACTTCGCCTTCGTCGGCGCCATGGCGCCGTACTGGGCGCTCTACCTGCGCTCGCTCGAGTTCGACGCGTTCCAGATCGGCATCCTGATGGCCCCCCTGCACGTCATGCGCATGTTCGCGCCCAACCTGTGGGGCCACATCGCCGACCGCAGCGGGCGCCGGGTCGCCATCGTCCAGTTCGCCGCCGTGGTCAGCCTGGTCTCCTTCGTCGGCGTGTTCCTGGGCAGCGGCTTCTGGTGGATGCTGGCGGTGATGAGCTTCATCAGCTTCTTCTGGAGCGCCTCGCTGCCCCTGGTCGAGGCGACCACCCTGTCGCACCTGAAGGACCGCACCGACCGCTACGGCAACATCCGGCTGTGGGGTTCGGTCGGCTTCATCGTCGTCGTGGTCAGCCTCGGCTGGCTGCTCGACCATGCCGCCGTGCGCACGCTGCTCTGGGTGGTCATGGGCCTCCTGGTCGGCATCGTGCTGTTCGCACGCTTCATTCCCGAGGCCGAGATCGCCACCCTGGAAACGGTGCACACGCCGCTCGGCCGGGTGCTGCGCCGGCCCGAGGTGGCGGCCCTGCTGGCGGCGGCGATCCTGATGGCGGCGGCGCACGGCCCCTATTACACCTTCTTCACCCTCTACCTGGTCGATACCGGCTACAGCAAGAGCCTGGCGGGCTGGCTCTGGGCGCTCGGGGTGATCTGCGAGGTCGGCGTCTTCCTGGTCATGCCGCGCGTGCTCCGGCACGTCTCCGCGGAGACCGTCGTGCTCGTCACCCTGGCGGCGGCCGCGCTGCGCTTCCTGCTCATCGGCTGGTGGGTGGACAACATGCCGGTGCTGCTCTTCGCCCAGTTCCTGCATGCCCTGACCTTCGCCGCCTACCACGCCGCCGCCATCGGCCTGGTGCACCGCTATTTCACCGGCCGCAACCAGGCGCGCGGCCAGGCCCTCTACAACAGCCTGGCGTTCGGCATCGGCGGTACCGTCGGCACCCTCTACGCCGGTGCCGTCTGGCAGCATTACGGCGGCGCCTTCACCTTCAGCACGGCGGCGGCCTGCGCGGGCGTCGCCGCACTCGTCTTCGCCTACAAGGGACATCCGAAAACATGACCACCACCGTCATCGACATGCTGCGCCACGGCGAACCCGAGGGCGGCCGCCGCTACCGGGGCCAGATCGACGATCCGCTCTCGGACAAGGGCTGGCGCCAGATGCGTGCCGCGACCGCCGGCGCACGACCCTGGCAGGCCATCGTCAGCTCGCCCATGGCGCGCTGCCGCGCCTTCGCCGAGGAACTGGCCGGCCAGACCGGTCTGCCGCTGGCCTTCGACGCGCGCCTCAAGGAGGTCGGCTTCGGCAGCTGGGAAGGGCGCACGGCCGACGAGATCAAGGCCGCCGACCCGGCGGCGGTGTTCAACTTCAAGTGCGACCCGGTCGCCTTCCGGCCCGACGGTGCCGAGCCGCTCGATGCCTTCTACGCCCGCGTCGGCGCGGCCTGGGAGGACATCCTGTCCCGTCACGCCGGTTCCCACGTCCTGGTCGTCTGCCATGCCGGCGTCATGCGCATGGCGATCTGCCGGGCGCTCGGCCTGGCGACCGGACATGCCTATCGTCTGCAGATCGGCAGCGCCGCCCTGGCGCGCCTGCGCGTCGAACAGCGCGGCGAGCTGCGCCATGCCGCGCTGCTCCACCTGACGCCCGGGCAGTGAGGCCGCCGTGCGCCTGCGCGGCATGACCCAGGGCGACATCCCGGCGGTACTGGCGATCCAGGCGGCCGCCTATGGCCAGGCCTACCTGGAGCCGGAGGCGGTGCTGCGCGCCCGCCTGGCCGGCGCCCCCGGCACCGCCTGGCTGGCCGACGACGGCGCGGGGCCGTGCGCCTACCTGGTCGGCTATCGCTCCCGGCTCGGCCGGGTGACGCCCTTGGGCGGCGTCTTCGCCGACCTGGCCGGCGCCGATTGCCTGTACCTGCACGACCTCGCCGTGGCGCCGCGGGCGGGCGGTGCCGGCGTGGCCGGGAGCCTGGTCGAGCACGCCCACGCCCATGCCCTGGCCGTCGGCCTGGGGCGTTCGGCCCTGGTCTCGGTGCAGGGTAGCCTGGGTTTCTGGCAACGGCGCGGCTACCGGGTGGTACTGTCGAGCACGGAGCCGGCGGCGCCCGCCAACCTGCTCAGCTACCCCGGGCCGGCCTACTATATGCAGCGCGACCTGCCCTAGGCGCGCGGTCGGCCGCTCAGGCCGGCGTTCCGGCCGCCAGCCGGGCGCGCGCCGCCCGGGCACGGGCCGTCGCCGGGGAAGAAGCGGCGGCAGGCCTCCGGTCGGACCGGATAGACCGTGCAGGCGCACGGCCCGCTCAGGCGGCCGGCGAACGCGACGCAGACCCGGCGCCCGTCCGGCTCGATCCGGGTCGCCAGCTTGGCGACGAACTCGGCCGGCTCGCCGTCACCCTGGCGTTGCATGACGACGGCGGCAGCGGTGTCGAGGAGCCGCTCGACGTCGTGCTCGTACAGGCGCACGTAGCCATCGCCGGTCCAGGGCGAGCAGCAGCAGGCCCCGCAGGACTGGCAGTCGTACGCCTCGGCTTCGGCTAGGCGTCCTGCAGGGCCCGGACGCATTCGGCCACCAGTTCCGGGCCGCGGAAGATCAGGCCGCTGTAGATCTGCACCAGGCTGGCGCCGGCGGCGATCTTGTCGCGCGCGTCGCTGCCCTGCAGGATGCCGCCCACGCCGATGAGCGGGACCTCGCCGGCCAGGCCGTCCGCGAAGGCCTTGAGGACCCGGTCCGAGGCCGCCTTGACCGGGGCGCCGGAGAGGCCGCCGGTCTCGGCGCCGTGCTTCAGGTGTTCGACGCCGGTGCGCGCCAGGGTGGTGTTGGTGGCGATCACGGCATCGACCCGGTGGCGCCGGAACAGGCCGGCCATCTCGGCGATCTGGGCGTCCTCCAGGTCGGGGGCGATCTTCACCGCGAACGGCGTGTACTTGCCGTGCCGGTCGGCCAGGGCGGTCTGCTCGGCCTTGAGGGCGGCGAGCAGGGCGTCCAGCTCGCTGCCGCCCTGCAGGGCGCGCAGGTTCTTGGTGTTGGGCGAGGAGATGTTGACCGCCACGTAGCTGGCGCGCGCGTAGACCTTGCGCAGGCCGATCAGGTAGTCGTCGACGGCGCGTTCGATCGGGGTGTCGGCGTTCTTGCCGATGTTGATGCCCAGGATGCCGTCGAACTTCGCCTGCGCGACGTTGGCGAGGAGGGCGTCGACGCCGTGATTGTTGAAGCCCATGCGGTTGATGATGGCGTTGGCCTCGGGCATCCGGAACATGCGCGGCTTCGGGTTGCCGGGCTGCGGCCGCGGCGTCACCGTGCCCACCTCGATGAAGCCGAAGCCCATGGCGGCCCAGGCGTCCAGGCACTCGCCGTTCTTGTCCAGGCCGGCGGCCAGGCCGACCGGGTTCGGAAAGCGCAGGCCCATGACCTGGCAGGGGGCCTCGGGGACGCTCGGCAGCAGTGCCCGCAGCAGGCCGGCCGGGGTCAGGCGGAGGGCGTCCACGGTCAGCGTGTGGGCGGTTTCCGGGTTGAGATTGAACAGGATCGGGCGGAGGAGGGGATAGAGGTCCATGACGGGAAGGGTTTCTTGGGGCTACGCTGCATTTTAACGGGGCCGGGCAAACTGGTATTCTGCACGGCCGACTTTTTCTGGTGATGTCGTGCTGGCCGCCCGCCCCCTGACCTCGTACAAGCCCTATTGGGCCAGGCGCTTCGGCGTCGCCCCCTTCCTGCCCATGTCGCGGCCGGAGATGGACGCGCTCGGCTGGGACAGCTGCGACGTCATCCTGGTCACCGGCGACGCCTATATCGACCATCCCAGCTTCGGCATGGCCCTGCTCGGGCGCCTGCTCGAGGCGCAGGGTTTCCGGGTCGGCATCATCGCCCAGCCCGACTGGAAATCGCCCGAGGCCTTCCGCGCCCTGGGCCGTCCGAACCTGTACTTCGGCGTCACCGCCGGCAACATGGATTCGATGGTCAACCGCTACACGGCGGATCGGAAGATCCGCTCGGACGACGCCTATACGCCCAACGGCGAGCCGAACCGGCGTCCCGACCGCGCCGTCACGGTCTACGCCCAACGCTGCCGGGAGGCCTACAAGGAGGTGCCGGTGGTGATCGGCGGCATCGAGGCCTCGCTGCGCCGCATTGCGCACTACGACTACTGGTCCGACAAGATGCGCCGCTCGGTGCTGGCCGACTCCAAGGCCGACATGCTGTTGTTCGGCAACGCCGAGCGGGCCATCGTCGAGCTGACCCACCGCCTGGCCGCCGGCGAGTCGATCACCGACCTGCGCGACCTGCGCGGTGCCGCCTTCATGGTGCCGTCCGGCTGGCAGCCGTCCGACGCCTGGCTGGAACTCGATTCCCTGGCGGTCGCGGCGCCGACCGGCGACACGCCGGTCCACTTCATGCCCCAGCCGGGCCGGGACCGCGCCGGACGCGCCGAGCAGCGTGCCCATACCGTGCTGCGCCTGCCCTCCTTCGAGCAGGTCGAGAAGAACGCCGTCCTGGACACCCACGCCGCGCGCGTCTTCCACCTGGAGTCCAACCCCGGCAACGCGCGCGCGATGGTACAGGCGCACGGCGAGCGGGACGTCTGGCTGAACCCGCCGCCGATCCCGCTCAACACGCCGGAGATGGACCACGTCTACGGCCTGCCCTACGCCCGGGCGCCGCACCCGGCCTACGGCGACGCCAAGATCCCGGCCTGGGAGATGATCCGCTTCTCGATCAACATCATGCGCGGCTGCTTCGGCGGCTGCACCTTCTGCTCGATCACCGAGCACGAGGGCCGCATCATCCAGAACCGCTCCGAGGAGTCGATCCTGCACGAGATCGAGGAGATCCGGGACAAGACGGCCGGCTTCACCGGCGTCGTCTCGGACCTGGGTGGGCCGACCGCCAACATGTACCGTCTGGCCTGCAAGGACCCGAAGATCGAATCGGCCTGCCGGCGCCTGTCCTGCGTGTTCCCGGACATCTGCGAGAACCTCGACACCGACCACGGCCCGCTCATCCAGCTCTACCGCAAGGCGCGCGCCATCCCCGGCGTGAAGAAGGTGCTGATCGGTTCCGGGGTGCGCTACGACCTCGCCGTGCGCTCGCCGGAGTACGTCCGGGAGCTGGTCAGCCACCACGTCGGCGGCTACCTGAAGATCGCGCCCGAGCACACCGAGGAAGGCCCGCTCGAGCACATGATGAAGCCGCGCATGACCGCCTACGACCGGTTCAAGCGCCTGTTCGACAAGTTTTCCCGCGAGGCCGGCAAGGAACAGTACCTGATCCCGTACTTCATCGCCGCCCATCCCGGCACCACCGATGCCGACATGGTCAACCTGGCCCTCTGGCTGAAGCGCAACGACTTCCGCCTGGACCAGGTGCAGACCTTCCTGCCGACGCCGCTGGCCCTGGCCACGACCATGTGGCACACCGGGCTCAACCCGCTCAAGCCGGTCCTGGGCGGCAAGGCGCGCGCGGTCGCGGTGACCCGGGGCGAACGTGCGCGCCGCCTGCAGAAGGCCTTCCTGCGCTACCACGATCCGGCCAACTGGCCGCTCCTGCGCGAGGCGCTCAAGGACATGGGGCGGGCCGACCTGATCGGCAACGGCAAACACCATCTGGTGCCGGCCTTCCAGCCCGGCGGCGGCGGCCGCGGCGACGGGCGCCGGCCGGTCCAGGCCAACCTGCGCAATGGAGGAAAAAGGCCGAAACGTCGGATAGAATAGGCGCGGAGAGTAGGGGTACCTAAATGAAAAGAACAGCTTACGTGTTCCTGACCGCCGCCACCGTGTCCCAGGCGGTCGCCGCCAGCCTGCCCGGCCATGAAGTCCAGACCGGCGAGGCGCTGGTCAAGATGTGCAGCGGCGCCGAGCGGGTGAAGATGCTGGGCATGATGTGCCACAGCTATCTGAACGGCTATATCGACACCGCCACCGTGTTCAACAAGGGTGGCCGCTTCTGCCTGCGCCCGGACGACAAGCAGTTCCTGCCGAGCCGCGTGGCGTCCTGGCTGCGCGCCCACCCGGATCTGCTCAGCCGGCCGGCACCCGAGGCCCTGAACCGCTTCCTGCCGGAATACTATCCCTGCCCGAAGTAGGGCAGCGGCGCGCCGCGCTACCCAAACCGGGCCGATTCGGGCAATATTCGGATGTTTTTGTCCAGGTTGAAGGTCCCGCCATGTCGCGTCTGAAGTTGCCCGCCTTTCCGATTCCGCGCCTGCCCGCCGCCATGCCCGGCCTGCCGGTCTCGGCCGCCTTCTCGGCCCTGTTCAACCTGGCCGCCTGGCGCGCCCTCAAGGACATGGACTGGGACAACGTGCGCGACAAGCGTTTCTGCGTACACGTCCGCGACCTCGGCCTGAAGAGCCATTTCTCGGTCGGCGCCGGCGGCCTGCGGCCGCAATTCGGCGATCATGCCGACGTCACCTTCACCGCCACGGCCATGGATTTCACCCGCCTGGCCCTGCGCCTGGAAGACCCGGACACCCTGTTCTTCAATCGCCGCCTGCTCATCGAGGGCAACACCGACCTCGGCCTGACCGTGAAGAACATGCTCGACGGCATCGAATTCGAGACCCTGCTCGCCAGCCTGCCGGTGCCGCTGGCCTACGTCATGCGCCGGCTGCGCGATCGCCTGGCACCGGACGGCGACGACGGCCTGGTCCTGAACGGCCGCTGAAGCGGCCCGGCGGCACGCCGCCGGGGGCCGGCTTGATCTTGGGCAAGGCGCCGGCCGCCGGCCGCGGCTAGGGTGCGGGCTTCGCCAACCGGAGTCCGCCCCATGAGCCAGCCTGCCTTCTTCGACCTCGTTCCCCGCCTGCGCCTGCGCGATCCCCTGGCCGGGCTGCTCGGCGCCGCGGCCGACGGCATCCTCGAGTACCGCTACGCCGACGCCGTGAAGTGGGCCGGCCATTCCTGCCCGACCGTGGCCGGCGCCTGGCTGGCGACGGCCACCGCCCTGCGCCGGCTGTATGGCGACGCGCTGCCGGTGCGCGGCGGTATCCGGGTCGAACTGCGCGAGGCCCAGTCGGCCGGCAATGCCGGCGTCGTCGGTGGCATCGCCGGCCTGGTGACCGGGGCGGCCGGGGAGGGAGGCTTCAAGGGCCTGAACGGGCGCCAGGCGCGCGCCGGCCTGCTCGCCTACGGCGTCGCCATGACCGCCGAGCTGCGTTACACCCGCCTCGACACCGGCGCCGCCCTGGCGCTCGACTACAATCCGGCCGCGGTGCCCGGCGACCCCGGCCTGGGGCCGTTGCTGCAGCAGGTCGTGGCGGGCCAGGCCGGCCCCGACGAACGGGCACGCTTTGCCGGCCTCTGGCAGGACCGGGTCCGGCGCATCCTGATCGAACACGCCGACGACCCCGACCTGCTGCGAATTCACCCTTGAGCCGGCCGGCCGGCCTCGGGTATAACCGGCCATCCAATACGCGAGCCTCAGGATGGCCAAGGACAAGACGCTCTACGTCTGCAACGAATGCGGCGGCCAGACCAGCAAGTGGCAGGGCCAGTGTCCGCACTGCCTGGCCTGGAACACCCTGACCGAGTCGCGCGCCGAGGCCAAGACCCGGCGCTTCCAGGCCCTGGCCGCCTCGGGCGAGGTGCAGCGCCTGTCGCAGGTCCAGGCCCGGGAGACGCCGCGCATCCCGACCGGCCTGAGCGAGTTCGACCGGGTCCTGGGCGGCGGTCTGGTCGAGGGCGGCGTGGTGTTGATCGGCGGCGACCCCGGCATCGGCAAGTCGACCCTGTTGTTGCAGGCGCTGGCCGAGGTGGCGAAGCGCCTCAAGACCCTCTACGTGAGCGGCGAGGAGTCGGCCGACCAGATCGCCATGCGCGCCAACCGGCTCGGCCTGGCCGGCTGCGACATCCCCATCCTGACCGAGATACGCCTGGAATCGGTGCTCGCCACCCTGCAGGGCGAACGCCCCCAGGTCGCGGTGATCGACTCGATCCAGACCCTCTACACCGAGGCGCTGCAGTCGGCGCCCGGCAGCGTCTCCCAGGTGCGCGAATGCGCCCAGGAACTGACCCGGCACGCCAAGCAGACCGGTACCACCCTGGTGTTCATCGGCCACGTCACCAAGGAGGGCTCCCTGGCCGGGCCGCGCGTGCTGGAACACATCGTCGACACGGTGCTCTATTTCGAGGGCGATACCGGTTCCAGCTTCCGCCTGGTGCGTGCCTTCAAGAACCGTTTCGGCGCCGTCAACGAGCTGGGCGTGTTCGCCATGACCGACAAGGGCCTCAAGGGGGTCAGCAACCCCTCGGCCCTGTTCCTCAACCGCGCCGAGCAGGAGGCCCCCGGTTCCTGCGTGGTGGTCACCCAGGAGGGGACCCGGCCGTTGCTGGTCGAGATCCAGGCCCTGGTCGACACCGCCCACACGCCGACGCCCCGGCGCCTCACCGTCGGCCTCGACCCCAACCGGCTGGCCATGCTCCTGGCGGTGCTGCACCGCCACGGCGGCATCGCCTGTTTCGACCAGGATGTCTTCGTCAACGCCGTCGGCGGCGTCCGCATCCTCGAGCCGGCGGCCGACCTGGCGGTACTGGTCGCGGCGGTTTCATCGATAAGAAACAGTGTCTTGCCGCATAAACTGGCGGTTTTTGGCGAAGTCGGCCTGGCCGGCGAAATCCGCCCGGTGCAGCGTGGCCAGGAACGCCTCAAGGAGGCCGCCAAGCTCGGCTTCAATCTGATCCTGGCCCCCAAGGCCAACCAGCCCAAGCAGGCGATCCCCGGGGTCAAGGTCCGGGGCGTGGCCAGCCTGGCCGAGGCACTCGATTTCCTACGCGAGCTGTAGGCCGGCGGCGCGCCGATTGTCCAGCGCGTGGCCAGCGTCTATGCTGGATTCAGCTGCCGATCGCCCGCCATGTCCCGCCCCCGATCCTGACCTCCCTCGTCCTGGCCGCCGCCATGCTGGCGCCGTCATGGGGCTGGGCGCAGAACTATCCGCGTACGGTCAACGACCTGGTGGCCAAGGTCAAGGCCGGGATCAAGACCATCGACATGGCCGCCTTCAAGGCCGGCCTGGACCGCAAGGCCCAGGGCCTGGTCATCGACGTGCGCGAGCCGGACGAGTTCGCCGGCGGCCATATCCCCAATGCCATCAACATCCCGCGCGGCCAGATCGAATTGGCCATCTGGTCGCAGGTCGGCTATCCGGATCATGTCGACATGCGCAAGCCGATCACGCTCTACTGTTCGTCCGGCACGCGCAGCATCCTGGCCGCGCGGAGCCTGCGCGAACTCGGCTTCAAGGCCGTGGTCGCGGTCGACATGAAGCTGGAGGCCTGGAACCGGGCACACTACCCGATGACCTACGAGTAGGCCGGGGCCGCTCAGGCCTGCGCTTCGTCCTGCGGGGACGCCATGTCGCGCACCGGGGCGAGCGCTTCCGGAGTGGCGGCCTCTTCGGCCGGCGTCGTTCAGCGCCTTCGCCGCGGCCTGCAGGTCGGGGTCGCCGGTCAGCCGGGACGCCACTCGACCAGGCGGCCGCGTTCCGGGCCGCTCATCAGGTCGGCCAGGTATTCGGCCAGGTCCGCCGGGGTGGGCAGTCTGGACTTGTCTTCGCCCGGGTGGCTGCGCAGCCGCTGCGGGCTGTTGATCGGGCCCGGCACGACCAGGTTGAGGCGCAGATTGGCGGCATCGGCCCATTCCTCGGCCTGGATGCGGAAATAGGTTTCCAAGGCCGCCTTGCTGACCGCGAAACCGCCCCAGTAGGCACCCGGCTTGTGGCCGTGCGTCTCGCCGATCAGCAGGACGCCGGCGTCTGGCGCCGCGGCCAGGAGTTGCAGGCAGGATCGGTTGATGGCGAACGGCGCCAGGGTGTTGACCTTGTACAGGCGTTGCCAGGCGGCGATGCTCTGCTGGCCGAGCGGGCTGGGCGATTCGAACTCGCTGGCGCAATGGATGACGCCGTCGAGCCGGCGCATCTGGTAGCCGATGGCCTCGGCCAGGGTGTCGAAGTCGCGGTCGCCGGCCTTCTCCAGGTCCATCGGGAAGATCGCCGGCATGGGCCCGCCGGCCGCGATGATCTCGTCGTAGACCTTCTCCAGCTTTCCGGTGGTACGGCCGAGCAGGATGACCGTGGCGCCGCGTGCGGCGCAGGCGAGCGCGCAGGCACGGCCGAGGCCCTGGCCGGCACCGGTGACCAGGATCACCCGGTCCTTGAGTGGTAGTGCGTTTTCCATGGTGGCCGGAACCCGCAGGTCCCTCATTCCTCCTCGATGATCATGCGGGCGCATTTTACGCCGCTTCGCACCGCGCCTTCGAGGGTGGCGGGGTAATCGCCGGCCGTGTAGTCGCCGGCCAGGAACAGGCCGGGTACCGGAGTACGCGGGTCGGGCCGGCGCAGCCCAGGCGTGCAGGCGAAGGTGGCGCGCTTTTCGACGATGACGCGCCAGTCGGCAAGTGGCGGCAAGGGGCCGACCCGGCGGCCGAGCCGCTCCAGGCAATCGTCGCGCAAGGCCGCCGGTGCCAGCGCCAGGTGCGGGCCTTCGGCGCTGAACACGATGGCGGCCAGGCCGGGGCCGAGGTCGTTGCGCTCGAACGCCCAGGGCGCGCTGCCGTCGCCCAGGGCCAGCATGGGGTAGGGCAGGGCCAGGGGAGCGGCGAAACGCAGCCAGAGGGTGAGGATGGGTTGCCAGCGCAGGTCGCGCAGTTGCCCGACGAGCCCGTCGCAGCCCGGCAGGCCGGCGAGCAGGGCCGGGGCCTGGGCCGGGTGCGTGGCCAGGACGACGCGCTCGGCCCGGTCGTCGGGCCCGGCCAGGCGGAAACCGTCGGCTTCCCGGACCAAGCCGGTGACCCGGCTGGACAGGTGTATCGAACCGCCACGTTCGCCGACGTGGCGGGCCGCGGCGTCGGGCACCAGGCGGCCGAGGTCGCCGCGGTTGAACAGCATGTCGCTGGCGGCGCGCGGGCCGGCCAGGCTGTCGCGCAGGACGTTGCAGAAGATTTGGGCCGAGGCCTGTGCCAGCGGCGTGTTGAGGGCGGCGACGCAGATCGGCTGCCAGAGGCGGGCGACCAGGCGGCCGGGCTGGCCGTGCTCGGCGAGCAGGCGGGCCGCCGTGTCGTCCCGGTCGAGGCGGAAGCGACGGCGGGCGAGTGCGCGCATGAAGCGCGCCGCGGCGTATTTCTCCCCGGCGTCGAGCCCCCGGGCCGTGAGCAGGCCGACGGCCAGGTGCAGCGGCCGGGGCAGCCCGGGCAGGGCGAGCCGGAAGCCGGGTTCGTCGAAGACCAGGCGCCGGCGCTCCAGGCCCGCCGCCGTGCCCAGCCGGCGCAGCAGGTCCAGGGTATGGTCATAGGCGCCGGCGCACAGGTGCTGGCCGTTGTCGATGGCGATGCCGTGCCAGTCGACCCGGCGGGCCCGGCCGCCGAGCTGGCGGGCCGACTCGTGCAGGACGACGGCGTGGCCGGCGTCTACGAGGGTCACGGCGGCGGCCAGGCCGGCCCAGCCGCCGCCGACCACGGCGACGCGCGGCTTCAGCCGGTCAGCCATGTCCGGCCGGCCAGCCAGACCTTGCGCACGGCCGGCAGGCGGACGTGACGGTGCAGGACCGGGTAGCCCTGGTGCCGTATCTCGTCCAGGACGGCGCGGTAGATGGCGGCCATGACCAGGCCCGGGCGCTGGCTGCGCCGCTCGTCGGCCGGCAGCAGGGCCAGGGCTTCGGCGTAGGTGGCACTGGCGCGCTGGTACTGGAATTCGGCCAGGTGCCGGAAGGCCTCGGTGTCACGGCCTTGGAGCAGGTCGGCCTCGGCGACCCCGAAGCGGGCCAGTTCTTCCTGGGGCAGGTAGATGCGGCCGCGCCGGGCGTCCTCGCCGATGTCGCGCAGTATGTTGGTGAGTTGGAAGGCCAGCCCCATGCGGGCGGCATATTTAATGGTGTTGCGGTCCCGGTAGCCGAAGATCCCGGCGGCGACCTCGCCGACGATGCCGGCAACCCGGTGGCAATACAGGCGCAATTCCCTGTAGTCGGCGTAGCGGGTCTGGTCGAGGTCCATCGCCATGCCGTCGATGATCTCTTCGAGCTGCTCGCGGGCGATGCCGTAGGGACCGATCACCGGCAGCAGCGCCATGGCGACCGGGTGGCTCGGCTGGCCGCCGTACAGGTGGTGCAATTCGGTGCGCCACCAGTCCAGTTTGGTGCGGGCGACGGCCGGTTCGCGGCACTCGTCGACGATGTCGTCCACCTCCCGGCAAAAGGCGTAGAAGGCGGTGATGGCGTCCCGCTTGGCGGCGGGCAGAAAGCGGAATGCCAGGCTGAAACTGGAATGACTGGCGGCGACCTTTTCCCGGCAATAGCGCTGGGGCGTCATCGGCCACAGCCCGAGTTGCAACTGCCGCTCGAGCAGCCGTCCCCGCCCCCTTTGCGGCGCTTCGGCCAAAGTGCGCCGCGCAACATGGCCAGCCAGTCGGTCAGCGTGAGCACCGGGCGCTGGTTGAACACGTCGCCTCGGCTTTCGCCGAGCTTGTACAGGATGCGTTCGCCGCCCAGGATGATCAGGCGCATCTCGACGCCGATCCGGCCTTTCAGCGCCAGGCCGAGCGGTGCCCCCGCCTTGAGCATGCGCCGGGCGCGTTCGATCTGCGTCTTCATGAACTGCTGCCAGAGGCCGTCGACGCGCCCTTCGGCGATCTGACGTTCGCTGACGCCGAATTTGGCCATCTCGTCCTGGGGCAGGTAGATGCGTCCCTTGCCCTGGTCGATCGCCACGTCCTGCAGAAAATTGATCAATTGCAGTGCCGAACAGACGCCATCCGCCCAGGCTTGGTGCCTGGCGTCCCGGTCGCCGTAGAGCATGAGCAACAAACGGCCGATCGGATTGGCCGACTTGCGACAATAGTCCATGACCTCGCCGAAGTGGCCGTAGCGGGTCTTCGTGCAGTCCTGGGAGAAGGCGTCGAGCAAGTCGTGGAACGGCTGGAAGGGCAGGTCGTGGCCGCGTATCGCCGTCCCGAGGGGGCCGAAAATCGGGTCGTCCAGGACCTCTCCGCACTCGAGGGCACGGAGTTTGCTACGGAACGATTGCAGATCGGCCAGACGCTGTTCGGCCGGGGCCTCACCCTCATCGGCGATATCGTCGGCGGCACGCGCGAAGGCATAGATGGCCCGCACGGGCCGACGCAGGCGGCGCGGCAGGATGAGCGAGGCGACCGGGAAGTTCTCGTAGTGTCCGGGCTTGACGAGGTGTCCAGGGCTGGTTTGCATTGTCATTCTAAATCATGGGGTTATCGTTGCTACACGGACAGGATCGGCTGACATCGACGGAGCGCTATATTACACTTCAGCGTTTTCGCGAAAGTGGCGGAATTGGTAGACGCACTGGATTTAGGTTCCAGCGGGGAAACCTGTGGGGGTTCGAGTCCCCCCTTTCGCACCAGAGTGTAGCCATCCAACAAGGAACCATGATGTCCGCAACCGTAGAAACCCTGGCCGGCCTCGAGCGCCGCATCACCCTGAATCTGAATCCGGTCGAGATCGAGACCGAGGTGGGCAAGCGCCTGCAGAAGATGAGCAGAAACGTCAAGCTGGACGGCTTCCGCCCCGGTAAGGCACCCGCCAAGATGGTTGCCATGCGCTATGGCAGCGAGGTCCGCGGCGAGGTCCTGGGCGACGCCCTGCACAAGGAGTTCATCGCCGCCGTCGAGGCCAACAAGCTGGACGTCGCCGGTTACCCGCATTTCGAGCCGGCCGGCGAAGGCATCTTCAATGCCACTTTCGAGGTCTATCCCGACATCGCCATCGGCAACCTGGGCCAGATCCAGGTCACCCGCCCGGTTGTCGAGGTCATTGATGCCGACGTCGATCGCACCCTGGACGTGCTGCGCAAGCAACGGGTCCGCTTCGCCGCCGTCGAGCGGGCGTCGGAGAACGGCGACCGCGTCCACATCGATTACGCCGGCAAGATCGGCGGCGTCCCGTTCCAGGGTGGCGAGGCCAAGGACTTCCCCCTCATCCTGGGCGAAGGCCGCACCCTGCCCGATTTCGAGGGCAGCCTGGTCGGCATGACGGCGGGCGCCAGCAAGACCTTCGACGTCAAGTTCCCGGACGATTACTTCGCCAAGGAACTGGCGGGCCAGACCGCGACCTTCGAGGCGACGGTGAAGTCGGTGCATGCGCCGATCCTGCCCGAGGTCGACGAGGCCTTTGCCGAAAGCCTGGGCATCAAGGAGGGCGGCCCCGCCAAGCTGCGCGAGGAGATCGCCGCCAATCTGGGCCGCGAAGCCAAGCGCCGCATCCAGGCCCGTCTCAAGGAGCAGGTCATGGACGGCCTGCTTGCCGTGAGCCCCTTCGACGTGCCCCGGAGCCTGGTCGCCATGGAGGTGCGCAGCCTGATGGACCACGCCGTCAACGACCTCAAGGCGCGCGGCATGAAGGAACAGGATATCAAGTTGTCCGAGTCGGTCTTCGAACCCCAGGCCAAGCGCCGCGTGGCGCTCAGCCTCCTCCTGAACAGCTTCGCCGCCGCCCACCAGATCGGTGCCGGGGACGAGCAGGTGCGCGCCAAGGTGGACGAGTTCGCCCAGAGCTACGAGGACCCGACCGAAGTGGTCGCGTGGTACTATCAGGACGCCAACCGCCTGCGCGACGTCAAGGCCATGGTGATCGAGGACAATGTGGTCGAGGCGGTCCTGCAAAGCGCCCAGGTCACCGACGAACCGACCACCCTTGAAAATCTGATGGGGAAAGCCTGATGAGCCAGATTGAACACGTCGCCACCATGCCCGAGCCGTCCATGCTCGGCCTCGTTCCGATGGTCGTGGAGCAGAGCGGCCGTGGCGAGCGCGCCTACGACATCTATTCCCGCCTGCTCAAGGAACGCGTGGTGTTCCTGGTCGGCCCGGTCAACGACGTCACCGCCAACCTGGTTGTGGCCCAGCTCCTGTTCCTGGAGTCGGAGAACCCGGACAAGGATATCTACCTCTACATCAATTCCCCGGGGGGCTCGGTCACGGCCGGCATGGGCATCTACGACACCATGCAGTTCATCAAGCCGGACGTCTCGACGCTGTGTATCGGGCAGGCTGCCAGCATGGGCGCCTTCCTGCTCGCCGCCGGTGCCCAGGGCAAGCGCTACTGCCTGCCCAACTCGCGGGTGATGATTCACCAGCCGCTCGGCGGCTTCCAGGGCCAGGCCTCGGACATCGAGATCCACGCCAAGGAAATTCTTTACCTGCGCGGGCGTCTGAACGAGATGCTGGCCAAGCATACCGGCCGGCCGCTCGACGTCATCGAACGGGATACCGATCGGGACTACTTCCTGAGCGCCGAGGCGTCCGTGGAGTACGGCCTGGTCGACAAAGTGCTGGCCAACCGTGCGGAGGCGGCGTAAACTTGACTGAAATATTCGGGTATTTAGGACGGAGATATGGCTGACAAGCAAGATAGCGAAAAACTGCTTTACTGCTCCTTCTGCGGCAAGAGCCAGCACGAAGTGCGCAAGCTGATCGCCGGTCCCTCGGTGTTCATCTGCGACGAATGCGTGGAGCTGTGCAACGACATCATCCGCGAGGAGGTGCAGAACGCCGGAGCGGGCAAGGACGAGTCCGATCGCCTGCCGCTGCCGCAGGAAATCCGCGATACCCTGGATCAGTACGTGATCGGCCAGCCGCTTGCCAAGCGTGCCCTGGCGGTGGCGGTGTACAACCACTACAAGCGGCTGCGCAACCCGAGCCTGGGCAAGGACGACGACGTCGAGCTGGCCAAGTCCAACATCCTGCTGATCGGCCCGACCGGCTCCGGCAAGACCCTGCTGGCGCAGACCCTGGCCCGGTTGCTCAACGTGCCCTTCGTGATCTCCGACGCCACCACCCTCACCGAGGCCGGCTACGTCGGCGAGGACGTCGAGAACATCATCCAGAAGCTCCTGCAGAAGTGCGACTACGACGTCGAGAAGGCGAAGAACGGCATCGTCTACATCGACGAGATCGACAAGATTTCGCGCAAGTCGGACAACCCGTCGATCACCCGCGACGTCTCCGGCGAGGGCGTGCAGCAGGCCCTGCTCAAGCTGATCGAGGGCACCACGGCCTCGATCCCCCCGCAGGGCGGCCGCAAGCACCCGAATCAGGAATACATCCAGATCGACACCACCAACATCCTGTTCATCGTCGGCGGCGCCTTCAGCGGCCTCGACCGGGTGATCCGGAACCGCACCGAAAAGTCGGGCATCGGTTTCGGCGCCGAGGTGAAGAGCAAGGACAACCGCAAGGACATCGGCGAGGTGTTCAAGATGGTGGAGCCGGAGGATCTGATCAAGTTCGGCCTGATCCCCGAGTTCGTCGGCCGCCTGCCGGTCATCGCGACCCTGGAGGAACTGGACGAGAAGGCCCTGGTGCAGATCCTCACCGAGCCCAAGAACGCCCTGGTCAAGCAGTTCCAGAAGCTGTTCAAGATGGAAGGCGCCGACCTGGAGTTTCGCGACGAGGCCCTGTTCGCCATCGCCAAGGCGGCGCTCAAGCGCAAGACCGGGGCGCGCGGTCTGCGCTCGATCATCGAGCACGCCCTGCTGGACATCATGTTCGACCTGCCCAGCATGCAGGGCGTCGAGAAGGTCGTATTGGACGAGAAGGCGATCAGCGGCGAGGGCAAGCCCTTGCTGATCTACGCCGACACGTCCGCCAAGCAGTCCGTCCAGGCGGGTTGAGTGTCAATCGGCCGGGTTGAAATTCGACCCGGCGGCTTCACCTAGTTGTCATCGGCCCGCCGGGCCCCACCAGCCAGAGTGAGATAAATGAGCGCAAACGTCCTCTTCACCTCTTCCGTCGCCTTGCCGCTGTTGCCC
>NZ_SJZB01000009.1 GCF_004337445.1 Parasulfuritortus cantonensis | reverse complement strand
GGGCGATCGCCAGACAGTTGGCGACGATGCCGGAACCGCCGTAGCTCATCAGCGGCAGGGTCAGGCCCTTGGTCGGCAGGAGGCCGAGGTTGACGCCCATGTTGATGAAGCCCTGCACCGCCATCCAGATGCCCACGCCCTGGGCCACCAGGGCCTGGAAATTGCGGCCCATGAGGGCGGCCTGCCAGCCGATCGAGAAGGCGCGCCAGACCAGCCAGGCGAACAGGCCGATGACCACGACGACGCCGGCGAAACCGAGTTCCTCGCCGATCACCGCGAGCAGGAAGTCGGTGTAGGCCTCGGGCAGGTAGAACAGCTTCTCGACGCTGTCGCCCAGGCCGACCCCGGTCCACTCGCCGCGGCCGAAGGCGATCAAGGCGTGCGACAGCTGGTAGCCGGCGCCGTAGGGGTCCTTCCAGGGGTCGAGATAGCCGAGCACGCGCTCGCGCCGGTAGTCCGAGGTGACGATCATGAGCACGAAGCTGATCGCCAGCATGGTGGTCAGGCCGAGGAACAGACGGGCGTTGAAGCCGCCCAGGAAGATGATGCCCAGGGCGATGGCGACGATCACGACGAAGGCGCCGAAGTCGGGTTCCAGCAGGAGCAGGAAGCCGACCATCGCCATGACCAGGAACATGGGCAGGAAGCCCTGGCGCAGGTCGTGCATCATGGCCGCCTTGCGCACCGTGTAGTCGGCGGCATAGACGATGGTGAACAGCTTGACGAACTCGGACGGCTGGAAATTGCCGATCGGACCGAGCGGGATCCAGCGCCGGCTGCCGTACACCACCTTGCCGACCCCGGGGATCAACACCAGGAGGAGCAGCAGGACGCCGACCGCGAACAGCCACGGCGCGGTCTTCTGCCACAGGTTGGAGGGCAATTGGAAGACGCCGTAGGCGATCGCCAGGCCGGCGACCAGGTAGGTGCCGTGGCGGACCATGTAGTAGGCCGGCTGGTGGCTCGCGCTGCGCGCCTCGGCGATGGCGGTGGAGGCCGAGTACACCATCACCAGGCCGAGGCCGAGCAGGGCCAGGACGGTCCACAGCAGCGGCCAGTCGTAGGGGGCCATGGCGGTCCGGCGGAGGGCGGCGTTATGGAACACGCGGCGGCTCCGGCAGGGCGCGTACGGCGGCGATGAACACCTCGGCGCGGTGGGCGTAGTTGCGGAACATGTCCCAGCTCGCGCAGGCCGGCGAAAGCACGACGGCGTCCCCGGGCTGCGACAGGGCGTAGGCCCGGGCGACCGCCTCCGGCATCGTCTCGGCCCGGTAGACCGGGCAGGCGCCGGCGATGGCGGCCTCGACCAGGGGGCCGTCGCGGCCGATCTGGACCACGGCGCGGGTGTTCGCCACGGCGTCGCGCAGGGGCGTGAAATCCTGGCCCTTGCCGTCGCCGCCGGCGATCAGCACCACCGGCACGGTGAAGCCCTTGAGGGCGGCGGCGGTGGCACCCACGTTGGTGCCCTTGGAATCGTCGTAGAAGCGGCGACCGGCGACCTCGGCGACGAACTCGACCCGGTGCGCCAGGCCCTTGAAGGTCGGCAGGGCGGCCAGCATGGCGGCGTCCGTCAGGCCGACCGCCCGGCACAGGGCCAGGGCGGCCAGGGCATTGGCGGCATTGTGCAGGCCGGTAATGGGCAGCGCGTCGACCGGGAACAGACATTCCCCGCCCCGGGCCAGCCAACGGCGGCCATCCTGGCTGACGATGCCCCATTCGGTCGCGCCCGCGCCGGCCGCCAGGCCGAAGGTCTCGATCTCGGCCCCGGGCCGCGCCATGGCCATGACCAGGGGGTCGTCGCGGTTGAGGACCTGCAGGCCGGCGCTGAACACGCGCGCCTTGGCGGCCGCGTAGTCGGCCAGGCTGGCGTAGCGGTCCATGTGGTCCTCGGAGATGTTGAGCACCGTGGCGGCGGTCGGACGCAGGCTGGCGGTGGTCTCGAGCTGGAAGCTGGACAGCTCCAGGACCCAGACGTCGGGGGCACGGCCGGCGCGCGCGGCGAGGGCATCGAGGACCGGCAGGCCGATGTTGCCGGCCACCACGGTGTCCAGGCCGGCCGCGGCGCAGAGATGGCCGGCCAGGCTGGTGACGGTGCTCTTGCCGTTGGCGCCGGTGATGGCGATGACCTTGGCCGGGCTGCCGGCGACGGCGCGGGCGAACAGTTCGACGTCGCCGGCGACGTCCTTGCCGGCCGCCAGGGCGGCCTGAATTTCCGGCGTCGCCAGGGCCACGCCGGGACTGACCACGATGAGGTCGGCCCAGGCGAAATCGGCCGCGTCGAAGCCGCCCACGGTCAGCTTGACGTCGGGGTGGGCCGCGGCGACGCGGCCGGCGTGCGGCGGTGCCGCCCGGCTGTCGGTGGCGCGCACCTCGGCGCCCTCGGCGCGCAGCCAGGCGACGCAGGCGGCGCCGGTGTCGCCCAGGCCGACGACCAGGGCCTTCTTGCCGGAGGGAGTGTAGGACGTCGTCATCGCATCACCGCAGCTTCAGGGAAGCGAGGCCGATGAGGACCAGGATCATCGAGATGATCCAGAACCGGACCACCACCTGGGTTTCCTTCCAGCCCTTCTTCTCGTAGTGGTGGTGGATCGGCGCCATCAGGAAGACGCGCTTGCCGCGCAGCTTGTAGGAGCCGACCTGGAGCATCACCGAGACGGTCTCGGCGACGAACACGCCGCCCATGATGAAGAGGACGATCTCCTGGCGCACGATCACCGCGACCACGCCCAGGGCCGCACCCAGCGCCAAGGCGCCGACGTCGCCCATGAACACCTCGGCCGGATAGGCGTTGAACCACAGGAAGGCGAGGCCGGCGCCGACCATGGCCGAGCAGAACACCACCAACTCGCCGGCGCCCGGGATGAACGGCAGGCCCAGGTACTTGGAGAACACGGCGTGGCCGGCCACGTAGGAGAACACGGCCAGGGCGCCGGCCACCATCACGGTGGGCAGGATGGCGAGGCCGTCGGCGCCGTCGGTCAGGTTGACCGCGTTGCTCGAACCGACGATCACGAAATAGGTCAGGACCACGAAGCCGACCACGCCCAGGGGCATGACGACATGCTTGAAGAAGGGCACGATCAGCTCGGTCTGGGCCGGCAAGTGGGCGGACCAGGCCAGCCAGGCGGCGACCACCAGGGCGATCGCCGACTGCCAGAAGTACTTCCAGCGCGAGGCCAGGCCCTTGGGGTTCTTGCGCACCACCTTGAGCCAGTCGTCGGCCCAGCCGATGGCGCCGAAGCCGAGCAGCGAGATCAGGGCGATCCAGACGTAGCGGTTGGCGAGGTCGGCCCAGAGCAGGGTGGTGAAGGCGATCGCCGACAGGATCAGGGCGCCGCCCATGGTCGGCGTGCCGGCCTTGACCAGGTGGGTCTGGGGACCGTCGTCGCGGACCGGCTGGCCGACCTTCAGTTCGGCCAGCTTGCGGATCATGCGCGGCCCGACGATGAACGAGATCACCAGGGCGGTCAGGGCCGCCAGGACGGCGCGCAGCGTGATGTAGCCGAACACGTTGAACGCCCGGATGTCGTGGCCGAGCCACTGGGCGAGCATCAGGAGCATACGTGCCCCTCCACGAATGAATTCACCACCCGTTCCATCTTCATGAAACGGGAACCCTTGACCAGGACCACGGTGTC
The DNA here is from genome assembly GCF_004337445.1 of Parasulfuritortus cantonensis. Classification (GTDB taxonomy): domain Bacteria; phylum Pseudomonadota; class Gammaproteobacteria; order Burkholderiales; family Thiobacillaceae; genus Parasulfuritortus; species Parasulfuritortus cantonensis. Next base: position 28,022 of record NZ_SJZB01000009.1, on the reverse strand, counting down.
GGGGCCGAGCGCGTTTTCGATCTCGGCCAGCAGTTCCTCGATGCGTTCGAAGTGCATCGCCCCGGCGCCGAAGGTTCTGGCCGCCTCGGCCGCCAGCTCGCCCAGGCAGAGCAGGCGGTCGATGCCGGCCTGCTTGGCGGCGACGCCGATCTCGCGGTGCAGTTCGAGGGCGCTGGGGCCGAGCTCGCCCATGTCGCCGAGCACCAGGATGCGCAGGCCGCGGCGCGCCGCCAGGACGGCGATGGCGGCGGTGACGGAATCCGGGTTGGCGTTGTAGGTGTCGTCGATCAGCTGGGCGCCGAGGATGCAGGGGTGCGCCTGCAGGCGGCCCTTGACGCCGGCGAAGACCGCCAGGCCGCGGGCGATGTCCGCCGGCGGCACGCCGAGCACCCAGGCCGCCGCCGCCGCCGCGACCGCGTTGCGGACGTTGTGCAGGCCGGGCACGTTGAGCTCGGCGGGGAAAGCACCGGCCGGCGTGTGCAGGGTCAGCTCGGCACCGTGCTCGTGCAGCCGGTAGTCGGCCCGCACGTCGCCGGCGTGCACCCCGAAGGTCACCACCCGGCACTCGCCGGCCATGGCCCGCCAGAGCCCGGCGTGGGGGTCGTCGGCACAGACCAGGGCGACGCCGTCGGGCCGCAGGCCGTTGTAGACCTCGCCCTTGGCGTGGGCCACCGCCTCCACGGTGCCCAGGCCTTCCAGGTGGGCGCGCAGGGCGTTGTTGACCAGGGCGACGTCGGGACTGGCCAGGCGGCTCAGGTAATCGAGTTCGCCGGGATGGTTCATGCCCATCTCAAGGACCCCGTAGCGATGCTCGGGGGTGAGCCTGAGCAGGGTCAGCGGCATGCCGATCTCGTTGTTGAAGTTGCCCCGGGTCGCCAGCACGGCGGCCTCGCCGGCATGGCCGCGCAGGATGCCGGCGAGCATCTCCTTGACCGTGGTCTTGCCGTTGCTGCCGGTCACCGCCAGGATGCGCGCCGGCATCCGGCCGCGATGCCAGGCGGCCAGGCGGCCGAGGCCCTCGCGGGTGTCGCGCACGACGATGGCCGGGGAAACGTCGAGGCCGGCCGAGGCCTCCACCATGACCGCCGCGGCGCCCTGTTCGAGCACCTTGGCGGCGTAGTGGTGGCCGTCGTGGCGGCCGCCGCGCAGGGCCACGAACAGGGCCCCCGGCGGCAGTTCCCGGCTGTCGGTCGACACCGTGGTGAATTCCACGTCCGGCCCGACCGCCGACGCTTGCAGGGCGGACGCGGCTTCATGCAGACGCATGGACTTGCTCCTCGAGTAGCTGTTGCGCCACGGCGACGTCGGAGAACGGCCGCCGTTCGCCCTGGACTTCCTGGTAATCCTCGTGGCCCTTGCCGGCGACCAGGACGACGTCGTCGGGCCCGGCCAGGGCGATGGCCTCGGCGATGGCCTGGCCGCGGTCCGGCTCGACCCGCTCGGCGCCCGACATGCCGGCGCGGATCTCGGCCACGATGGCGGCCGGGTCCTCGTTGCGCGGGTTGTCGCTGGTGACGATGGCGAGGTCGGCCAAACGCGCCGCGACCTCGCCCATGAGCGGACGCTTGCCGCGGTCGCGGCCGCCGCCGCAGCCGAATACGCAGAGCAGGCGGCCGGCGGTCAACGGCCGCAGGGTGGCGAGGGCCTTTTCCAGGGCATCCGGGGTGTGCGCGTAGTCGACCACCAGGGTCGGCGTGCCGGCCGGCCCGGCGACCCGTTGCATGCGCCCGGGCGCCGGCCGGACCTGGCCGAGCACGGCCAGCGCCGCCTCCAGGTCGACGCCGCTGGCGAGCAGGGCGGCCAGGCAGGCGAGCAGGTTGTCGGCGTTGAAGCGGCCCATCAGGGCGGCGCGCAGCTCGCCGCCGCCCCACGGCGTGGCCACGTTCATGGCGAGGCCGTCGGCGGACAGGCGCAGGTCGCTGCCGCGCACCTCGCCGGCGCCGAAGCCGTAGCCCAGGCGCTCGACCGGCCGGCCGGCCAGGTCGGCGTACAGGCGCCGGCCCAGCTCGTCCTCCTGGTTGAGCACGGCCCAGCCCAGGCCCGGCCAGTCGAACAGGCGGGCCTTGGCGTGGGCGTAGCTGGCCATGTCGCCGTGGTAGTCGAGGTGGTCGCGCGACAGGTTGGTCAGCACGGCGACGTCGAAGGCCACGCCGGCCACGCGGCCCTGGTCGAGGGCGTGCGAGGAGACCTCCATGGCGACCCCGGCGGCGCCGGCGTCCCGGTAGCCGGCCAGCAGGCCCTGCAGGGAGACCGCGTCGGGGGTGGTGTGGCTGGCGCCGGCGAGGGCATCGGGGAAGCCGTTGCCCAGGGTGCCGATGACTGCGGTGCGGCGGCCCAGGCGGCCCAGGCAATCGGCCAGCCAGTGGCTGCACGAGGTCTTGCCGTTGGTGCCGGTGATGCCGACCATCCAGAGCGTTTCCGAGGGGCGTTGCCACCACTCTCCGGCCAGCCCGGCGGCGATGCCGGCCAGGCCGGCGACCGGCCAGTTGGCCACCTCGTATTGGGCCGGCCAGGCATACCCCTCGGCCTCCCAGACGATGCCGGCGGCCCCGGCGGCGAGCGCGGCCGGGATGTGGGCGCGGCCGTCGTGGACGGCGCCCGGCATGGCCAGGAAGACGTCGCCGGGACGCACCTTGCGGCTGTCGGCGGTCAGCCCGGCGGCACCCGGCAGGCGGGCGCGCAGTTCGGCGGCCAGAACGGCGGCGGCGCTCATGTCGCCTCCCCCACCACGCTGCTCGGCGCCGGGATGTCTTCCAGGGGCGCATCCGGGGCGATGGCCATGAAGCGCAGCGCGCCGGCCATGACCTTGCTGAACACCGGCGCGGCGACCTGGCCGCCGTAGTATTCCCGGCCGGCCGGCTCGTCGATCATGACCGCCACCACCAGGCGCGGATCGGACACCGGCGCCAGGCCGACGAACGAGGCGATGTACTTGTTGGCGGCGTAGCCGCCCTTCTGGGCCTTGTGCGCGGTTCCGGTCTTGCCGGCCACGCGGTAGCCCATGACCCGGGCCTGGGGCGCGGTGCCGCCCTCGTGGGTGACCGCCTCCATCATCTCGCGCAGGGTACGTGCGGTGTGCGCCTGCATGACCCGGACGCCGACCGCGGCGTCGGGATGCTTGAGCATGGTGATCCGGGGCAGGACGCCGTCGTCGGCGAAGGCGCAGTAGGCGCGCGCCAGTTGCAGCAGGCTGACCGAGAGGCCGTGGCCATAGGCCATGGTGGCCTTCTCGATCGGGCGCCAGGTCTCGTAGGGGCGCAGGCGGCCGCCGGCCTCGCCCGGGAAGCCGGACCCCGGCGGCGTGCCGAAGCCGGCCCGGTTGAGCATCGCCCAGAAGTCCTCGGACTTCATGTCCAGGGCGATCTTGGCGGCGGCGACGTTGCTCGACACCTTGATGGTCTCGGCGATGTCGATGACGCCCTTGGCGTGCACGTCGCTGATCCGCTTCTCCCCGACCATGAACCAGCCCGGCCCGGTGTCGATGCGCGTCTCCGGGGTCACCACGCCGGCCTCCAGGGCGGCCGCGATGACGAACGGCTTCATGGTCGAGCCGGGCTCGTAGGTGTCGGTGACGGCACGGTTGCGACCGCTGTCGCGGGTCATCGTTGCGCGGTTGTTGGGGTTGTAGGTGGGCACGTTGACCAGCGCCAGGACCTCGCCGGTGCGGGCGTCCAGCACCACCACGGCGGCCGCGCGGGCGTGGAATTCGTTCACCGCGGCGGCCAGTTCGCGGTAGGCCAGGTACTGCAGTTGGAGGTTGATGCTCAGGGTCAGGTCCTGGCCGTGCTTGGGGGCGCGCACCTGGTCGAGGACCTCGATGACGTTGCCCAGGCGGTCGCGCACCACCCGCTTGGCGCCCGGCTCGCCGGCCAGCCAGGACTGGTAGGCGTATTCGAGGCCCTCCAGGCCGCGGTCGTCGACCCCGGTGACGCCCAGCACCTGGCCCATGACCTCGCCGGCCGGGTAGTAGCGGCGGAACTCCGGCGTGCCGTGGACGCCCTTGACGGCGAGCGCGAGGGCGGCGTCGGCGACCTCGGGCGGCAACTGGCGCTTGAGGTAGACGAAGGTCTTGGCCTTGTCGGCGAACAGGTGGCGGAGCTCGTCGGGCTCCGCGCCCAGCCGGCTGGCCAGGGCCTGGATCTGCTTCGGGCTGGCGTCGGCCTCGCTCGGGTTGAGCCAGATCGACTCGACCGGCGTGCTGATCGCCAGGGGATCGCCGCGCCGGTCGGTGATCATGCCGCGGTGGGCGGGGATCTCGAGGACGCGCTGGACGCGGATCTCGCCCTGCTTGTTCAAGAAGTCGTTCTGCCAGCCCTGCAGGTAGGCGGCGCGCACGCTCAGGGTGGCGAAGCCGCCGAACACCAGCGTCATCACCAGACGCATGCGCCAGCGTTGCAGGTCGCGCGGGAGCAAGCCCTTGCGGCTCATCGCGCGGCCTCCGGCGCGGCCTGGGCATCGGCGCGGACGACTTCGATGTGCTTCAGGTCGGGTACCGACATCTGCAACTGGCCGCGGGCGATCTGCTCGATCCGGGCGTGCATGGCCCAGGTGCTCTGCTCGAGTTGCAGGCGGCCCCATTCGATGTCCAACTCGCGGCCCTGGCGCTCCTGGGACTGGAGTTCCACAAACAACTTGCGCGCCTGATGGCGCGCAGTGACGACGGCGAGGGCGCAGACGGCCAGGACGATCGCCAGGGGCAAGGTCAGCTTGAACATACCCCCTCCCTCGCACCCACGCGGGTCCGTTCCGCCACCCTCAGGACGGCGCTGCGGGCACGCGGGTTGCGCGCCACCTCGGCGGCCGACGGCCGGATCGCCCGGCCCACCAGACGCAGGCGGCCCTGGTCCGCCGTGCTGCCGGTGACCGGAATCTCGGGCGGCAGTTCCTCGCCCCGGCTCTCGTCGCGCATGAAGCGCTTGACCAGGCGGTCCTCCAGGGAATGGAAGCTGATCACCGCCAGGCGGCCGCCCGGGCGCAGCATGTCGAGCGCATCCGGCAGCGCGTCGGCAATTTCCTCAAGCTCGCGGTTAACGTGAATCCGGATAGCCTGAAAGGTGCGCGTGGCCGGATCCTGGCCGCGCTCGCGGGTGCGTACCGCACCGGCGACGATTTCCGCCAGTCGGCGGGTCGTGGTGATCGGTTCGAGCGCGCGCGCCGCGACAATCGCCTTTGCAACCGACTTAGCAAACCGCTCTTCGCCATAGTCCCTCACTACCCGGGCGATCTCCTCCTCGGGCGCCCCGTTGAGCCATTCCGCCGCGCTCATGCCGCGCGTCGTGTCCATGCGCATGTCCAGCGCCGCCTGGTGGCGGAAGCTGAAACCGCGTTCCGCGCTGTCGATCTGCGGGCTCGACACGCCGAGATCGAACAGGATGCCGTCCGCCGCCGCCACGCCGTGCGCGCGCGCCACCTCGGCCAACTGGCTGAAAGGGGCATGGGCGAGCGTGAAGCGGGCGTCGTCCCAGCCGCGCCCGACCGCCACCGCCTCGGGGTCGCGGTCGAATGCCAGCAACCGGCCGGCCGCGCCCAGGCGCGCCAGGATCGCCCGGCTGTGGCCGCCGCGCCCGAAGGTGGCGTCCACGTAGGTGCCGTCCGGCTTGACCTCGAGCGCCGCCACGGCTTCCTCGAGCAGAACGGTGACGTGCGTCCCGGCCACCGGCTCCTGGTTCGCCCCGGTCACAGCGAGAAGCCCTTGAGGCCGTCCGGCGCCTCGCCGCGGCGCATCGCCTCGTCGAGTTGCGCCGGCAATTCCGTGACCGCGTCGCACTGGGCCTGCCAGGCCGCCTCGTTCCAGATCTCGAACTTGTTGCCCTGGCCGATCAGCACCACCTCGCGTTCGAGGTGGGCGCGTTCGCGCAACAGGGCGGGCAGCAGGATGCGGCCGGCATTGTCCATGTCCAGGTCGGTTGCCGAACCCACCAGGAGGCGCTGCATGCGCCGGGCGAGCGGATCGAAGCTGGGCAGGGCGTTGAGTTTCCGTTCGATGGGTTCCCATTCCGGGAAGGGATAGAGCAGCAGGCAGGAACTCGGGTCGAGCGTGAGGACGAGCCGACCTTCGCAACGCTGCATCAGCATGTCACGGTATTTGGTCGGTATCGCCAGGCGGCCTTTGCCGTCCAGCGCGATTGGCGTCGCACCTCTAAACATCGCAGTCCCCGGGGGTAAGCATCTCCACTTAACCCCACTTTCCTCCACAAACTCCCACCTGCGCCCACTATAGAGAAGCGGCAGCCGCGGAGTCAAGGACAGAATCTCGTTATTTTTTTAATGACAACAATGACTTACGAGGAGATCACGAGGCACTATGCAATCGAAATTAACGCCCTACGGAGCGTACTTAAAGTTGTTTATGAAGAACAGCCCGGAAACGGGGAAAGAACCGGGTTCTCGACCGAATCCGGCGCCCCGCGGACGCGCCGGCGACCGGCGCCGCCTAGGCAGAAGCACTCAGGCCAGTCGTGGCAAGGGGAATGGGGAAATGCTCAGGGGAAGACACCGGCCGCCAGAATATGGAATCGCACCGAAGTGACTAGTACGCCCAGCGGGACGCCAGCCCCTACTCGGGCAAATCCAACTCCGTTTGCCGCGCGGCATCCGGCAAGGGCAGGTCATCGGTCTTGATCACCGCCAGGCCGTAGCGTTGACCGATGCGGGCAACGTCGCCATCGTCCGAGTAGACCGTCCTGGCATTGGCCACCTTCGCGATGGCAACGATCTGCCAGTCGAACTTGGCCTTGGCCCAGGTCTTGGCTTGGTGCCGTTTGTCTCCGCTGGTCAACGCGGCATCCAGCAGCAAGGCACATTCCAGGGAAGCACGGCTGTCGAAGGCGACAATCTTGAAGGCAGACGAACCGCTCAATCGGGCGTAGTAGTCATCTCTGGCTTTGCCGGCCCGCGCCAGGAACTCGGACAGCGCGGGAGTGGGGATAACAATCTTGATCTTCTTACGCTGAAGATCGGCGATGAGGTGTTCAAGCTTGGCCTTGCGGTCCGGATGGGTGCGGGGATGGAACAGGTCAATAAGTACGCCGGCGTCGAAGACGACCATTTACGCGCCCCGCAGACGCTTCAACTCGGCTTGGGGATCGTCCATCTCGTTCCAGTGGCTACCCTTCAGGGTCCGCATACCGGCAATGACATCCACCAATGGCGTTTCATCCAAAACCTCGAAATCCTTGATATCGAAGCTCTCTAACTCCCACTCGCCTTCCTGAGTCCGTCGCCACTTACCGCGACCGATCACCCGTATCGTTTGTCCGAAGAGAAAGGCTGCTAGTTTACGGGCATCTTCCCGGCTGGCATTACAGTGGTAGTAGACACCCTGTTCACCTTCCATCAGGACCGGGACGGTTTCATCCTTGCCGCCGACGCGGATGATGACGCCATCTACTTCCCCGAGCTCATACACCACGGCCTCTTCCGCCAAGGGCGTCTTGCGGCCAGGGAATTCCAGGATGTTGGCGCCGGCCTTTAGCCGGAGTACACCGCTGGCATTGTCGTCACGCAGCATGCGATTGATGTCGCGGTTGGCGCGCGCAAGGTCTTCAGGGGCATCCTGCGTACTAACCAGACTCAAGCGCGCCTTGACCTTGGATACGGCGGGTTCGTCCACCACGATCTCGGGGATGGCACTGCCCTTGCGCACCTTCATGAAATGAACATGCTCCTTGTTTCCAAACAACACCGCCAGACGGGCCAAATATTCGGCCAGACGGGCCATGGGAAGCGTATCCGGCTTCCATGTGTCAATTCGGAAATCAAAGGTTGTATTCATGGTTCGAACTTAGCTCAATCATGCTTTCCGCGTCAAAGGAAACCCGGCAACTCCAATCCCCTAAATGGCAGCCAAACCTCTGGCAAAAGCTTGCTAGCAGGCCAAAATCTAGGCGGCTGTTCATGGGCAGCGCGGTCCGATTAGCGGTTTGGTATGAAGCGCGGACCAGAGGCGACAACGCCCGAAACGATTCTGGGAAAGCGGCCCTCCATGAGCACCCTCCCTCCCGCGAGACCGTAGGGGTCAAACCCGCCGACGGTCATGATCATATGGCGCGCGCATCAGCGGTCAGACGCGATGATTTCGCCCCGGGAAAGAGCGTTTCGGCCCCGCCGCCGGCGCTAGAACTCCGGCACGATGCCGTACTCCTTGTAGATCACCTCTTGGGCCTGCTTGAACTCCTGGAGCGAGAACTCGAAGCCCTCCTCCTTCAGGTAGGCCCAGTTGGCGGACTCGTCGGTGCATTCGTTGATGCGGCGCCGGAAGGCGTCGTCGGAACGCATGCGGCGGATGTAGGCGGCGGCGGATTCGACTGACATGGCGGTCTCCGTTCTCGGCAGACCGGCTCAGGCCGCGACGCCGACCTGATAGGCGGGATTCGGCTGCGCGTGGCCCATGGCCTTGCGCAGCCAGAGCGGCGGCCGGCCCTGCATCATGCGCTGCAGGTAGTCGATCACCTCGTCGATCTCGCGCCCGGTCTCCATTTTCACCGGGAACACCTGGGCATCGCGCAGGCGCACCGCGGCGAGGTCGGACAGCCCCTTGGTGAATACCACCTGGCAGCCCTGCACGGCCTCGATGCGCGGCGTCAGGCGGTCGGCGCCGGCGCCCGCGTCGGCCTCCATCTCCTTCATCCAGCAGCCGCCGCCGGCCTTGCCCTTGCCGCCGCCGGGGCCACCGGCGAAGCGCATGCTGTCGACGAATTCGTAGCCGTCCCGGCTGACGTCGTAGAAGACGATCTGCTGGGCCTGGGTGAAGCCGACGTCGACGTGGGTCAGGCTGTTGGTGGTGACGGCGATCTTGACGTGTCCGGGTTCGGGCATGGCGGTCTCCTGGTCAGTGGCGATGAAGAAATCGTAGCGAGCGGCCCGAGAGCAAGGCGGACGGAACGCAGCGACGAGACAGATCGGATAGATAGGCGAGGAACGAAAACGCAGTTTCGGCGTAGGCTAACTTCGGTATGACCGAAGTTAAGCGAAGCGGCCGGAGCCAATACCGCCCAACGCAGCTATCGGGGCGCGCAGTAGATTTATTCATGGCCACTCAGGTCATGGGCAGCCCGACCACCATCACTTCGCGGCCGAAGCGGGCGCGGAAGCTGGCGGGCAGGGCGGTTTCGAATGGGGTACGGGTCTGCCAGCGCGGCAGGTCGGCCTCGGCCAGGGCGCCGTCCTTGAGCGCCTCCACCGGGACGACGTGCAGGCGGTCGTTGACGGCGACAAAGAAGTCGATCGGGTAGCGCACGGGATCGGCGTACAGGGCGCCGATCTCGAAGCGGATCGCGCCGTCGCACACGCCGAACTTCGGGTTGTCGCAATCCAGGCGCTGGTGGCGGTTGAAGTAGCGGCGCTGCTGGAACTGGTAGAGGACGCGGTCCTCGTCGGCGAACTTGCGCACCTCGAGGACGATGTCGGCGAAGTACTGGCCGAGCAGCGCCTCGACGTAGGCTTCGCCGTACGGCTGCCGGGGGGCGTCGAGCCAGACCCGGACGAAGGACTGCAGGAGCGCCAGGCCGACCGGCGTGATGTTGAGGGACAGCGAACAGCGCTGGAACACGCAGGCGATGCGCACCAGGCCGTCGTCGAACTCGATATGGCCCTGGCGGTGCCCGGCGGCGATCCGGACGATGCGCAGGAGGCGGTACACCTCGGCCACCAGCTTGTCGGTGGCGCTCTTGCGCGGCAGGGCCAGGTAGCGCTGCCAGGACGCCACGCCGTCCATGAGGGCGTCGTCGGCCGCCAGCAAGGCGCGCTCCAGGAGCTGGTGCGCAACCAGGACGCCGAGCAGGTCGGCGGGCAAGGTCCGCGCCGGGGCCGGGTCCTGGAACGCCAGACTCTTGCGCTTGGTATAGAGCTCGATCTGCCGGTGTTCGGGCAGGCGGAGGTCTATAGCAAACCGGCTCAGGCAGGCGTCGGTCAGGAGGTCACTAATCGGATTCATCGGTTCGGTTCCGTCGGGTCGGAAAAAAGCGGAACCCCGCGTCAGAGGGGACGGGGTTCCGCGGCACGCGGCTTACCACGTGTTCAGGATCCACTCCTTGTCCTTGTTGTATTCCATGTGCGCGAACATGGCGTTGGCGATCGACTCGGCCAGTTCCATGGCGCCCTGGTAGCCCATGGTCGGCTTGCGGTACAGGCCGGCCCGGTCGAAGGTGGGGAAGCCCACGCGCACCATCGGAATGTTGTTGTAGATGCTGATGTAGCGGCCCTTGGAGTGGCCCATGATCAGGTCCAGCTTGATCTCGCCCTTGGTGATGCGGCGTTCCAGCTCCCACAGGTCGGCGTTGTGCACGACTTCCATGTCGAAGTGGACCTTGTCCTTCAGGGCCTTGATGCGCGGGTCCTTCTTGTACTTGCTGCCCTGGTCGTCGCCGATCAGCAGCAGCACCGGCTCCAGTTCCACCTCCAGGCAGAACTCGGCCAGGCCCAGGACGAGGTCGGGATGGCCATAGATGGCCACCTTCTTGTTGGCGAAGAACATGTGCGCCAGGTCGGCCAGGGCATCCAGGGCGAGGCCGCGCTCGCGCACCAGCGAGTCGGGGATCGGCTTGCCGGTGATCTCGCTGATCTTGCGCAGCATGGCGTCGGTGTTCTTGATGCCGTACGGGGTGTCCATCAGGTGGTTGGGCACCTCGTGTTCCTGCTGCAGCCAGGTCCCGGTGGTGCCGCCCTCGTAGCGCGCCAGGGCCAGGGTGCCGATGGCGCCGCTGCTGGCCTCGATGTCCTCGACCGTGGTCAGGCCGTGGGTCTGGATCGACTTGTCCGGCATCATGGGCGAGTCGAAGTGTTCGGTGTCCATGAAGACGGTGGCGTCGACGCCCATCTCGCCCAGATAACGCTTGAGCAGGGTCACGTCGCCCGGATTGATCCAGCCGGGCAGGACGTTGAGCTTGCCGGTCGGCGCGGCCTTCTTCTTGGCGATGGTCTTGAACATGGACAGCACGCACTCGGCATAGCCGGTGACCTGGCTGCCCTTGAAGCTGGGCGTGTGCACGGGCGCGAGGTGGATCTTGCGGTCCGGGAATTCCTGCTTGAGGGCGGCGTTGCACAGGTTGATGGTGCCTTCGATGTCGTCGCCGATCACCTCGGTGGAGCAGGTGGTGATGATCGGGATGACGCGCAGGTTGGGATAGCGCTTGGCCAGGACCATGACGCCCTCCTCGACGCGCTTGGTGCCGCCGAACACGGCGGATTCCTCGTGCAGCGAGGTGGAGGCGATGTCGAAGTTTTCCTTGAAGTGCTGGGCAAACAACAGGCGCACGAACATGCTGCAGCCCTGGCCGCCGTGGACCAGGGGGATGCAGTCCTTGACGCCGATGCCGGCGTACTGGGCGCCGGCCGGCTGGCAGTCGTACATGGGGTTGATGACACCGGCCCGCTCCCTGGCCGCGACTTTGACCTCGGGCGCGGCTTTCGCCAGCGTTTCGCAATCGGACATGGTGAATTCCTTTTCTATTCGGTGATCCGGGCGCGCCGGCCGGAGCCGGCGCGCATCGGGGTCAGTACAGGTGGTGGCGCAGTTCGCGGTTGGTGGACTTGGTGATGGTCAGGTCCACCAGGCGTTCCTTGAGGCCGTCGAGCAGTTGCCTGACCTCGTCCGGGCCGGACTCGCGAATCCACGGGAAGCGTTCCTTGAAGTCGTGCACCATGATCAGGGCGTCGGCGCAGTGCAGGCGGTCGGTCGGGGTCTCGCGCGACGGCTCGCGGCCGGTCAGCATGTCCTCGGCCTTGCTCATGACGCCGTCGATGTTTTCCTGGCGGTCCCAGGCACGCGAGAAGAACTGCCACAGGCAGCGCTCCTGGACGTAGCCGTAGAGGTCGTCCACCTTGCTGTTGAGGGCTTCGGTCGTCATCACGCGGCCTCCCTCAGCAGTACGGGCGCTTCCTGCTCCGGTTCCCGGATGTCGACGCCGGCCAGGCCCTTGAGCGGGTTGTAGACGGCGTTGTACATGTCGCGGGCCAGGTTCACGAAGCCCTCGAAGCCCATGTACGGGCCGTTGTGGTAGGCGTGGCCGTTGATGTAGGGGATGTGCAGCTTCTTGACCAGCTCGCCGACGCGCGGGCCGGTGAAGATCACGTCCGGCTTGACCAGGTCGATGATCTCGAAGAATTCCAGCTCGTTGCCGTCGTCGATGTAATAGGTACCTTCCTGACCGCGCGCGATGACCTTCTCGAAGTCTTCCTCATGGCCGAACTTGGACGACATGGCCACCACCTGCACGCCGAGGTCGTCCTCGACCGACTTGGTCCAGTGCCACAGGCGCGGGCCGCCGGTCCAGATGGCCATGCGCTTGCCCTTGAGGCGTTCCTTGTACCAGTCCAGCTTGGGCTTCCACTTGGCGTACTCCTCGGCGATCAGCTGTTCGCCGCGTTCCTCGATGCCGAAGAAGGCGCAGATCTTGCGGATGCCCTCGGCCATGTAGTTGAAGCCCCAGGAGTCGATGTCCAGGCGCGGGATGCCGTACTGCTTCTTCAGCTCGTTGGCGATGTAGCCGGAGGAACGGGCGCAGTTCACCACGTTGAGCTTGGCGCGGTGCATCTTGCGCAGGTCGTCGTAGTTGGCGTTGCCGGTGAAGTGGCCGATGACCTGGATGCCGAGACGGTCCCAGTAGGTCTGCAGCAGCTGGGTATCGCCCTGGATGTTGAAGTCACCGATGAAGTTCATGGTGTACTCGCTGGTGATCTCCGGCTCCAGGGTGCCGACCTTCTCGTTGATCCAGCCGATGTTGAGCACGTGGTGGCCCTTGGACTGGGAGACGCCGGAGAAGCCCGGGCACTCGACGGTGAAGATGTCGACGTCGGGGCGGTCCTTCATCACCTGCTTGGCCACCGCCTTGACGTCGTCGCCGATCAGGGCGGTGGGGCAGGTGGTGTAGACGATCATGCGCTTGACCTCGGGCATCTCGTCGAAAGCCTCGTGCATGCTCTGCTCCAGGCGCTTCTCGCCGCCGAACACGATGTGGCTTTCCTTCATGTCGGTGGACCAGACGTACTTCATGTTGAAGTGGCCGTTGTCGGTCGGGTAGCGCTTGGTGTGCCAGGTGTCGTAGGCGCAGCCGATCGGGCCGTGGATCATCTGGATGGTGTCCTTCAGCACGCCGCCGATCACCAGCTTGGCGCCGCAGAAGGCGCAGCCGCGTTCGGACAGGGTGCCCGGGATGGTGGCGGCGTTGGCCAGCGGCAGATACTCGCGGGTATCCTCGTTGGGCGCCTTCAGGTAGATGTGTTTCTCCCGCTCGGGGATGTCCTTGTCGCACTTCAGTAGAACCATGGGCATGGCAGACTCCTTTCCTGGTTATTCGCTCCCCGGCCGACCCAACGTCGAGCCGGGGCTTGCCGGGGCCATTGCAGCAAGCGTGCCAACCCGCCAAAAAGCGGCTTGAAGCCTTGCCAGCACAGGGTTTCCGGCCAGGGCGACCGGGTGCCGCGGGGCCCCTCCGCCGGGCCGGCGCGCGGCCTCGCCGTACCGGCGTGAACATTCGGGGGGGAAATGTTCCGAACGGTCAGTGGCGGCCGGCCGGGCCACCCGCATCGGCTCGGCAACCGTCCGTCGCCTGTCGCTGACGCTTCCGGACGCGAGCCGCTAGCCTGATAAGGCCATGCCTGCGGGAGCGGCCGTATGGTCGCCCCGAATGCCGCGACCCGGGCGGGGCACGGCGGCCCGGACCCGGGCCGACAAGACGGAGGCGGCCCGGCGCACGGGCCACCCGGACAGACAGGGAAGGCGATGACCGACGACGCCAAGCAGAATTTTGCTGCGCTGAAGGCCGGAGGCATGTTGCCTTCGCCGCGCGGCGTCGCGCTGGCCGTCCTGGAACTCACCCAGCGCAACGACACCGACGTCAAGACCCTGACCCACCTGGTCCAGACCGATCCGGCCATGGCCGGGCGCCTGCTCCGCTACGCCAACGCGGCCCATGGCGGCAGCCTGCGCCACATCGCCTCCCTGAACCACGCCATCGTCTTCCTGGGCATCTTCCGGGTACGCCAGATCGCGCTCGGCTTCTCGCTGGTCGACCACTACCGCAGCGGCGCCTGCCGGCAGTTCGACTACATGGGCTACTGGACCCGCTCGCTGGCCACCGCCATCGCCGCCCAGCAGGTCGCCGTCCAGGCCCAGTGCCCGCCCGACGAGAGCTTCACCTGCGGCCTGCTGTCCGGGATCGGCCGCCTGGCCCTGGCCACCGTGTTCCCGGCCGAATACGGCGAGCTGCTGGCGGCCGGCCTGGACGCCGGCGCGCTGCGCGCCGCCGAGACGGACCGCTTCGGCCTCGACCATGCCACCCTGTCGTCGGAACTGCTGGAGGACTGGGGCCTGCCGGAGATATTCCACCAGGCCGTGCGCTACCACGAGCAGCCGGGCGACGCCCCCTACCCGGCCGGCTCCCGGGTCCAGGCCCTGACCAACGCGCTGCATTTCGCCGCCAAGGTCGGCATGCTGCTCGACCTCGACGCCGCGCAGCGCTGGGAACGCCTGCCCTCCCTCTACCACGCCGCCGCCCAGCTCGGCCTCGAGGACACCGAGGTCCCCAGCCTGGTGGACGACGTCCTGACGCGCTGGCAGGAGTGGGGCCGCGAGCTGCAGCTGCCGGCGCGCGACTTCAGCGACCTGAAACGCCTGCTCATGGCGCCCGCCGACCTCGCCGGGGAGCACGCCGCGGCCCTGCCGGTACTGCCCATGCGCCTGATCCTGGTCGGCTTCCAGGCGGACGGCTGCCAGGCGATGCTGGCGACCCTGACCGGCCTGGGCCTGCAGGTGGACAGCGTGGCCGATCCGGCCGCCGCGACCGGCCTGCTCGGCGAGCGCGGCGCCGACATCGTCATGGTGCAGTTGCCCGACTGCGGCGCCGACGCCGCCCGCCGGGTGCGCGCGCTGTGCGCGGTGAACGGCGGCCGCCAGACCCACTGCATCGCCGTCATCCCGGCCGAGGCGGAGGCCGGCGTGGCCGCCCTGATGCTGGCCGGGGCGGCCGACTACCTGACCGTCGGGCATACGGAGGCCGCCCTCCTGGCCAGGCTCAACGCCGCCCAGCGCGTGGTCACCCTGCAAAGCGCCGTGCGCACGGAACGCGAAACGGTCATCCGTTCCTCGGCGGAATGGGCGCGCAGCAACCGCCGCCTGCTCCAGGAGGCCCTGACCGATCCGCTCACCCGCCTGTACAACCGCCGCTACGGCCTCGACCGCCTGCGCCAGGAATGGTCCTACGCCAGCCACAGCGGCGCCCCGCTGTCCTGCCTGATGCTCGACATCGACCACTTCAAGACGGTCAACGACCGGCACGGCCACGACACCGGCGACGTCGTGCTGAGCCAGGTGGCGCAACTGCTCCAGCACAACTGCCGCAAGGACGACGTGGTATTCCGGTTCGGCGGCGAGGAATTCTGCGTGGTCGCCCCGTGTACGCCGATCCAGGAGGCCATCCGGCTGGGCGAACGCATCGCCGCGGCGGTGCGCGCGCGCCGGTACGGCGCGAACCCGGCCCACCTGGTCGTCACGGTCAGCGTCGGCGTCGCCTGCCTGGCCGCCGGCGACCGCGACGCCGAGGCCCTCAGCGCGCGCGCCGACCAGGCCCTGTACGCGGCCAAGAAGGCCGGCCGCGACCGCGTCGTCGCCCTGTCCCGCACACCCGCCTAAACGGGCGGCGGTCCCGCCGGGCGCGGGGCTGGAACGGCATTTGCTCCAGTCAATCCTGATTCCATTGCCGAGACCCGGGCGCCGCCGCGCCCGCCCAACCACCATGAAGACGATCCGATGCGGCATCCTCCCGGGCGAGTCCCGGCCCGTGGTCGAACGCCTCAACGAACCCCTGCGTGCCTACCTGGAGCAGCGCCTCGGGCGGCCGGTGCAACTGGTCGTCGGGGCCAGCTACGTCGCCACCGGCGAGGCCCTGCGCCGGGGCGAACTGGACCTCGCCTACCTGGGGCCGGTCACCTACATCCTGCAAAGCCGGCACGCCCGCCTGGAACCGTTCGCCCGGCCCAGCCACGGCGGCAGCACCGGGCCCACCTTCCGGGCCGCCATCATCGTCCCGGCGCAGAGCCCGGCCCAGGTCCTCGAAGACCTGCGCGGCCGCGAGATCGCCTTCGGCGACCTGGTCTCGACCTCCGGCTCCTGGGTGCCCCGGCACATGCTCCTGGCGGCCGGCCTGTCGGCCGAGCGCGACTACGTGCGCCGCCACCTGGGTGCCCACGACGCCGTCGTGGACGCCGTCGCCGCCGGCAAGGCGCACGCCGGCGGCCTGTCGCTGCCGGTCTACCAGCGCCTGCTCCGGGAAGGCCGGGTCGAGGCCGGCGCCGTGCGCCTGCTGGCCGAGTCGGCGCCCATCCCGGAATACATGTGGACCTTCCGCGAGGGCCTGGCCCCGGACGTCCGCGAGGCCCTGCGCCTGGCCTTCCTCGACCTACGCGACCCGGCCGCCCTGGCGGTGTTCCGGGCCGAGTCGTTCATCCCGGCGGTGGACGCCGACGTCGACCGGGTGCGCATCTGGATGGAGAGCGTACTCGAGGCGCGCCTGGCGCCGTCGATGCTCGACCACCTGCACGGCGGCGTGCGGACGCCCGGACCGGCGCCCGCGCGCGCCAGCCTGCACTGACGGCGGCCCGTACCGGAAGGTACGATCGCGGCGCCGAAACGACATTTCGGTAACCCGGGCGCGCGCCCGGCCGGGCCGCGGATTGGCGTATCATGCCGGACTGCCACCCCGGCAAGAGAACGGCCCGTCAGTCGGCGGCGCCCGGGTGGCGCGTCTTCAACCCGCAGCGAAACGAGCCATGCCGACCGTTCCCGACCGCCCCCGAGTCACGGTGGTCGTCGCCACCTACGGGCGCCCCGACGCCCTCGTTTGCGCCCTCCGCTCGGTACGCGCGCAGACCTGCCCGGACTGGCGCCTGGTCGTCGTCGGCGATGCCTGCGGCGACGCCACCGGCGCCGCCCTGGCGCCGTTCCTGGGCGACCGCCGGATCGCCTACGCGAACCTGCCCTGGCGCTGCGGCGAACAGGCCCTGCCCAACTCGGCGGCGATGGCGCTGGCCGATTCGGACTTCATCGCCTTCCTGAACCACGACGACCTCTGGCTGCCCGACCACCTGGCGGTCGCCATCCGGCAGCTCGAGGCGACCGGGGCCGACTTCTTCGTCGGCCGCTCGGCCTGGGTGTGGGACGACGCCGAGGCGCCGGACGTCCTGCCGCCGTTCGCCAGCCTGTCGCCGCGGCCACGCAGCTTCACGGCCATGTTCCGGACCGGCCTGCACTACATCGAGCCGGTCAGCGCCTGGGTCGTGCGCACCGACCTGGCCCGCCGGGTCGGGCCGTGGCGGCGCTCGCGCGACCTCTTCCGCACCCCGATCCACGACTGGGCCATCCGGGCCGGGCGCCGCGGCGCCCGCCTGGCCGAGGCCGAGGCTGTCACCTGCATCAAGTTCGAGAACCATTGGCGACGCCCGGAACGGCGCTACGAGACGCCGGCGCACGCCCAGGAGGCGGTCCTGCGGGCCATCGAGGACCCGGCCGGACGGCCCGGCCTGGAGGACTGCCTGCGCGGCCTGCTCGACGATCCCGGGGCGCCCGGCCGGCGCATGCGCCTGAGCCTGGCCGAACCGGGCAACCAGGTCTCGGCCTGGCTCGCCCGCGGCCTCCTCAACCGGGCCAGCGCGCGCCTCTATTTCCTGACCGGCCTCGACGCCTACGGCCTGTACTGCATCCTGACCGGCGTCGAGAAGGGCCGGCGCATGCGCAAGACCCTGAAGATGCGCACCGGCGAGACCGACCTCGCCCCGCCGCCGCTCGCCCGCCTGGTCGACTTCCTCCGCACCGCCCTGCGCGACCGCGCCTGAACCATGCCCAGCCCAGACACCGCCATCGCCGACTGGATCGCGGAGCGCCGCCGCCAGGGCACCCTCGAGATCCAGCGGATACCGTTCTCCGCCTGCGCCGACTGGCATTTCGAGGGCGGCCGCCTGCGCCACCGCAGCGGCCGTTTCTTCACCATCGTCGGCTGCCATTGCGAGGTCGGGCCGGCCCACCTGGCCGGGCTCGACCTGGCCATGATCGACCAGCCCGAGGTCGGCATCCTCGGCTTCGTGGTGCGCCGCGGCCCGGCGGGCTGGGAGTGGCTGCTCCAGGCCAAGGCCGAACCCGGCAACGTCGGCGGCACCCAGGTCGGCCCCAGCGTGCAGGCGACCCGCAGCAACTACATGCGCGTCCATGGCGGCAGCCCGACCCGGATGCTGGAGCTGTTCACCGGCAGCCCCGCTGCCTGGCACGTCCTCACCGACGTCGAGCAGTCCGAGCAGGGCGACCGTTTCTGCGGCAAGTACAACCGCAACGTCGTGGTCGAGGTGGACGGCGCCTTCCCGACCCCGGACGGCGGCCTCTGGCGCTGGTTCGGCCACCGCGAACTGCGCGCCGCGCTGCACGGCGACTACGTCGTCAACACGGATGCCCGCTCGGTGATATGCAGTGCCGACTGGGGCCTGCTCGGCGCGCCGGAAGCCGGCCCGCCGTTCGCGCGCTGGCGCGGCCGCGGCGGCCTGGGCGAGCAGTTGCTCGATTCGGCCGCCGAGCCGGCCGCCGAGGCCGGCTACGCCGACGCCTGCGCCCGCCTCGACGCGGCGCGCCGGGCACAGGCCGTGCGCCTGGCCCCGGTCGCCCTCGACGCGCTGCCGGGCTGGCGCGTCGACGACTGGGAGATCGCCCCGGCCGGGGCCGCCGCGGACCAGGTGGTGCAGGCCTATGCCGTGCATGCCGAGGGCCGCGAGGTCGAGTACTGGTGCCAGCCGCTGGTGGCCAGCCGGGCGCCCGGGCGCATCGTCCTCGTCTGCGCCCGGCACGCCGGCGTCCTGCGCTTCCTGCTCAACGTCAGCTTCGAATTCGGCCTCCGCGAAGGCGCCCAGTTCGCGCCGTCCTACGTGAGCGGCTGCGGCCACGCCAACCCGGACGGCCTCCTGGCCGCGCTCGCCGGCGCCGGCGCCGTCGTCCACGCCAGCGTCATGCAATCCGACGAGGGCGGCCGCTTCATGGCCTCGGTGGCGCGCTACGAGATCGTCGAATTGCCGGCCGAGACGGCCGCGGGCTTCGCCGACGCCGGGGTCTGGGCCAGCCTGGCCGTTCTGCGGCGCCTGAGCCGCCGGCGCGGCCTGCTCAACAACGAGATGCGCAGCGCCCTGTCGCTCCTGCTCGCCTGGGTCTAGGCCGGCCTGGCGCGAACTTTGCCTGTGTCCCGCAGGACGGCCACCTCCGGCCGCCGCCACGAAAGGACACGACATGAAGACCCGCGGAATCGAAAACGCCACCCGGCGCCTGCTCGGCGCCCGCAAACTGGGCAGCGCCAGCCTGCTCGCCCAGGCCGAACAGGAAGCCGGCCACGCCCTCGTGCAGGCGCGCGCCTGGCTGGACCGTGCCGCCGAAGGCCGCGCCGGCGAGGATCTGGCCGCCGACGCGAACTACGCGGCGATCGCCGCCGCCACCGAGGAACTGGCCCGGGTCATCGCCCCGGCCGGCTGAGCAGGCGCTCAGCGCAGCTTGAACAGCACCGGCACCACCACCCAGGCGGGCACCGCTTGGCCGTCGCGCAGGGCCGGGCGGAAGCGCCACTGGCGCAGGGCGGCGAGCGCCGCCTCGTCCAGGCTGGCGGTACCCGAGCCGGTGACGATCCGGGTCTCCTGCACGGTGCCCAGGTCCGAGATCAGCACCCGCACCCTGACCTTGCCCAGGCGGCCGGCCTCGCGCGCGGCGGCCGGATAGGCCGGCGCCGGGCCGTAGACGACGTAGGGCAGGCTGTCCACGCGGCCGGTCCCGGCGCGCGCCGGTTCGGCGCCGGCGGGCGGCCCGGGCGGGGCCGCCTCGGCCGCCGCCAGGCTGGCCAAAGCCGCCGGCGCGGGGGCCGCGGCCGGCGGCGCCGCGGCCGGTGTCGGACTGGCCGCGGCCGGCTCCGGCTCGGGCTCCGGGGTGTTGGCTGGCGCCGGGCTGGCTGCCGGCACCGGGGGCGGCGTGGCGCGGGCCGGCGCGGCGGCCACCCGGCGGGGCTGCGGACGCGGCGTCGCGGCCGGCCGAGGTACCGGCAGCGGCGCCGGGGCGACCCCCAGCGACACCTCGATCGGCTGCACCGGTTCCGGCGCCGGCACAGCCGGCACCGGGACCAGCACCGCCGCGGCCAGGGCCAGGCCGTGCAGCAGCACGGAGCCGGCCAGGGCGCGCCCGAACGGCGGCGGCCGGGTCACGCCCGCCTCCCCGCCGTTGCCGGCGCACCCCAGGCGGGCACGCACAGGCGGCTCTGCAGGCCGTTGCGCCGGGTGATGTCGTGGATCTCCGTGCTAACGCCATAGGTGTCCTGCAGATAGGCCTCGGTGATCACCTCGGCCGGCGTGCCCACGGCGTAGCGCTTGGCGCGGTCGAGGACCAGGGCCCGGCTGCCGTAGAGCAGGGCGTGGTCGGGATGGTGGGTGGTCAGGATGACGCCCATGCCGCCGCGCGCCGCGATGTCGCGCACGTGGGCCATGACCTTGAGCTGGTTGCCGTAGTCCAGGTTGGCGGTCGGCTCGTCCATCACCAGGATGTGCGGCTGCTGGGCCAGGGCGCGCGCGATCAGCACCAGCTGGCGTTCGCCGCCGCTGATCCGGGTGTAGTCGGCGCCGGCCAGGCCGGCGATGCCCAGGCTGTCGAGAGCCGCCTCGGCCAGGGCCCGGTCGTGCGCCCCGGGCGCGGCGAAGCTGCCCAGGTGGGCGCAGCGGCCCATGGCGACGACGTCGCGGACCCGGAACGGGAACGGCGGCGTGTGGGCCTGGGGCACGTAGCCGACGTGGCGGGCGAAGCGCCGGCGCGACCAGCGCACGATCGGCTCGCCGGCCAGGCGGATGCTACCGCCCTGGGCCGGCAGCAGGCCCAGGATGGTCTTGAACAGGGTGGTCTTGCCGACCCCGTTGGGGCCGAGCAGGCAGAGCAGCTCGCCGGCCACGAGTTCGAACGAGATGTCCCGCAGCACGCTGCGGCCGCGGTAGCCACAGCCGAGACGGTCGAGTTCCAGCATGGCCGCCCCCTCAGTTCCAGCCGCGCCGGCTGCGCGCCAGCAGGTACAGGAAGAACGGCGCCCCGAGGATCGAGGTGACGATGCCGAGCGGCACCTCGGCCTCGAACAGGGAGCGCGCCAGGTCGTCCACGGCGAGCAGGAAGGCGGCGCCGAGCAGGGCCGAGACCGGCAGCAGGATGCGGTGGTCCGGGCCCACCAGCATGCGCGCCAGGTGCGGCACGATCAGGCCGACCAGGCCGATGATGCCGCTGATCGCCACCGCCGCCGCGGTGACCAGGGTGGCGCACAGGATCACCGTGAAGCGCAGGCGCCCGGTGGCGAGGCCGAGGGCGCGCGCCTCCTCGTCGCCGAAGGACAGCACGTTGAGGGTCCAGCCCAGGGCCAGCAGGACCAGGCTGCCGCCCAGCACCGGCACGGCGGCCAGGCCGGCGTCGGCGAGGTCCACCGAGGCCAGGCTGCCCATCAGCCAGAAGGTGATGGTGGGCAGGGTGTTGTTGGGGTCGGCGACGAACTTGACCAGGGAGACGAAGGCGGTGAACAGGGTGCCGACGATCACCCCGGCGAGGACCATGACCAGGACCGGGTCGGAGCGCTTGGCCAGGCCGGCGCCGATCGCCCAGGTCGCCGCCACCGCGGCGAGGCCGAACAGGAAGGCCATGGCCTGGATGCCGGGCATGCCGAAGCCGAGCAGGATGGCCAGGGCCGCGCCCAGGCTGGCGCCGGCCGACACGCCCAGGATGCCGGGCGACACCATGGGGTTGCGGAACAGGCCCTGGTAGGCGGCTCCGGACACCGACAGGGCGGCCCCCACCAGCATGGCGGCGAGGATGCGCGGCAGGCGGATGCCGAGCACCACGGCCTCGGTCTCGGGCGACCAGTGCGGTACCAGGGGGGCCAGCTCGCCGGCCAGGACGGCGAGCACGGTGAGCGGCGGCACCGGATAGCGGCCGACCGCGAAGGAGGCCACGAACACCGCGGCCAGGAGCAGCGCCAGGGCCGCGACCCGGGCCGGCTCGGCGCCCTGGCCGGCGCCGTTCACGGCTGCCCCCGTTCGGTGATCAGGGCCAGGCGGCTGGCGCCCAGGGCGCCCAGGCGGCCGAGCATCCCGGCGACCTGGCCGTAGGGCAGGGCCGCGTCGGCGCGCACCTGGACCGGACGCGCCGGCTCGGCGGCCAGGAGCGGGCCCATGCGCCCGGCCAGGCCGGCCATGTCGACCTCGTCGCCGTCCAGGTAGACGCGCCCGTCCAGGGTCAGGCTGACCACCAGCGGGGCCGGCCCGGGCCGCGCCGGCGGCGCCGCGCTGCTGGGCAGCTTGAGCGGCACCGAGGCCATGGCCAGGGGGGCGGTGATCATGAACACCACCAGGAGGACCAGGACGACGTCGATGAACGGCGTCACGTTGATCTCGGCGACCGGGCGCGGCGCCTCGTATTCGGCCTGGCGCGCGATCATGCCGGGTGCTCCGGTTCGGCCAGGCGGCGTGCCCGGCGGGCGATGGCCAGGTGCATGCGGCGGGCGTAGAGGCCGAAGTCGCCGGCCAGCTTGTTGTAGGCGATGGCGGCCGGGATGGCGGCGACCAGGCCGACCGCGGTGGCGGCGAGCGCCTCGGCGATGCCCGGCGCCACCGCCGCCAGGCTGGTGTCCTGGCGCTCGGCGATGCCGATGAAGGCGTGCATGATGCCCCAGACGGTGCCGAACAGGCCGACGAAGGGGGCCGCCGAGCCGGTCGTGGCCAGGTAGGAGAGGCGCCGTTCGGCGGCCATCATGGTACCGGCCAGGTCCTCGCGCATGCGCCCCTCGATGCGTTCGCGGCGCGCCGCCTCGGGCTCGCCGGCACGCGGCCGGGCGGCCTCGGCAGCGCCCGCCCGGCCGAGCTGCCCGGCCAGGCCGTCGGGCGCCGGGAGCTGGCGTTCGAAGGCGTCGGCCTGGCGGTACAGGCGGCGCAGCAGGGCGGTCTTCTCGATGATCACCGCCCAGCACACCAGGGAGGCGGCGACCAGTAGCAGGACCACGGCCTGGACCACGCCGGTGGCCTGGCCGTAGAGGGCCAGGATGGAGAAGTCGCCGCTCATCGGGACGGCTCCGCGGCCGCCGCCGGCGTCGCCAGGCCGAGCAGGTAGCGGGCGTCGGCGGCCGAGAGGTCGGCGTGGTAGAAGAGCCGGAAGTACTCGCGCGTCACCGCCACCATGTCGAACGGGAAGACCTCCGGATAGAGCAGGTTGGCCAGCCAGAGCACGCCGAGGATGCGGTTGCTGCCGGGCGGCCGGTCGAACCAGCTGTAGGGCAGCCAGGGGATCTGACTGACCCGGCCGGCCTTGACCGCGTCCAGGCGCTGCCAGAGCGGGCCGTCGACGACCGCGTGCCAGGTGGTCAGCTGGTCGGCGGCCGGGGTCCAGACCAGGATGCGGTCGGGCCGCCACAGGTAGAGCTGTTCCAGCGACACCTTGGCCATGCCCTCGTCGGGCAGGTTGGCGACCCGGGCCGCGTTGATGCCGCCGACGTAGTCGAGCACCTGGGTATGGCTGGAGCCGGCCGGGTTGGTGGAGAGGCCGTCCGGGCCCTCGGCGTAGTACACGCGCACCCGCTTGGCCACCGGGATGATGCGCGCCTTGGACCCGATCGGGTCGATGTAGGTGGCGACGAAGCCGGCCAGCGCCTGGGCCTGCTCGGGCCGGCCGAGCACCTCGCCCAGGAAGGCGAAGGTCTGCTTGAAGCGCAGCAGGTCCTGGTCGATCAGGAGCACCGGCACGCGCAGCTTGGCCTCCAGGCGGGCGGCCTGGTCGGCGGCGCCGGGCATGGTCTCCATGACCACCAGGTCGGGCGCCATGCGCAGTATCTCCTCGTCGGAGAAGCGCATGCCGGCCTTGGGCACGGCCTTGCCGGCCAGGAAGGCGGGCGCCAGGTAGCGGGCCGCGGCGGCCGGCAGGCGGCCGTTGTTGGCCAGCTTGTCGGGCGCCACCGCGGCCACCGCCGGCACGCAGTGGCCGACCGCGTAGACCTTGTGCACCTGGTCCGGGATGTGGACCTGGCGGCCGGCCATGTCGGTGACGACGCGCTCGGCCCAGGCCGGGGCCGCGGCCAGCAGGCCGGCGATCAGGAGCGCCCGGGCGCGGCGCTGGAAACGGGTCAGGGTACGGTTCACAGGGCGACCTCCAGTTCGATGCCGTAGGTGGCGCCGACGTCGGTGATGGCGCCGTCCGAGAGGGTGTAGACGGTGCTGCCGTTGCCGGTCTTGTGGCGGGTGTAGTAGTGGTCGTCGAGCAGGTTCTGGCCGAACAGGGAGACCGTGACGCCGTGGCTGAACTTGCGGCTGACGTTGAGGTTGACCACGGTGAAGTCGCCGGTCGGCAGGCAAGCGCCCTTGAAGTAGTGGCAGTAGGCGTCCACCTTGAGCACGCTCAGGTTGCTGGTCCAGGGGCCGTGGCGCCAGTTCAGGCGCGCGCTGTAGCGGTTCTTCGGGGTCTCCACGCCGCCCGAGTCGGC
The DNA here is from genome assembly GCF_004337445.1 of Parasulfuritortus cantonensis. GTDB lineage: Bacteria > Pseudomonadota > Gammaproteobacteria > Burkholderiales > Thiobacillaceae > Parasulfuritortus > Parasulfuritortus cantonensis. The sequence continues at coordinate 3,522 of NZ_SJZB01000009.1, read as the reverse complement.
GTTCACCGAGTCGTCGGTGAAGTGGCTCCAGCCCAGCTCGTAGCCGAAGGCGTCGTCGGCGAAACGGCCCTTCAGGCTCAGCTCGAAGCCCTTGCGGGTGACCTTGTCGGCCGTGGTGTAGACGCTCAGGGTCTCGTAGCTGCCGGTGTCCGGGTTGTAGACGTCGATGCCGGGCACGGTGGAGTCGACCACCTTGGCGTCGCGGGCGACGTAGTAGAAGGGCGTGAAGCCGACCTGCAGGGCCGGGTGCAGCTTGGCGTCGAGGCCCAGTTCCCAGCGGCTCAGGCGCTCGGCCGGCAGTTCCGTGTCGGCCGCCGTGGTGAGGGTGTCCGGGGCCGGCGTGCGGCTGTAGGCGTAGCGCCCGCTGACGCGCCAGACCGGATCGATCTGCCAGGCGCTGCCCACCGAGACGAGATCGGCGCGGTCCGTCCAGGTGTCGTCCGAGAGCTGGATGGTGCTGCCGTCGGCACCGTACTTGTCGCCGCCCTTGGTGACGTGCTTCTTGTCGGCCCGGGCGCTGGCATCCACCGACCAGGCCGGGGTGATGCGGTACTCGTCCGACAGGTAGAGGCCGTAGATTTCCTCCTCGCGCGGCGTACCGGTGCTGGTGGTCTCGCTCAGCTGGTAGTAGCCGACCCGCTGGGCGCCGGCCTTGAAGGTGTTCTGCGTGCCGGTGATGGTGTGCGACAGGTTGAGGTCGCTGGACTGGTCCTTGAAGTCGCGCCCGGGCACCGTGCTCGGGTCGCTGGTGGTGCTGTAGAACCAGCCGGTACCGTCCACCCTGGTGGCGCCGTAGGTGAGCGCCGTGGTGTGGCGGTCGTTCCAGTAGCGGGCCAGGTTGAGGCTGAACAGCCGGGTGTCGCGCGGGTCGTATTTCCAGATCGCGCTGTTCAGGGTGCCGACCGGCACCGAGGCGCCCTCGACCACGCCGATGTAGCGCTGGATCTCGCGCATGCCGTCGTTGGCGAAGAACGAGGCCATGGCCATGAGCTCGCTGTCCTTCCAGCCGCCGTTGAGCATGTAGGTATCGGCCCGGTAGCCATTGTTCCAGTCCGGCTTGCCGGCGCTCTCGGAGTGCTGGTAGCCGCCGCCCAGCTGCAGGCGGCCGTCCTGCCAGGAACGCCGGAAGTTGGCGTTGCCCTTCCAGGTCTCGTAGCTGGCGTAGCTGCCCTTCAGGCGGGTGCTGTCGTCGCCGCCGTCGCGCCGGATGGTGTCGATCACGACGACGCCCTGGCTGGGCGTGCTGACCCGGGAGCCGAAGCCCATCACCGGCAGGATGCCGAGCACCGAGGAGTCGCGGATGAACTTGATCGAGGCGATCATCTCGACCGGGATGTCGCCGACCACGCGCTGGGCCTCGGTGGCGGTCAGGTAGACGCCGTCCAGGATGAAGCCGACGTTGCCGCCCCGGTTGCTGGAGAAGTTGTTCACGCGCGAGCCCTGGCGGGTGACGCTCATGCCCAGGGAACCTTCCATGAGGTCGAAGATGTCGCGCGGGCGCATGGCCTGGATGTCCTCGTGGCTGAATTCCTGCTCGGCGGCGACGCTGGCCGGCACGGCGGTGCGCTCGTAGGCCGGCGTGGCCGGTGCCGGCAGGGCGGTGCGCAGGTCCTCGACCACGACCGGGGCGAGTTCCTGGTCGGCCACCTCGGCACGGGCGGCCTGGGCCGGGCTCATCAGGGCCGCCGCGACGGGCAGCCATAGGGTCAGTTTCGGTGTCATCTGCTTCCTTGTAGAGGTTGATTGGGGGTGGCTGGCCGGCATGGTTCAGAAGGCCAGGCTGGCCGACAGGCTGAGGGTGCGCGGCGCCCCCAGGTAGAGGATCCCGGAGCGCGTGGTCCAGTAGTCCTCGCCGGTCAGGTTGGCGACGTTGAGGCGCCAGGTGGTGTCGTGGCCGGCCGTCCGGGTGCGGTAGCGCAGGCCGGCGTCGTACACGGTGACGGCGTCGACGTAGAGCGTGTTGGCGGCATCCCAGGGCACCTTGCCGGTGTAGGAGACGCCGCCGGTCAGGGTCAGGCCGGGCAGCCCGGGCAGGTCGTATTCGGCGTACAGGCGGGCCATCCGTTCGGGCACGCCCTGGGGCGTCTTGCCGACGTTGGCGGCGGCCTTGTCGATCTCGGCGTCGAGCACGGTGAAGCCGCCGGTCAGGGTGAGCCGCTCGGTCGCCTTGCCGGTGGCGGTGAATTCCCAGCCCTGGTGCACGGCGCGGCCGTCCTGGCTGGCCACGTTGGTGGCCGGGTCGACGTACTGGTTGGCCTGGTCGATGCGGAACCAGGCCACGGCCAGGTTCAGGCCGGCCAGGCTGGCCTTGGCGCCGACCTCCTTCTGCTTGCCGACGTAGGGCGCGAACACCTCGCCGGCGTTGGCGGCGGTCGAGCCGGCGGTGAAGCCCTGCTGGAGCGATTCGGTATAGGCGGCGTAGGCGGTCAGGACCGGCACCGGCGTGTAGCTGAGCGAGGCGGCCGGGGTGAAGCGGCCCTCGTCGTAGCGCCGCACCGTCTCCACGCCGGCCGCCGAGCGGGAGGTGTATTCGTCGTCGACCCTGGCGCGGCTGCCGCCCAGCATGACCGCCCAGTGCTCGCCCAGGGCGATGCGGTCGGCCAGCAGGAAGGTCGAGTAGACCGTCTCCTGGGCGGCCGAGGTGCCGGCCGGCGGCAGGCTGTAGGCGGGATAGGACGGCTCGCCGTACAGGTTGCCCGGGTACACCGTGGCATAGGTGGTGCCGCGGTAGCCGTTGTTGCCGGAATCGTAGTCGTCGCGGGTGAGGCCGGCGGTGACCATGTGGCGCAGCGGCCCGGTGGCGAGGTCGGCGTCCAGGAACAGGGCGGCCTGCTTGACCACGGTGTGGAAGAAGGACTGCGAATCGACCCGCCACTTGTAGTCCAGGTCGGCGTTCTGCCAGACCTGCCGGTTCAGGAAGTAGGACCGGCCGATGTCGCTGTAGCGCAGCTTGGCGCGCAGCTTGAAGACCTCGTTCAGGCGGCTGTCGAGGGCGGCGCCCAGGCGCGTGGTGGTGTCGGTGGCGCCGGTGTAGGGGGCGCCCCAGTTTTTTGAGGCGTCCGGCGCGTCCGGGATGCCGAGCGCGGCCGAGGTCATGAACAGGGCCTGGGCGTAGTCCAGCTTGCGCCGCGAGCGTGCCGCCTCCAGGGCCAGCACGGTGTCCGGGCCGAGGTGCCAGTCGAGCGCCCCGGAGGCCAGGAAGCGGGCCTGGCTCTGGTGCTCGGCGCCCAGGTCGCCGGCGTCCGCGTAGGCCAGGTTGACCCGGTAGGCCAGGTCCGTGCGGCCCGGCAGCGGCCCGCCCAGGTCGAGCTGGCCGTACAGCTGCTCGTCCTGCAGCCCGACGGTGGCGACGCGGAGCGGCTCGGCGCCGGGCCGCTTGGTGATGAAGTTGACCATCCCGGCCGGCGAGGTGACGCCGTACAGGAAGCCGGCCGCGCCGGTCAGCACCTCGATGCGCTCCTTGTCGTCGAGCGGCTGGTAGATGTCGAACGAACGCATGCCGTCGACCGCCATGTTGTAGGT